>BBZO01000030.1 GCA_001304875.1 Clostridia bacterium UC5.1-2E3
CCAACGCCCGCGCCAGCGCGGAGTACCGCCGCCACGTGGCCGGTGTGCTCATCGGCCGGGCACTGAAAGAAATCGGGGAGGTGAAGTGATGGAGCTTTCATGTTATATCAACGGACGCCGCGTGACGAAGCAGATCGACGCAGACATGGTGCTTCTGGATTTCTTGCGGGAGCAGGGCTGCTACAGCGTGAAGCGGGGCTGTGACACCGCCAACTGCGGGCTCTGCACCGTGTGGGTGGAGGAAAAGCCGGTGCTGTCCTGCAGCTTTCCGGCGGGCCGCGCCCAGGGACTTCACATCACCACCATGGAGGGACTTCAGAAGGAGGCGGAGGAGTTCGGGCGCTTCCTGGCCGGCTACGGCGCGGAGCAGTGCGGATTCTGCAGCCCCGGATTCATCATGAATGTGCTCGCCATGGAGAGGGAACTTAAAAATCCCACGGACGAGGAGATCCGGGAGTATTTATCCGGAAATCTCTGCCGCTGCACCGGCTATGTGAGCCAGATGCGGGCCGTGAAGGATTATTTAAGCAGAGAGAAAAAGGAGGCTGCCGCGCAATGAGATACGTCAATCAGCCAGTAATGAAAAAGGACGGCATGGCCTGGTGACGGGAAAACCGGTGTATACCCAGGACTTAGCGCCGAAGGACTGCCTGGTGGTGAAGGTTTTGCGAAGCCCCCACGCCAGCGCAAAGATAAAGAGCATCGATAAATCCCGGGCGGAGAAGGTGGAGGGGATCGTCTGTATCCTCACCCACGAGGACTGCCCGAACCGGAGATTCACCCAGGCGGGCCAGACCTTCTGGGAAATGAGCCCCTACGACCGCTACATCCTGGAGGACCGGGTGCGGTTTGTGGGCGACGCCGTGGCCGTGATCGCCGGAGAAAATGAGAAGGCCGTGAAGAAGGCCATGAAGCTCGTCAAGGTGGAGTACGAGGTGCTCACGCCGCTCCTGGACTTCAGAACGTCCAAGGGAAATGAGATTTTAGTCCACCCCGAGGATGATTGGAAGGCCAACGTCCCCGTGGGAGGAGATGCAAAGCAGAACCTGTGTGCCAGCGGCGGCTACGAGGGCGGCGATCTGGAGGCGGTGTTTGCGGACTGCGACCTGGTGCTGGAGAGAACCTTCCACACGAAGGCCAACAACCAGACCATGATGGAGCCGTTTAACACCTACTGCACCATGGACACCTACGGGCGGCTCACCGTGGTTTCCTCCACCCAGATCCCGTTTCACATCCGGAGAATCGTGGCCAACGCCCTGGACATTCCCAAGTCGAAGGTGCGCGTGGTAAAGCCCAGGATCGGCGGCGGCTTCGGCGCGAAGCAGACCGGCGTCTCCGAGGTCTATGCGGCGCTGGTCACCTGGAAGACCGGGCGGCCTGCGAAGATTGAGTACACCCGCTACGAGGCCATGATCGCCTCCTCGCCGCGCCACGAGATGCAGGTGCGCGTGAAGATGGGATTCAGAAAGGACGGAAAGGTCCGCGCCATCGATATGTATACGCTGTCCAATACGGGAGCCTACGGCGAGCACGGTCCGACCACCGTGGGACTGACGGCGGAGAAATCCATGCCGCTCTACACGCCGGAGGCGTTCCGCTTTAAATACGACGTGGTCTACACCAACGTGCAGGCGTCCGGCGCCTACCGCGGCTACGGGGCCACCCAGGGCATTTTTGCGGCGGAGTCGCTGTTTAACGAGGCCATGACGGAGCTGGGCCTGGATCCGGTGGCTGCGAGAAAATTAAATTACCCGGTGGAGGGACAGGTGATGCACGCCTACCACGATCTGGTGCTTAAAAGCTGCCGCCTGGGCGAGTGCCTGGAGCGGGCGAGAACGATGATCGGCTGGGACAGCAAATACCCCATGCGGGTGACGGAGGACGGAAAGCTCCGGGGCGTGGGCGTGGCCAGCGCCATGCAGGCTCCGGCATCGCCCATGTGGACGTGGGCTCCATCACCATCCGCCTAAGCGACGAGGGCACCTACAACATGGTGGTGGGATGCTCCGACATGGGAACCGGCTGCGACACGATCCTGGCCCAGATGGCCGCCGACGTGCTGGAGTGCGAGTTTGACGATATCTCGGTGTACGGCGTGGACACAGACACCTCGCCCTACGATTCCGGTTCCTACGCGTCCAGCACCACCTACATCACCGGCATGGCCACCGTGAAGGCCTGCGGGGAGTTAAAAGAGAAGATACGGAAGATGGGAGCGGAGATGCTGGAAATCCCCGGGGAGGAAGCGGAGTTTGACGGAAAGACGGTGCATAAGCTGGGCGAGCCGGAGAAAAAGGTGACGCTGATGGAGATCGCCACGAAGCGTATGCTGGGCTGCGATGTGGCGCTGGAGGCCACCGCCTCCCACCATTCGCCGGTGTCCCCGCCGCCGTTCATGTGCGGCATGGCCGAGGTAGAGGTGGATCCGGAGACCGGAAAGGTGGATCTCATCGACTACGTGGCCGTGGTGGACTGCGGAACCGTCATCAATCCCAATCTCTCCAGACGCCAGACCGAGGGCGGCCTGGTGCAGGGCATCGGCATGGCGCTCTACGAGGACATCAATTACACGGCGACCGGGTATCTGAAGGAAAATTCCTTCATGCAGTACAAGATCCCCTGCCGCCAGGAGATCCCCGACATCCGGGTGGAATTTGAGGAGAGCTACGAGCCCACCGGCCCCTTCGGAGCCAAGTCCATCGGCGAGGTGGTCATCAACACCCCGCTGCCGGCCATCGCCCAGGCGATCTACAACGCCACGGGCCTCAGATTCTACGAGCCTCCGTTCACACCGGAGAAGATTTTGAGAGGGCTTAAGGAGCTTAAGGGAGAGACGCTTTAAAAACAGAATCAGTGAGAAAAAGAGAGAAGGCGCCTGGCCTGCGGATTTTACGCGGGCCGGGCGCCTTTTAGGAATCACTCGTTAAACAGCCCAAGCCCCGCGAACATTTTATGGAGCCGGTGCTCGTCAAAAGGCAGATACTCCGCGATGGTGAAGCCCACCACGTCCGAGTGGGCGGTGATGCACTGGAGCACTTTTCCCAGCTCCTCCATGGTCATCCGCCCGCCGCCGCTGCCGTCGCCGGTCAGTTCCTTGTTGGCGAAATAGGTGGAGTGGAAGAGTTCCGCGTCCAGCACATCGATATCCAGGTGCACCAAAATGTGGTCGAAGCGTGCCATGAATGACTGAATCTCCTTAAGCGTCACAAAGGTCTGATCCTGCACCCGGTAATCCACGCCCATCTCCTGTAAGAAATGTTCCTGGTAGTCGTGGAGTCCCTGCAGGCCCACGTAGAGAATCTCATCGGGTTTGAATTTCCTGTTCTTCATGAGAGCGGAGAGGGCCTCGTCGCCGCGGCCCATGAGGGAGCCCAGCACCATGGCGTGGGCGTTGGGGTAGCCGTCGGCGGGGGTGGACACGTCCGGGTGGGCGTCGATCCAGAGAATCCCCAGGTTGTCGTAGAGCCCGTGCAGGTAGTCGAAGGGGGCCTGGGAGACGATGCAGTTTCCGCCGATAGTGATGATCCGGTCCGGCTTTGCCTCCTCGATGACGCGGGCGGCCTGCATGATGCCCGCGGTCACCTCGTCCCGCGCGCAGACGCCGTCGGTCACCGGCCGCTCCCGGCCGTCCGGAGGCGCCAGCTCCACCTTGTATAAGGGCTGGTTTTCGTTCTGCGGCAGAATGTGTGCCAGAAGATGGGCGCCGAAGTAGTAGGTCTCCAGGCCGCCGCTTAAGTAGTCGGGATAGAGAAGCCGTATGGTTTTCATGGAAATACCTCCTGTCAAAAATGATTGTAGTGTTACAGATCCAGCTGCATAAAAACCGCCGTCTCCGCCGGGTTGTCATTGTATTTTCCGATGCGGTAGAATCCGTATGTCTCATACAGCCGGATGGCCGTCTCCATGGACGGAAAGGTGTCCAGCCGTATATGTTTGTAGCCGATGGCTCTCGCGTCCCCGATGGCTTTCTCCAGCAGGAGACTGCCCAGACGGAGCCCGCGGAAGGCCGGGCGGACGTAGAGCCGCTTGAGCTCGCAGAACTCTTCGTCGTTTCGCAGAAGCGCCGCGCAGCCGGCGGGCGTGCCGTTGTCGGAGACGGCCAGATAGAGGCGGCTGTAGGGCGGGGCGTATTTTCGGGGCAGGTCCCTAAGCTCCTCGTCCAGATGCTGGACCGCCAGGCATTTTCTCACGTCGTCGCCCTGGGCGAGAATCGCGTCGGTGTATTCTCTGATCAGCTCCGAGAGCTCGGGAATCCGGTCATAGGCGGGTATCAGTTCCAGTTTCATAGGCTACAGCTCCTCCGGCGAAATGCGGCTGAGACGGCTGTTCTGGTACCGCCCGCTCATGGTCACGTCCTCGGAAAACCAGCCGGGGGGAGTGAAGCGCAGCGCTTCTTCCTCAGTGGGAAACTCCACCTCCGCCAGAATCAGCCCCTCGTAAATTCCCTCGAACACGTCCAGCTCCACGGTCAGATGCGGGGCGTCGTCGAGGGGCAGGAGATAGCGGGTTTTGGTGAGAATGTTACCGTCGCATTTTTCCCGCAGGTGCAGGTAGGCTTCTTCAGTGAGCGGGAGCTCGTACTCCTCCCGCGCCAGAAGTCCGGCGGATTTATAGGTCAGAAAATATTGATCGTCCGCCCGCCGCACCCGGACCACCGGGCGGATGTTCAAATACCCCTGTTCGATTTTGCGGCAGGGAAAGTGCCGGTAATTTTCCGGCGGCTGTATAACCAGAAATTTGCGCTCGATCTCCATGAAAGAATCTCCTTTCCAGTGTTCCCTTAGCGGGTTCTTAAAAACTATCATATCATATTCGATAAAATTTAAAAAGTCTGTCGGAAAAAAGTAAGGTCTTATGTGGGAATAAATGGTATACTATTAAAAACATTCATACGTGGAAAAATTTACAGGGAGGGGATGGAATGGAGTATCAGGAACTGGAAAATGCGCAGCTTCGGGAGCGCGCGAGGGCAGCGCTTGGAAGATATTTTCTCCAGGCGGTGTCCGTCAGCTTTATCGCCAGATTTTTCTTGACCGCCGGACATGTGGAGGACGCCGGGAATGCAAAGGAGTACGGGACCCTGACCATAGACATCGGCAGCTGGAGCTGGAATGTATACCAAACCAGCGCGCCGGAGCCCTGGCTGATTCAGATAAACGGCCTCATGCCGGAGAACCTTGTCAGGACGGCGGTGACCGCCTGGTGGGAGCCGCGTCTGCGGGTCTTTTGATTCTGCTTTTAAGCATTTTTGTGTTCGATCTTTTTGAGGTGGGGAGAAACCGTTTTTATATGGAGAGCCGCGAGGCCGGCCGTCCGGCGGGAATGGGGAAGCTTGTGTGGCCGTTTCGCTGCGGGAACTATTTTAACCTGGTGCGGATCCTTTTCCTGCGGCGGATCAAGACGTATCTGTGGACGTTTCTTCTGGTGATTCCGGGGATTTATAAGGCCTGCGAGTACGCCATGGTGCCCTATATTCTGGCGGAGAATCCGGAGGTTTCCTCCGGAACCGCGTTTCGTATCAGCCGGCAGCTGATGGACGGGCGCAAGTGGAAGCTGGTGTGCCTTACGGTGTCGGTTTACGCCATCTATATCCCGCTTGTTTTTCTCCTGGCATTCAGCGTGCCGGTGGGCGCCGCAGCGCTGTTTCTGGGGTCGCTTTTCATCAATGCCTACATGGACGCGGCGCAGGCGGAGTTTTACGCCTCCGTGAGAGGGCGGGCGCTGGGAATCCGTCTGAACGGGTTTTCATTTTCGGACGGACTGTGATATAATCAGTTTTAGCATGAAACCATGAGACAGGAGGTATATATGGAACAGTTCAGCAATTCAGAGTTGAGGCGGAGGGCCCGGGCGAATCTGACAGGATATTTCCCGCAGGCGGTTCTCGTATCGTTCATTATTTCCATATTTTCCAACGGCGGCAGGAGCCAGACCGCCGGGGAAGGGCAGGAGCAGGCGGGGGCGTTGACCGACGGCTTCGGGCAGCTTCCGCCGCACATGATATTTGCGGCCATTCTGACGGCGGTGATCGCCGTGCTGACCGTGGCGTGCATCGTCGCGGTGCTCAACATTTTTGTGTTTCAGATTCTGGAGGTGGGAAAGAACCGCTTCTACATGGAGAGCCGCGAGATGGGACACTCGGCAGGCGTCGGGAAAGTGTTCTGGGCCTTCGGTTCCGGGCATTATCTGAACGTGGTGAAGATCATGTTCCTCATGAATCTGAAAGTGATTCTCTGGATGTTTCTTCTGATTCTGCCGGGCATTTACAAGGCCTACGAGTATGCCATGATCCCCTATATCCTGGCGGAGAATCCGGAGATTTCCTCCAGAGACGCGTTCCGCTTAAGCCGCAGGATGATGGACGACAGGAGGCTTAAGCTCTTTGTGCTGGAGGTGTCGATTCTTCTCTGGATGGTGGTTCCGGCACTGTTCGGGCTGCTGAACGAGCTTGTCGGCATGGTGCTGACGTTCGTATGCTCCCTCGTCATTCTTCCCTATGCGGATGCGGCGACGGCGGAGTTCTACGCCTGCCTGCGGCCAGAGGCGCAGGAGATGGGGCTTCGTCTGAACGGGTTTACCCGGTATTCCGAGCCGCGCGGGGACGGATACGGCAGTGACGGCCAGGCTGGTACGGGGACGCCTGGGAGCAGAGAGACCGTGACAGAGGCCAGTATGGTGACGGCTGGGAGCATCACGGGGACGAGGAAGACCGGCGCAGGGAGACCGGGAGCCAGAGCGGTGAGGAGAGCTACGACGGCTGGGTAAAGGACGAGGACGGCTACTGGACCAGGAGAAAATAAAAACAGATAGAAGAAATAAAACAGGAGGAAGTAAATTATGTCAAAAGTATACGCGTTTTTAGCTGACGGTCTTGAGGAAGTGGAGTGCCTGGGAGCCATGGATATCCTGGTGCGCGCGGGCGTGGAGGTGACGCTGGTCTCCGTTACCGGCAGCCGCCAGGTGACGGGAGCCCACGGGTTCACCATCACGGCGGACAAACTGTTTGAGGAGACCGACCCGGCGGAGGCGGACGTTTTATTCCTTCCGGGCGGGATGCCGGGGACGAAGAATCTGGCGGCCTTTGAGCCTCTCATGGAGGCGGTGAGGCAGGCGGCGGCCGACGGCCGGCGGGTGGCGGCCATCTGTGCGGCTCCCAGCGTGCTGGGCGATCTGGGCGTGCTTGAGGGAAAGAAAGCCACCTGCTATCCGGGCTACGAGCCGCGGCTGAAAGGGGCCGTTCCGGTGAAGGACGGCGTGGTGACCGACGGAAATATGACCACGGCCAGAGGGCTGGGCTACGCCCTGGATCTGGGACTGGAGCTGGCCGGAATTTTGACGGACCGGGAGACGGCCGCGCAGATCAAGGCGGCAATTCAGTACGACCAGTTCTGATTTTTTAAGTTTTTGTATTGTAAAATCGTATTTTTATGTTATAATGCTAAATTGAAGTGTAACGCCCAGACGGATGAAGGCGGTTCACATATAGTTTAAGGAGGAGCCATAAAATGAGTTTACAAGTGGAAAAATTAGAGAAGAACATGGCAAAGATGACCATTGAGGTGCCTGCCGAGGAGTTCGAGGCCGCGACCAAGGCCGCATACAATAAGGAGAAAAACAGATTTAACATTCCCGGTTTCAGAAAGGGCAAAGCACCCCAGGCTATGATAGAGAAGATGTACGGCCCCGGCGTTTTCTATGAGGAGGCCGCCAACCAGCTCATCGATGCAAACTACACCAAGGCTGCTGCCGAGTGCGGGGAGGAGATCGTCTCCAGACCGACCATCGACGTGGTTCAGATCGAGAAGGGCAAGCCGTTCATTTTCACCGCTACCTTTGCTGTAAAGCCGGAGGTTACTCTCGGCGAGTACAAGGGCGTGGAGGTTGAGAAGGCTTCCGCTGAGGTGACCGATGCGGACGTTGACGCAGAGATCGCCAGAGTGCAGAACCAGAACGCGCGTCTGATCACCGTTGAGGACAGACCTGTGGCGGACGGCGACGAGACTGTCATCGACTTCGAGGGCTTTATCGACGGAAAACCGTTCGACGGCGGCAAGGGTACCGACTACCCGCTGACCATCGGATCCCACTCCTTCATCGACACCTTTGAGGAGCAGCTGATCGGCAAGAACATCGGCGAGGAGTGCGAGGTCAACGTGACCTTCCCCGAGGAGTACCATGCCGACGAGCTCAAGGGCAAGCCCGCCACCTTCAAGGTAACCGTTAAGGAGATCAAGGTGAAGGAGCTTCCGGAGCTGAACGACGAGTTCGCCAGCGAGGTTTCCGATTTCGATACGATGGATGAATACAAGGCCGACGTGAGGGCAAAGCTTGAAGAGAGAAAGGCGAAGGAAGCCACCACTCTCAACGAGGACCGCGTGATCGAGAAGGTTGTGGAGAACGCATCCATGGAGATCCCGGATCCGATGCTGGAGAGCCAGTGCAGAAACATGCTGGAGGATTATGCCCGCAGACTGCAGAGCCAGGGCCTTTCCTTCGATCAGTACATGAAGTACACCGGCCAGTCCATCGACACCATGATGGATCAGATGAAGCCGGAGGCCATCAGAAGAATTAAAGTGAGACTTACTCTTGAGGCCGTTGCCAAGGCGGAGAACATCCAGGTGAGCGAGGAGGCCATCGACGCCGAGTACGAGAAGATGGCGGAGCAGTACAAGATGGAGGCTTCCAAGCTGAAAGAGCTCATGGGACCGAAGGAGAAGGAGATGCTGACCCAGGATCTGGCGGTTCAGCAGGCTGTGGATCTTCTGGTTGCCGAGGCGAAGCTTGTATAATCGATAGAATGTAGTCGCGAGATACGAAAGACAGGATTCCTGGAATGGACGCGGGGGTGGGGATATTCCATGCGCGCGTCTGTTCCGGGAATCTCATTTGCGTTATTGGGAGATTTCCCGATACAGTTTTCAAACAGGAGGTTTACTATGAGTTTAGTACCCTATGTCATTGAATCCACCAGCAGGGGGAGAGATCTTACGACATCTACTCCCGCCTTTTAAAGAGAGGATTATTTTCCTGTCCGAGGAAGTGAATGATGTGACCGCCAGCCTGGTGGTTGCGCAGCTCCTTTTCCTGGAGTCTGAGGATCCCAACAAGGACATTCATTTCTACATCAACAGCCCCGGCGGCTCCGTGACCGCAGGCATGGCGATCTACGACACCATGAACTATATCAAGTGTGACGTTTCCACCATGTGCATCGGTATGGCGGCCAGCATGGGCGCCTTCCTTCTGGCAGGCGGAACCAAGGGCAAGCGCCTGGCGCTTCCCAACGCGGAGGTCATGATCCATCAGCCGTCCGGCGGCGCGCAGGGACAGGCGACGGAGATCCAGATCGTCGCGGAGAAGATTCTGCAGACCAAGAAGAAATTAAACGAGATCCTGGCGGCCAACACCGGCCAGCCCCTGGAGGTCATTGAGAGGGATACGGAGAGAGATCACTACATGACCGCCGAGGAGGCCATGAAGTACGGACTGATTGACCGTGTCATCACGGGCCGTTAAGACTTGTAAAGAGAGGTAATGAGATGCCAGGCAGAACAGACGACAAGGTTAGATGTTCCTTCTGCGGGAAGACGCAGGACCAGGTGAGAAAGCTGATCGCCGGTTCCGACAATGTCTTTATCTGCGACGACTGCATTGAGCTGTGCGCGGAGATCCTGGAGGAGGAGTTTGCCGGACAGCCAGACAGCAAAGGACCGGATTTCAGCGATATTAATCTGCTGAAGCCCAAGGAGATCAAGGCGTTTCTGGACGATTATGTGATCGGACAGGACGACGCCAAGAAGGTGCTCTCCGTGGCTGTCTACAATCACTACAAGCGTGTCACATCGGCCAGAAAGACCGACGACATCGATTTGCAGAAGAGCAACATTCTGATGCTGGGGCCCACCGGATCCGGAAAGACGTATCTGGCGCAGACCCTTGCCCGGATGTTAAATGTCCCCTTTGCCATCGCCGACGCCACCACGCTCACCGAGGCGGGCTACGTGGGCGAGGACGTGGAGAATATTCTTTTGAAGATCATCCAGGCGGCGGATTATGATATCAGCCGCGCGGAGTACGGAATTATCTATATCGACGAGATCGATAAGATCACGAAGAAGTCGGAGAACGTCTCCATCACCCGCGACGTCTCCGGCGAGGGCGTCCAGCAGGCGCTCCTTAAGATTCTGGAGGGCACGGTGGCCAGCGTTCCGCCCCAGGGAGGCAGAAAGCACCCGCAGCAGGAGCTCCTCCAGATCGACACGACCAACATCCTGTTTATCTGCGGCGGAGCCTTCGACGGGCTCGAGAAGGTGGTGGAGAACCGCCTGGGCGCCGGTTCCATCGGCTTTGACGCGAAGATCGTTGACCGGAAGGAGCAGGATGTGGACGATCTGCTGGAGAAGGTGATGCCCCAGGATCTGACGAAATACGGGCTGATCCCGGAGTTTATCGGCCGTGTGCCGGTGCATGTGGCGCTCCACTCGCTGGACGAGGAGGCGCTGGTGAAGATCCTCGCCGAGCCGAAGAACGCCATCGTGAAGCAGTATCAGAAGTTATTTGAGCTGGACGGCGTGAAGCTGGAGTTCACAGACGACGCGCTGAGAGCCATCGCCAGACGCGCGGTGGAGCAGAAGACGGGAGCCAGAGGCCTGCGCTCCATCATGGAGAAGGTCATGCAGGAGATGATGTATGAGCTGCCCTCCGTGAACAATGTGGCATCTGCACCATCACCGGCGACGTGGTGGAGAACGAGGCGGAGCCGGAGCTGGTGTACCGCGACACCACGGTGCCGAGAAAGGCTCTGACCAGCCGGTTTAAAAAGGATAATACGGGCGAGATCGCCTAGGACGAAAAGGGGTCTGCGGAAACGCATCTCCCCTTTTTGTGTACGGACATAAGAATGCGGCGCTCCGCTCAGTGCGGGGCGCGTGTGAGGTGAACACAGGATGGAAAAAGAGAGAATTACCATGCCGGCGGTGGCGCTCAGGGGACTGACGCTGATGCCGGGGATGATTATTCATTTTGATATAAGCAGGAAACAGTCCATCGCCGCCGTGGAGAAGGCCATGGTGGGAGATCAGAGGATTCTTCTGGTGGGGCAGATCCAGGCGGACGAGCCGGAGATTTCCCTGGAAAATCTTCACCGCATCGGAACCATCGGCAGCGTGAAGCAGCTGGCCAAGCTCCCCGGCGGAGTGGTCCGCGTCATGGTGGAGGGACTGGAGCGGGCGGAGCTTGTCACTGTTCTGGAGGAGGAACCGGGGCTTTTCGTGGAGGCCGAGGAGCTGGGCTACGAGAGCGAGGACATCGGCCCCATCGAGCGGGAGGCCATGCTGCGCGTTCTCAAGGACAAGCTGGAGGAGTACCAGACCGTCAACGGCAAATCGGCCAGGGATATTGTGCCGGAGCTTCTGGCCATCGAGGAGCTGGAGGAGCTTCTCGATCAGATCGCCATTCAGATTCCCTGGGATTACCGGATCCGCCAGGAGCTCTTGGAGTGCGTGTATCTGACGAGACGCTATGAGCGCACCGTGGAGCTTCTGATCATGGAGATGGAGGTCTATAAGATCAAGAAGGATTTCCAGACCAAGGTGAAGGCCGGCATCGACAAGAACCAGAAGGATTACATTCTGCGGGAGCAGATGAAGGTGATCCGCCAGGAGCTGGGGGAGGAGGAAGATTCCCTCTCTGAGGCCGACGAGTATCTAAAGCAGCTTGGTCAGCTGAGGGCCAGCGCCGAGGTGAAGGATAAGCTAAAAAAGGAAATCGCGCGATTCAAAAACATGCCCGCTTCCAGCCAGGAGGCCAACGTGCTGCGCATCTACATAGAGACGCTTCTCGAGCTTCCCTGGAAGAAGATGTCGAAGGACAATAACGATTTAAAGCGGGCCGCCCGCATCCTCAACGAGGACCATTACGGTCTCGAGAAAGTGAAGGACCGGGTGCTGGAGTATCTGGCGGTGCGTACGCTGACGAAGAAGGGGGACGCGCCCATTCTCTGCCTGGTGGGGCCGCCGGGAACGGGAAAGACGTCCATTGCCCGCTCGGTGGCAGAGCCCTGGACAAGGAGTACGTGCGCATCAGCCTGGGCGGCGTCCGCGACGAGGCGGAGATCCGGGGACACAGAAAGACCTATGTGGGAGCCATGCCGGGCCGTCTGGTGGAGGGTCTTAAGCAGGCCGGAGTCGCCAATCCGCTGATGCTTCTGGACGAGATTGACAAGGTGAGCAGCGACTATAAGGGAGATACCTCGGCGGCGCTTCTGGAGGTGCTGGACGGGGAGCAGAACGTCCGCTTCCGCGACCATTACGTGGAGGTGCCCATCGATCTCTCGGAGGTGCTTTTCATCGCCACGGCCAACACGACCCAGACCATCCCGCGGCCGCTTCTGGACCGCATGGATATTATCGAGGTAAACAGCTACACCGAGAACGAGAAGTTCCACATTGCAAAGGACTATCTGGTGGGGAAGCAGCTGGAGAAAAACGGACTGACGAAGAAGCAGCTCTCCATCAGCGACAGCGCGCTGGAGAAGATCATACGGAATTACACGAGAGAGGCCGGCGTGCGGAACCTGGAACGGAGAATCAGCGACATCTGCCGCAAGTCCGCCAGGGAGATTCTGGAAAATAAGAAGAAATCCATCCGCGTCACCGAGCACTCGCTGGAAAAGTACCTGGGAAAAGAGCGCGTAACCTACGAGAACGCCAACGAGGAGGACCAGGTGGGCATCGTGCGCGGCCTGGCCTGGACCAGCGTGGGCGGCGACACCCTGCAGATCGAGGTCAACACCATGCCAGGCAAGGGCGAGCTGATGCTCACCGGACAGATGGGCGATGTGATGAAGGAGTCGGCCCGGACGGCGCTCACCTACGTGCGTTCCGTGGCCATGGAGTACGGAGTGGCCGAGGATTATTTGAGAAGCACAACATCCACATCCACATCCCGGAGGGGCGGTGCCCAAGGACGGCCCGTCGGCGGGAATCACCATGGCCACGGCCATGCTGTCCGCCGTGTCCGGGCGACTGGTGTCCGCCAAGGTGGCCATGACCGGAGAGATCACCCTGCGGGGCCGGGCCCTTCCCATCGGCGGATTGAAGGAGAAAATCCTGGCCGCCCGGATGGCCGGCATTAAAAAGGTGCTGGTGCCGGAGAAGAACCAGCCGGATATCGCCGAGCTTTCCAGGGAGATCACGAAGGGACTGGAGATCGTGTTTGTGAAGAACATGGAGGATGTGCTTCGGGAGGCATTTGTCTAAAAGGAGAGTACAATGATCATTAAAAAAGCAGAACTGGAGACGGTGTGCGGCATCACCAGCAGGCTCCCGGAGAATACGCTCCCGGAGTTTGCCTTCGCTGGAAAATCCAATGTGGGGAAATCCTCGCTGATCAACGCGCTGATGATGCGCAAATCCCTGGCCCGCACCTCGTCCCAGCCGGGAAAAACGCAGACCATCAATTTCTATAATATCAACGACGCGCTCTACTACGTGGACCTGCCGGGCTACGGCTACGCCAAGGTCTCCGTGGAGGTCAAGGCCAAGTGGGGAAGATGATTGAAAATTATCTGAAAAAATCCCCCATGTTAAAGTGCGTGTTCCTCCTGGTGGACATCCGCCACGAGCCGTCCGCCAACGACAAGACCATGTACGACTGGGTGGTCTACAACGGCTACCGCCCCATCGTCATCGCCACAAAGCTGGACAAGTTAAAGCGCAGCCAGGTGGCGAAGCACGTGAAGATGCTGAGGACCGCGCTGGACGACGGAAACGGCGTGGACATCATCCCCTTCTCCGCGGAGACGAAGCAGGGGAGAGAGGAGATCTGGGGGGTGATTGAGGGCTGATGGAGTAACTCAGCCCCTTTTTGATTTCTCAAAGATTATTCTTTGAGAAAACGCCATAAGGTTGTGCGGCTGATTCCCAATCGTTTAGCTGCGGCGCTTCGGTTTCCCTTTACTTCTTCCAGGACAGCGTGGACAATACACTGGTTGATATCATCCAACGTCCGGTTCAGATCGGGGATGATGGTGGTGGAAGGAATGGCGGGGGGAGCTTCCTGCTCCAGAATACGCGTCACGGTATCTTCCTGAATGTAAGGCATTGTGGTTAAAACCATCATTTTGTTTAAGAGCCGTTTAAACTGGGTGTAATTGCCGGGCCAGTCGTAAGTGATAAGCCGTTCCATGGCTCCGTTTTCCAGGCCCAGAATTTCTTTAGCCAGGCTCATATTTAAAGAGCTTAGACAGAGGTTGGCCAGGGTGGGGATTTCTTCCCGGCGCTGTCGAAGCGGGGGGAGATGAATGGTCAGACAGGAAAGCTTATTGATAAAATCGATATTTACCTGGGATAAGGCGCCATCCTGTTGACAGACAGCAGAAAACAGGAGCTGGTTTCTTCGGGTAAGGTTCATATCGATGATGAGGGAGAGAAGCTGCCGTTGTCGTTCCTGGGATAGAGCGTCTATATTTTTCAGATACAGGGTATTGTTGTTGTCGTTAAAAGGTGAGTCGTAATGATTTACCAAAAATCCCCAGGTTTTGTCATTCATCAGAGCGAAATCTATGGTGATGAGTGCATTGTGCCGCAGAGAGCCCTGTGTGTAGATGGCTCCGGCTACGCGGCCTTTTCCGGTTCCTTCTTCACCGGTAATCATAATGGGGAGATTTGTCTGAATCATTTGCTCGATATCTGCCTGGAGGTTCCCTGGCTGCCCGGTGATATTGTAAAAGCTGTTGTAGAAAGAATTTTCTACATCTCTGCGATTCTGGTACTGGATCCCGTATTTGCTGATAGCCAGGGGAACCGCACTGGGGGAAATGAAGAAAACAGAGTAATGTCTGCTGTAAAAGGGAAGGGAAAACCCTTCGATGGAGTACAAAATCCCTTCAATATTTTTGAAGCTTTGCTGAGGCTCTCCGCAGGATATGGATTCTTTTTTCAATGTCTGGATTACGGAGTCATAACCAGTTGCGGGGAGTGTCGAAAAGAAAAGTTCTCCTGTGTCGTCGAAAATAACGGTTTTTTGTTTGCCATTTTGGATGACATCGCGGAGAAACCGGTTTTCTTCCCGGAGAATGGAATGGCTGCGGCAGAGTTTGACTGCCTGATCAAAGGTGTTTGCAATGCTTTCTGATCCGGAAGTGATCAGAATGGCGTTTAATCCTAACCGTTTTGCGGTTGTATTGGCGATTACATCACAGAGAATCATCCGATACCCGCGTCCCCGTAAGTCTAAAAGGTTTTTTCTACTTCCTCGGCACTGTGTACGGTGCAGATTTCCACGCGATATTGCAGCAGATCGCAGAGAAGACGAGCACTGTCGGTAATGCTGGGGAATCCGACGATCGCATAGCGGGAAGAAAAATTTTCTGCCATTTTAATGGCGCGAAGCACGTCATAGACAGACAGCGTGATCTCGATGACTGGCAGATCTGTCAAGGAGCCAATCAACTCTGCCGTTCCGCCCCGGGATATAATGACATCAAAATTTCCATGAAAATTTCTTTGGGCCAATTCTGCGCCCTTTTGAAGGTCGCCCACATAGACGGTCAGATCGATATCGTTTCGATCGGCGGCCATCTTCTGCATAACTGACTTCAGCCTTCATAGGGAGCAATTCCTAAAATTCTGATTTTTTCTTGATTCAAAAAAACACCTCCTAAAGTTACAGAATAGTTTCAGTATGGAACGATTATAACATAAAACAAACAAAACATACAGAGAAAAAGTGAAAAACGTTTCAAAAATAAACAATAATTCCATGAAAAAGACTTGAGCAATTAAAGAAATATGTGTAATATAAAAACACAAAAGGCAAAAAATGAAAAAATAAAAAATGTTATGATGAACAAAGAATAAAAATGTTTCTAATTGAAACGGTATTGGGTAAAAGGAAGCGGCGTAAATGGTAAAATTACTGATTATTGCAGACGATTTCACAGGTGCTCTGGATACGGGCGTACAGTTTGCGGCATCTGGGGCGGAAACGCGGGTGGTCACAAACAGGGATGCTGTATTTGAGGATGTGGAACCTGGGGTGCAGGTTCTGGTTCTGGATGCAGAGACCAGGCACCTTCCGGCCAGAGAAGCATACGATGTGGTTTTCTCTGTCACACGACGGGCTTGCAGGAGCAAAATTCCTTACATTTATAAAAAAACCGATTCTGCTCTCAGAGGGAATGTTGAAAGTGAGCTTAAAGCTGTGCTGGAAGGAACCAAACAGCCGGTTCTCCATTTTTTTCCGGCATTTCCCAAAATGAATCGCATTACCCGGGGCGGAGTTCATTACATAGACGGCGTTCCGGCGGAAGAGAGCGTTTTTGGGAGAGATCCTTTTGAACCGGTCAGGCATTCCGCGATTCAGGACATAATAAAAACAGTGCCGGTAACTGTGGTCACAGAACTGGAGAAGTGGAGACGAATGCCGGGCATTATGGCATATGATGCGGCTACGGATCTGGAACTTCAAAGAGAGGGACAATTTTTGATGGAGAAGGGAGAATTGTCGGTGATGGCCGGCTGTGCCGGGTTTGCCGGGGTTCTGCCAAGCTCCTGGGATTGAACGGAAAAAACCTTCGCCCGTGCTTCTTGAGAAAGGATTTTTTGTCGCATGCGGCAGTGTCAATCCTATTACCCGGAAACAGCTTGACTATGCGGAACGAGCGGACTTCCTGCGTATCCGCCTTTCCCCGAGAGAAAAATTGAATGAAGAAATTTATGATACGGATGCTGGACGCAGCAGGCTGAAAGTGTGGAAAGCTCTGTCAGAGAGAGGCCCCTGTATCCTGGACACGAATGACCCGCCAGGCAGTGAAGAAACACTGGCATATGTCAGTGAAAGAGGAATGACGCGGGAGCAGATGCGTGTGCGCATATCCATGACACTGGGGCGTATTGTGAAAGACCTGGTGGAGTTGGAACTCACAGGAACGCTCTTGATTACAGGGGGCGACTGTTTAATTGGCTTTATGAAGAATATGGGCTGCGACATTATATCGCCGATCTGTGAGCTGGCGCCTGGTACGGTGCTCTCGGAGATTGATACAGGAACGCGGAGACTGAGAGTTATATCCAAATCCGGCGGTTTTGGCACAGAGTCATTACTTGTGGATCTGGCAGAGAAAATTTATGGAAGTGAAAAACAGGAGGAGTTGGAATGCAGAAAAAATATGTGTTAAAAATGCCTGGAGCTGTATACAGCGGTGAGAATGCACTGGACAGTATGGGGGAAATACTGAAAGACTGGGGAACAAAAGCGGCTGTTTTTACAGATCGGGGAATTCGGGAATCCGGCTTGCTGTCGCCTGTGTTTGCACAGCTTGAAAAGTTATCGGGGGAGTATGTGATATTTGACGAACTGGCGGCGGAACCTACCTG
The DNA here is from genome assembly GCA_001304875.1 of Clostridia bacterium UC5.1-2E3. Lineage (GTDB taxonomy): Bacteria > Bacillota > Clostridia > Lachnospirales > Lachnospiraceae > Ventrisoma > Ventrisoma faecale. The sequence continues at coordinate 17,385 of BBZO01000030.1, forward strand.
TGATCAGGCCCAGGATGCGGTGGATGCATTTAAAAAATCGGGGGCAGAATTCATTGTGGCGGTCGGAGGCGGAAGCGTCATGGATACGGCTAAACTGGCGAGTGTCCTGGCGACGGACGATTACAGTGTCAGGGATCTTCTTGATCATCCATACATGGCAAAGAAGTGCGTGAAAACGCTGATGATTCCGACGACGGCAGGAACAGGGGCGGAAGCCACTCCAAACGCGATTGTGGCGGTTCCGGAGAAAGAGCTTAAGGTGGGAATTGTGAATGATGCGATGATTGCGGACGGTGTAATTCTGGATGCGCGGATGATAAAGAGCCTGCCGGGATCCATTGCCGCAGCTACAGGAGTGGATGCGCTTTGTCACGCGATTGAATGCTTCACATCAAAGAAAAGAAATCCATTCAGCGACACATTTGCGCTCCAGGCGTTTGAGATGATTGTGAAAAATATCGAGAAGGCCTGTGATGATCCCGGGGCGATGGAGGAAAAAAGCAATATGCTTCTGGCGTCGTTCTATGCAGGAGTTGCTATCACGGCTTCGGGAACCACAGCTGTTCACGCATTATCTTATCCATTGGGAGGAAAATATCATATTGCTCACGGTGTGTCCAATGCGATTTTACTGGCGCCGGTTATGAAATTTAATGAACCGGCATGCCGTGCGCGCTTCGCCCTGGCGTATGATCGTCTGGCTCCGGATGCGGGAGCGGTGACGGAGGCGGAAAAATCCGCCTGGATTGTGAGACGGATGGAAGAGATCGTAGAGCATTTAAATATTCCGAGAAGCCTGAAGGAGTTCGGCGTCGGGCGGGAAGATCTGGATGCGCTGGTTGCGGCTGGCATGGAGGTCACCCGGCTGCTTGTGAATAATATGCGTGAGGTGACACCGGAGGATGCCAGAACGATCTATCTGGAAATTATGTAAGGGAGGATATAACCAATGAAAAAAGTAGAAATTAAGGGGATTATACCCCCGATTATTACGCCGATGAATGAGGATGAGTCCGTCAATGAGGCGGAGCTCAGAAGGCAGGTGAACCGGCAGATTGCCGGAGGCGTCCACGGAATTTTCTGTTTCGGTACGAACGGAGAAGGCTATATTTTAAATGAAAAAGAAAAGGAGAAAATTCTCGACGCCGTGATTGACGAAACGGATGGACGGGTACCGGTTTATGCAGGAACAGGCTGTATCAGCACGAAGGACACGATCCTTCAGTCACAGATGGCAGAACGGATGGGTGCGGACGTGCTGTCTGTCATAACGCCTTCCTTTGCGGCGGCGTCCCAAAACGAACTCTACGAACATTACAAGGCGGTAGCAGAGGCGGTGGACATGCCCATTGTTCTTTATAATATTCCGGCCAGAACGGGAAATGCATTGGCCCCGGCTACGGTTGCCCGGCTGAGTCATATTCCGAATATTGTGGGAGTGAAGGATAGTTCGGGAAACTTTGACAATATGCTTCAGTATATTGAGCAGACCAGAGAACAGAAGGATTTTGCAGTTCTTTCCGGAAATGATTCTTTGATTTTATGGAACCTTCTGGCAGGCGGAACCGGAGGCATTGCGGGGTGCGCAAATATCTTTCCGGAGGTGATGGCATCTATTTATAATTATTTTATTGCGGGAGATATAGAGAATGCAAGGAAGGCACAGGACAGTATACGTTCTTTCCGCGCATGCTTTAAATATGGAAATCCCAACACGATTGTAAAGACAGCCGTCGGCCTTCTGGGGTATCCGGTGGGACGGTGCCGGGCTCCTTTCAACCAGGTGCCTGAAGAAGGAGTGGAGGCACTCAGACGGGTACTGGACGAAGATGTGCAAAAGGGTATGTGCAGGCTTGCTGATACAGAAAACGGTGTGGCAGGAGTTTCTGAAAAGGAGAGCTGTTGATGGAAGAGACAGAACGTGTGATTCTGGGGATTACCATGGGGGATCCGGCTGGCATCGGGCCGGAGATTACGGTGAAGGCGCTGGCGCAGCCGGGACTGTATGAAATATGCAGGCCGCTGGTGATTGGCGACGTGAAGATTATGGAAGAAGCCGCCCGGATTGCGGGACATCCGGAAATCCGTATTCATCCCGTCGCTTCACCGGACGGGGCGCTGTTTCGCCGGGGAACGATTGACGTACTGGATATGAAGCTTGTGGACGTGCGCCGGCTGGAACGGGGAAAGGTTTCGGCGATGGCAGGAGAGGCTGCGTTCCGTTATGTTGAGAAGGCAATCCGCCTGGCGATGGATCATGAGATTGACGGTACGGTGACCAATGCGATAAATAAGGAAGCGATTAATCTGGCGGGTCATCATTATTCCGGGCATACAGAGATTTATGCGGATATGACACAGACAAAAGAATACACCATGATGCTGGCGCATGAAAATCTGCGTGTCGTCCATGTCTCGACCCATGTTTCTGCGGGAGGCGTGTGACCGGGTCAAAAAGGCAAGGGTGCTTGAGGTGATTCGGATTGCCGACCAGGCATGCCGGGAATTGGGGATCGAACATCCCAGAATCGGCGTGGCGGGGCTGAATCCTCATAGCGGGGAAAATGGTATGTTTGGCAGAGAAGAGATCGACGAGATCCGGCCGGCCATAGAGGCGGCGAAGGCTGAAGGAATCTATGCGGACGGACCTGTGCCTCCGGATACGGTATTTTCCAAGGCGAGAGGAGGCTGGTATGACATTGTTGTGGCCATGTACCATGATCAGGGGCATATTCCGCTGAAGGTAGTCGGGTTTGTCTACAATGAGGCAGAAGGAAAATGGGATACCGTAGCCGGTGTAAACATTACGCTGGGGCTTCCCATTGTGCGGGTGTCTGTGGATCATGGGACTGCATTTGATCAGGCCGGGTTGGGAACGGCCAATGAACGGAGTCTTGTGAATGCCATAAACTATGCCGCCAGGCTGGCATTGCAGAAGAAAAAACAAGAGAAAAAATAATTTGGGAAGGGGAGTAGGATGTGAAGAACAAATTTGTTATGACGCAGGCTGTCTGCTCCGAGGGGATGGAGCTTCTTAAAGAAAAAGCGGACGTTTTTGTGGCGGATGCTCCGGACCCGAATGCATATCTTGGGGAGATGCAGGAAGCGGACGCCTGATTGTAAGGATTGCATCCTGTGACAGACATGTGATCGAAAACAGTCCCATGCTGAAGGTGATTGGCAGAACCGGGGTTGGCTATGACACGGTGGATGTTGCGGCGGCTACGGCGAGAGGGATCCCGGTAATTATCACGCCGGGGGCGAATAATCGCAGCGTGGCGGAGCATGCGGTAGCCATGATGTTTGCGCTCTCAAAAAATCTGATGGAGGCGCATGGTGAGCTGTGTGCCGGAAACTGGGAGATCCGGGGGGCGGGGAAAGCCTTTGAACTGGAAGGAAAGACCGTCGGTATCCTGGGCCTGGGGGCGATTGGAAGGGAAACCGCCCGGATCTGTGCAGGGATCGGCATGAAGCTGGCCGGATATGATCCTTTTATGACACGGGAGGCGGTAGAGTTGCTGGGTGCGTACTATTATGAAGATTATGAAGCACTTTTGAGTGACAGTGATATTGTGACGATTCATGTGCCTCTGACGGAAAATACGCGTGGGCTGATTGGAGAAAAACAGCTTGCCATGATGAAGAAGGAGGCACTTCTCATCAACTGTAGCCGGGGCGGGATCATCGATGAGGCGGCGCTGGCAGCGGCTCTTAAAAATGGTGTGATCGCCGGCGCGGTACGGATGTCTTTGTAAATGAGCCGCCGAAACCAGAAGATCCGTTGCTTCATTGTCCGAATTTAATCGTCAGTCCTCATTCGGCGGCGCAGACGAAAGAGGCGGTTATCAAAATGGCGCGCATGTGCATAACGGGATGCCTGGCTGTCCTGGATGGGAAAAATGGCCTTATGTCGCAGATCCCGAAGTGTATGATCATCCCGTCTGGGAAGGAAAAAAATGGGCGGAAACTTAAAATTGCAAATGGAGGTATTATGATGAAAATGAAAACAATTACGACGGTAGCTGTTGCGGGTATGATGGTATTTTCTTTGACTGCGTGCGGTTCGGGCGCTGGAACGGAAAAAACAGGGGATGCTTCGGGAAATCAAACGGCAGAAAGCGGTGCTGCGGCTGAAACAATTGATTTGAGCGTCGCATATGCGGATGCGGAAAATTCGGTTTTTGCCAAAGGAGCGGATGCCTTTGCGGAGAAATTGAGCGAACTTTCCGGAGGAACCATGACCTGTACCATGTATCCCAACGGTACTTTGGGGAGTATCAGCGAGGTGGCGGCCATGATTCAGCAGGGAACCTGTGATGTGAGCCCGATTGTGACCTCTTCTCTTGTGGATTTCTGCCCCGAGTTAGGATTGTTTGATCTGCCGTTCCTTTTCACGGATTATGATGATGCGAGAACAACAATTGAGGGAGAAATAGGAACCTATTTTTCTGAGCAGCTGGCATCTGCAGGCATGCATGTGGGAAGTTGGTTGACTATGGGATTCAGGGAAACGACATCAAGCAAGCCGATTTCCACTGTGGCCGATTTTAAGGGACTTAAGATCCGGGTTCAGTCCAATGAAGTTCACCAGGCAATTTTCAATGCACTTGGCGCAGCTCCGACAGTTATCAATTTCTCAGAGCTTTATACGGCTATGGAACAGGGTACGGTAGATGCACAGGAGAATCCGTACGTAAATATTGCCAGCAATGCCTATTTTGAGGTACAGGATTATCTGGTGGAGACGAATCACGTATTCCAGTTCGCCGCTATGCTGGTTTCTGACGAGACATATAATAGCCTGACGGACGAGCAGAAGGGCTGGGTGGACGAGGCTGCAGCCTATGCCGCTGATGTGGAATGGCAGGCGACCCGGGAAGACAATGAGGCTGCCAAACAGACATGTATCGATGCGGGTATGACGCTGGTAGAACTGGATCACGACGAGCTTCTGGCCGCAACCCAGAGTGTGTACGATACCTATGAGACGCAGTACGGCTCTCTGCTGGATGTAATGGGGAAATAAAAATGAAAAAATTATATGAGGTGCTTATAAAGATAAGCGACACAATATTTTTCTTTGAAAAGTGGCTGCTTCTGGCTGCGGTTGCCGTGGCGGTGGCGGTGAACTTCCTGAACGTCTGCCTGCGTTATCTGATGAACGCCGGGCTGGCATACTGTGAAATGCTCAGCATTGTCCTGTTCATGTTTATGGTGGTAATAGGAGGAAACATTGCGGTTAAGACAGACGGGGAAATTAAGATCGATGTGTTTCGCTTCAAAAATAAGAAGACGGACGCTGCATTTCGCATGATCGCAGACTGCATCGTGATCGCTGCAATTATTTTTGCTCTGATTGGATTGGGCGCTACGGTGGAGAGTGTGTCCAAACACCCGCAGCGCGTGACCCCGCTGCCGATCTATACCTACCATATTTATATTGTAATGGCGATAGGGTTTGCCATGATTCTGCTGGATCGAGTGATTATATTCCTGCGGCACATACTGGTTGCCTGCGGAGCTGAAATAGAGGGAGGTGCAAAAACCGTATGAGTCCTATTGCAGTGCTCTTGATTTTGTTTTTTGTCACACTGTTTATCGGCGTGCCCTTTGCCTGGTCTCTGACCATCTCGTGTGTGGCGTCACTCTGCATGATGAGCGGGTATCCTTTAATGACAGTGGTACAGAAAATGTATAATGGCGGCGCAAAATACACGCTGCTGGCTATCTTTTTCTTTATGCTTGCCGGTGCGATCATGCAGCATGGCGGGATTTCTTCGAGGCTGGTGAATTTTTCAAAAGCTTTGCTGGGGCATATAAGAGGAGGGCTTTCCATTGCAGTGCTTGGCGTATGCATGATGTTTGCGGCGCTCTCGGGTTCCTCCATCGCCACGACGGCAGCCATCGGAGGAATGATGTATCCGGAGCTGGTGAAGGAAAAGTATCCCGAAGGGTATGCAGCGGCATTGCCGGTAGCCGGCGGCACACTGGGAATTGTTATTCCGCCGTCCATCGTATTTGTGGTTTATGGCGCTACAACGGGGACATCTGTTTCGAAACTGTTGATGTCCGGAGTTATCCCGGGAGTTATGGCGGGAGTATTTATGTGTATTTACGCTTATTTCTATGCAAGAAAACACAATATTCCCAAGTCAGATCGATTTGATATGAAGCGCCTTGCGGTCGCTTTCAAGGAATCGGTCTGGGCGCTGTTGATGCCGATTATTATTCTGGGAGGAATCTATTCCGGACTTTTCACCCCTACGGAATCTGCGGCGGTAGCGGTTGTTTACGGACTGTTTGTGGCAGTTTTTGTCCACAGAGAAATGACACCGGATAAGCTGTTCAGAATTTCCATAGATGCGGTTAAGGGAACGGCAAATATCCTTCTGCTGATTATGGCAGCATCTATGTTTGGTTACGTGCTGACGGTGTATCAGTTTCCGGCCCTGTTTACGGAGCTGATGAGCACGTTCATCAGCGGGCGGATTACATTCCTGCTGTTCCTGAATATCCTGTTGATTATTCTGGGAATGCTTATGGATTCCGGCGCCATTATTCTGATTATTGCACCGCTGGTTTATCCCATGGCAGTGAGTTTTGGAATTGACCCGGTGCATCTTGGCTGTATTATTGTATTCAACCTGGCTGTCGGGCAGGCCACGCCGCCGTTTGGAAACTGCCTGTTTGCTGCAATTCCAGCGACGGGACAGGATATTCTGACGCTGGCCAAAAATGCGCTTCCTTTTATAGTCATCCTGTTTGCAACTGTTTTCCTGGTGTCCTATGTACCTGTTTTCTCCATGCTTCTACCCAGCATGATGAAATAGGAGGAAAAAGTAATGTACGATTTTTGTTATAGAAACGGATTTGTGTTTGATCCGGAAACAGAATCATTTATTAAAAAAGATTTATATGTGAAGGGTGGTTTTATTGCCGCTTCTGAGGAGGATTGGGAGGTGCGGACGGTCATTGACGCGGAGGGGAAATATGTAGTTCCCGGTCTCATTGATGAGCATTTGCATCTGGATCTGAATGGAAGCATGATTGGCGTGAACGGGGACACGGTCTGTGTCCCCAACGGAATCACGACAGCCTGTGACGGGGGAACCTGCGGGGCATCAAATTTTGCTCAGTTTTATAATTCCAATATTATTCGCTACGAGGCACATACCTATTCGTATCTGAATGTTTCCACATTTGGAAACAAGAGCCTGTGCATTCACGAGGAAGATCATGATCCTGCGGATTTTCGCGAGGATTTGATTGAAGAGAAGTTCAGAAAGTATCCGGATACTCTTCGGGGGCTGAAGGTGCGTATGTGCCGCGGGACACTGGGCGATCATGGAATGGCGCCGCTTTACAGGGCGCGGGAAATCAGCGGGGAACTCAAGAAAAAAGGGTATCACTGTCCTTTAGTGGTTCATTATGATAACCTGCCGGACAACGTTACGGTGGCGGAATTGTTTGATGCACTGCGTCCGGGAGATATTGTGGCTCATGTTTACCAGACCAAGGGGGAGACCATTTTTATGAAAGATGGCTCCATTCACCCGGCTGTGAGGCGGGCCCGCGAGAGGGGAGTGCTGATGGATGACTGTCACGGCCGGGTACACTGGAGTATCCCACATCTGAAGATGGCAGTGAAGCAGGGATTTCTTCCTGATATTATCAGCAGTGACAGTGTTCGCATCAGCGAATATGTCCGTCCGGGATTTTCACTTTTGTATGCAATGGCCATGCTCAGTGCAGCGGGAATGAAAACGGAGAAGATTCTAAAATGTGTGACTTTGAATCCGGCACGTGCGCTGGGAATTGTGGAGAAAGCTGGGGCTTTGAAGGTGGGAATGCCGGCAGATGTGACGGTTTTGGATATCCGGGAAGAAGGCGGGACGCTGTCTGACTTCTGGGGGAACACTGTAGCGGCTGGAAAGCTGTTTGTGCCGTTGCTTACCATGATTGGAGGACGCGTGGCTTACCGGCAAATTTTCTTTTAGATGAGGATGAAAAGCCTCCGGCGCAGGATTCTGAAAAAATCCGGATCCTAAACCAGAGGCTTTTCCTTATTTTTTCCCGTTTGAGTATCTGGCGGTGATTTTGTCCATTTTGGTTTTAAAAATCTCTTTCACCACCCGCCACCATACCATCAAAAGAAACACCGGAAACGTGACCAGAAAGAACCATTTCACCTTCCACCGCGCAAGTGTCCGTTCGAGCTTTTTAAACGTCTGCTTTATTTGTCTCACTGACCATCGCCTCCCGTCATCAGCGTCCGCATCACGAAGGCGTAGATCTCCTGGCTGGTATCGCGCCAGTGGCTGCACATGGCCTCGGCCTGTTCCTTGTCGGGAACGGAGATGTCCAGCTTGATGAGCGGGGTCTTGCCCTCGCGCACCTCGCAGTGGACGATGTAGTCCTGGCTGGTGGATTTGTAAAAATCGGACACCAGGCCCACCTCGTTCCTCATGCGGAGCCGGTTCTCCTTCAGATACTCGTCGATGTCCTCGATGATGGCCGGGGAGATCTTTTTGCCGAAGAAGGAGAGGGTTTCCTCGCCCTCGCGGGTGATCTCGTAGCGGGTGCTGTTGTGGATGGTCTCGCTGCGCGCCAGTCCCGCCTCCAGAAGCTCGGTCAGTGCCTGCTGGAGCGTGAAATAGTCGGTGTATTCCCGGGACAGAAAAAAGTCGGAGATCTGCGCGTAGGTCAGCGGGAAATTTACCTGCTTTAACATATACAGATTCATCAGTTTATACAGGGTCATTGGTTCTGATAACATAAAAACGTCTCCATCTCACTTATCGAATGTGGTCCATGACGGCCTTGCTCACGACATCTGCAACCCTGGGATCGAAGGCCTCGGGCAGGATGTTGTCCTCGCCTAAATCCTTCTCGTCCACCAGGCCGGCGACGGCGTTGGCGGCAGCCAGCTTCATCTCCTCGGTGATGGCGGCGGCCCGTCCCTCAAGAGCGCCCTTGAAAATGCCGGGGAATACCACCACGTTGTTCACCTGGTTGGGGAAATCGGAGCGTCCGGTGCCCACAACCCTGGCGCCGGCAGCCTTAGCAATGTCAGGCATGATCTCCGGAACCGGGTTGGCCATGGCAAATAGAATCGCATCGTGATTCATGGATGCCACCATGTCGGCGGTGACGATGCCGGGGGCGGAGACGCCCACGAAAATGTCCGCGCCCTTCATGGCGTCGGCCAGCGTGCCGGTCTGTCCTTCCAGGTTCGTGACCTCCATCATCTTTTCCTGCATCCAGTTGAGGCCCTCGGAGCCCTTCGCCAGGATGCCGCTCTTGTCGCACATGGTGATGTGGGGGAACCCGTAGGTTAAGAGAAGCTTCGTGATGGCCACGCCTGCGGAGCCTGCGCCGTTTACCACCACGCGGCAGTCCTCCTTCTTCTTGCCCACCACCTTTAAGGCGTTGATGATGCCGGCCAGCACCACGATGGCGGTGCCGTGCTGATCGTCATGGAAGACGGGGATATGTAACCGCTCCTTGAGCCGCTCCTCGATCTCGAAGCAGCGGGGGGCGGAGATGTCCTCTAAGTTGATGCCGCCAAAGGCCGGGGCGATGCGCACCACGGTCTCGATGATCTCCTCGGTGTCCTGGGTGTCCAGGCAGATGGGGAATGCGTTGACGCCGCCGAACTCCTTAAAGAGCACGGCCTTTCCCTCCATCACCGGCATGGCGGCCAGGGGGCCGATGTTTCCAAGGCCTAAGACGGCGCTGCCGTCGGAGACCACGGCCACGGTGTTGGCCTTTATGGTGTATGTGTAAGCCGCCTCCGGATCCTTCGCGATCACCTTGCAGGGCTCGGCGACGCCGGGGGTGTAGGCTAAGGCAAGATCCTCTCTTGTGCGCACGGCAGACTTGGCCTCCGTGGTCAGCTTGCCGTTCCATTCCTCGTGAAGCTTAAGCGCTTTTTCGTTCATTGTCATGGTTTTATCCACCTTTTTCACAGATTTCTTACCGTATTATCATAACAATTTTGCGCCGTGAAATCAAGGCATTCCGCAACATATTGCCCCGGCCGGTCAGAAATTGTCGAAATATGTAGTGTATTTGTCGATGATTTATGATATACTTTAGTGAGGTTATTCTACGAAACGTACAAACGGGTGGTGCTATGAGAGAGCGTATCAACAGACTGGCAAAGGGAATCCTGGACACGGAGCTGCCCCGCGTGGCGGCGGCGCCGGTGTCCATCGACGATGCGGTGCGTCCCCATGCCACAGTGAAAAAAGAATTTTATGTGGGAAGCTTAAACGGTCTCAATGTGAAGGGATTAGTCTACTCATCCAACGCCCGTGTGAAAGTCCCTGTGAACGCGTTCGGCGGCCTGCGCAATCATATCGCCTACGAGGTGGATACCATGTGCATGCCCGGCGGTGCGTCCATCGAGGGGCATTTTGATCTGGTGACCAACGCGGGGGAGTACAGGATCCCCTACGTGTTCCATGTGGAGACGGCGGCCTCCGGCCAGGTGATCGGGACGCTCCTCACGGCGCAGGATTTTGCGAAGCTGGCGGCGAAGGACAATGACCTGGCGATCCGGCTTTTGGAGTACCAGGATTTTGTGGACGCGCCGTTTATGCAGGATCTGCGTACCAGGGCCATCTACGACACGCTGAAGGGCCACGGCAGCCGCCATAATTTCCTCGAGGAATTTCTGGTGGCGCTCGGCGAGAAGGAGCCGGTGCGGCTGACCGTGGACACAGAGCCCCGCACCTATCTGCGGCCCGCCGCCATGGTGGAGGACACCATTGAGATCAGAAGAAGCGGCTGGGGGTACGTGTACCTGGATGTCCAGGTGGACGGCGGGTTCATCCAGGTGGACAAGCCGGTGGTGAGCCAGGAGGATTTCGACGGCGGGATCTATCATCTGAATTACCGCATCCGTCCGGAGCACCTGCACGCGGGGCGCAACTTCGGCGCCGTCAGCCTGGTGAGCGTGAAGGGGACGATGCGCATTCCCATCGAGCCGTCGGCGAGGAGATGCCGGAGCTTCAGCGCACGAATCTGGCCGCCTGCAAGGACAATCTGCGAAAATATTTCTCTCTGCGGCTGACCTACGAGAGCGGGACCGGCGAGAAGACCCAGATTCTCAACCAGATGCAGCGGGAGGTGGACGCCCTCTGCCGGCTGTCCCAGAGCCAGCCCTTATTTTTCCTTCTGCAGGCGGAGCTCTGCCTTCTGACCAACCGGCAGGAGAGGGCGGCGGCATCCTGGAGGAGGTGCGGATGGCGGTGTTCACCGACAGGGAGCGCCAGAGGGGCGTCTACTGCTTCTTCCAGTACCTCCAGATGCTTCTGACCGGGAACCGGGATCAGAGGGAGGCTCTGATCCGGCTGCTGCACAAATATCTGGACGAGGATGAGCGCCAGTTTTACCTGTTTTATCTGCTCTTAAAGACCGATGAGAGCCTGTACGAGAATCCCGGCACGCTGCTGGCCAGCATGCGGCGGCAGTACGAGAACGGCTGTCAGAGCCCGCTTCTCTATATCGAGGGATGCCGGCTTCTGGAGCGGGAGCCGGAGCTTCTGCGGACGCTGGCGCCCTTCGAGCTTCACTGCCTCTACTACGGTGTCCGGAGCGGCATGGTGTCAGAGCGGAACGCGCTGACCGCCGCCAGGCTTTCCGGCGCGGTGCGCGGGTTCGGAAGGCTCTACTACTACCTGCTGACGGAAGTTTATAAGCGTTGCCCGGAGCCGGAGGTGCTGTCCGCGGTCTGCGGAATGCTGATCAAGGGAGACTTACGGCAGGAGAAGTATTTCCCCTGGTACGAGCGGGGCGTGGAGGCGAAGATAAGCCTCACCAGGCTTTACGAGTATTTCCTCTATTCGCTGCCGAAAAATTACGACAGGGCCCTGCCGAAAGAGGTTTTACTCTATTTTACCTACGACAAGCTGCTGGACCGGCACAGCCGGTCCGTGCTTTACAAAAATATACTGCTCTATGTGGATAAGGAGGACCCCATCTACAAGGGCTACGAGCGGACGATTGAGAAATTCGCCGTGGATCAGCTGTTTGAGGGGCGGATCAACAGCCGCCTGGCGGTCATTTACAAACATGTGATTTACCGGGAGCTCATCGACGGGCAGGTGGCGAGGCAGCTGCCGTCCATCTTAAGCGCCCACCGTATCCAGTGCCAGGACGCCATGTTTAAGTACGTGGTGGTGTCCTACGAGGAGATTAAGAGCGAGGATGCATACCCCCTGCGGGACGGCGTGGCCTATGTGCCGTTGTTTTCCGGGCGGGCGGTGATCCAGTTCCAGGATGCGTTTGGAAACCGATACATGCAGGTTCCCTATGAAAAAGAGAAGGTCATGGACGAGCCGGAGCTGCTTAAGCGCTGCTATGAGGTGTACCCGGATCATCCGATGCTGCGGCTCATGGCCCTGTCGGAGGCTGCCGGCAAGGATGAGCTTGACGAAGACGATATTTCTCTCCTGGAGCACGCCATGGAGGAGATGGATCTGCGTCCCTGTACCGGGGACTGCTTCTCTCCCGCGTCATCGGCTACTACAAGGAGCGCATAAAAGCCAGGGAGGAGGGGGTGCTCCGCAGCGCGGACACCAGCTACCTGCTCTGCCTGGACAAGCGGAATCTGAGCGCAAAGGAGCAGACCGGCATCTGCGAGACGCTCATCACGCAGAATTACTGCACTGAGGCCTACGATATGATCCGGGAGTTCCGTCTGGAAGAGGTGAAGCCGAAGCTTCTGATGCATCTCTGCGGGCGGATGATCCTGCAGAATCTGTTCGATCAGGATGAGCTGCTTCTGCATCTGTCGTTTGTCTCCTTTGACCGGGGACTCTATGACAGTGTGATTCTGGACTACCTGTGCGAGCATTTCAACGGCACCGTGGATCAGATGTACCGGGTGCTGAAGGCCGGCGTGGCGGAGCACGTGGAGACCTACGACCTGGAGGAGCGTCTGCTGGCGCAGATGCTGTTTACCGGCGACACGGCCCGGCTGGACGAGGTGTTCGACCTCTATGTGAGGCGGAAAAAGACCGGCGAGAGCATCGTGAAGGCCTATTTCACGGTGAAATGCGCCGACTACTTCCTACGGGAAAAGAACGTGGGAGACCAGGTATTCGCCTACCTGGAGGGAGCGGTCAACAACAGCGTGGAGAAGGACAAGGTTCCGGACATCTACCTGCTGGCGCTGACGAAATATTACTCCACACTGCCGGCGCTGGACGAGGAGCGGTCGAAGCTCTGCCGCGATTTAATGTCCATTCTGATCCGGGAGGGCATGGTGTTTGCCTATTTCAAGGATCTCTCCATGTACGTGAACATTCCCGGCGACATCATGGACAAGGAGATCATCGAATACCACGGGAGCCGGGATAAGAAGCCCGTGCTCAAGCTGCGCATCGTTCCCGGCATGAAGGAATTTAAGAGCGAGGAGATGCGGCAGGTTTATAAAGGAATCTATGTGAAGGAGAAGGTGCTCTTTGAGGGAGAAGTCATGGAGTACCGGATCTATGAGGAGACAGAGGATGAGTCCGGCGCGGAGAAGCGGGTCCTCATGAAGGAGGGTTCCGTCTCCTGCCAGAGCCAGACCGAGGGCGGCAAGGGCAACCGGTTCGACTATTTAAACCAGATGAGTCTGAGCCTGGAGAGGAAGGACGAGGAGACGCTCAGGAAGCAGATGACCGAGTATCTGGTGCTGGATGCGGCCGTCAGAAAGCTGTTCCCTCTGAGTTAGGAGGATGGTCCATGGATGGACTGGTGATAGGAATTGATATAAGCGACACATACACGCGCATAACGCTTTTGGAGCCGGAGAAGTCCTGGATGGTTCCGACGGTGATCTGCAATAAGAAGGAGTCCGAGGAGTGGTTCGTGGGCGAGGAGGCCTACGGCTGCACGCTGGCCGGGGAGGGCGTGATCGTCGATAAGCTCTTAAATCTGGCGGGCAGAAGCGGCACAGCCACCATCGGCGGCGTCAAGTACGAGGGGGCGGAGCTTCTGGCGAAGTTTTTCGCAAAGCTTCTGGAATATCCGCGCAAGGAGGCCGGCACGGCCAGCCTGGCGCAGGTGGCCATTTCCCTGGAAAAGCCCGACGGGAATCTGTTAAAGATATTGATGCGCTGCATGGAGCTGGCGGGCGTGGACCGCTCCCTGGTGCACGTTTTAAGCCGCACGGAGAGCTTCGTCTACTACGTGATGAGCCAGAAGCGGGATGTGTGGAGCAACCAGGTGGGCATGTTTTCCCTGGAAAATGAAAATCTGGCCTACTACGAGCTGAAAGCCCAGCGGGGCCTGCGGCAGATGACCGTGGTGGCGGAGCGGGAGAGCCAGGAGGAGAGTTTCAACCTAAACGTCCTGGACACCCCGTCGGGCGCGCGCCTGGCGGACCGGATTCTCTGCTCCTGCGGCGAGAGGCTTCTGCAGAAAAAGATCTTTCCGCCGTCATTCTGACGGGAAAGGGCTTCGAGCGGAATGACTGGGCCCCCGAGTTTATGAAATTTATCTGCCGCCGCCGCAGGGTGTTCGGTGAGGACAGCGTGTTCTCCAAGGGCGCGGCCTACAAGGCGGCGGATTACCTGCACGAGAAGACCTCCTATCCGTTTGTCTGCATCTGCGAGGGAAGACTCAAGACCTCCGTCTCCATGAAGGTGATGAACCGGGAGAAGGAGGAGCAGCTCTATCTGGCGTCGGCGGGCGACAGCTGGTATGAGTCGGGCACTTCGGTGGACGTGATTCTGGACGGACAGAGTGAGATTGAGTTTCTGGTGTCGCCGCAGGATACCAGACAGAAAAAGCTGGTGCGCATTCCGCTGGACGGATTTCCCAAACGGCCCAACAAGACCACCCGCGTGGGCCTGTCCATGGAGTTTCTGGACGAGAGAACCATGGTGGTGAACATAAAGGACAAGGGGTTCGGCGAGCTGTTCCCCGCGTCGGAGGCGTCGGTCAGACAAGAGGTTATGTTATGAGTTTGATTCTTTGCAGAAATGAGCCGGTGAAGCAGCCGTTATATATTGAGAAGCTGGGGGTGCACATCTACTCCTCCCAGGAGCTCTGCTATGTGATCTATCAGTATCCGCTGCTGGCGTTAAATGGATTCGTGGACGAGAATCTGGTGGAGTTCATCGCGGTTCAGCTGGACATGGGCTTTCTGGCGGTCAAGATGGAAAAATGGATGAAGGGCGGGGGAGGAGAGGAGGATCTGCTTCTTCTGATTCTCCAGGAGTGCGGCTACTACAGCGCCGCGGAGATCAACAAGTATAAGCAGCAGCTGGCCGCCTACCGCAAGATGCGCCGCGAGGAGTTTGACAAGGCCACGGCAGATTTCTACTACAGCCTAAAGCAGTACAGGGCGGCCATCGACGTCTATGAGAAGATTTTAAACGATCTTAAGGGGACGGTGATGGACGATGAGTTCGCGGCCCGCATCTGGAACAACATCGGCGCGTCCTACGCCGGCATTTTCTGGTTCGAGAAGGCCATGCAGGCCTACGACATGTCTTACGGCTTCTCCAGGAGCATAGAGACGCTCAAGCGGATTTTCCAGCTCACCCTGTTCGCGCCCCAGCTGCAGGTGAAGGAGAGATATCACCAGCTGATCACCGACGAATTGAAGGCGCAGTGGACGAAGGAGCTGGAGGACGTGCGGGAGGAAGCGAAGAGGGGCAACGAGGTCGGGGAGACCGTGATGCTGTTTTTGAAGGATCCCATCAAGCGGACGGAGGCCTGCGAACAGCGCCTGGCGAAGTGGAAGCAGGCGTACAGGGCGATGATATAGCTTTGGGCTACAAAAAGGAATAGAAAAAGGAGTGTTCTTTCGTGGGACGGGCGAAGAGACACTCCTTTTTGGACGGAAAAAGCCGGATAAAACCCGGCTCTTAAAAACTCCCTGAGTTGGACTCGAACCAACGACACCGCGGTTAACAGCCGCGTGCTCTACCGACTGAGCTATCAAGGAATATTGAATGCAGAAGAAGGGACTTGAACCCTCACGGTATTGCTACCACACGGACCTGAACCGTGCGCGTCTGCCAATTCCGCCACTTCTGCAAGCAACAATGGTATTATATGACAGGTACAGCAATTTGTCAACAGTTTTTTTGAAAAATAATTTTAATAATTTTATTCAAAAAATTAAAAAAAGGCTTGCCACATTCCGGAAACTGTGCTATACTACCTTTCGTTGGTGAGTGATCATCAAATGCGGGAGTGCTGGAATTGGCAGACAGGCAAGACTAAGGATCTTGTGGGTGTATGCTCGTGTGGGTTCAAGTCCCATCTCCCGCAGTAGAAAGCGTTGATTTGCCTGTAGAGTGTGGCATTCAGCGCTTTTTTGTTTTACATGCTCATTTACTTCCTGCACAGGAGATTAAGGAGGCAGATATGCTTACATTAAAGAACGTTTCATTTGACGTGAAGGACGACGGCGGCGAGAAGGGGATCATCCGCGACTTAAGCCTGTCCATCGACGATCATAAATTCGTGGTGATCACCGGCCCCAACGGGGGCGGCAAGTCCACGCTGGCGAAGCTCATCGCCGGGATCATAAAGCCCACCGCGGGCCAGATTTTCTTCGACGATAAGGACATCACCGACATGAGCATCACGGACCGCGCGAATATGGGAATTAGCTTCGCGTTCCAGCAGCCGGTGCGGTTTAAGGGCGTGCAGGTGCTGGATCTCATACGCCTGGCGGCGAAAAAGCACTTATCCGCGGCGGATGCGTGCCAGTACCTCTCGGAGGTGGGGCTCTGCGCCAAAGATTATATTAACAGGGAAGTGAACGCCAGTCTCTCCGGCGGCGAGCTGAAGCGCATCGAGATCGCCACGGTTCTCGCCAGGGGGACGAAGCTCTCCGTGTTCGACGAGCCGGAGGCAGGTATCGACCTGTGGAGCTTCCAGAACCTGATCCAGGTGTTTGAGCGCATGAGGGAGAACACCAACGGCTCCATCATCATCATTTCCCACCAGGAGAGAATCTTGAATATTGCGGACGAGATCGTGATGATCGCCGACGGCAGATCGTCAAGCAGGGGCCGAAGGAGGAGATCCTTCCGGAGCTCCTTGGAACCTCATCCGCGGTGGACGCGTGCAGCATGCTTTACAAGGGGGCGAGATAGATGGATCAGATTCAGATGAGACTATTAGAGGAGGTGGCCGGACTCCACGAGGTTCCGGCGGGCGCCTACAATATAAGAGCCAACGGCCAGACGGCCGGGCGCTCCACGACAGCGAATATCGACATCGTTTCCCGCGAGGACGGAAACGGCATCGACATCCACATAAAGCCGGGGACGGTCCACGAGAGCGTCCATATCCCGGTGCTTTTAAGCCAGAGCGGCTTAACCGAGATGGTGTCCAACGATTTCTACATCGGGGACGACTGCGATGTGACCATTGTGGCCGGCTGCGGCATTCACAACGGCGGCGACGCCGACTCCCGCCACGACGGCATCCACCGCTTCTTCGTGGGAAAGAACGCGAAGATAAAGTACGTGGAGAAGCACTATGGAAGCGGCGACGGCCGGGGCAGCCGGATCATGAACCCGGTCACCGAGGTGACCATGGAGGAGGGCAGCTACATGGAGATGGAGACCGTGCAGATTAGGGGCGTGGACTCCACCGACCGCAAGACCTCCGCCACCCTGGGCGCAGGGGCGAAGCTCATCATCCGCGAGCGTCTTCTGACCCACGGCAGCCAGGACGCGGTCAGCCGTTTTAACGTGGATTTAAACGGGGAGGACTCCAGCGTCAACGTGATTTCCCGTTCCGTGGCCAGGGATACCTCCCGGCAGACCTTTATCTCCGTGATCAACGGAAATAACCGCTGCGCCGGGCACTCTGAGTGCGACGCCATCATCATGGACGACGCGAAGATCAGCGCGATCCCGGAGATCACGGCCAACAATCCGGACGCGGCGCTGATTCACGAGGCGGCCATCGGCAAGATCGCCGGCGAGCAGATCATAAAGCTCATGACCCTGGGACTGACCGAGGCGGAGGCCGAAGCCCAGATCGTGAACGGCTTCTTAAAATAGTGACAAAGCTAAAAGAATGACAGAGAGACAGTTTTCATGGAGATGTGAGGACTGTCTCTTTTTTCCTTCGCATAGATTATATATCAGAATGTGAAGGAGGTGGGGAAATGGCCAACGACCAGAAGGCAGAGGACTTATTAAATCTGGCCCTCGACACGCCCTACGAGATGCGGGAGCGGTCGAAGCAGCTGGATGTGGGGTATGACAGGGAGAACCGCACCTGGGAGCTTATCGTGAAATATTCCGGAAACTTAAAGGAGCAGCTTCTGGGGCTTCCGGGGGTGGAGGTGGTGGAGCTTATGAACGAGTACGCCATCCTGACGGTGCCGGAGTCCCTGGTAAACCGGATCATCGCGCTGCCCCAGATCGAGTATGTGGAAAAGCCGAAACGGCTCTATTTTGCGGTGAACCAGGGGAAGGCGGCCTCCTGCATCCCGTCGGTGCAGACGGGAGAGCTGGATTTAAGCGGCCGCGGCGTGATCGTGGCAGTCATCGATTCCGGTATCGACTACTATCATGGGGATTTCAGAAATGAGGACGGGAGTACCCGTATTTTAAAGCTCTGGGATCAGTCGAAGGGGCAGATCTACACGAGGGAGGAGATCGACGAGGCGCTGGCGGCCGGCAGCCGGGAGGCGGCGAGGCAGATCGTGGACTCCGTGGATCTCAGCGGACACGGGACGGCGGTGGCCGGTATTGCCGCGGGAAACGGGCGCGAGAGCGGCGGGCGCTACCGGGGCGTGGCCTATGAGAGCGATCTTTTAGTGGTGAAGCTGGGCGCGCCGAAGGCGGATTCATTTCCGCGGACCACGGAGCTGATGACGGCGCTGGATTTTGTCGTCCGGGAGGCGGCGCAGCAGCTCCGGCCGGTGGTCATCAACATAAGCTTCGGAAATAC
Source organism: Clostridia bacterium UC5.1-2E3 (assembly GCA_001304875.1). Lineage (GTDB taxonomy): Bacteria > Bacillota > Clostridia > Lachnospirales > Lachnospiraceae > Ventrisoma > Ventrisoma faecale. The sequence goes on from BBZO01000030.1 coordinate 36,312, forward strand.
CTACGGCTCCCACGACGGGCGCAGCCTTCTGGAGGCCTACATCGACGACATTTCCAACTACGGCCGATCGGTGGTGGTCATCGGCACCGGGAACGAGGGAAATGCCGGCGGACACACCTCGGGAGTGCTTTCCCAGGGGACGGGCGGGCCGGAGACGGTGGTGGAGTTGTCGGTGGCCCCTTACGAGACAGGCTTCAGCGTCCAGCTCTGGAAGTCCTACGAGGACGTGTGGGATCTGACGCTGGTGGCGCCGGACGGGGAGAGGAGCGGGCCGGTGGAGCGCCGCCCCGGCCCGGGGATCCTGCGGCTGGGGGACACGGAGATCCTTCTCTACTACGGGGAGCCCAGCCCCTACAGCATGGCCCAGGAGATCTATATGGATTTCCTGCCCCGCGGCCGGTACGTGGATCCGGGCATATGGAAATTCATTCTGACGCCGGAGACCATCGTGAACGGGAACTATAATTTCTGGCTGCCGTCCTCGGCGGTCTTAAACCCGTCAACCCGGTTTCTGCAGCCGTCGCCGGACGGGACGCTCACCATTCCCTCCACGGCCCAGCGCCCCATCTCCGTGGGGCCTACGACGACAGCACCGGCTCCTACGCGGATTTTTCCGGGCGGGGCTATACACAGATCGCCGGGCGGGCAAAGCCGGATCTGGTGGCTCCCGGCGTCAACATCATCACCGTAAAAAACGGGGGCGGCTACGAGGCCGTGACCGGTACCTCCTTCGCGGCTCCGTTTGTCTCCGGCGGGGCGGCGCTGATGATGGAGTGGGGTATTGTCCGCGGGGAGGACCCCTACCTCTACGGGGAGAAGGTGAAGGCCTATCTGCGAAAGGGCGCCCGCCGGCTGCCGGGATTTGACCTCTGGCCCAATCCGCTGGTGGGGTACGGCGCGCTCTGCGTCCGCGACAGCCTGCCGCTGTAGGGGCAAATGGGGGGATTTTGCCGGAAAATGGTAAATTCTGTCATAAACTGACGGAAATAAGGGGTGTTACAATCCCGGAAAATATGCTATAATTTATTGATAATGGATAAATTTTGGAATATATTGTTTATAATATTCTGAAAGGGGTGTGGGAACGTGAATATCAGAGAATCCATTGAGGAGTGGGAGGCCCAGTCACTCAGCCGTTTGCGTCGCTTTCCAGGGATACGCTGGGGAGGGATGTCCCGGAGGAGCTCTGCCCCATCCGTCCGGAGTATCAGAGGGACAGAGACCGGATCCTGCACAGCAAGGCATTCCGCCGGCTCAAGCATAAGACCCAGGTCTTCCTGGCCCCGGAGGGGGATCACTACAGGACGCGCCTGACCCACACGCTGGAGGTCTCCCAGATCGCCAGGACCATCGCCAAGTCCCTGCGGCTCAACGAGTCGCTGACGGAGGCCGTCGCCCTGGGCCACGACCTGGGACATACGCCCTTCGGACATTCCGGCGAGGCGATTTTAGATAAGATCTGTGAGGATGGCTTCGCCCATTACCGCCAGAGCGTGCGGGTGGTGGAGCTGCTGGAGAAGAAGGGAAAGGGATTAAACCTTACAAAGGAGGTCCGGGACGGAATCTTAAACCACCGGACATCGGGAAACCCCGCCACGCTGGAGGGGCATGTGGTCCGTCTCTCCGACAAGATCGCCTACATAAATCACGACATCGACGACGCCATCCGCGCCCGGATTCTCACCGAGGAGGAGCTTCCGCGGGAGTACACGGATATCCTGGGACACAGCGTGAGAGAGCGTCTCAATACCATGATCCAGGACATCATTTTCAACAGCCTGGGAAAGCCGCAGATCCTCATGTCCCCGGGTATGGAGACGGCCATGAAGGGGCTCAGGACCTGGATGTTCGCCCACGTCTACCGGGGCGGCGCCGCCAAGGCGGAGGAGGGCAAGGCCCAGCAGCTCATCGTGGCGCTCTACGAGTATTATATGAAGCACGTGGACCAGCTCCCGGAGGAGTTTCTGGAGATGATGGACCGGGGCGAGAAGAAGGAGCGGGTGGTCTGCGACTACATCGCGGGTATGAGCGACAGCTACGCCATCGACCAGTTTGAGGAGCTGTCGTGCCGAAGGCGTGGAAGGTATAGAAGATATGATATTCAGAGTAAGGAGGAGTTCATGTACTATCCGGAAGATATTGTGGAGGAAGTTCGGACGAGAAATGACATCGTGGACATTGTCTCCGGCTATGTGAAGCTCACGAAGAAGGGGAGCAACTATTTCGGGCTCTGCCCGTTTCACAACGAGAAATCCCCGTCGTTCTCCGTGTCCCCCTCCAAGCAGATGTACTACTGTTTCGGCTGCGGGGCCGGGGGCAACGCCATCACCTTCGTGATGGAGTATGAAAATTACACATTTCCCGAGGCCCTTAAGATGCTGGCCGACCGGGCGGGCGTGAAGCTCCCGGAGGTGGAGTATTCCAAGGAGGCCAGGGCCCAGGCGGATCTAAAGTCCGCGATCCTGGAGGTCAACCGGAAGGCGGCGAATTATTTTTACTATCAGCTCAAGTCGCCCCAGGGGCAGGTCGGATATAAGTATCTGACGGGCCGGGGGCTGACCGACGAGACCATCCGGCGGTTCGGGCTGGGCTTCGCCCACAAGACCAGCGACGATCTGTACCGGTATCTGAAGCAGCAGGGCTACCAGGACTCCCTGTTAAAGGAGACGGGCCTGGTCTTCGTGGAGGAGCGGGGAGCCCACGACAAGTTCTGGAACCGGGTGATGTTCCCCATTATGGATGTCAACAACCGGGTCATCGGCTTCGGGGGCCGCGTCATGGGCGACGGCACGCCGAAATACTTAAATTCCCCGGAGACGAAGGTGTTCGACAAGAGCCGCAATCTGTACGGCTTAAACTACGCCAGGACAAGCCGCGAGGGTATATGCTGATCTGCGAGGGGTACATGGACGTGATCGCCATGCACCAGGCGGGCTTCACCAACGCGGTGGCCTCCTTGGGGACGGCGTTCACCGCCCAGCACGCCGCGCTGCTTTCCAGGTACACGAAGCAGGTGGTTCTGACCTACGACAGCGACGAGGCGGGAACCAAGGCCGCCCTGCGGGCCATCCCCATTCTGAAAGAGGTGGGAATGTCCATTAAGGTTTTAAATATGAAGCCCTACAAGGACCCGGACGAGTTCATCAAGAATCTGGGGGCCGAGGAATTTAAAAAGAGAATCGCCGAGGCGAAGAACAGCTTCATGTTTGAGATAGAGGTCATCCGCAGACAGTACGATCTGGAGGATCCGGAGCAGAAGACCGCGTTTTACAATCAGACGGCCATGAAACTCACGGAGTTTTCGGAGGCGCTGGAGCGGGACAACTACATAGAGGCGGTGGCCAGAGAGTATTTTATCAATTACCAGGATCTGAGACGCCTGGTGAACCAGATGGGAAGCCGTCTGGTGGGCGAGCGTCCGAGAACAGAGTACCAGGAGAGAGGAAAAAAGAAGGAAAAAGAGGACGGCATCCGGCGTTCCCTGCGGCTGCTCTTAACCTGGCTCATTGAGGAACCTCGGCTGTTTGATAAGATTAAGGGCATCGTCGGGCCGGAGGATTTCGGGGACGGAGTCTACGGCGAGGCGGCGCGGATGGTCTTCGAGGCCCACGGGCAGGGCCGGGTGGAGCCGGCGGCGATTTTGAATCATTTCATCAATGACGAGGAGCAGTACAAGGAGGTGGCGGCCTTATTCAACGCCAGCTTAAGGGAATCCCTCGGAAATGAGGAACAGAGGAAGGCGTTCGCGGAGACGGTGCGCAGGGTGAAAAAATACAGCCTTGACGCCCAGAGCCGGAATGCGAAGAACATTGAGGAGCTCCAGCGGATCATCAGGGAGCAGGCAGAGCTTTCCAATCTGCATATTTCTCTTGATTAGGGCAAAAATAAAACCAGTACCAGCCAGGAAGGACGGATGAGTTATGGAAGAAAAGACGAAAACATTTGAGGAACAGCTGGCGGAGCTTCTGGCGCTGGCCAGGAGCAGGAAAAATGTCCTGGAAGACAAGGAAATCCTCGATTTCTTTCGCGGTGAGATATTGAGTCCGGAGAAGCTGGACAAGATCTATGATTTTCTTGAAAATAACAAAGTGGACGTCCTGCAGGTGGGGGAGGACATGGAGATCGATCCCGACCTCTTCATCGAGGACGAGCTGGCCGACGGCGAGGAGCTGGATGTGGAGAACCTGGAGAAGGATCTCCCCGACGGCGTCAGCACCGAGGATCCGGTGCGCATGTACTTAAAGGAGATCGGAAAGGTGCCGCTTCTGTCGCCCGACGACGAGATCGAGCTGGCAAAGCGGATGGAGCTGGGCGACGAGGAGGCGAAGAAGACGCTGGCGGAGGCCAACCTCCGTCTGGTGGTCAGCATCGCCAAGCGCTATGTGGGGCGCGGGATGCAGTTTCTGGATCTCATACAGGAGGGAAACCTGGGGCTTATCAAGGCCGTGGAGAAGTTCGACTACACCAAGGGCTATAAGTTCAGCACCTACGCCACCTGGTGGATCCGCCAGGCCATCACCCGCTCCATCGCGGACCAGGCCAGGACCATCCGCATCCCGGTGCATATGGTGGAGACCATCAACCGTCTGATCCGCACCTCCAGACAGCTTCTGCAGGAGCTGGGGCGGGAGCCCACCCCGGAGGAGATTGCGGCGCGCATGGACATGCCCGTGGAGCGGGTGCGGGAGATCATGAAGATTTCCCAGGACCCGGTGTCTTTAGAGACCCCCATCGGCGAGGAGGAGGACAGCCATCTGGGCGACTTCATCCAGGACGACCACGTGCAGGTGCCGGTGGACGCGGCCACGTTTACGCTGCTTCATGAGCAGCTGATGGAGGTCCTGGACACGCTGACCGAGCGGGAGCAGAAGGTTCTGCGGCTGCGGTTCGGCCTGGACGACGGCCGGCCCAGGACGCTGGAGGAGGTGGGGCGCGACTTTAACGTGACCCGCGAGCGAATCCGCCAGATCGAGCGAAGGCCCTCCGGAAGCTGCGCCATCCCAGCAGGAGCAAAAAGCTTAAAGACTATCTGGACTGACAACGAACGGAGTTTATCTATATTTATGAAGCTTTCAAAACGACTTGAAACCATTGCTTCCTTTGTCCCCAAAGGAAGCAAAATTGCTGATATAGGGACGGATCACGGCTATATCCCGATTTACCTGGTGGAAAACGGCGCGGCTGTCCGCGCCCTGGCCATGGACGTGCGGGAGGGCCCGCTGGCGCGTGCGCGGGAGCACGTGGAGGAGCATGGCCTTTCAGACCGGATCGAGCCCCGTCTCTCCGACGGGATGGAAAAGCTGCGAAGCGGCGAGGCCGACACGGTGATCATCGCCGGCATGGGCGGCGAGCTGGTGATACATATTCTGGAGGAGGGCCGGAGGCTGTGGCCCGAGGTGCGCTCCTTCGTGCTGTCGCCCCACTCGGAGCTTCACAAGGTGCGGCGCTACCTTAGGGAAAACGGATTCGCGGCCGAGGACGAGACCATGGTGAAGGACGAGGGGAAATTTTATACGGTGATGCGGGTGCGCTGGGACGGCGGGGCCGGGACGTGTGGGCTGGAGTGCTGCGCGGCGGATGCTGGCTCCGGGCCTCGGGCGGCG
>BBZO01000031.1 GCA_001304875.1 Clostridia bacterium UC5.1-2E3
TCCGTGCAGGCAGACGCCCATGGCCGCCGCCTTCACATCCTCCAGCCCCAGGGCCAGAAGCCCGGCGATCACGCCGGAGAGCACGTCGCCGGAGCCCGCCTTCGCCATGGCCGGGCAGCCGCTCTGGTTGATATATAGTTCCCCGTCGCGCCCGGCGATGACCGTGGCCGCGTCTTTTAAAACGCAGGTGACCCCGTAGATGTCCGCGTAGGTCCTGGCAGTTCCCACCGGATCCGCCTTAATCTCCTCCGCGCTCTTTTTCGTCAGCCTGGCCATCTCACCCACATGGGGCGTGACGATGATATTTTCCGTAAAATAGTTTGTAAAATGCGGGTGCTCCGCCACCAGATTCAGCCCGTCCGCGTCCAGCACCACCGGCACGAAGGCCTGTTCCAGAACGGTCTCCACCAGAAGCCTCGAGCCTCCGACCGTCCCAGCCCCGGCCCCAGCACAATGGCCGTGGCCTGCTTCACCGCGCCGGCCACCATCTCCTTGAAAGCCTCTCCGTCCGCCTCCGCGCGGGCCCCGTCGTAGGTCAGAAGCACCGCCTCGGGAATCTGCCCCTGTAAAATAGCCCGGTTCTCCTCGTCCGTGAGAATCCGGCAGAGCCCGGCGCCGGTGCGGTAGGCGGCCAGCGCGCTCATGTAGGCGGCGCCGCTCATCCCCTTCGATCCGGCCACGATCAGCAGCTTCCCGTAGGTTCCCTTGTTGGCGTCTCTCTGCCGCCGGGGAATCTCCCCAGATCTCCGTCGTCGAGGGCCATGGCGTACTTCTCCCCGCCGGCCATGCCCTGCTCCAGGGCTGACTTCGGGAACCCGATATCGGCGGTCACCAGGCGGCCGCAGTACAACCTGCCGGGATACAGAAGACAGCCCAGCTTCTCATAGCCGAAGGTCACGGTCACATCGGCCTTCAGCGCGATCCCCATGACCTGGCCGCTGTCGGAGTGGATGCCCGACGGCACATCGATGGCCGCCGTGAACCGGGGCGACTGGGCCGCAAGCATCTCCATGAACTCCCGGTATGCGCCCTCGATGGGGCGGCTCAATCCCACGCCGAACACCGCGTCCAGGATGACCTCGCATTTTCCCGGAATGAAATCCTCCGTCTCGAACACGGGAACCCCCAGCTTTCTCGCGATGGCCAGCTGGGCCTTAAACTCCTCCGTCCCCCGCTCCGCGTCCCCGGCCAGCAGAATGACCGGGCGAAAGCCTTCGAGCGTCAGCATCCTGGCCGCGGCCACGCCGTCGGCCCCGTTGTTTCCCGTGCCGCAGGCCACCCAGATGCGGTCCGTCTTCTTAAGCGCTCCGCGGATCTCCTCCACAAAGGCCCAGGCGGCCCGCTCCATCAGAACCATGGACGGAATGCCGATCTCCTCCATGGTGTACCGGTCGATCTCCTTCATCTGTTTTCCCGTCGTTACATATCTCACGGCTTCTCCCCCTCTCCGACCGCAAAGGCGACGGCGTGCTCCCTCGTGTTGCTGATGGACACCTCCAGCCGCTCCATGCCCATGGCCTCAAAGCGTTTCTTCGCGTTGCCGTACAGGTTCACATAGGGCTTTCCGCGCCCGTCGCGCAGCACCTCGATGTCCGTGAGCCAGAAATCGGAAAATCCCGTCCCCAGCGCCTTGGCCACCGCCTCCTTGACGGCAAAATCGCCGGCCAGCCTGGGGATCTTCCCCTCAGCCTGCCGGCGCTCCTCCTCCGTAAATGAACGAACTAAAAAGCCTCTTTTTCACAGGCTTTTTAATCCGTTCTATCTCCACTAAATCGGTTCCTATACCCAGTATCATTTCTTTTTGTTCTTTTCCTTCTCCAGCTGGTCCTGCATGCTGCAGACCCGGTAAGACAGGCGCATCAGGCTCTCGGACAGATGCACGTTCTCCACCACCACATCGTCCGGCACCTGCAGGTCCGTGTGGGCGAAGTTCCAGATGGCCTTGATCCCCGCGTTCACCAGACGCTCCGCGATCTCCGGCGCCTTGGTCTTCGGGATGGTCAATGCCGCGATCTGCACGTCGTTGTCCTTGATAAACTGCTCCAGATTCTCGATGCCGCGGATCTCCACGCCGCGCACCACCAGACCCACCAGCCTGGGGTTCACGTCGAACATGCCCTTGATCATGAATCCGCGCCGCTCGAAATTGGTGTAGTTGGCCAGAGCCTGGCCCAGATTCCCGGCGCCGATGATAATGATGTTGTGCTGCCTGTCGATCCCCAGAATCCTGGCGATCTCTGTATATAAATATTTTACGTTGTATCCGTATCCCTGCTGGCCGAACCCGCCGAAGTTGTTGAGATCCTGGCGGATCTGGGAGGCGGTCACCTTCATGCGGGTGCTGAGCTCGTTGGACGAGATCCGCTCCACGCCCTCCTCCATCAGTTCTCCCAGATAGCGGTAATACCGGGGAAGCCTCGATATGACTGCCTTCGATATCTCTTTCTGTTCCACGATCACTTCACCTTTCCTACTGCAATTAATTCCCTATTATTATACCATACGTCAAATTTCTGTCAATTTAATTTGTGAAAAAATAAGCAAATTGACATCCAGAGCAGAAGATGGTACACTGTAAAAGCAGAAAATAAGATGAACGAAGAGAGGTGAGTATATGGACGGCAGCGGTAATGGACGAAGTTGGGGCATGGTATACGCAGGCAGCAGGTCTGGGACCGCCGGTCAGACACCGTCCGCGGCTCAGACCTCATAGCTTTGCACACCACTGCCCAGACCGGAGACCAATCACGAACGACAGTTATATTTCAGCATCAAGACGGGATTCGGGAACGGAGCCAGTGGTATTTTTATGCCCATTTTTCCTTTCCCGGACGTGAAAAGGAGGTTTGGACATGGATATCCGCAGAGAAGAACTTTTAAAACTGATCAGAGGCGGCCTCACGCCGAAGGCGCTGGAGGAGCAGCTCTCCAACTACCATGAAAACGACATCGCCGGCATCCTGGAGGAGCTGGAGCGGCCGGAGCGCGAGCGCCTCTACCGCATCTTAAGCGCCGGCGAGCTGGCAGACATTCTGGAATATGGGAGCACCTATCTGGGCGAGCTGCCGCTCCGCAAGCGGGCGGAGGTGCTGGCGCTCATGGACCCGGACAAGGCCGTGGACTATTTAAAGGGACTGGAGCGGGACAAGCGCGGCACTCTCCTCTCCCTGCTCCCGGAGCACGTGACCGAGGACATTCTTCTGCTCTGGCCCTACGAGGAGGACGAGATCGGAAGCATTATGACCACCAATTACATTGAGATCCGTTCCGGAATCAGTGTGAAGGAGGCCATGCACGAGCTGGTCCGCCAGGCCGCAGACAACGACAACATTTCCACCATCTACGTGGTGGACGAGAACCGCACCTTTTACGGCGCCATCGATCTCAAGGATCTGATCATCGCCAGGGAGGGGACGCCGCTCAGCGACCTGACGGCCACCTCCTACCCCTACGTGTACGCGAAGGAATCCATCGAGGACTGCGTGGAGCAGATCAAGCAGTACTCCGAGGACTCCGTTCCCGTGCTGGACGAACAGAATAAGCTTTTAGGCGTCATCACCGCCGCCGACTTCATGCGGGTCGTGGACGACGAGCTGGGCGAGGACTATGCGAAGTTAGCCGGTCTTTCCGCCGAGGAGGATTTAAACGAGCCCGTCCGCAAAAGTGTGTTGAAGCGCCTGCCCTGCTGTTCATCCTTCTCGGCCTGGGGCTCTGCGTCTCCGGCGTCGTGGGACTCTTCGAGGCCGTGGTGGCCCAGGTCACCATCGTCATCTGCTTCCAGTCCCTCATCCTGGACATGGCGGGAAACGTGGGAACCCAGTCCCTGGCCGTGACCATCCGCGTGCTCATGGACGAAAAGCTTAAGGGGCGCCAGAAGCTTTTCCTGGTTCTCAAGGAGTCCCGCGTCGGCCTCACCAACGGGCTGATTTTAGGGCTTGCCTCCTTCGCGGTGGTGGGGTTTTACATCTTCCTGTTTAAAGGGGAAGCGGCAGGCTTTTCCTTCGCGGTTTCCGCCTGCATCAGCCTGTCCCTCATCCTGGTGATGTTTTTATCCAGCATCGTGGGCACCGTGATCCCCATTCTCTTCAAGAAGATCCACGTGGATCCGGCGGTGGCTTCCGGGCCGTTAATCACCACGGTGAACGACCTGGTGGCCGTGGTCTCCTACTACGGGCTGGCCTGGCTGGTGCTCATCCGCATGTTCCACATGGCGTGAACGCAGCGTTCTGCGTGGCATGAGCACAATGTTCCGTATGGCGCGGGCACAAGTCTGTTGAAATGCGGCGGATTTTATATTATACTGAGGGGGAATGCCGCGAAACAGCGCGGACATTCCCCATTTTTATTTCGGAATTTAGGAGAATAAACATGATTCTATCCTGCAGTCATATAAGCAAGGCATTCGGGACCGACTCCATTCTGGAGGACGTCTCCTTTCATATCGAGGAGCGGGAAAAGGCCGCCATCGTCGGCATCAACGGGGCCGGCAAATCGACGCTCTTAAAAATCATCATCGGCGAGCTGCCCCCCGACGACGGCGACGTGGTGCTCGCCAAGGGAAAAACCATCGGATACCTGGCGCAGCACCAGGATCTTTTAAGCCACCGCACGATTTACGAGGAGCTTCTGGAGGTGAAGCGCCCGGTCATCGAGCTGGAGGAGCGCATCCGCTCCCTGGAGACGGAGATGAAGCACACCGCCGGCGCAGAGCTGGAGGAGATGCTCTCCCTCTACAGCCGTCTGACCCACGAGTTTGACCTGCAAAACGGCTACGCCTACAAGAGCGAGATCACCGGCGTCTTAAAGGGTCTGGGCTTTGCGGAGGAGGAGTTTGGTAAGACCGTCTCCACGCTCTCCGGCGGACAGAAGACGCGGGTCTCCCTGGGCAAGCTCCTGCTCTCCAGCCCCGACATCATCATGCTGGACGAGCCCACCAACCACCTGGACATGGAGTCCATCGCCTGGCTGGAAACCTATCTTTTAAACTATCCGGGCAGCGTCATCATCGTGGCCCACGACCGCTATTTCCTGGACCGCGTGGTGACAAAGATCGTGGAGCTGGACAACAAAAAATCCACCGTATTCCAGGGGAACTACACCGCCTACAGCGAGAAGAAGGCCATGCTGCGGGCCAACATTCTGAAAGCGTACTTAAACCAGCAGCAGGAAATCCGGCACCAGGAGGAGGTTATCGCAAAATTAAAGTCCTTCAACCGCGAGAAATCCATCAAGCGGGCGGAGAGCCGCGAGAAGATGCTCTCCAAAATGGAGGTGCTGGAAAAGCCCACCGAGGTGAACGACGCCATGACCATCCGCTTAGAGCCCAACGTCATCAGCGGAAACGACGTGCTGACGGTCCGGGGGCTCTCGAAATCCTTCGGTTCCTTAACGCTCTTTGAGAATGTGGATTTTGACGTGAAGCGCGGTGAGCGCATCGCCATCATCGGCAACAACGGCACAGGCAAGACCACGATTTTAAAAATTTTAAACGACATGGTGCGTCCGGACGCCGGGGAAATCCGCCTGGGCTCGAAGGTCCACATCGGCTACTACGACCAGGAGCACCAGGTGCTCCACATGGAGAAAACCCTGTTCGACGAGCTCCAGGACACCTACCCCACCATGAACAACACCCAGATCCGCAATATCCTGGCGGCCTTTCTGTTCACCGGCGACGACGTGTTCAAGCGCATCGGGGATTTAAGCGGCGGCGAGCGGGGGCGCGTTTCACTCGCGAAGCTGATGCTCTCCGAGGCCAATTTCCTCATCCTGGACGAGCCTACCAACCATTTAGACATCACGTCCAAGGAGATTCTGGAGCAGGCGCTTCTTAACTACACGGGAACCGTGCTCTACGTCTCCCACGACCGTTATTTCATCAACAAGACGGCCACCCGGATTCTGGATCTGACGGGGCAGACGCTCATCAACTATATCGGGAACTACGACTACTATCTGGAGAAAAAGGAGCATCTGACCAGTCTCCACGTGGCGGCCTCCTCCGAGGCGGAGAAAGCCCCCGCAGAGAGCGACACGAAGCTGGACTGGAAGCAGCAGAAGGAGGAGCAGGCCCGCCTGCGCAAGAAGCAGAACGCCTTCAAAAAGGTGGAGGAGGAGATTCTCTCCCTGGAGACCAGAAACGAGGAGATCGATTCCCAGCTGGCGGAGGAAAGCGTCTACTCGGACGTGGCAAAGCTGATGGAGTTTAACAGAGAAAAAGAAGAGATCGCCGCAAGGCTGGAAACGCTTTATGCGCAGTGGGAGGAGCTGGCTGAATAAAAATATCCCGTCGTCTACAATGAACCGATATCATGTTGACGACGGGATATTTTACATATCACTTTTCATGTTTCCTGCTATCATCGGAGGCAGGATAATCGGGCTCTGCCCGTAGGAGGCTGTTATTTCGGCAATCAGCAGACTAATTCGATTCATCAGATTCTGCAAGGCAAATCCGCCGTTTTCTTTAAATATCTCTGCCAGCTGGATGCCATGCCAGTTGATCTCATCTTTATTTTCAGAATTAAATTTTAAAATAACTCCGTACGAAACACTGAGTTCAAACAAACTTTCCGGCTCAAATTTTAATGTACGCGTCAATATCACTCTTACCTGTTCCGAGCCCTGTACTTCAGCGGAAATATGGTCAACACAACCAGGAGCCGCCTCTTCTACATTATTTTCGATTATCCTGTAATTAATATGGTTCAGATAATATGTCTGTTCCTGTTGAAAATATTTTTCCAAATTTGCAATCATTGCTCCCGCTCCTATCTAAGACTGATATGACATTTCAATAAAATCCCCGAAAGTATACACCCCATAAGATTTAAACGAAAATCTTTCTGTTGTCGATACGCTTCCCCGGTTTCTCAAGACCCTTGATAATTGATCCGGAGTCTGATTTAATGTTACCTCTGTCTGAGACGAACCATTTACATAAGCCCCAATCGCTTTTTCTACTGTTTTATTTAATGACTCTCCATTTTCCAATGCTTTCAACGCCAGTTTTTTGTGAAGCTCTGACGATATACGCACATTGAATGTTCCGCTGTACTCCTTATCCGGTTCCTTTCCCATCTCCTGGCAGAACTCCAGATAGTCGTCCACAGCGTCACGAAACTCCTGCTCCAGAGTATCAACGCTGTCGCTCTCAAAATTTACTAAATCTCTGATTCCTTCTATTTTTCCATATAAAATTTTATTCTCTATATCTATCTCTACTTTTGCGTGATATCCCTTATATTCCAATATACTTTTCATTTTAAATATCCGTTTTCTCTTAAAAATTCGACTAATTGCTTAACTGCATACTCTTTCATAATATCTCCGGGATGAGGCTTATGAAGATTGATAAACAGTCCGTTATCTTCCCGATAAAATCTCACTCTTGAGCCGGATGTCTTTCCTTTGTTTGCATCCATAAATCCCAGAGACAGAAGTAAACTTCGTGCCTCTTGAAACGTATAATCTTTTGGCACCTTTTTTATACGCTCTTTTGCTTTTTCTAATTTACTCATTCCTCCAGGCTCTCACCTCTTTTGTAACTGTTTTATAGTTGCATTATAGAATATGTAATTTGAAAAGTCAAGGTACATACTTTTTCACATTTCCACCACAAAATAGGCACATTTATCTCCTATCATTTTCCACAAAGTGTAAAGCTTATAAACGACTGGCTATGTGAAAGGAGAAGTTATTATGAAAAAAATCTCAACCAGAAAGAAGGCTTTCCTCGGGCTTCTGGCCGCGGCGGGTCTCATGGCGGCCACGCCGTTCTCCGCCTATGCGGATTCGGGGCTGGATATGAGCACCGAGTATCCGGGCATCTCCGTGAAGGCCGGCGAGGTGCTGGACGTGGACCTGGACATCTCCAACCGGACAGGCGACTCCATGGATGTGAGTCTCTCCGAGAGCTCCCTGCCGGAGGGCTTTGAGGGCTATTTCAGCGGAAATGGAAACAGGATCAGCCGAGTGCACGTGGCTCCCAACGCCATGAGCGCCGGCGTGGTCTACCGACTGACCATCCCCGACGACGCTGCCGAGGGAACCTATGAGATCCGGCTGGCGGCCGCCTCCGACAACGGGCTCTCCGACGTAATGACCATGGAACTGAACATCACGGAGCAGGAGTACGGACAGAGCAGCTTCACCTGCGAGTATCCGCAGCAGGAGGGAACCTCCGGAACCACCTTTAACTTTAACACCACTCTGATCAACAACGGCGCAGACACCCAGTCCTACAGCCTCTCCGCCGAGGCTCCGGCCGGATGGCAGGTTTCCTTCAAGCCTCCGGTTCCAGCACGCAGGTGGCAAGCCTTGACGTGGACGCATCTGTCAGCCAGGGCATGACCGTGTCCGTGGTTCCCCCGGCAAATGTGGAGGCAGGGGAATACTCCATCCCGGTGAGCGCCATTTCCGCCAAAGAAAATCTCAAGATGGATCTCCAGGTACATATCACCGGAACCTATAACCTGGCACTCTCCACCCCCTCCGGCCTCTTAAGTCTGGACGCGAAGGCAAATAAGGCCTCCGACGTTACCTTAAGCGTAACCAACAACAGCAACGTGACGCTGTCTAACATCAACTTAAACTCCGCCGCTCCCACCGGCTGGGTCGTGGAATTTGACACCTCCGCCATCGAAACCCTGGAGCCTGGCGCGACCGCCGAGGTGGTGGCCCACATCACCCCCAGCGACGACGCCATGACCGGCGACTATGTAACCTCCATCACCGCCTCCACCGCGGAGACCACCAGCACCGCCGATTTCAGAGTCAGCGTAAAGACCAGCAGTCTCTGGGGAATCGCGGGCGTGCTCATCATCGTGGCTCTGGCGGCAGGAATCGGCTATGTGTTCCGCAAATACGGCAGACGATAAGGCGGTGAATCTGTATGAACGACGCCATTATTAAAATATCGGGTCTCACGAAGCGCTACGGCGAAAAGACGGCAGTAAACAATCTCTATCTGACTGTGGAGCCCGGCGAGGTGTTCGGACTCCTGGGCCCCAACGGGGCCGGAAAAACCACCACGACGCTGATGCTTCTGGGCCTCACGGAGCCGACAGAGGGCTTCGCCTGGATCGACGGCCTGGACTGCACAAAGGACTCTGTGGAAATCAAGAAAACCGTCGGCTACCTGCCCGACAACGCCGGATTCTACGGTGATCTGACCGGCCGGGAGAACCTGCGCTTCACCGGCATGTTAAACGGCCTTGACAGGGAACTCTGCGAAAAGCGCATCGACGAGTTGATTGGACGGGTAGCTTATCGGAAGCCGCCGACCAGAAAACCTCCACCTACTCCCGCGGCATGAAGCAGCGCCTGGGCATCGCCGACGTGCTGATGAAGGATCCCAAGGTCATCATCATGGATGAGCCGACCCTGGGTCTGGATCCCCAGGGAATGGAGGAGCTTCTGGACCTCATCAAAGATTTGTCCGTGAAAGACGGGCGCACCATCATGCTCTCCTCCCACCAGCTTCACCAGGTACAGAAGGTCTGCGACCGGGTCGGCATTTTCGTCAAGGGAAGCCTCATCGCCTGCGGCCCCATCGAGGTGCTGGGCCGGCAGCTGGAGCAGGAGGGGCACTATGTGACCGAGGCGGAGACGACGCAGGCCGACGAAGCCCTCTGCGAGATCATCCGCCAGATGGAGACCGTCTCCTCCGTAAGCCTTAAGAAAAACAGGCTGACCGTGGAATCCTCCGCGGACATCCGGGCCAGCCTCGCCCGCACGCTCATCCAGCACGGCTACGACTGTGTGGGACTTCGCCAGAAAGGAGGGGATCTGGATGAAATTTATCGAAAATATTTTGAACAGGCCGATTAACTACGGTCTCAGAGCCTCTACCACAAGGAAATGAGGGATCATATACGAAGCCGCCGGATGATCATTGTGCTTCTCGTCATCTTCCTGACCAGCTTCGCCAGCCTGTACGGCGCGCTGACAGCCATCGACACCACGTCGGGGAACCACGATTACCTGTACCTTCTGCTGTTCACCACCAGCGGAAGCTCCATCCCGTCGTTTCTGACCTTCATCGCCCTTTTGGGCCCGTTTGTGGGGCTGAGCCTGGGATTCGACGGCATCATCGGGGAGAAATCCGAGCGCACCTTATACCGGCTGACCGCCCAGCCCATCTACCGGGATTCCATCATCAACGGGAAATTCCTGGCGGGGGCCTCCATCATCTTTATGATGGTATATTCCATGGGCGTGCTGGTGGTGGCCGCCGGTCTCCTCACCACGGGGCTGGCCCCCAGCGGCGAGGAGCTGGCCAGAATCTTTGTGTTCCTCCTGTTCACGGGCATATACATCTGCTTCTGGCTGGCGCTCAGCCTGTTTTCTCCGTGATCTGCAAGAACGCGGCCACCTCGGCCATGGCAGTCATCGCCATCTGGCTGTTCCTGTCCCTGTTCATGAGTATGCTGGCGGGCATCATCGCCGACGCCATGTTCCCGGTGACAGACACCTGGGAGGGCGTTTTAAACGCCTCGTCCAACTACAGCTGCCAGCTGGCCCTCAACCGCATCTCGCCCTACTATCTCTACAGCGAGGCGGCAGCCACCATCATGAATCCCAACATCCGGACCATCAATCTGATCTCCATGGAGTCCCTGTCGGGAGCCATCACCGGTTACCTGCCGTTCGGACAGAGCCTGCTCTTAGTCTGGCCGCACCTGGCCGGCATGACGGCGCTCATGACGGCGGCGTTTGCGGGATCTTATGTGAGCTTTATGAGGCAGGAGATACGAAGCTAAGAGAACATTTTCATCTGCCGGAGACGGCATTTCCATAATGCACATTGAAAAAAGGAGGAGCGCACCCGGCTATCAGGTGCGCTCCTCCTTCCACTCCATCAGAATCTCCGTCTCCCCGTTCTCCCCGTCCGCCTGTCTGGAAACCTCCAGAAGTCCTTCCCGCCGGTAGAACTCCACCGCGCGACGGTTTTCTCATACACGTGAAGCGAAAACGACGGATGGGCGCGCTTCACCTGCTCTAAGAGCTGCTTTCCAACGCCACGGGAACGGTACTCCCCGTCCACGAAAATCCCGGCAGATAATCGCCGGCCATGCCGGCAAAGCCAGAATTTCTCTCTCTCCAGCTCTCACTTCCCCCATTTCTCCGTCCGACTCGCAGACGAAAATCTCCGCCTGCGCGATCTGCTCTCTCACCGCCGGGACATTGTCCTCCCAGTACGTTCCCGGGATAAAGCTGTGGGCCTCAAGGTTCCCGTTCAGCCAGATCTCCATCAGGCGATCCAGGCATCGTTCTTCCCTAAGCCCGGCGGGCGTCAAAACTGAAAACAAAAATCATACAATTCTCCCTTGACTGTATAGTAACTATATCCTTTATAATAAAACACAAAACACGAAATGAAACATCCCAAGGAGGCAATCAAAAATTGAAATCCCATATGGCTGCACTGCAGAGCAGACTGACTGCCGGATTCACAACCAGAAAAATCCTGCTCATCCTGCTGGGCGCAATGATCTGTACGTTCGGCATTCACAATATTCACCAGCGCACCCACATTACAGAGGGCGGAATGATCGGACTGATGCTGCTGGTTGAGCGCTGGCTGAACATTTCGCCCGCCTACATCACTCCCGTCCTCGATATTTCCTGCTACCTGCTCGCCTGTAAGTTCCTGGGCGGAAGATTTATCAAAATATCCATCGTCTCAACGGCGTGCGTCTCGGGATTCTATAAATCTGGGAGCTCTTTCCGCCCATGCTGCCGGATCTGTCCGCCCATCCGCTGACTGCCGCCGTGCTCGGCGGTATGTTTGTCGGCATCGGCGTGGGACTCATCGTCCGGCAGGGCGGTTCCAGCGGCGGCGATGACGCCCTGGCGCTGACGATCTCCCACACGCTCCGCTGGCGGCTGTCCCGTGCCTACCTGTTCACCGACCTCACGGTGCTGATCCTGTCGCTCTCCTATATCCCGCTCCGGCGCATTGTCTTTTCGCTGATCACCGTCACCATCTCCTCCTGTCTGATCGATCTGGTGAAGGACTATAAAGGGAACTCCTTAACGCTGTCCGGTAGCCGGGCGCACCGCCCTCACTCTTCTCCGTCCTCCGCAAAGATATCCGTCTCCTCCGGCAGGCGGCTGGGCCGCCCGCTGGGATAGATCAGCTTCTCCAGCGCTGCATAGAGCTCCGGCGCATCCCTCATAAACTCATCCTGGTTCTCCGGGTCGATGAAGGTCTCAAACACCAGACCAAACTGCGCTTCCTCCTTGTCGTCGAAATAGGATGGCAAAGGCGTGTAGGTGCTTACATTCTCGCACTCCGCGGCCATGGCTGCCACCGGGCTGTCCCCCTCTTGATCGTAGAGACCCAGCCGGTATCCCACATACTCGCCGAAGGCCCTGGTCAGCGCTCCGGGGCTCGTGAACTTGAGCTTCTTATAATGCGTGTCCAGCTTGTGCCGCACGTAATAGACTCCGTCCTCCGTATCCGGCGCAGAAAAATAGGATTTGTCCGTGTAGTACATAAGCTCCCAGCCCTGCTCCACAAAATCCCGGATCCACTCCCGCGGCACATTCTCAAGCGCCTCGGTGACCGCGTCACGGTCGCTCTTTCTGACAGCCCCGTCCCCCACGCGGACGATGCTGTGCTCACTGTCCTCATTTCCATTCTCGTCGTAATACTTGAGCCCCACGTACTGATTGGCCGCCATCTGCCCGTTTCTGAAGAAATAATACTGGTGCATCCGGGCCATGGTGTAGCCCCCGTCCGCCATCTTCCCGCTGCTGTTGAACCAGTACCAGGCGCCGTCCTGGTACAGCCATCCCGTGTGTCTGCCGTCCCGCTCCAGATAGTAATACCTGCCGTCGTCCTCATCGTAATACCAACCCAGCGCCATGGCGCAGGAGGTCTCCTTGAAGTAGTAATACTCCCCGTGAATCTTCTTCCATCCGGTCACCGCATAGCCGTTCCGGTCAAAATAGTACCAGCGGTCGTCGATCAGCATCCACTGCTCCTTCGGACAGACTCCTCCGTCCATCTCAAACTGCCAGCCGTACTTCGTCTCCACCCAGGAGCCGCCCCCGGCCAGCCTTAGGCGCACAGACCGCCATATATATAAATGTGAAAACTATCCCCAGCCAAACGGCCGGAATCCACCGTCTCAATCCGCTCTCTCCCTTCGGGCGCCTTTTCCGGCGCGGTCTACGCTCTATTTTACCGCAGGCGCCTTTAAATGTATAGGAAAGAATCTTTTCATTTTTCTTAAAATGTTTTTATAATGGGTGTCAGATTTCAATGAAAACGAGGTATTTTCCATGAAAGCAAAACGCATCCTCGCGCTCCTGGCGGCGCTTCTTCTCGCCGGACTCTACGGAACCTCCCTGGTCTTCGCATTATCGGGAAGCCCACACACAAACGAACTTCTGATGGCCTCCCTGTTCGCGTCCATCCTGCTCCCCGTGCTGGCCTACGCTTCGTGGTGGCGTCCAGATTTCTCGGGAATCATGAGGAGGACGATGATAATTGAGCGCGGATATATGCGTTCAATCCATCGGCGGAATCTACCCCATACCTCCCGGCAACCTCCTCAAAATACGTCTTGATCGCCGCCTTTGTAATAATCTCCCTGGACGCTGAAGGCTCCGTATTTCCGCGCGCCTCCAGCCAGGGCTGTTCCCTGTGCGTAATCCGCTCCAGCGTCTTTCCGCTGTAGAGACCAAAGGAATCGATCACCAGATCGATGACTTTCTTCTCCGTCTGATCAAGTTCAGCAAATCTCTCCCTGAAAACAGCAAAGCGGTCATCCTCAATGGGATTGTATTTAAAGTTCTTAAACAGATTGTAAACATTCTCATAAACCGGCCCGTGTACCCAGGCCTGGCAATCCTCCTCGAAAAAAGGTGTTCCCACAAGCACCAGATAAATCCCCTGGACAAAATAGAGAAGTTTCTGGAGTGCCAGCGGCGTGACCTCCTGCATCTGTGCAAACAGATAAGAAATCGCAACCAGCATCTTATCCGACACGCCGAATGCATCCGTCAGTTCCCTGGCGGCTTTTTTTGCCTTTCTGTAGGCCGTGATTCCCAGTTTATCCGCATTCTTCTCCAGCTGCTCATTCATATATCTGGGCGAGGTCAAAGCCCTCCTTATGATATCCGAATACTCCCTGGACGGAATCTGCCCGTACAGATAGCGGGTAATCGTGATCTCACCGAATCCCAGTGCATAGGACAGCGGCGCCTTTCCCAGATGATAAATCTCCATAAGTTTCTTTATATCGTCAATGCTGACCAGATTTTCCATCTGACGGTACTGTCTGTCTATACTCTGCATGTTGTAATCTGCCAATCCTGGTATATCCATCTCCTCCCCGCATTCCGAACAGAACGCGTGGTACACCTTAAAACTATATTCTTTTCCGCGAATCAGCTTCTGCACCGTGTCCTCGCGCAGCATATACTCTGTTTCTCTCCTGCATACTGTACAAAAATCTGTATTCTTTCCATCTGCCATCCCGATTCCCTCCCTTGATTATTTGAATTTATATCTGATTGGAAACTTGCTGTTCATCTCAAACCGGCACCTCCCAGCGCGAATCGCTGCCTTCACTTCCCCCAAATACCTCTCAATATCCGGAATCGTAACCTCCAATCACTAACCTCCCTGTCCCGTTCTATGATAGTGTTTTATTATTTTTCTATCATTATATTAACCAGATGATGGCATTTTGTCAATATCCTATCGCGAATTTTGATGTCATCGCGGAGCGTTTTCTTTCATAGTACATAATTTCCTATGAAAGGAAAAAAGCCCCGGCGTCCCAGACGCCGAAGCCTTTCTTCCCCATATCTGTATTTTACTTTCTGATGATGATATCGTCTCTTCCCGGTCCGTTGGAAACCATGGTGATCGGCACGCCGATCTCCCGCTCGATGGTCTCGATGTAGTTCCGGCAGTTTTCCGGCAGATCCTCGTAGCGCCTGATGCCGCGGATATCGCACTTCCAGCCCGGAAGCTTTTCGTAGACCGGCTTTGCCTTCTGAAGCTTCACGGTGGTGGGGAAATCCTTCGTCACGGTTCCGTCGATCTTGTAGCCCACGCAGATGGGAAGCTCGTCCAGATATCCCAGCACGTCCAGCACAGTCAGAGCCACCTCCGTGGCGCCCTGGATCCTGCACCCGTAGCGGGTGGCCACCGCATCGAACCAGCCATTCTTCTGGGGCGTCCCGTGGTCGCGCCGAACTCGCCGCCGTCGCCGCCGCGCCGTCTCAGCTCGTCGGCCTCGTCGCCGAAGATCTCGCTGACAAACGCTCCCGCGCCCACGGCGCTGGAGTAAGCCTTGACCACCGTCAGAATGTCCTTGATCTCATAGGGCGGAATCCCCGCGCCGATGGCCCCGTAGGCCGCCAGCGTGGACGAGGACGTAACCATCGGATAAATGCCGTGATCCGTGTCCTTGAGGGAGCCCAGCTGGCCCTCCAGAAGAATATTTTTCCCATCCTTGATCGCCTGGTACAGGTAGGCGGAGACGTCGCAGACGTAGGGCTCCACCATGTCGCGGTACTCAAGCATGGTCTTATACAGCTCCTCGGCATCCAGAAGCGGCTTGTGATAGAGGTGCTCCAGAAGCACATTTTTCGTCTCGCAGACGCGGATCAGCTTTTCTTTTAAAGAAACCTCGTCAAACAGCTCGCTGACTTGGAACCCGATCTTTGCATATTTATCTGAATAGAACGGAGCGATGCCGGACTTGGTGGAGCCAAACGACTTCCCGCCCAGTCTCTCCTCCTCGTAAGCGTCAAACAGAATGTGGTACGGCATCAGGATCTGTGCCCGGTCGGAAACCAGGATCTTCGGCTTCGGCACGCCCCTCTTCACCAGCTCGTCAATCTCGTTGACCAGGTAGGGGATATTTAACGCCACACCATTTCCGATGACGCTGGTGGTATGCCCGTAAAATACGCCCGACGGCAGCAGGTGAAGGGCAAATTTGCCGTAATTGTTGATTATCGTATGTCCTGCATTGCTTCCGCCCTGGAACCGGATGATGATGTCCGACTCCTTTGCCAGCATGTCCGTGATCTTTCCTTTTCCCTCGTCGCCCCAGTTGGCGCCCACGATCGCTCTTACCATCTTTTTGTGGTCCTCCTCGTGCAAATGAACTAACGCCCCGGGGATGCTGCCGCGGGGCGCAGACTGTTTTTTCTACGAAATAAGGATACTACGATTGTTCGCAGAAGTAAAGTCAATATTTTAAAATAATTTGCCCCAAATTCCAGCACATTACACAGTCCGACAAAGTTTGTCGTGACAAAAGGGGGAATTTTGCGGTATACTACTCCAAAAGGAGGCAATCTATGCACAATATAAACGTAACCGACTGCAAAACCGCCCTCGCCCGCCTCATGGACGGCAACGAGGAATACATAAACTCCAAAACCGGCCGCGGGAACATCTCCGAGGAGATCCGCGCCCTCACCCACATTTACGGCCAGAAGCCCTACGCCGTCGTCATCACCTGCTCCGACTCCCGCGTGATCCCGGAGAAGATTTTCATGGTGGGAATCGGCGAGATTTTCACCATCCGGGTGGCCGGAAACGTGATCGGAAACTTTGAGCTGGGCAGCATCGAGTACGCCGCCGAGCATCTGGCGTCAAGCTCATCCTGGTCATGGGCCACACCCGCTGCGGCGCTGTGGAGGCCGCCATCAAAGGGACCGGCGCCGGCTTTATCCGGTACATCACCGACGAGATCAAACAGGTCATCGGCGACAACACCGATCCGATTGTCTGCGAGCGCTTAAACATCGAGCACAGCATTGAACAGATTAAGAAAAGCCCTCTGATCCAGCGGATGATCCGGGACGAGGGCTTAAAGATCATCGGAGGAAACTACCACACACGCTCGGGCGAGGTGGTGCTTTTCTCTGAGCTTTAATGGCTGTGTAAGGGGATTCCCCCATCAGCCATGTTCAGTCGAACATCTGGATATCCACCGTGCGATCGCAGACTGCCCGGACTCCCCCGTGAGCAGGTTCTGCATCGCCGGGATCAGCATCATAAATCCGTCTTTTCCGTACCTCTTCTCATACCCCTTCACGTACTCCTCCTCCACAGAAACGTGCTGCACCTCCCCGACGACCATGGCCGCGATGCCCGCGCCGCTCAGATCCTGCACGTCCTTCAAGGTGCACTCCATGTTCACAAACGCCTCCCCGATGACGCGCGTGGATCGTCTTCGCGTCGGAGACGGTGAATCCGCCGGCCGCAAATTCGTCGGTTCCGTACTCATTCTGATGAATGGTTTCCACCAGCCTGCCGTAACAGTCGATCGGCAGGAAATTGATGCAGAAGCATTTTTCCCGCAGGATGTTGGCGTAGGTGTGGGTGTGCTGGAACAGATTGCCCATCACCGCGAAAAATGCAGTCTTATCGCCGTGGAAGCAGCTCCAGGCGTGGAAACAGACATTGGGCTTTCCGTTCTCCTTCCACGTGGTCACCGCAAACAAAACGGTGGGAATGGCCGCCGTCACCTCAAAATGGGAACATATCTCAAATTCCTCCGGGTACAGGGGCTTGAAATATCCGGGAAATTCCTTTCCGATCTCCAGTTTCATCGTACTCCTCCTCTCACATATGCCACTGCAGGTCTCTGGCATCGATCTCCACATACTCCCCGGCCCTCTCGCCCACCCGCAGGATCACCTTCCGGATCCCGGCCTGTATGATGAGCCTGGCGCACAGCGGGCATGGCTTCGCCCGGTGCACCGAATTGTCCTCCGGGTTCACGCCTGCCAGATAGAGATCCGCCCCCAGAGTCTGCCCGCGGCCGCAGTTTAAAAGCGCATTCTGCTCCGCGTGCACGGCCCGACAGATCCCATAGCCGTCGCCCTGGTGCATCCCCAGTTCCATCCGCGGGCAGTGCCCCACGTCGCAGCAGTTCTCGTACCCCCGCGGCGAACCGTTGTAGCCGGTGGAAACCACCACGTCATCCTTCACGATGACCGCGCCGTATTTCCGTTTTAAGCAGGTGCTCCGATAGGCGAACACCTCCGCCACGTTGAGGTATGTATCCGTCTTTGAAATTCTGCCTGTTTTGTCTGGTTTTACCATGGGTGGGGGCCTCCTTTGCTGTTTAAAAATTCCTGCAGCCGCTCCGCAAACTGTCCGATATGCAGGCCATCCACAAACGAATGGTGTGCCTGCACGGAAAGCGGCATCACGTTCTTTCCATCCTTCTTCTGATACTTTCCCCAATCAAACAGAGGCGTCGCATTGTCCTTCTTTCCCGAATTGGTGTGGGAAATATGCGTATATGCAACCCAGGGCATCGGAGAGCACTGAAACACATCATTCCCCAGAGGACCGGTAAAATACGCCTGCTGCTCCTGCGCAGTTTTAGACGCCAGCCGGCAATACGCGTCCAGATCATCTATAAACGGCACGTTCACCACTTTAAAAAGCCCTGTCTCTCCATTCAGATACGTAAATGCAGTATCTATTTTGTCAAACAGAACAACCTTTCCATCCAGGAAACGGTAGCGAAACGCTTCAATCTCATTGGCACATTTGCAGACCGCAAATACCATGGCCATCGTAAAAGACAGTTTCCGCATTTTAACCGTATCCAGGAACCGTGTGACATCCACCTCAAAGGTCACACAGAACGCCGGCTCAACGCTCTCACGAAAAACGGCGCAGTGCATCGCGCGGGGCCATGTGTTTTCATCGATCACTTTGTATGAATTGGACATGCTTCCTCACCTCCGTTTTTATCTCTCTTTCTCATTGTAACAGATCCGTCTTTGTTTGAACACATAAAAAAGCACCCCAGGAGACCTCGCAGCGTACCGAAACGCCCATTCTCCCAGGATGCCTTCTGGCTGATTCATAATTAAATTTTTAAATCCCTACACAAAGATCTCCGCCGTCATTCCCAGCACGTCCCGGTTCTCCTCCAGGATGGGATTCACGACCTCGGCGAGGAACTCCTCCACCTGCTTCGGGGCGCGGCCCACGTAGCGGGACGGATCCATGGTCTTCTTAAGCTCGTCGAGCGTCAGCCCGAATGCGGGATCCGCAGCGATCAGCTCTAAGAGATTGTTGTCTAAGCCCTTCTCCTTCACGTTCTTTCCGGCCTCCATGGAGAGCTGGCGGATCTTCTCGTGAAGCTCCTGGCGGTCGCCGCCGGCTTTCACGGCATCCATCATGATGTTCTCGGTAGCCATGAACGGAAGCTCAGCCATCAGCCGCTTCTCGATGACCTTCGGATACACCACCAGGCCGTCCACCACATTTAAGTAGAGATCCAGAATGCCGTCGATGGCCAGGAATCCCTCGGGGACGCTGAGCCGCTTGTTGGCGGAGTCGTCCAGGGTTCTCTCAAACCACTGGTCGAAGCCACCAGCATGGGGTTCATCACGTCGGCCATCACGTAGTTGGCCAGGGACGCGATGCGCTCGCTTCTCATGGGGTTTCTCTTGTACGCCATGGCGGAGGAACCGATCTGGTTCTTCTCGAAGGGCTCCTCGATCTCCTTTAAGTGCTGGAGCAGGCGGATGTCGTTGGAAAACTTATGCGCGCTCTGGGCGATGCCGGCCAGGACGCTCACCACACGGCTGTCCACCTTGCGGGAGTAGGTCTGCCCGGAAACGGGATAGCAGGACGAAAAGCCCATCTTCTCGGCGATCTTTTTGTCCGCCAGGCGGCACTTCTCGTGGTCGCCGTCAAACAGCTCCAGGAAGCTGGCCTGCGTTCCCGTGGTTCCCTTGGAGCCTAAAAGCTTCATGGAACCGATCACGTGGTCCAGATCCTCCAGATCCAGGCACAGCTCCTGGAGCCACAGGGTGGCTCTCTTGCCCACGGTGGTGGGCTGGGCCGGCTGGAAGTGGGTGAATGCTAACGTCGGCAGATCCTTGTAGGTGTCGGCGAACTTTGCCAGCTCCGCCATCACATTCAGAAGCTTTCTGCGGACCAGCTTAAGCGCCTCCGTCATAAGTATGATATCTGTATTGTCGCCCACATAGCAGGACGTGGCGCCCAGATGGATGATTCCCTTGGCCTTCGGGCACTGAACGCCGTATGCGTACACGTGGGACATGACGTCATGGCGGACCAGTCTCTCCCGCTCCTTTGCCACCTCGAAATTGATATCGTCCTGGTGGCTCTTAAGCTCCTCGATCTGCTCCTCGGTAATCGGGAGTCCCAGCTCCCTCTCCGTCTCTGCCAGAGCGATCCAGAGCTTTCTCCACGTGCGGAATTTCTTCTCCGGGGAAAAGATGTACTGCATCTCTTTGCTGGCGTACCGCTCGGAAAGCGGGCTCACATATCTGTCCTCCATGGCTCCTCCTATCTATCTGCGATGCCTAAGCGTCTGAATACCTCGTTGTAGGCGTCCTCAACGTTTCCTAAATCTCTGCGGAAACGGTCCTTGTCCAGCTTCTCGTGGGTCTCCTTGTCCCAGAGTCTGCAGGTATCCGGGGAAACCTCGTCGGCCAGGATCACCTGTCCGTGGTAGCGGCCGAACTCGATCTTGAAGTCGATCAGCTCGATGCCCAGGCTGTCGAAATATTTCTGCATCACCTCGTTTACCTTGAAGGCGTACTTCGTGATGGCGTCGATCTCCTCCTCGGTGGCAAGCTCCAGGGAAAGAGCATAGTATTTATTGATGAACGGATCGCCTAAATCGTCGTTCTTGTAGCTGAACTCCAGGGTCGGGCATTTGAACTTAATGCCTTCCTCCATGCCCATCTTCTTGGCGAAGCTGCCTGCAGAGAAGTTGCGGATGATAACCTCCAGCGGAACGATCTCCACTTTCTTTACAGCGGTCTCTCTGTCACTCAGCTCCTCGATGTAGTGGGTCGGAACGCCCTCAGCCTCAAGAAGTTTGAAGATGTGATTTGTCATGCGGTTGTTGATGGCGCCCTTTCCTACGATGGTGCCCTTCTTTAACCCGTTAAATGCAGTCGCGTCGTCCTTGTAGTCCACGATCAGCACATCCGGGTCCTCTGTGGTGTAAACTTTCTTTGCTTTGCCTTCATACAACAAATCTACTTTCTTCATTTGAATCCACCTGTCCTTTTCATTTATAAGTTTTAAATATAAAAGAGTTACCTTTCTTAAGAAATTATAATACTCTGATATGGCAAAATCAATAGGGCCGTTTATTAAATAATTTAATGAGTATCTATCGTTTCTCTGTAAAACCAGAGCGTCCCGTCCTTTAACTCGAAGCGGATTCCAAGCCGCCCGGAAAAACCGCCGGATCCCTCCTCCAGGACTCCGGCGCGCTCCGCATACTCCACGCGGGCCAGGGCCGATAGAATATCATCCCCTCCACACCGCCGGCGAGCGCCAGCACCTCGGCGGCGGCCGCAGCGATCAGAGCCGCCCGCAGAAAGCCCGTTCCCGTTCCCGTTCCCGATCCGGCTCCTGCCCGTGTCCTTCCTCCGGTTCCATCTCCCGCCCCGGGCTCCGCCATCCGGCCCGGCCGGCCGGCACACCGTTCCCCGGCCAGATATGCGCCCCCGCGCGTACAGCCTCACCGTGTTCCGCCTCCACGGACATTTTCTTCCAAACAAAGCCTCATCTCCCTTCGCCGTTCAGCCGCACCATCAGGAATGTCCTATCATCTTACACGATCTGTCCCCCGATGTAAAGAAAAATGTCCGTGCGCATCTGCCAGAATACCTGCGCCGGATTGCCAGGCAAAAAGAAAGCCGCGCCCGCGCCCGTCCGGCGCGGCCATCGGCCTTCCCTGCCTTTTATGTGATTCAATTATTTGTCGGTGGCCGCCGTGGTGGATGCGGAGGTGGTTCCCTCGCCCATCAGATCGTCCACGCCCTGCTTCACATCGTCCATCATGCCGTCGATCACGCCGGTGGTCTTGTCCTTCATATCCTCTCCGGCATTCTTCATATCCTCGCCGACGTTCATGTCCGCACCGGTGGTTCCATTAATCGTACCGCCTGTGGTGCCGTTCAGGGTTCCGTCTGCGGCGCCCGTCGTGTTCTGGCCGGCCGCGCTGCTGTTCCCGTCGTCTCCCATACTGCCGCAGGCCGTCATGGAGAGTACCGCCGCGGCCATCATCAAAGCTAAAACATATTGTCTGCATTTTTTCATAATGGCAATCTCCTTTCTGAGTTTAGTATGCTCAGAGAGGAGTGCAATTATGGTGACAATTTCTGGAAAATCAACGGGTTTTTTCCATTCTTCTCGCCGCGCCCGCTACCCGATCACGTCCTTCATCGTGTAGAGTCCCGGCTGCTTTCCGGCCAGGAACTTGGCCGCCTCCACGGCGCCCTTTCCGAAAATGGCCTTGGAGTACGCGGTGTGATTGAAGGTGATCACCTCGTCCTTGCCGGCGAAAATCACGTCGTGCTCGCCGACAATGGTGCCGCCGCGGACGGCCTGGATGCCGATCTCCTTCTGGTCGCGCTTCACCCGCTCGGTGCTGCGGTCGTACTTATAATGGTAAATGCCTCCCATGGCCTCGTTGATGGAATCGGCCAGAGCCAGGGCGGTTCCGCTGGGGGCGTCCACCTTCTGGTTGTGGTGCTTCTCCAGAATCTCGATGTCAAATCCGGCAGACGCCAGAACCTGCGCCGCCTCCTGCACCAGCTTAAGGAGCACGTTGACGCCCAGCGACATGTTGGCGGAGCGCAGCACCGGGGCCGTCTTCGCGGTCTCAGAAACCTTCTCCACCTGCTCGGGGCTGAGGCCTGTGGTGCAGACCACCACCGGCATCCCGGTCTTAGCACAGTAGTCTAAAAGCGCGTCCTCCGCCTTCGCCGAGGCGAAGTCGATGATGACGTCCGCCTCCACATTGCAGTCTTTTAAGGACGCAAACACCGGGTAATCATTTTTCTTTGTATCGGAAATGTCGATTCCGGCCACAATCCCGGCCTCCGGGTCCTGGGCCACCAGTCCGCTGATGACCTGCCCCATGGCGCCGTTGCAGCCATGCATAATAATTCTCGTCATACTCTGTCTCCTGTCTGTACATCTGCTCTGTAAAACGTATCTCTCCTGCTACAGAATCCCATATGCCTTCATGGCCGCCTCGAGGCGCTCCCTGTTCTTCGGCTCCATCTCGCAGAGCGGCATACGGAACGGTCCCACGTTCTTGCCCATCAGATTCATGGCCTCCTTCACGGGAATCGGGTTCACCTCGCAGAACAGCGCGTTAATCAGCGGAATGGCCTCCAGCTGAAGCTTCGCGCTCCGCTTCACATCCCCGTCCAGATAGGCCTGGCAGATCTCGTGGGTCTGGGCCGGCGCCACATTGGAGAGCACGGAGATGACTCCCTTGCCGCCCAGGGACATGATGGGAACGATCTGGTCATCGTTTCCGGAGTAGAGATCCACGCAGCCGTCGGCCATGTTCATCATCTCGGCGATGGCGGAGAAGTTTCCGCTGGCTTCCTTGACACCCACGATATTGGGAACCTCCCTGCAGAGCGTCACAATGGTCTGGGGCGCGATGTTCAATCCGGTTCTGCTGGGCACGTTGTAGAGAAGAGCCGGGATATTTACCGTCTCGGCGATGGCTGTGAAATGCCGGATCAGTCCCTTCTGGGTTGCCTTGTTATAATAGGGGGAAACCAGTAAAAGCCCGTCGGCCCCCGCCTCCTCGGCACATTTGGACAGGTACTGCGCCGTAGCCGTGCAGTTGGAGCCTGTCCCGGCGATGACCGGGATTCTCTTTTTCGTCACATCGATGACAAACTGGATCGCCCGGATGTGCTCCTCGTGGGTCAGCGTGGACGCCTCTCCGGTAGTCCCGCAGACGATAATGCTGTCGGTTCCGCCGGCGATCTGCTCCTCCACCAGCTCCTCAAATTTGTCGTAATTAATAAGTCCTTCCTCTGTAAACGGCGTCGCCAGGGCCACGCCTGCACCCTCAAAAATTGCCATAATCCTTCCTCCTGTTTAATTTTACTAAAAAATAGAGCTGACGATATGGTCAGCTCTTAAAGTCCTAAACTTTATCTTTAAGTAGCTCACCATCCTATACAGATGACAGTCACACGGCTGTTCACCGTGCGCCCAGGGTCCGCACACTCAAGCTATACGGCCCTTCGGCGTCTCCCCCTTTCATCCGCCTTCCTCTGCCCTTGAAGCATCGGGCGGGGTACTGTTGTTTGACGCGACCTCTACTCTTTCACAGTTATCATTATAGTACCATCATTGACATTCCTTGTCAACTTTATCATTCTCCACACGGGCAATAAAATCCACGTACGGCTCAAGTTCCTTCGGAAATACCTTTCCGGTCATGATCACACACGTGCCTCTTCCCTGGCAGAGAGAAACTCGATGATCTCCTCGCAGGAGACCACGCCCTGGTCGATGATGCCCAGAACCTCGTCCAGAATGAGAAGATCGCATTCGCCGGTGCTTAAAACCTTTTTGGCGAAATTCAAGCCGTTGCGGATGTTGAGCCGCTCCTCCTGCTTTTCCTCCTCACTGAGCTCCGCAAAGCTTTTGCAGGACTTTTCAAAGCGGAACACCTTCATGGCGGGCTCCAGCATCTTTAAGCCGTCCGCCAGCTCGCTGTTTAAATTTCCTTTCAGGAACTGTATCATGATCACTTTCCTGGAATTGGCCGATGCGATCACGCCTTTTCCCACAGCCATGGCCGTCTTGCCCCAGCCCGGGCCGCAGAAAACCTGAACCTTACCTTTATCCATACTGACACCTCTTAGTAAAACTGCACATAGTTATCGAATCAATTCTCAGCGTATTTTATCATTTTTTGTGAGGTTTTGCAAGTTCTATTGTCTCACTCCTGTTCTGCGCGCTGTCCCGCGCACTTTCACTCCTGTTCCACGCACTCCAGCTTGCTGACGGAGACCTCGTAGGCCACGCGCTTTTCGCACTCGGTCTCGCTCAGCTTTTTCGTGTATTCGCGGCTCTGTACGCGGCCCCAGACGCGCACCCTCACGCCCACCTCGAAGCCGGAGGCGTATCTTGCGTTCCTGCCCCAGGCGATGCAGGGAATGTAGTCGGACTTTCCGTAGGGGCGGTTGACCGCCAGCAGGATATCCGCGATCTCGCGTCCCAGCGGCGTCTTTCTGTAAATGGGCGCCTTGCATATGTATCCGTCCAGAAAAATCTGGTTGGTTTTCGTGTAGTCGTTGAACTCGTCCAGGAAATTCACCTCGCGCACAAAAATCGAGAGCACCAGCCGGTTCTTGCTCCCCTCGTGCCGGTTATAGGAACGGAACTGCCCGATGGCTTCCATGGTGCAGCCCACATAATCCTTCGTCACATCTAAAAGCCGTTCGGATATCATAAGCGGAATGATATCCGTCTGCTCGCTCAAACGGTTTACCGCCAGATCCACAAGATAAAAGCCTTCGCCGAAGACTTCGTGGCTGAACGTAAACCCGGAAATCACCTCCCCGATGACGCTCACCTTGTTGTTTTCAATTACTTTTTCTGACATAGTATTTCTCCTTTTCTTTCTCATAAATTTGCTTAACCGCTAATATAATGTTTATTCGCAGATGGGGGAATTATGAATTTTAGAAGGAAGAAATGGTCTACATTTATCGACAAGGGAGGAGGGAAAAGTGGGATGCGAAAGGGAAACGGAGAACGCAATAGGGGCAGGAAGATGCGTAGGAGGGAAATGCAAAAGGCGGGGGCAAGGGGCGGGGAGCGGGGAGACGGGCGGCTTTTTACACCTGCTTTCATTACTTCTGGACAATTTTTCCCGGAGCAAGTGACTCGATGGACAGTCGTTTTACAATATGTTACTATAAAAATGAAAATTATTAGATTGAAAGGGATCACTATGAAAAAATGGGATGCACCATTACCTAAACATACTAAATTAGATTATTATGAGTGCTATGCAAAAATAATACTATCTCATCTTTTATCTATAAACTGTGAAAGTATACTTATAAGAGACAGGCCAGATTTACAATTTATTGATGACTCAAGAGGAATCGAAGTAACTCAAGCCATTGATCAAGATCAACAAATAGCAGAAAATCTTTATACGAATATACATTCAGTTCGTAGTAAAGAAGGAGCCATACAAGAAATACACCACTGTGGTTGCAAATATGAAGATGGAATTTTAATAGGCAAGTTAGGCACAGACTCTTTTAAGTTCATTATGAAAGCGATAGAAACAAAATTAGAAAAACTAAATAATGGCGGATATGCTCGCTTTTGCCACTACGAATTATTTGTTTTTTCTGATATTTATGCGAATGACATGATGCTAAACGATGCTTTGCTATCCATGCGTACTCTATCAAATAAATATAAACTATCTTTTGAAAAAATTTTTGTATCAGTACCAGGTAGTCTGTATATCTTTGAATTGCCATCAAAGCAATTTCATGTTATTGACTACTCAAATAAATTACAATATGAAATGGCTTGTCAAGCCAGGGAACTA
This sequence comes from Clostridia bacterium UC5.1-2E3, assembly GCA_001304875.1. GTDB lineage: Bacteria > Bacillota > Clostridia > Lachnospirales > Lachnospiraceae > Ventrisoma > Ventrisoma faecale. Next base: position 26,397 of record BBZO01000031.1, read on the forward strand.
GTTGAAGCAGATATGTAACGAAAAATAATAGGGTTCGGGACAATTTGACACAAAAGAATATAATTCCTCATTTTCTTTTAATAAAAGAAATCGAGGTTTTATCTTATCTTAATACTATTTTAAAATATAGTATAAAACCAAAAAAGGAGGTTCCGATTTTATGCTTAATCCTATCGATATAATTGCGTAGGCAAGGCCATCGCAACGTTCAAAACTGAATACGTGTTGCGAATGCGCTTTGCCGTTCCTAAAAAACAATTAAGGAGCGCAAAATGAGCTACAAGAAAGCAACACAAGTTCTGCCTCAAGAATTATTACTAAAGGTTCAGGAATATATTGACGGAGAATTTATATACATCCCCAGAATTTCCGATAACAAAAAAAGCTGGGGAGCAGCCACTTCCATTCGTCAAGAATTGCACAGCAGAAATGAGTGTATTTATGCAGAATACTGTGCTGGGCAACGTATGGAATCTTTGGCTGATAAATATTTTCTGTCCTTGAAAAGTATTCAGCGAATTGTCAGGCAGTTAAAAAAAGAACACAATGAATAACCGTGAGCTGGTGTAGTTGGCGAAACTATACCAGCTCATTTCTTATGTTTATTTACTAAAAGAGTATTAGGTTGGGTTCATTATTCTGCGATGATACAATTTACATGCAAAGAACGGAGGCAGCATTTATGAAAAAAGTTGTGTGGGAAGTGCGTTATCTTTCGGTACTCCCCATTTTCCGATATTGCAAAAAATGTAGAGAAAAAAGAGAGTTTATTTGCTCCAGACAATTTCGCATCAATGCTCAAAGAAAATCTCTGGATATTTGGTTAATATACAAATGTTCATGTTGCAATACTACATGGAACGCAGCTCTTTATTCACGCATTTCTCCTCAATCATTGAGGCCCGAGGTGTTAGAGGCTTTTCATAAAAATGATGAAATCCTCGCCGAACATTTTGCAATGAGCTCCGATTTACTACAGAAAAATGGGGCAGAGATAGGATATCCTCTATATACAATCAATGGAGAAAATTTTTCATTAAATGAAACAGTAACACTTGAGATAAAAAGTAAATATTATTCTATGATAAAGGTATCCTCTATCTTAAGAAAAAAACTACATTTATCTCAAAAAGACTATTTAAAACTAATTAACGATGGAAAAGTTAAAAGTATTCCAGAAGCCGATCTGCACAAATGTAAACTCAAAAACGGAATAGTCCTGCTTTTTCAAGCAGATACTTAGGAAAATATTCCGAGGCGCAGGGTGTTTCCCATGGTGCCACTCGCTCCCAGACGAGCCCTATTTCAGTCACTCCGTCCGCCCAACACCGAAACGGAGATTTACTTATCCCTAATAACACCTGTTTGAAGAGGATGGTATAATTATTTATTCGCCTATAAAATCAAAATTTTAGGGCAAACTGTTCTGTTTGCCCTCTTGTTCCATGTATGATCAATTTAGTGTTATAAGCGTGGAAGATCATTTCTATAATCAAATACGACCAGGCCGCACTCTTTACAGATAAAGCCCGGGAAATCTGTGCCAGTGAGTGCTTTTCTTGCTAATATGGTATCCACTTCATCTTTAGGAGTCATCGATATCTTATGCCTTGTTTTATTGAAAGCAACGATCTTCACCGTCTGCAAAAATCCCGCCTTCATATCCATTCCACACCCAGGACATTTCATCATCCATCCTCCATAAAAAACATTCAAACATCCAGTCCAAAGCCCGCGAAGCAGGCGAGGACGCAGGGGAGCTGTTAGCGACTTGAGGGGAGGCGCGGTGGGACTTGGGCGGGCGGGTGCAGGTGGGCCAGGGGTTCCGCCCGGCGCTCAACGCCGGGCGGAAAGGGAGCTCTGAGAGGAAAATTCTTCAGAATTTTACTCGAATGCTCCCGATCCCCAGGCACACCTGCACCCGCGCGTCCTAGTCCCACCCGGCGAACCTCCCGGAGCGGTCAGCTCCCCTGCGTCCTCGCCTGCCCCCGACTTACGCGACTCCCCATTTACGCTGATTTAATCCTTCTTGTTAATCATCGCCCGTTTCCTCAACGTCGGATCCAGTATCTTCTTGCGAATCCTCAGACTCTTCGGCGTAATCTCCAACAGCTCATCCGTATCGATAAACTCCAGACACTGCTCCAGACTCATCTCGCGGGGCGGGGTAAGTTTTAAAGCCTCGTCCGCGCTGGAAGAACGGGTATTGGTCAGTTTCTTGGTCTTGCAGACGTTGAGCTCGATGTCCTCGGCCTTTCCATTCTGCCCCACCACCATGCCGGAGTAGACCTTCTCGCCGGGGCCGATGAACAGGGTGCCTCTCTCCTGGGCGTTGAAAAGACCGTAGGTGATAGCTTCGCCGGCCTCGTAAGCAATCAGAGACCCCTGCTTTCTGTAGTACAGATCCCCCTTGTAAGGCCGTAGCCATCGAAGATAGTGTTAAGGATTCCATTTCCCTTGGTATCGGTCATGAACTCGCCGCGGTAGCCAATGAGGCCGCGGGAGGGAATGGAGAACTCCAGGCGGGTGTAGCCGCCGTTGGCCGGGCTCATGCCCTGCAGCTCGCCCTTTCTGCTGGTCAGCTTCTGGATCACGGCGCCGGAAAATTCCTCCGGCACGTCCACGTAGGCCAGCTCCATGGGCTCTAATTTTCTGTTTCTCTCGTCGTAGTGGTAGAGAACCTCCGCTTTGCTCACCGCGAACTCAAAGCCCTCACGGCGCATGTTCTCGATCAGCACGGACAGATGAAGCTCACCGCGGCCGGACACCTTGAAGCAGTCCGGGGAGTCTGTCTCCTCCACCCGCAGGCTCACGTCGGTGTTAAGCTCCTTGAACAGCCGCTCGCGGATGTGGCGGGATGTGATGTATTTTCCCTCCTGTCCCGCCAGGGGGCTGTCGTTTACCATGAAATGCATGGCGATGGTGGGCTCTGAAATCTTCTGGAACGGAATGGCCTCCGGGTTCTCCGGGGAGCACAGGGTATCTCCGATGTGGATGTCGCTGATGCCGGAAATGGCCACGATGGAGCCGATGCCGGCCTCCGTCACCTCCACGCGGTTTAAGCCCTCGAACTCGTAGAGCTTTCCGATCTTTACCTTTCTGAATTTATCCGGGTCGTGGTGGTTGACAATGACACACTCCTGGTTCACCTTCACGGAGCCGTTGTCCACCTTGCCCACGCCGATGCGCCCCACGTAATCGTTGTAATCGATGGTGCTTATCAGCATCTGGGTCGGGGCCTCCGGGTCTCCCTCGGGGGCCGGGATGTAGTCGATGATGGTCTCAAACAGCGGGCCCATATCCTTCTCCGGATCGTCCAGCTCCTTCTTCGCGAATCCCGCCTTGGCGGAGGCGAATACGAAGGGGCAGTCCAGCTGCTCCTCGGACGCGTCCAGGTCGATGAAGAGCTCTAAAATCTCGTCGATAACCTCCATGGGGCGGGCCTCCGGGCGGTCGATCTTGTTGATGCAGACGATGACTGGAAGCGCCATCTCCAGCGCCTTTCTGAGCACAAATTTGGTCTGGGGCATGGCTCCCTCGTAGGCGTCCACCACCAGGATCACGCCGTTGACCATCTTAAGCACGCGCTCCACCTCGCCGCCGAAATCGGCGTGGCCGGGGGTGTCGATAATATTTATCTTGGTGCCCTTGTAGTTGACGGCGGTGTTCTTGGAGAGGATGGTGATGCCCCTCTCTCGCTCGATGTCGTTGGAGTCCATCACGCGCTCCACCACCTCCTGGTTCTCACGGAACACGCCGCTCTGGCGCAGAAGCTGGTCCACCAGCGTCGTCTTTCCGTGGTCTACGTGGGCAATGATCGCGATGTTTCTGATATCTTCACGTTTTGTAATCATAGTTATCTCTCTTTCCTGTTAAAATCTTAATGATTCTAGCACCATTGTCCCGCAAGTTCAAGGATTTTTAGAACAAAATCACCTGTTTTTCCTTAATTCCATAGTAAACCGGGTCCTTTTCGCGGATGATGCAGCGGCCGCCGGTGCCCTCGATGAGCTTCGCCTTAAACGTTCCGGCAAGCTCCGACGGCGCCAGGCACTCCAGAACCACCTTGTCGGTGTACTGGGTATCCATAACTGTCAGCCCCATCTCCCCGATGATATACTGGATCTTTCCCAGGCCGTTGTAGTCGGTCCCGACCTCCATGGGGACGCCGAGGCATTTCTCCAGGATACAGCTGTTTGCCAGGCCCTCCTGCGTGGCCTTTGAGTAGGCTCTGACCAGGCCGCCGGTGCCGAGAAGCGTCCCGCCGAAATAGCGGGTGACCACGGCGCAGACGTCGTGAATCTCCTCCCCTAAAAGCACGTCCAGCATGGGGCGGCCGGCGGTCTGTCCCGGCTCCCCGTCGTCGCTGCAGCGCTGGATCTCGTTTCGCTCTCCGATAACGTAAGCGGAACAGTTGTGGGACGCGTCCAGTTATTTTTCTTCATCTCGGCGATAAAGGAAAGCGCCTCCTCCTCGGTCTTTACCGGGCGGATGGTGGCGATGAATCTGGACTTCTTTTCGACGATTTCCCCCTGGCCGCCCTCGTAGGCAATCTTATATTTCTCAAGCATTTCTGCCCTCTCCTCCCTGCTTGTTTATCAGTTTCAATCATAATACAAAAGAAACTTTAAGACAATGGGGTATTTATTTGTAAGAAATATTTTGCTATAATGGGAACTTAAAGGAGGCAGCTATGAATTACGGACGAAAACAGACAAAGCGCAAAATAAAAGCAGTCAACTCCAAATCACAGAAATATTTCAACAAGGTGGGCATCTCGTTTTTTAAGGCCTGCTTTGTGTTCATTCTCTTTGCGATCGTGACCGGCGTCGGAGCCGGCATCGGCGCATACCGCGGTATCCTGGACAGCGCGCCGGAGCTGAATCCGGAGAGCGTGGCTCCCAGCGGATTCATCACCACCATCTACGACAGCAAGGGAAATCCCGTGGAGACCCTGGTTGCGCCGGCGCCAACCGCATCGAGGCCACCTACGACGAGCTCCCCCAGGATCTGATCGACGCCTTCGTGGCCATCGAGGACTCCCGTTTCTGGTCCCACAGCGGCATCGACTTACGGTCCATCACCCGCGCGGCTGTGGGCGTTCTCACCAACGACTACGCCGGCGGCGGAAGCACCATCACCCAGCAGCTGATCAAGAACACCATCTTCGACGGAGGCATGGAGACCAGCAAGGGCGCCAGGATCGAGAGAAAGCTCCAGGAGCAGTATCTCGCGCTCCAGCTCACCAAGAGCATGGACCGCAAGATCATCATTACCAACTATTTAAACACCATCAACTTAGGCAGCAACACCCTGGGCGTCAAGGCGGCGGCGCAGCGCTATTTTAATAAGGATGTGTCAGAGCTCACGCTCTCCGAGTGCGCTGTCATCGCCGGCATCACCCAGAACCCGGGAAAATTAAACCCCATTACCGGCGCCGAGGAGAACGCCAAACGGCGCGAGGTCATTTTAGAGGAAATGTATAAGCAGGGCTACATCAGCAAAGATGAGCAGGAGGAGGCGCTGGCCGACGACGTGTACGCGCGGATCCAGAACGTGGACGTGATCACCAGGGAGAACAGTTCCCACTACTCTTATTTCACCGACGAGCTCATCTCCCAGGTGACGGACGCGCTGGTAAACGACTTAGGCTACACCAACACCCAGGCGCAGAACCTGCTGTTCAGCGGCGGACTGGAAATCCACACCACCCAGGACCCGGACATCCAGGCCATCGTGGACGAGGAGATCAACAATCCGGAGAACTACGACGCGGCCCGCTACTCCGTGGAGTACCGGCTCTCCGTGACCCACGCCGACGGGGAGACGGAGCATTTCTCCGAGGAAGACTTAAAAAAATACCAGATCAATGTGCTGGGCAACAGCTCCTACAGCGGTCTGTTTAACAGCGAGGAGGAAGCGGCGGCAGCGGCCCAGGCCTACAAGGAATATCAGCTGGCCGAGGGCGACACTGTCATCGGCGAGAGCTTCACCACCACGGTGCAGCCACAGACCTCATTTGTCATCATGGACCAGGCCACCGGATACGTGAAGGCCATCAGCGGCGGACGCGGCGAGAAAAAGGCGATCTGACCTTAAACCGTGCCACCGATTCCGTACGCCAGCCCGGCTCCGTTTTTAAGGTGATCTCGTCCTTCGCCCCGGCACTGGACAGCTGCGGGGCTACCCTGGGAACCGTCTACTACGACTCCCAGTACACGGTGAACGAGAAAACCATCCGCAACTGGTACTCCGCCGGCTATCTGGCTACCACAACATCCGCGAGGGCATCGTGTATTCCATGAACGTCATCGCATCCCGGTGCCTGATGGAGACTGTGACGCCCCAGCTGGGCATCGAGTACGCGGAAAATATGGGCATCAGCACCCTGGTTTCCAGCGATATCACCCCGGCGGCGGCCCTGGGCGGCCTGACCTACGGCGTGACCAACTTAGAACTCACCAGCGCGTTTGCGGCCATCGCCAACGGCGGTATGTATACGGAGCCCGTGTTCTTCACGCGGATCCTGGATCACAACGGAAAGATTCTCATTGACAATACGCCGGAGACCAGGCGGGTGCTTAAAGACTCCACCGCCTTCCTGCTGACGGACTCCATGGCCGATTCCGTGGTATCCGGAAAAATATACGCCAGGGAGGGCGCCAGCGTGAGCCCCACCAGCATCGCGGCCAACCTGCCCAACATGAGCACCGCTGGAAAGAGCGGCACCACCACGGCCAACAACGACATATGGTTCGTGGGCTACACCCCCTACTACACGGCGGGCATCTGGGGCGGCTGCGACAACAACCAGAAGCTGACGAGCGTCAACGGAGGCACCTCCTTCCACAAGCGGATCTGGCGCTCCATCATGACCCGCGTCCACGAGGGACTGTCTGATCCTGGCTTCACGGTGCCCGACAGCGTGGAGACGGCCCAGATCTGCCGCAAATCCGGCAAACTGGCCATTCCCGACGTGTGCAGCGCCGACCCGCGGGGCGACGCCGTCTACACCGAGTATTTCGCCAAGGGAACGGTTCCCACGGAGATGTGCGACCACCACGTGCGGGCCACCATCTGCACCGTGTCCGGCGGCGCAGCCACTGAGTTCTGCCCGGAGGAGACCAGAGTCTCCCAGACCTGCATGACAGTGCCCGACGACGGAATATCCACCGACGACAGCGTGTTCGCGCTGCCGGCCCCCTGCACGGTACACTCCAGCGCAGGGACCTCCACGATCATAAATCCGAACGGCACCTTCGGCACGACGCCCATGGGCCCCGGATACATCCCGCCCGCCGGAAACGGAGCTGATTCCGGGACGTCCGGCCAGGGCTCCTACTACACACCAGGACAGCTAAGCCCGGGGAACAGCACAAACCAGTACAGCCCGACGCCTCTGTCACCGGGCTCCACCGGCGGGCCGACGCCCTACACACCTTAAAGACTAATCTTTCATCTTAGGCTTGAACACCAGCGCCCCCAGGTATCCGAAGATCAGCGCTCCGGATATCCCGACGGCGCTGGCGGTAAAGCCTCCTTTAAAAATCCCGAGAAGTCCATCCTCCCCCACTGCTTTTGCTACGCCTTTCCAGAGGCTGTTTCCAAATCCCAGGAGCGGCACGGTAGCGCCCGACCCGGCCCATTTTGCAAACGGCTCGTATATCCCCAGCCATCCAAGGACAGCCCCGGCCACCACCAGAGTCACCATGATTCGCCCCGGCATCATTTTTGTGCGCTCCATGAGAATCTGCACCAGGCGCAGATGAGGCCGCCCACTAAAAATGCTCTGATCAATTCCATATTTATCTCTCCTTCACTCTCACTGTAACACGCTGCAGGCTGCGCAGTCCCGCCTCCCGCAGCTTCTGCTTCGTTTCCCGCTCCCGCAGCTTCCGACGCCGACTCCTCCCGGTTATCCCACCGCCTCGATGGCCACCGCGTGAGCGATTCCGGGGATGCTCTGTCCTTCGTTGAAGCTGACCGGCGACAGCAGGGCGCCCGTGGGAACAAACAGCACCCGTTTCCATACTCCCCGGAAAATGTTGGGCAGAATGTAGGCGCACAGCGTCACCGCCGAGCAGCCGCAGCCGCTCCCTCCGGCGTGGGTGTCCTGGCGGCTCCCGTCGAAGATCTCGATGCCGCAGTCCATGTGAATGTCCGTCAGATTCTTTTCGTGCTGGGCCATGAAATCCAGCAGAATCCTGCGGCCGATCACCCCCAGATCCCCGGTGATGATCTTGTCATAGTGCTCCGCCTCCACATCCAGATCCCGCAGATGCTGTAAAATGGTATCCACCGCGGCGGGCGCCATGGCCGCCCCCATGTTCATGGAGTCGCGGGTTCCCAGATCGATGATTTTCCCGGTGGTGACAGCGGTGATTTTCGCCAGGGGCGGGCTCTGATTCGCCGCCCGCTCTGCCGCCGCATCGCTGTTCTCGATGACCACGCAGCCGCAGCCGGTCACCGTCCACGTGGACGAGTAGGGGCGCTGGTTTCCGTAGGCCAGGGGAAACCGAAACTGCCGCTCCGCCGAGGCAAAATGGCTGGACGCCAGCGCCATCACCCGGTCCGCATAGCCGGCGGCCGCCGTCATGGCCCCCAGGACCATGCCCCTCCCCCATGGTGGAGCACGCCCCGTAGAGCCCAAACAGCGGCACGCCCAGATCCACGATCCCGAAGGAGGTGGCGATGAGCTGTCCCAGGAGATCGCCGGCGAAGAGATACCGCACGTCCCCGCTCTCCAGACCGCCTTTTTTGAGCGCCAGCATAGAGGCCCGCCGCTGGGCCTCGCTCTCCGCCTCCTCCCAGCTCTCCATCCCGAACATGGGATCCCTCTCTACCATATCAAAAAGGCCCCCTAAAGGACCTCTCCCCTCCTTCTCTCCCACCACCGAGGCCGCCGCGGCGATGAGCGGCGGCTTCTCGAAGCGGATGCTTGACTTTCCTGCCTGCATGAATCGTACCTCCTTCGCTTGTGCTTGCAACATTATGTCATGTTTTACTATGTCCAAAAGGCGGCGGATTATGCAATATGGAAAACTGGTCGAAAAACGCGAAAATCTCCCGCAAAACACTTGCAGAAACCGCCCATTCCACCTATAATTTACACAGAACATTCAATTACATAAATATAAAGAAGGAGTTCAATATGCACGCACACATACCAAAGCGACGGCATCTGTGCCTGCTGCTGCTGTTTTTCACCTTCACCTGCCTTTCTCCCGGCATTTCTGCGCAGGCGGCGTCTGTCAAGACTCCCACGGCATCCGGAAGTGTCACTTACGGGAACAGTCTGGTGACTCTGGATGTCTCCAACAGCTCTGAAGGCTACTGCATGGTGAAGTACACAGGACAGAATCCCACAATCCGGGTCCAGATCTCCAAGTCCGGCATCGAGACGTACACCTACACCTTAAACTCGTCCGGGAACTATGAGGTCTTTCCCTTCTCTGAGGGAAGCGGCAGCTACACGATCAAAGTATTCGAGAATATCAGCGGAAACCAGTATTCCCAGGCGTTCAGCCAGACCGTAAGCGTGCAGCTCTCAAGCGAGCTGACGCCGTTTCTGTATCCCAACCAGTTCTGCAACTACTCCGCCGCCTCGGCGGCTGCGCCTCTGGCGGATCAGCTGACACAGGGCGCGGCAAACGAGCTTGGCAAGGTGGCCGCTATCTACGACTGGGTGGTGGACAACATCTCCTACGACTACAACCTGGCCGCCACCGTGAGCAGCGGATATCTGCCAAATGTGGATAACATACTGGCAACCAAAAAAGGCATCTGCTTCGACTACGCCGCGCTCATGACCTCCATGCTGCGCATGGAGAATGTTCCCACCAAACTGGTGGTGGGCTATTCCGGTTCTGTCTATCACGCCTGGATCTCGGTCTACACCCGGGAGAGCGGTTGGATTGACAACGTCATCTATTTTGACGGGAACACGTGGAAGCTCATGGATCCCACCTTCGCCTCCAACGGAAAACGGAGCAGTGAGATCATGGCTTACATCGGCAACGGAAGCAATTACAGACAAAGATTTTCATATTAAATTAAGCATATAACGGAGGACGATCATGTCAAAGAATCAGACCACATATCAGGGCCTCGTGCTCTCCCGCTTCTGCATGCAGATCTCCATTCTTCTGAAATCTGCGGTGCCCCTGTACGAGGGCCTGGAGGCCATGGCCGAGGATGAAGGAAATGAAAAAGAACGGGCCTCGCTCCTGTCCATCTCGGAAAAGCTTCGCGCCGGCGATCCGTTAAGCGCGGCACTCGAGGAGAGCGGACGTTTCCCCGTCTACGCCGTCCACATGACAAAGCTGGGCGAAGCCACCGGAAACCTGGACGTCTGCATGGAGCGTCTGGCAGACCACTATGAAAAAGAATATTACCTGGCAGAAAATCTTCGCAAGGCAGTGACCTACCCATCCATCATGGCAGTGATGCTCTTAGTCATCCTGTTCGTGCTGTTTTCAAAGGTTATGCCTGTATTCACCGGTGTGTACGAATCCCTGGGAACCTCCATTCCGCCGGCGGCACAGGCCGCCATGGAGTTCGGCACCGTCTTTTCCGGAGCCGCCCTGGTGCTGGCCGCCGTGTGCGCAATGGTGATGGCAGTCGCCGCCGTTTCCGCCAGATCTGGTTCCCAGCCGGCGTTTATCCGCTCCATGTACCGCACTTTCCAGAACCGCTCCGCAGTGGCACGGGCAGCGTCTATGCGCCGCTTCTGCTCCGCCGTCTCGCTGAGCATGAAGAGCGGACTGCGCACAGAGGAAGGCATCGACATTGCCGCAGGCTGATGCAGGGCGATTCCCTGAAGGCAAAGCTGGCAGATGCCCGGCGTGATCTGGAGGACGGAGCTGATTTCTACGAGGCCATGAAAAAACCGGACTTTTCTCCGGCTTTGATTTACAGATGCTGCGCACCGGTTCCCGGGCCGGACAGCTGGATACGGTTCTGGACTCTCTGTCTGATGATTACGCACAGAAATCCCATGACAGCATCGAGCGCATGATCTCCATGCTGGAGCCGGCGGTAGTCGCCGTGCTCGCCGTTGCCGTCGGGCTGGTGCTTCTCGCCGTCATGCTTCCCCTCGCGGGCATTCTCACAACCATTGGAGTGTAAGCTATGCTGCATATAGAACCTGTTAAAAAGAAACGTAAAATTCCCGGAATTGCCGTCTCCGCCTGTGTGCTGGCTGCCGCACTGGCCGCGCTGGTTTTCGGCGTGCGCTCCGTGGCCGACCGGACGGAGGATGAGCAGCTGGCCATTCTGGAAAATGCAATCCGCAGGGCGTGCGTCCAGTGCTACGCCATCGAAGGACGCTACCCTTCCAGCGTGGAATATCTGAAAGAACACTATGGCATCGTGATCGATGAGGAAAATATGCCGTATTTTATGACGGCTTCGCCTCCAATCTGATGCCCGATATCACGGTACTGCCGCTTGAAGGGAAGGAGGATGTTTTATGAAGCGCTCATCCCTTTTTACTCTCCTCCTCTTTCTCGTCTTTGTCCTGTGCGCCCTGTTCACAGTCATGACCGGCAGCCGGGTGTACGAGAACATCCAGACCGGAAGCGATCAGATTTTCTATGGGGACACCTCCATATCCTACATAGAGAACAAGGTCCGCCAGGCTGACAGAGCCGGACAGATTTCCGTGCGGGAGATCGAAGGCCGCAGCGTCCTCTGCCTGCGGGACGATTCCCTGTCCCAGGATCCGGACGTATCCTATGAGACCTGCATCTATTCCGACGGCGGCTGGCTTAAGGAGCTTTTCACCTCCACGGACAGCGGCCTGACACTGGCCGACGGCATCGATATCATGGAGTGCGGGGAGGCGGATTTTAAATCCAGACCCACACCGTAAACGATAGAACAATTCGCTTTCTGGAGATCTCCATCGACGGCAGCGAGCCGTCCCTTTTAAGACTCATGAGCGGGGAGGGAGCACTATGAACAGACAGAGACACGGACTTCTGCTGGAGCTGATTTTTGTGTGCGGCTTCTTCATTCTGGCCTCCTGCATTTTCGTCCTGGTATTCTTCAAGGCCGGCCAGCTCAGCACCCTGTCCAGAGACACCTCAGCAGCCGTAAGTGCCGCCCAGACCATCGTGGAAGGGATTTATCCGCCGGAAGACGAAAACGCCGCAGAAAGCCGCGAATACACGCTCTCGCTGGACCATATGGACGCGAACGCGCGCGTCTCGGAGACCTGGAACGACGGCCTGGTACACATTGAAGTCACCATCTATTCCGGCGACGGCACGGAGAAAGAGCTCTACCGCCTGTCCGCCGACCGGGATTTCAGCTAGGAGGACGCCATGGAAAAGAGACAGAATCAGACATACATAAGCATCGGAATTTCCTCCATCATTTTTATATTCATCATCCTCTGCCTGTCCGTCTTTGCGCTTCTTAGCGTCAATTCCGCCAGACAGAGCTACGACAGCGTGATGCGAAACGCCGAGGCCGTCACCGCCTACTACGCAGCCGATTCGCAGGCCCAGCGCTGGATTCACGGTCTGAAGACCGGAGACCCGGACGACACCCCGGGGCTCACCGTCTACACCAACGATTTCCCCATCTCCGACATGCAGACGCTGCACGTGGAAGTGGACAAAGCCACATTCGAAATCCTGGCGTATCAGGTGACAAACAATGAGGTTCTGGAGATCGACGACAGCCTGCCCGTATGGCATCCGGAAATGGAGGAATAACGACGATGTTCGATGAAACTACAGATATGACAGAAAAGGCCGGGCAGCTGCAGAACCTTTTAGCCGCCGCGGTGAAGGAGGACACTTCTGATATCTTCCTGATCCCCGGCATGCCCATCTCCTTTAAGGTACACGGAAATATCCGCCCAGTCGATGACAATAAGATTTCCCGGAGGAAATGGATCTCTATATCAAAGCCATCTACTCCATGGCTGGCGGCCGGAGCATGAAGCGTGTCACCGAGGAGGGGGACGACGATTTTTCATTCTCCCTCAAAGGGCTCTCCCGCTTCCGCGCCAGCGTCATGAAACAGAGAGGTTCCCTGGCGGCAGTGATCCGTGTAGTGCGTTTTGACCTGCCCTCACCGGAGACCCTGCATATACCGGAGAGCATCATGGAGCTCTCAAACCTCTCCAAGGGGCTTGTACTGGTGACAGGCCCGGCAGGCAGCGGAAAATCCACCACTCTGGCCTGTATCATCGACCGCATCAACCGCACCAGGAACGTCCACGTCATCACGCTGGAGGATCCCATCGAGTTTCTCCACCGGCACCAGAACTCCGTAGTCACACAGCGCGAGATCGGACTGGACACGGACAGCTATGTAAACGGCCTGCGAGCGGCGCTCCGCCAGGCCCCCGACGTCATTTTACTGGGGGAAATGCGCGACTACGAGACGATCCGCATTGCCATGACCGCAGCCGAGACCGGCCATCTGGTCATCTCCACGCTGCACACCACCGGCGCAGCCAACACCATCGACCGCATCATCGACATTTTCCCGGTGGGAGCCCAGCAGCAGATCCGGGTTCAGCTCTCCATGGTTCTCCAGGCCGTCGTCTCCCAGCAGCTTGTCCCCACCACGGACAACGTGCTGACACCGGCCTTTGAGCTGATGTTCTTAAACAAAGCCATACGAAACCTGATCCGCGAGTCCAAGATCCATCAGATCGACAACGTGATTTCCACCGGAGCCGCTGCCGGGATGGTCAGCATGGACAACAGCCTTCTGAAGCTGTATCGGGAAGGAAAGATTTCCGAGGACACTGCGGTCATGTACAGTCAGGACAGCGAACAGATGCGGATAAGATTACGATAATGTCAAAATAAAGTGCGCAGGCATGGAATTGGATTTCCTCAGCCTGCGCATTTTCTTTTACAATAAAAAACAAGATAATCTACAGCTCAAACTCCCGGTATAATGTCTCCCGGTACTCCAGATCCGAGAGCGCCCGCTCCAGATCGTCGTTGCGTTTCATGCTCAAAAGGTTCTGCGTAAGTGCGGAGATTCGTTTTTCGCCGAGTTCCAGACCCTCGGCCAGGCCACTTGCGCGACCTTCGGCCAGGCCTTTCTCATGGCCCTCAGTTAGCCCTTTCTCATGGCCTTCGGCCAGGCCCTCCTCGCGGCCCTCAAGCCTCTCGTACATCTTCTCTTCCCACGCCTGCATATACTTCACCCCAAACTCTTCACTGGCTCTGACCTCATGTACCCGCTCGTGGAGTTTTTTCACCCGCCCACTTTTACACTGCTTTGCCGCCTCGTCCGTGGTCTTTTCCATGTAGTGCAGAAGCTCCACCAGCTCCGGGCTCACCTCACTGTCGTTGGTTCCGCGGATGTTCAGAAAAATGCGGGTGGTTCCGTCCTCCAGATAAAAGCTACAGCCCAAATTCCCGGTATAATGTCTCCCGGTACTCCGAATCCGAAAGCGCCCGCTCCAGATCGTCGTAGCGTTTCATGCCCAAAAGATTCTGCGTAAGTGCGGAGACACGCTTTTCGCCAAGCTCTAAGCCTCAGCGCGCCCCTCGGCCAGGCCACTTGCATGGCCTTCTTCACGCCCAAGCTCACGCCCCTCCGCCAGGCCATTTGCATGGCCCTCTTCACGCCCAAGCTCACGCCCCTCCGCCAGGCCACTTGCATGGCCCTCGGCCAGACCCTCCTCGCGCCCCTCAAGCCTCTCGTACATCTTCTCTTCCCACGCCTGCATATACTTCACCCCAAACTCTTCACTGACTCTGACCTCATGCACCCGCTCGTGGAGCTTTTTTACCCGCCCGCTTTTACACTGCTTTGCCGCCTCGTCCGTAGTTTTCTCCATATAATGCAGAAGTTCCACCAGCTCCGGGCTCACCTCATCGTCGTTGGTTCCGCGGGTGTTCAGAAAATACGGGTGGTTCCGTCCTCCAGATAAAGGCCGGGCACTTCCTCACACTGTGTCTTAAAGGTGTATCGGTATTTCCCATATCCCCACAGATCGAACGGCGTGACCATAATCAGACATGACTCAGGCAGCTGGTTAAAACCCACATCCCGGCCCGGCGGCAGCAGGGTACTGTCGATCAG
>BBZO01000032.1 GCA_001304875.1 Clostridia bacterium UC5.1-2E3
CCGGGGAAATGCCGGATGGAATGCCGGGTGAGCGGCCGGATGGGGCCGCAGGAGAGATGTCGGACGGAACGCCAGGTGAGAGACCGGGCAGAGCTGCGGGAGAGATGTCGGACGGAGCTGCGGGAGAGCAGCCGGACGGGGCCGGCGGGAGAGAGACCGGACGGAACGCCAGGAGAGCGGCCGGGCAGATTCGGCGGAGAGAGACCGGACGGCGCATCGGATGAAGGTGAGACCGGCGCAGCAGGAGAACGCCCGGCCAGGATGCCGGGCGGCGGTGGAGCCGGGGACGCGGCGAGTGAGAGCGCGGCCGGTACATCGGGAGAAAATGTGGCCGGCGCAGCGTAAAAAGATTCGGGCGTTCCGGTAAAAAGACCCGGCGGCAGAGCGCCGCAGAATGGAGAATAGAGAGAAAGACAGGGGATTCGCGCACGCGCGAATCCCTTGCTCTGTCCCGCGCTCCCATGCTATACTGGAGCAAACCATACATGATTTTGCACCGCAGAGCGCGGGGGAGGAGACAACATGCTTTCATTTGAAAACGATTACACCGAAGGCGCGCATCCGAAGATTTTAGAGCGCCTTATGGAGACCAATATGGAAAAACTTTCCGGGTACGGAAGCGACCGTTACTGCGAGAGTGCCAGGGAGAAGATCCGGGCGGCCTGCGGCTGCCCCGGAGCGGACGTGCATTTTCTCGTGGGCGGCACCCAGACCAATGAGGTGGTCATCGCCACCATGCTGGGCAGCTGCGAGGGCGTGGTGGCGGCCCGCACGGGCCACGTGAGCGTCCACGAGGCCGGGGCCATCGAGTACACGGGGCACAAGGTGCTGGAGATCCCCGAGACGGAGGGAAAGATCGGGGCGGAGACGCTGCGGGCATACCTTCACACCTTCTGGAAGGACGCAAACCACGAGCACATGGTGTTCCCCGGGATGGTCTACATTTCCCATCCCACAGAGTACGGGACGCTCTACACGAAGGAGGAGTTAAAAGCCATCTCTGAGGTCTGCCGGGAGTACGGGATTCCCCTCTACATGGACGGCGCGCGCCTGGGCTACGGGCTGGCCAGCCGGGAGACGGATGTGACGCTCCCGGACATCGCGAAGCTCTGCGACGTGTTCTACATCGGCGGCACCAAGGTGGGCGCACTGTGCGGCGAGGCGGTGGTGTTCACGAAGAACAACACGCCGAAGCATTTCATGAGCGCGGTGAAGCGGCACGGGGCCCTGCTGGCCAAGGGGAGGCTTCTGGGGATCCAGTTCGACGTGCTGTTCACCGGCGGGCTCTTCCAGGAAATCAGCAGAAACGCCATCGGGACAGCGGAGCGGTTAAAGCAGGTGTTTCACGAAAAAGGCTGCCGCTTCTATCTGGAGTCATCGACCAACCAGCAGTTCGTGATTCTGGAAAACAGCCAGATGGAGAAACTGGCGGAGCAGGTCAGGTTCAGTTTCTGGGAAACATACGACGAGAGCCACACCGTCGTCCGCTTTGCCACCAGCTGGGCGACCCGGATGGAGGATGTGGAGAAACTGGCGGAGCTGCTCTGATAAAACGTTTTACATTTTCCTCACCAGGCACTACAATAGAGACAGTGAGAAATGTGAGGTAAGATACATATGGAAATGATAACGCTTCTTCTGTTCGGCCTGGTCCTGGCGGTGTGCATCGCCGCGGACCTGTCCATCCTGTACGCTCTGGCCGCCGGCCTGGTCATCTTCTGCGGGTATGCGCGCATGAAGGGATTCGGGCCGCGCCGGATCGCGCTCATGCTCGTTTCGGGCATCAAAACCGCGAAAAATATTCTGATTGTGTTCCTGCTGATCGGCATGCTGACAGCCCTGTGGAGGGCCTGCGGGACGATGCCGGTGATCATCTGCTACGCGGTGGAGGCCATACGGCCGGAGACCATCGTGGTGATGACGTTTCTGCTGACCTGCGGCGTCTCCATGCTGACGGGAACCTCCTTCGGGACGGCGGCCACCATGGGCGCCATCTGCATGACCGTGGGCCGTTCCATGGGCGCGGATCCGCTGTGGCTGGGCGGGGCGGTTCTCTCCGGCAGCTTTTCGGCGACCGCTGTTCGCCGGTCTCCACCAGCGCGCTGCTGGTCGCAGAGCTGACCGGCACCAACATTTTCGACAACATTAAAAAATGTTCCGCACGGCCTGGGTTCCATTCTTCCTTACCTGCGCGGTCTATGCACTGGCAGGCTGGCTCATGCAGGGCGGCGGCGCGGCCGTGGGGCTGTGGGAGACCTTTGGGGCGGAGTTTCATCTCCACTGGCTGACGCTTCTCCCGGCGGCGGTGATTCTGGTTTTGTCCCTGTTCCGCGTCAACGTGAAGCTGGCCATGTCCGCCAGCATTCTGACGGCGGCGGTGACAGCGGCGGTGTTCCAGCGCATGGGGCTGGGGGAAATCCTTTACACCGCGGCCATGGGCTACCGGGCGGCGGACCGCGAGGTGGGCGCGCTCTTAAACGGCGGCGGCATCATTTCCATGCTGAACGTCAGCGCCATTATCTGCATTTCCTCGTCCTACTCGGGGATTTTTAAGGAGACGGCGCTTTTAACCGGCGTCAAGGGCCTCATCCTGTCCATAAGCAGGAAAATCACGCCCTTCGGCGGCATCATGGTCACCTCGGTGATCACCTCCATGGTGGCCTGCAACCAATCTTTGGCCATCATGCTGACCAGCCAGCTCTGCGCTGAGGTGGAGCCGGACAGGGAGCAGTTTGCCATCGACATCGAAAATTCCACCGTGACCATCGCGCCGCTGGTGCCCTGGTCCATCGCGGGCGGCGTGCCGTTAGCGACCATCGGCGGGCCGACGGCCTGTATTCTGTTTGCCTGCTTTCTCTATCTGCTGCCGGCGTACACATTTGTCTGCCGGCTGGTGAAGCGCAGCAGAAAAATTGTCTGATTGCTGATTGGACAGCTGGATTTTTCCGCATTTCAAAACATTTCCTTGACTTATTTTCTGAAAAAATATATTATATTCTTACAAATATTTGCAGGGAAAGGAGATTGTGTATACCATTGCCTGGACATGGTGATACACAAGGGAAATGCGTATGGAAAAAAGAAACTGCCACTGCCAATCCAGATATTCATAGGTCTGGTTCTCGGTATTATTGCGGGTCTGTGCCTGATGAAGACGCCGCACATTGCCACCGCTTACATACTGCCCATAGGAACCATTTTCTTGAACCTCATCAAGTTTATCGTGGTTCCCATCGTGTTCTTCTCCATCATCTGCGGAGTGATCTCCATGAAGGACATAAAAAAGGTGGGGAGCATCGGTGTCAAGACCGTCGTGTACTACATGTGCACCACGCGGTCGCCGTTATCATCGGCCTGATTCTGGCCAACATATTTAAGAGCTTTTTCCCGGTGCTGCAGGTGTCGGGGCTTGAGTACCAGGCGTCGGAGGCGCCCAGTCTGATGGATACCATCGTGTCCATCTTCCCCAGCAACATCATCTCCCCCGTTTTCCAGCGCCACCATGCTGCAGGTGATCGTGGCCTCGCTGTTCTTCGGCTTCGGCATCCTGCTGGCGGGAGAGAAGGGGGAGCTGTTCGGACAGTTTGCGGAGAGTGCCAGCGAGGTCTCCCTGCAGATCATGTCCCTCATTATTTCTCTGAGCCCCATCGGCGTGTTCTGTCTGATCGCCCCGGTGGTCGCTGAAAATGGTCCCGTGATTTTAGGCAGCCTGGCCATGGTGCTGGCTGTGGCATACATGGGCTACATCCTGCACGCGGTTCTGGTCTACTCGTCTACGGTGGGCGTTTTGGGCGGCGTAAGCCCCATAAGTTTCTTTAAGGGAATGATGCCCGCCATGATGATGGCATTCTCCAGCGCCTCCTCTGTGGGAGCCCTGCCGCTCAACATCGAGTGTTCAGAGAAGCTGGGGGCGAGAAAGGATATCGCGTCCTTCACGCTGCCGCTGGGAGCCACCATCAATATGGACGGAACCGCCATCTACCAGGGCGTGTGCACCATATTTATCGCCTCCTGCTTTGGGATTACGCTGACGCTGCCGCAGCAGCTCACAGTCATTCTGACGGCCACACTGGCGTCCATCGGAACCGCCGGCGTGCCTGGCTCCGGCATGATCATGCTGGCCATGGTGCTCCAGAGCGTGGGCCTTCCTGTTGAGGGAATCGCGCTGGTGGCCGGCGTGGACCGTGTCTTCGACATGGGCCGTACCACGGTCAATATCACCGGCGACGCCGCCTGCGCCATCATCGTTTCCAGGATGGAGGACCGCAAGGAAGCTAGGAATGCCCGGTGAGATCGATGAAAAGCCGGAAATGATTTTTCCGGAAGGAGAGGAGTCCCTCGTCCCGCATCCGGCCCAGCTCCTTGGAGAGGGCGCTGCGGTCCAGGTTTAAATAGTCGGCCATCTGCTGGCGGTTGAACGGAATGTCAAACTCCGCGCTCCCGCACTGGAGGGCCTGGCCCGAGAGGTAGGTGAGCAGGCGCTCGCGTACGGATCTGGGCGAGGTGCAGAAGATGCGCCGGGACAGGACGAGATTTTTCCTCGCGGTCATCAGAGTCAGCCGCTGCATCAGCCTGGCGTGCCAGGGGCGGCCGCTGTATTCCGGTGACAGGACGATATCCAAATGTAAGAAAAGAATTTCCGCGCGCTCGGCGGCGACGGCGTCCACTAAAAGGGGCTCCTCGCAGAGCGCGTAGGATTCTGCAAACACCTGGCCGGGCCCCACCCGGCTTAAAATGCTTTTGTCGCCCCAGACGTTCACGTTCTCGATGAGGACGCTGCCGTTCAGCACGATGCCTAAGTTCCGGACCCGGTCGCCGGAGTGGAGGATGACGGCATTTTTCTCAAACACCTTCGTTCTCATGCAGTGTAAGGCCTGCATGTCTGCGAGCTCTGCCTCGCTCATGGCTTCAAAGAGCGGAATCTGAAAAATTTTCATGTGACCTCCTGTTTCGTTGTTTTAACCACCGATTTTATGGTACGATTATAGTACACTGTGGTCATCAAGACAAGGAGAGGAAGAGAAAACATGATCAGAAAAATTATCCAGATCGACGAGGAAAAATGCAACGGCTGCGGCGCCTGCGCCAGTGCCTGCCACGAGGGAGCCATCGGCATGGTGGACGGAAAGGCGAAGCTTTTAAGGGACGACTACTGTGACGGGCTGGGCGACTGTCTTCCCGCATGTCCCACCGGCGCCATCACCTTTGTGGAGCGTGAGGCGGCGGAGTACGACGAGGCGGCGGTGCTGGAGAATAAAAGAAAGATGGAAGGCGCTGCGGCGGCGGGGTGTCCCGGTTCCCGGGCGGCGCGGCTTATGCGGCCGGCGGAAAGCCCGACAGAGGCAGTGATCGGCTCGGAGCTTTTGCAGTGGCCGGTGCAGATTAAGCTGCTGCCGGTGAAAGCGCCCTATTTTGACGGGGCGAAGCTCCTCATTGCGGCAGACTGTACGGCTTACGCCTACGGCGATTTCCACCGGGAGTTCATGCGGGGGAAGATCACCGTGGTGGGCTGCCCCAAGCTGGACGCCGTGGACTACAGCGAGAAGCTGACGGAGATTATTAAGAACAATGATATTCAGAGCGTGACCATCGTCCGCATGGAGGTGCCCTGCTGCGGCGGGCTGGAGTATGCGGCGAAGGAGGCGCTGAAAAACAGCGGCAAATTCATCCCGTGGCAGGTGGTGACCATCTCCACCGACGGGCGGATTTTAGACAGGTAAAAAATGAGAACAAAAGAGGAAGTTATAAAATACTGTATGACATTTCCGGGTGTGTACGAGGACTATCCGTTCGACGACGGGGACTGGACCTGCATGCGCATCCGGAAAAACCGGCGCATTTTCGCCTGGATCTATCCCCGGCAGGGGAATATCTGGGTCAATGTGAAATGCGATCCCCAGTGGCGGGAGTTCTGGACGGGAGCATCCCAAATAACGGCAGCAGCTCATAGGGAAACATTACAGAAATTATGAGCTGCTTTGATACAGTTAATTGATTCATTTATGGAATGTACTTAAATCCCCATTTCGTTATCTCATAAAAAATCGGGAGAAGTGCCTTGCCCTTTTCTGTCAGCGAATACTCCACATGAGGTGGTATCTCATTGAACTGGATACGGGAAACCAGGCCGTCCTTTTCCAACTCCCGCAGAGAAGTTGTAAGCATGGTGTTCGTAATTCCCTCAATCGCTTTTTTCAATTCGCCGAAACGAATGGGGTCTTTGATACACAGTTCATAAATGATCTGGAATTTCCATTTGCCCTGCAGCATCAGCAAAAGGGGCGTTACAGGGCAGTTTCCTGCGTCGGTCAAAATCCCCTGTTTCACTTTTTCCGCATATTCTTGATAAGTCATCTCGTTTTCCATATCTAACCCTTTCCTTTCTATGGTACGGTGTACCGTACTAAGTCAGAATAATCTGCGTACTTGAATTACTTTATAGACACAGTATAATAAGTATATCAAGAAAAGTCAAGGCAGACGATCTTGAAAAACGGTACAGAAAGGAAGATTCCCATGAAAGAAATCAATATTGGACAGGCGACAGCAATCACCTCTCCCGACCCGCTGATGCTGGTCTGCACAAAGAAAGAGGACGGCTCTTTGAATATGGCCCCTGTGTCCTTCTTCATGTATGCGTCCTTCAATCCACCCATGCTGGCCTTTGCTATGCGGCCCACTGCCAACAGCAGCGTCAATGTGATGCGCACTGGCAAGGCTGTTCTGGCAGCTCCCGGCATCAGCATCAAGGACGCGGTGATGGCCTATGGTTCCGCGAACGGCGGCGACAAAAACAAGCTGGAAGAACATCCGATCGCCCTTCAGACGATGGACGGAAACGACATTTCTTTCCCGGAGGACTGCCGGATTGCGTTTGCTGTCACGCTGGAGCAGACGGTGACGGCCGGCGACCACAACCTGTATCTCTGCAAGATTGACAAAATGCTTGCGGACGACAGCAAAGAGGCCCTGTTTGCATGGGACGGTTATGCAAAGGTAGCTCCCGCACAGGAAAAGTAATGTGTCAGGAATGGAGGATCTGTATGGACCGTCAGGTTATTTATGATTTATTTGAACAGAAAGTTTTTGAGAACCCGGACGCCCCTGCGGTCTGCGATGAACAGCGAAAGCTTACCCGCATGCAGCTCATGCAGCTTGCGGACACGATTGCGGCACAGCTCCCCACACAGGCGAAACGGGTGGGAGTGGTGATGAATCACTCCGTGGAAATGATTGCGGCAATCCTTGCCGTATTAAAAACAGGCTCTGCTTATATCCCGGCAGAGCCATCCTTTCCGCAAAACAGAATCCGGTTTATGATGGAGGATGCCGGAGCGGATCTTGTGATAACCAATCCAGAATATGCAGGCAGCCTCCCCGGTTTTTCGCTGATTCCGGTTGACGCGGGAATGGAGATTCAAACTATAACGATGAAATCAAAGGCCGCCCCAGGCGATCTTGCTTATATACTTTATACTTCCGGCTCCACAGGCGCGCCCAAAGGCGTGGCTGTGCAAAATCGGAATGTGTGCCATTATATCCAGGCGTTTCAGAGCGAATTTCATCCGGATGAACAGGACACGGTTCTGCAATATTCCGTGTGTTCTTTCGATATTTTTGTGGAAGAAGTGTTTTCGGCGCTGCTCTCCGGTGCGCTCCTTGCGATTCCATCGGAGGAAACAAAGGCAAGTCTGGAATCTACCATGGAATTTGTCAGGGAACATCATGTTACCATCATCAGCGGCTTCCCATATCTGCTTCTGGAGATGAACCGCCTGCCGAAACTGCCGGAAAGCCTGCGCCTGCTGATCAGCGGAGGCGATGTGCTTCGGGCCAGCTACATCACGAACCTGCTCCCGCAGGTGGAAGTCTACAACACCTACGGTCCTTCGGAAACGACCGTATGCGCTACTTACTTTAAGTGCAACGGGGCGGCCCCCCTGGAAGATGGCACCTACCCCATCGGTAAAGCTGTTCTTGGCTGTTCTGTGGAAATTTTGGATGAAAACATGAATCCGGTTGCTCCTGGCCAGATTGGAGAAATCTGTATCAAGGGCGGCGGCGTGTCGCAGGGGTATATCGGAAATCGGGAAAAAGAGAATCAGAGCTTTGTGGTTCTCTCTGATGGACAGCGCCTTTACCGCAGCGGTGATCTGGGGTATCTGCTGCCGGATGGCAGCCTGGCTTTTCTTCACCGGAAGGATAAACAGGTGATGATCCTGGGAAAGCGGGTGGAGCCGGACGAGGTGGAAAGCGTTCTGTGCAAATGCCCGGAGGTACGGCAGGGAGTAGTGAAGCCTTATGTGGATGAACAGAACTTATCTTATCTGGTGGCCTATATTGTCCCGGAAAAAGGTCAGTCCCTCATTTCCGAATTGAAAAAGAAAATGCGCCAGCACCTTCCCTCCTACATGATACCGGAATTTTTATTCAGATGGATCGGATTCCCCTCACTCAGAATGGGAAGGTGGATGCAAAAGCCCTGCCAGTGGTCTTGAAAGCGGGGAATCTTTGATGGGTAGTGTTATCATACGGAGGGCTGGTATAGAGGACTTAGAGGTATTGCTGCAATGGCGCATGGAGGTTTTGCAGAATGTGTTTGCCCTGCCGGGGAAACCCTCTGAAGAATTGCAAAAGGCAAATCTGGACTATTATCAAAAGGCTTTGGCGGATGGGGGCCATTTTGCCGTATTTGCCGAAGGAAACGGAAATATAGTAGGCTGCGGGGGCGTCTGTTTCTATCAGGAAATGCCGTCCCCTGACAATCCATCCGGCTGGTGCGGGTATCTGATGAATATTTACACCAGAGCGGCTGTCCGGGGACAGGGAATCGGAACGAAAATCGTTCGAGCTCTGCTTGACGAAACTGCCCGCAGGGGAATCCATAAAGTCTATCTGGAAACGACCGATCAGGCGCGGTCCCTGTATGAGCGGATCGGATTCACAGAAATGAAAGGGTATCTCATGATACCAGACTGAAAAAGGAGGATATAAAGATGGCAAGAATCAATTTAGGACAGCGGGCAGGCATTACCCCTACCCCTATGCTTTTAATTGGAACGTATAACGATGATGGCACACCCAACGCGATGGTGGCGACCTGGGGCGTGACCGCAACCTGGGAAGTGGTGGAACTGAATCTTTACAAAGTGAGAAAAACCACCGGCAATATCAAAACACGAAAGGCGTTCACCGTGTCCTGCGTGACACAGGACACATTGGCGCAATGCGATTATCTGGGTACGGTTTCCGGGAAGAAATGCCCGGATAAGGTTCAGCGTACAGGGCTTACCCCGGTAAAAAGCGAGCTGGTGGACGCACCGTATTTTGAGGAACTGCCCGTCACGATGGAGTGTGAGCTTTTGCGGATCGACCCGGAGGAGGACGACATATCGCTGCGAATCCTGGGAACCGTCAAAAATGTTTCCATTGACCAGCGCGTTTTGAAGGACAACGGGAAAACCCTTGACTTTGATAAGCTCCACCCCGTCTGCTGGGACAATTTCAGCAATGATTATTTTGCCATTGGCGGGCAGCTCGGCCGTTGGTTTACCCTCGGAAAGCCGTATAATCGAGAGGGTTTCCGTTATGAGGAGTGAGATCGCAGACTTAAAAAAACAGATCCGGATGGCAGACGCGGTGATCGTAGGGGCCGGTTCCGGTTTTTCTACAGCGGCGGGATTTACCTACGGCGGCCAGCGGTTCAAAACCTGGTTTTCAGACTTTGAGCAGACCTATGGTTTTCACGATATGTATTCCGGCGTGTTCTTCCCGTTTGGAACATTGGAGGAATATTGGGGGTATTTCAGCCGCCTTATTTACATCAACCGTTACGTGATGCCTCCTGTCCCGGTTTACCAGGAGCTGCTGCGCATGTTACAGGGAAAGGATTACTTTGTCCTGACGACCAATGTAGACCACTGTTTTCAGCGGGCCGGTTTTGATAAAGCCAGGCTTTTCTACACACAGGCGATTATGGACTTTTTCAGTGTTCCAAACCATGCCGCCAAAAGACATACGACAATCGGGACACCGTGATGAAAATGCTGGCGGCCCAGGGATTCCTGGAAAATTGCGGGGACGGCTATCAGATCACGGATCAATCCAACTGGAAACGGACGATTCCCGGGGAATTGGTTCCGCGCTGTCCAGTCTGCGGCAGACCCATGACCATGAACCTCCGGGGGGACGATACCTTTGTGCAGGATGAAGGATGGCACAGAGCGGCGGACCGGTATGCGAAATTTTTGCAATCCCATGCAGCAGGCAAGGTTTTGTTTCTGGAAATCGGGGTGGGAATGAACACCCCCGGAATTATCAAATATCCATTCTGGCGGATGACCTATCAGTGGCCGGGCGCCGTTTATGCCTGTATCAATTTTGGGCAGGCGGCTGTCCCCAGGGAAATCCGTCATAAATCAATCTGTATCAATGAGAGCGTCGATCTGGTACTCTCTGAATTGCAGGAAGGAGCCGGAGGTGAGAAGTGTGGATAAGGATTTGAAAGGTCATGGCAGCCCATCTTCCATCGTGGTACGGGGCGCTCATGTCCACAACCTCAAAAATATAGACATCAATATTCCCCTTGGAAAGCTGGTGGCTGTTGCCGGTGTGTCCGGTTCCGGCAAATCCTCTCTTGCGTTGGGCGTTCTGTATGCAGAGGGGTCCCGCCGTTATCTGGAAGCCTTATCCGCCTATACCCGCAGACGTATGACGCAGGCTGCGGAGGCAAAGATCGACAGCATTGAAAATATTCCCGCCGCCCTTGCCCTGCACCAGCGGCCCGCCATACCGGGAGTGCGCAGCACCTTCGGCACTTCCACGGAACTGTTGAACAGCCTGCGGCTGATGTATTCCCGGCTGGGAAGTCACCGCTGTCCCAACGGACATTATGTGGAGCCTACCGCTGATGTGGCAAGAGGAAAGGACATTATCTGCCCGGTTTGCGGGGCAGTCTTTATGCCGCCCAGCGCGGAGAGCTTTTCCTTTAACAGCGATGGGGCCTGTCCCCGCTGCACCGGAACGGGTATCGTACAGGCGGTGGATGAATCCACGCTGGTGCCGGACGAATCCCTCTCCATCGATGAAGGCGCGGTAGCCCCCTGGAACTCGCTGATGTGGTCTTTGATGACCGATGTGTGCCGGGCAATGGGCGTGCGTACCGACGTTCCTTTTTCCGAGCTGACGCCGGAAGAACGGGAGATTGTCTTTCACGGCCCGGCAGAAAAAAAGCACATCCTCTATAAAGCCAAAAGCAGCAATCAGGCGGGTGAAATGGACTTTACCTATTTCAATGCTGTCTACACAGTGGAAAATGCCCTTTCAAAAGTCAAAGATGAAAAGGGCATGAAACGGGTGGCGAAATTTTTGAAGCAGGATATTTGCCCGGAGTGTATGGGAACCCGCTTAAACCAGCAGGCCCGCGCCACACTTCTCTGCGGCATTGATTTACCTTCTGCCTGTGCCATGACCTTAGATGACCTTGTGAAATGGGTACAGGGAATCCCGGACGCCATGCCGGAGATCCTCCGTGAAATGGCCCGCAGCATTACCGCCCAGTTTTTGAATACGGCAAGGAGGCTGCTTGACCTGGGACTTGGCTATCTGACCCTGGACCGGACCAGTTCCACGCTTTCCACGGGAGAGCGCCAGCGGGTACAGCTTGCCAGGGCCGTAAGGAATCAGACAACGGGCGTTCTGTATGTTTTGGACGAGCCTTCGATTGGCCTGCACCCGTCCAATGTGGACGGCCTTCTGGCTGTGATCCAGGATTTGATTGCCCATGGAAATTCGGTTGTTCTTGTGGATCACGATATTCGGGTATTGAAGGCCGCGGACTGGCTGATTGAAATGGGAGCCGGTGCCGGCGAATATGGCGGAAATGTCATATCAACGGGAACGATTGATGAAACCATGCAAAACCCCCAGTCTTTGATCGGGAAATTCCTTTCCGGGGAAGAAAGGGTAGCTGTCCGTCAAAAGACGGAGAAATCCAGGATTTTTGAAAACGGAACGATCTCACTTGCTACAAATCCGCTGCATACCGTCCACGCACTCGACCTGAAAATTCCAAAGGGGCGGCTGATTGCCGTTACCGGCGTATCCGGCTCCGGTAAGACCACCCTTGTTTTAGAAAGCCTTGTCCCTGCGCTGCAGGCCCGCATCAATGGAACGGCGTCTCCCGAACATATCAGAGCGCTTCAGGCGGATGGAATCCGGCGTGTCAATGTGATCGACGCAACACCGATAGGAACCAATATCCGCTCCACCGTTGCCACTTACAGCGGTGTTCTGGATGATCTGCGCCGTATTTTTGCCGCTGCTCCGGCAGCAAAAGAGCTTGGGTATAAGGCCGGGGATTTTTCCTATAATACCGGCTCCCTGCATTGTCCCACCTGTGACGGCACAGGGCAGATTACGATGGATATTCAGTTTCTTCCTGATGTAGAGATTGTCTGCCCGGACTGCGGCGGTTCCCGTTATGCAAAAGAGGCAGAGAAAATCCGCTATCTGCCAAAGAAAGCGGACGCCGGTCATGGAATTTCTCTGCCGGAGCTGATGTCCTGTACGGTAAAGCAGGCGCTGGATCAGATGTCCGGCGTCAAAAAGGTGAGGGAACGGTTACAGGTGCTCTATGATTTAGGACTTGGTTATCTCACATTAGGGGAGGCCACCCCCGCTTTATCCGGCGGGGAGGCGCAGCGGCTAAAGATTGCCTCCGAAATGGGAAAATCCCAGGAGGACGCTGTTTTTATCTTTGATGAACCCACCATCGGCCTGCACCCCCTGGACACGCGGGTGCTGATTCGGGTGTTCCAAAAACTGATTGACAATGGCGCGACGGTGATCGTGATCGAGCATGACCTTGATATGATCGCCAACGCCGATTATGTCATTGATATGGGACCGGGCGGCGGGAAATCCGGCGGTCAGATCGTCGCTGCCGGTACGCCGGAGGAGATTGCTGAAAAAGGGAACAGTCTGACCGGACAATATCTGAAAAGTCTTGTTTAGAGGGCGGCGGCAGTATATGACGCCGCCCTCCCTTCTTCTTTCGGCTTTTCACCCAAATCTATGGTTTAATCAAACCGCATCTTCCATCTAATGCAAGTACTCAGAAACTTTTAACTCAGTATATATTTCAGACCTTGTAAGGCTGGCCAACCTTTATACGAAAAACTTAAAGAGCTCTTCAAGTAATACGAATTTTATATTTGGCTACTAAAGGAGGAGTGAACTATGTATCGAATCTTGGTGGCGTCTCCCAAGGGACCTTATGGAGACGCGGTGATTGACCCCAGCGCAGATACGTCCGACTACTTTACATCTGAACATGCGTCCTGCTTTATTTCACTGGACCTTCTGATGTGGAGCGCTGTGATGGGGTAGTCGTCCCCGGCGGAGTCCCAGATGTTTCTCCTGCACGGTATGGGGAGGAGAATTGCGGAAGCGCTCCGGTAGACCTGGAAATGGATCAGCAGCAGTTCGACATGATCGACCGTGCGGTACAGCTCGGCAAGCCCCTGTTAGGCATCTGCCGGGGAATGCAGCTGTGCAACGTCTATTTTGGCGGCAGTCTGATACAGGATATCGGCTGTAAGGAAGATCACCGCTATGATCCTGAAAACGTGCGCTTCCACGAACTCTACAACGTCCCCGGCACATTCATGTATCAGCTGTATGGGGCGAGGATGAAAGGAAACAGCCTGCATCACCAGGCGGTGAAACGGCTGCCGGACTGCCTGGCTGTCTCACAGATCTGGTGCCGGGACAGCGGAAAACTGGAGCATTACCTTGAGCTGGCGCGCAGCGGAGAGCTGCACCAGGGCAGCGATGAATGCGTTTTAGAGGCGGTCTATCACAAGGACTACCCCTTTGTGGGGATCCAGTGGCATCCGGAGATGGTCGGGCCGTATTATTGCAGGCATGTGGACCTTACAAAGATCCCCGGATATTTTTATCAAATCATTCAGGCTCATAGGGAGATGTAATTAGAGGGAGGATATTTACGTGGAATTATTAACTGCTATTTACAATGCGATCATGGCATTTACCAACATGGTCTGGAGCTTACCGCTCCTGATCCTATTGATCGGCGGCGGACTGTGGATCACGTTCACCTGCGATTTCGTTCAAATCAAGCATTTTGGCTACATGATGAAATATACCTTCGGCAGTATGACAAACAAGGGAACAGAGGGGCAGATCTCTCCCATTCAGGCCATGTTTGCCACACTGGCCAATACCATTGGGACCGGAAATATTATTGGTGTCGGAAGCGCGATAGCCATCGGCGGCCCGGGGGCTATATTTTGGATGTGGATCATCGGATTTGCGGCGATGGCCTTAAAATATGCCGAGGCTGTATTGGGAGTCGCTACCCGGACCAGGGACAAAGACGGAAATTGGAAGGGCGGCGCACCCACGTATCTGGCAAAGGCCTGGAAGCCTCTGGCCATCGGCTGGTCTGCTTCCTGCATCTTTGCACTTCCCATCGCCTGCGGCACTCATGTAGGGGCTATTGTTGATTCTGCGCAGACATTCGGTATCCCCCGTCATTGTCTCCACAGTGCTTTTTACCATCATCACGTTTTTTGTACTGCGCGGCGGTATGCACGCTTTGGTCAGGGTGACTGACCGGCTGGTCCCCAGTATGGCGCTTATCTACATGGTCACCGGCGTCATCATTATTGCTTTGAACATTGGGAATCTGCTGCCTGCCCTGGCAAGTATCTTCCAGTATGCCTTTACCGGAACCGCAGCAGTGGGCGGCTTTACCGGCGCGACCCTGAACGTCATTATAAAAGAGGGATGCGCTCGCGGCATCTATTCCAATGACGGCGGTAACGGCGGCTCCAGCATCATGCATGCCCGGGCTGACGTAGACCATCCGGTGCAGCAGGGAATGATGGGTATTTTTGAAGTGTTTGTATGCACTCACATTATCTGCACCTTTACCGCTCTGGTGATCCTGGTTACTGGACAATGGATGTCCGGCGATCCCGGCTCCGTCCTGGCTATCAACGCATTTGACAGTGTGGGAAAGGTTGCAGGATACATCTGTGCACTCAGTCTGATCCTATTTGCAGCATCTTCCGCCCTGTCCCTGGCAACGATGGCCTCTTTGACCGCTGAGGACATGTTTGGAAAGAAGATTAAATATCTGAGTGAAGCACTGGTCATCTTCTGCTGTTTCATCGGCGGAACAGTAGGGGTGGATATTATGCTTCCCTGGGTCGATGTGGCCAATATGATCACTATCTCGTTTAATGTGATCGGCATGCTCATGCTGACAAAACTGCTGAGCAGCCTGTCTTTGGAATTTTTCAAAAATCAGAAGGATAAAGCCATAAAAGAGGAATTATAATAAAAATGTGTCAGACACAAAAAGGAGGAGCGGAATTATGCAGCTGGAGCGTTATTCACTCCGGGCGATTCCGGATTCATTTAGGAAGTCTGTGATTGTGAATGGCACGAAGAAACTGTGGAGAAACGACGAGGGATTTGCAATCATGGGCATGAGTAGTTTCTGACGAATGCGTATAGCCTGGATTATCAGGCGCTTGGGTTTGAAAATTTTGTAATGCAAAACATATTTGCTCTTGTTGTGCATATACTAACCCAGAGCTAAATTGTGGGATTGACTTTTTGTGTCAGTTTTGTTATATTTAGTTCAGTGATCGTACTGGAGAAACTTGTGAAGCCTCCGGTCCGGAAGGCTCCTGCGGGGGCCTTTCGTTATTTATGGCAAAGGAGGTGGAGAATGGCAAAAACGTTTCAAACATATTATTTTCCCTTATCACCGGATATAAAGAAACTTTTAAAAATCCGACTACCGGAAAATATGTGGATGGAACTACTTTTGAGGACATTTACTGTTTATATCAATTCGACAATGAATTGCGCAGCATTTTTCTAAAATATATGCTGCTTGCGGAAAGAAATGTGAAATCTTCTCTAGCCTATCATTTTTCAGCCGTTTATGGCGAAAATCAGACGGAATACCTATCTTTATCACATTATATGCCAACAGCTTCTATGCAGCGCGGAATCCAGAAACTTCTTCGTGTATTTCATTACCAGCTTACATATAAAAACGAACATGCCTATATCAACCACTATAAAACAAAACATCATAATGTTCCATTATGGATTATGGTTCAAGTGTTGACCATTGGGCAGCTTTCGCATATTTCTTTCAATCATGACAAAGCATCGGAATGTATGTGCTCATGGGGAACGCTTTTTTAATTATGCTACAAAAGACAGTATTACGGATACGGTGATACACAGAAAACTACGTATTCTTCAAAAAATGGGCGATACCAAAAAGGAAAGAATGATATTTTTTCAGAAGTTATTATTTTGAAATATAAGATTAAAATGCTGACTGATATACGAAATGTAAGTGCAGGCTTGATTC
The DNA here is from genome assembly GCA_001304875.1 of Clostridia bacterium UC5.1-2E3. Classification (GTDB taxonomy): domain Bacteria; phylum Bacillota; class Clostridia; order Lachnospirales; family Lachnospiraceae; genus Ventrisoma; species Ventrisoma faecale. The sequence goes on from BBZO01000032.1 coordinate 16,424, forward strand.
TGCAGGTACTGGTGTGGACCAGAGCCGGTGGACTCTGGACGGAAACGGCCGGTTTTATATGGACATCGGCCGCGGGATGCTGACCGGATTGCAGACCATCGGCGAAAGGAACTGCTATTTTAACGAGGACGGCTCCGTGGAAACAGAATAAGGCATTATTTTGGAGGGAGTTGGGTAAGGCGGTCATGCTGGATGACGGTTTTTCCGGTTTGGAGATTAGTTTTTTCTTTTTTTAATAAAGTATATTGCGCTTGTTTTTTTGTGTAATCTTTTTTGTCCATTGGGAAAAACTTCTGCAAAAATATACACCACAATCTTTATGGTCTATAAAAAGAAATGAAATATTTAAAGCAATGCCATCTTCCATTTTCAAAAGAAAATCTCCATCGATTGAGGAATGGGGAAATTTGTTTTTATTAAAGCGGAAAATGAGTTGGTCTCCATCCAGCAGCTCTTCGATATGCTGAAAAGCTTCCAATCGCAAGAGACTTTCGGTAATAAAGGCGCTTTTTGCTATCGTTTCGTATGTAATCTTACCAGATAAAATATTACGACATTTGCCGATTGTCTCTGGCGATGCTGATGTCTTTTAATTTATGAAGACCGGCCAGCCGTTCAAAGACTGCGGCGCATTGTTGTAGTAAATCCATTACGTTCTCCTTATTTATATATGACAAAAGGCCCCGCCTTTCAGCGGAACCTTCTGGAGCATTTTCGTTCGGCCGTGTGGCCTACGCCGGTTTGAGGTTTCACTGCACAACCCCTCTTGCAAGCTCCATAAGACAATGCGTACCGGCACACTCTCTTATATCAGCACTTTAACAGACACACGCCGTTGCCTGCTATATGTTATTATTGTACGTGAAAACCGTAAATATATCAATCTAAAAAAGATTGACGGAAAGAGCTGTTATTTCCGGGAGGACGGCTCCATGGCCGGATGATACAATGTTCCGGGTAGAAAACGCGGACAGTCTGGATTATCAGGCGCTTGGGTTTGAAAGAAAAAGATATACAAAGACGTTTGAAATGGCTATAATAACATTAGGTAAAATTAGAGGAGTGAAATATAGGAAACTGTATCATCACATGGGAAGGACGGTGTGCGTATGGAACTCAGAACGGAAGAATGGATGAAGATTTATCATAAGCTGGCAGACCAATTAAAGATCATTTACCAGGAGCACTTAAAAGCAGTGATTCTCTATGGCTCTGTGGCAAGAGGTACAGCTACGGAAGATTCGGATATTGATATTATGGTTCTGGTGGATGTGTCTCCGGACAGGTTAAAAGAATATGAAGAAAAATTATGTGAAGTTTCAACGGATTTTGCTCTTGAATATTTCAAGGTTTTTTCGATCGTGGATATCAGTTACCAGGAATATGAAGAATGGAAACAGATTTTGCCATTTTATCAGAATGTGTCCAGAGAGGGAGTAACATTGTATGCAGCATAGGCATCAGGACTTATCCCGATATCGTTTAAAACGAGCGCAGGAAGATTTAGAAACAGCAAAGTTAAATTACGAAAATGGAATGTATAAAGCGGCGGTTAATCGCACGTATTATGCAATTTTCCATGCAATACGGGCTGTAAACATATTAGATGGTTTTGATGCTTCAAAGCATTCCTCGGTGATTGCTCATTTTAATCAGTTTTATGTCCATACAGGTGAGTTTGAAAGGAATACTTATAAAATCATCGATTCGGCGTATCGTATCAGAGAAAAATGTGATTACTCGGATTTCTTCGTTGTATCAAAAGAAGAGGCGGAGGAGCAAATAAAAAAGGCATCTGCATTTATAACATCAGTTACAGAATTTTTGCAGAAATAAAGAAGTCCGCCCAGACCTTGAACAAAGGTCAGTCTGATTCGGCTCTCAGCGTCATCACCGGCCCCGGCGCGAACCAGAGCCAGTGGCTGCAAGATGAAAACGCGGACAGAATAGCGGGAAAGATAAAACATACCCCCGGCAGGGCACAAAAGGAGTGCCTGTCTGGGGGTATTGCTATCTCCTATCATCTCATCATACTCCTAAATTTACTGCACTGCTCCGTGATCATGCGGATGAGCGCGCGGGCGTAGTGGGGGAAAATGCGGTTCTTCGTGTAGTAGATTCCTACGGAGTTTGTGTACTGGAAGTCCTTGATCGGGAAAATATTCAGTTTATTTTTCGATCCCTCATTCAGCTTAAAGAGCGACGGCAGATACATGGTCAGGCAGAAGCTGGCGGCGAAATCCCGCGCCGACATCATGTGATGCAGGTCGGGGTGGCTGGAGGTGTGGATGCAGTTCATGGAAATCCCCAGCTTTGAAAAATGCCGTTTCAGAAGAATGTGGGAGTTCATGTGTGGGAGGTTCAGCGCAAACGGCACGTCCTGGAACAGGCGCATGTCCGCGCCCCGGCGAAGCTCCGCCTTGCACGCGGGGTATGCGTCCCCGAACAGATCTTTAAGCATGTGGTCGCTGATGACCAGATAGAGATTTTCCTCCAGCACAGTCACGTGATCCAGCTTCTCCGTATCCTCGGGCGGAATGTTGGCGACCATCAGATCCAGCTGATTGTTCTGCACCATCTTCCGAAGCTCCGGCGAGGCCGCGCTGCTGATTAAGAGCTTCACGTCTGGAAAATTTTTCTTAAATTCGCTCATAATATCCGGCATCAGAATGCGGAAACGTCCCTCCGTGGTTCCCAGCCGGATTTCTCCGGTCAGATCCCGGCGCAGGTCCACGAACTGCGCCCGCAGGTTCTGCTCTCTCAGCTCCGTCTCCTTAAACGTCTCCAGCAGAAGCCGGCCGGCGTAGGTCAGCGACAGCGAGGGCTTTCGCGTGAACAGCGCAAGACCAAATTCTGCCTCCAGATTCGCCAGATATTTGCTCAGATTCTGATGCGTGATGAACAGGCGGTCGGCGGCTCTTGTCAGATTGCATTCCTCCGCCAGTACGATGAAATAGTGGTAATTGTTGAACATAAAATCATTGTATCATAGCGCAGACTTAATGGCAACTTTATTTGCAAATAATAAACTTTTATTCGCTTTATATTTGCATACACTGGTGTTATATTCAGATCAGAAACATAAAAAATGTTTAAAGGAGAGTGTAGCATGCAGGCATTGGAAGGTATCAGAGTTTTGGACATCGCCACTGTGATTGCGGCGCCGTGGGCGGCCGGGCTGATGGCGGATTTCGGGGCCGAGGTCATCAAGGTGGAGATGCCGGGGAGAGGCGACGCGTTCCGCGCCATGGGGCCGTTAAAGGACGGGGTCAGCATCCGCTGGCCGGCTATGGGGCGCAACAAGAAATGCGTCACGCTGGATTTCCACAGCGAGGAGGGAAAGAAGCTGTTTCTGGAGCTGGTGGAAAAGAGCGACGTGGTGATCGAGAATTTTAAGACCGGGACACTGGACAGGTGGGGGCTTGGCATGGAGGTCTTGAGAAAGGCGAATCCGGACATCATCGTCACCCATGTCACCGGCTACGGGCAGACCGGGCCCAACGCGAAGCTGGCGGGGCTGGGGACGCCGCTGCAGGCGTTTTCCGGCATGACCTACATGACCGGCTACGTGGACCGGCCGCCGGTGAGCCCGCCCTTTGCGCTGGCGGACTACGTGGCGGGGCTCAACGCGGTTATCGGAACCATGATGGCGCTCTATCACAGAGATTACTTAAAGGGGAAGGCCCAGGAGGTGGACGTGAGCCTCTACGAGGGCATTTTCCGCATGGAGGAGGCCATGGTGGCGCAGTACGATCTGCTGGGGACCGTGCGGGAGAGAAGTCCCATGCCCAGCGGCGCGTCCTGCCCCATCGGAACCTTTGAGACGAAGGATCACCGCTTTGTCATCCTGGTGTGCAGCACGACCCGGTGTTCGTGCACCTCTGCGAGGCCATGGAGCGGCCCGACTGGCTGCCGGGATACGCCTCGGCTAAGGAACGGCTGGCGAACCCGAAGCCCATCATGGACGCGGTGACGGAGTGGATCGCGGGACAGACCTACGAGGAGGTCAGCGCGCGGTGCGCCGCCTGCGGCGTTCCCATTTCGGCGATCTACAGCATGAAGGACATTTTTGAGGATCCGCAGTATAAGGCGAGAAACGATATTCTGGAGATTCCCTGCGAGGAGTTTGGAAGCGTTAAAATGCCCGGTATTTTCCCTGTGCTCTCGGAGACGCCCGGAGAAGTGAAATGGGCCGGCCCGAAGATTGGAGCCCACAACCGGGAGATCTATGGGGGGCTGCTGGGAAAGAATGAGGAGGAGCTGCGGGCGCTGGCGGAGGCGGGCGCGATTTAAGAAGGATTTAAGCGGTTAAGAGGAGAAAGGTATGGCGGATATTTTAATTCGAGGCGGACGCGTGATCGATCCCTACAATGGAACCAACGAGGTGCGCGATATCGCGGTCAGAGACGGTGTGATCGTGCCGGCCGGGGAAGAGACGGCGGAGCAGGTCATCGATGCCTCCGGCTGCATCGTGACACCGGGACTGATCGACGGACACGCCCATGTGGCGGCGGAGGTGACCGGGTTGGGGATTGCGCCGGAAAGCTGCTATTATCCCATGGGAGTGACCGGCGTGATCGACGCCGGCTCCACGGGAATCGACAATTACCGGGCGTTCCGGGCCAGAACTGCAAGCCTCCCGATCCATGTAAAAGCGCTGCTCAATGTCTGCCCGGGCGGTCTGGTGGCGAGATCGTACCATGAAAATATTGATCCGGCCACGTACCGGCCGGAGGAGCTGATCCGCATGATGCGCCGGTACCAGGATCAGCTTTTGGGGCTGAAAGTGAGGCAGAGCGCGGAGATTGCCGGCGATCTGGGCCTTAAGCCCATGAGGGCGATGCTGGAAATCGCCGGAGAGCTCGGCTGCCCCGTGACTGTCCACACTACCAATCCGGCGGGCAGCCCGGAGGAGATTCTTAAGATGCTTCGCCCCGGCGATGTCTACGCCCACGTGTACCACGGAAAAGGGCGGACCATTCTCGATGAGAGGGAAAACGTGATCCCGGCGCTCTATGAGGCGCAGAAAAGGGGTGTGATCCTGGACGCGGCAAATGGGGGAAATCACTTCTCCTTCCGCGTGGCGAAGGCCGCCATCCGGCAGGGGGTTCTGCCGGATGTGATCAGCACGGATCTCACAGTAAAAACGCTGTTTAAAGGAAGAAAAGTATTTTCTCTGCCATTTGTCATGAGCAAATACCTGGCGCTTGGCTTAAGCCTGCCGCAGATTATAAAGGCTGCGGCGCAGGTGCCTGCGAAGATCATGGGGGCGGAGCGGGAGCTGGGAAGCTTAAGCGTCGGGACGGCGGCGGATATCAGCATTTTCCGGTGTCTGGCGAGAAAAACGGTTTTTGAGGATTTTTGTGGGGGAGGTAATGGAAGGGGACCGGCTCCTTAAAACGGAGCTCACGATTCTTGCGGGGAGGTTGTATTCCGCCAGGCCGATTTCTGATAAGGGGTTTCCTTCACAATTTCATTAAGGAGAAGGTAAGAATGAACGAACATAAGAAATTTAGATTTCCTCATATTCATGAGTATTTGGTTGTGGTTACGATGCTTCTGATTGCGTGCCTGCTTACTTATGTGATTCCTGCGGGCGAGTATGCGCGCGAGGTCATCGATGGGAAGGAGACGGTGATCGCGGACGGGTTCCATTTTATCGAACAGAATCCGGTGTCGCCGCTTGGAATGTTTAATATGATTTACGAAGGGTTTGTGAAACAGGCAAACCTGATTTTCACGATGTTTTTTATTGCCGGCGGTGTGCAGATGATCATAGACACCAATGCCATTCATGCGCTGATGCGAGTGCTGGCCACCAGGTTTGCGAAGGCGCCCCGGATCACAATCATTGTCATGATGATTGCGTTTGGCATCATGAGTGTGCCGATTCAGATGAACTATTTCATTCCGTTTTCGGGGGTCGTCCTCTCGCTGTGCCTGCTGATGGGGTACGATGCGCTGACCGCGGCGGCGGTGATTATCACGGCTTCTTCGTTTGGAAGCACCTGCGGGATGTTGAACATCAGTACCACCGCCATCGGAAACAGCATGGCAGGGCTGCCGCTCTATCATGGGATGGGATTCAGGTGGATCGGCTTTGTCTGCCTGCTGGTGATCACTACTATCTGTATTCTGCGCTATGCGGAGCGGGTGCGGAAGGACAAAACCGCCAGTATCGTGTACGGCATTCCCAATATCACAGAGGTGGGAACGGTGGAGGATCTGCCGGTATTTTCCGCGAAGGACGGTCTGGTCATCGCCACGCTGGCGGCTGGAGTGGCGGCGCTGATCTACGGCTGCGCAAAACTGGACTGGAGCTATGAGGAGACGGCGGTCTGCTTTCTCATCACCGGCATCGTGGCCAGATATTCGGCAGAAAGAATTTAAACAATATGTGCGCCAGCTTCGTGGCCGGCTGTAAGTGATTATCGGCGCCTGCATTATGATCGGACTGGCCAGATCCATCGCCATCGCGATGGACGCAGGAAAGATTCTGGACACAGTGGTGTACTACTGCGCGCAGGCGCTCAACGCCATGCCCCAGATTCTGCAGGGACCGGGCATGTTTATCGCGCACACCATTATCAATTTCTTCGTCACCTCCGGTTCCGGGCAGGCCAATATCACCATGCCCATTTTCCTGCCGGTGGCGGATCTGATCGGCATGTCCAAGGAGACGGCCATTCTGGCGCTGAACTACGGGGACGGTCTCAGCAACTACATTTATCCCCATTCCTCCTCGCTGATGGCGTTTCTGGCAGCCTGCGGCGTGAGCTATGGGAACTGGATGAAATGGATGGGAAAGACCTTCATCATCTGGTCGGTGTTCGCCTGCCTGTTTATGATGCTGGCTGTTGCGGTCGGTTACTGCTAGGGCGGCTGCTTCTGAAAGGAGAAAGATGAAGAATATGGCAATGAAATTAGTCAAGAAAATCCGTCTCTGCGAGGTCGCCCCCGCGACGGCCTGCAGAACGAGAAAAATATCGTATCAACAGAGGACAAGATCGCCCTCATTGATGAGCTTTCCCGGGCCGGCTTCCCGGTCATCGAGGTGGGAAGCTTTGTAAGCCCCAGGGCCGTCCCGCAGATGGCGGACACCGACGAGGTGTTTAAAGGGATAGAGAAAAAGGAAGGCGTCGAGTACCGGGCGCTGATTGCCAACGTGAAAGGTGTGGAACGTGCCATCGCCTGCGGCTGCACGAAGGTGAAGTTAAATGTCTCCGCCAGCGTGGCCCATAACCTGGCGAATCTGAATCGCACGCCGGCGCAGAGCGTGGCGGGGTTCCAGGCGGCGGTGGACCGGGCGAAGGAGGCCGGGATCGGCATTTCCGGTTCCATCTCCATGGCCTTCGGTTCCCCCTGGGACAGGGAGATTCCGCTTAAGGACGTGAAGGACATCGTGGATGCATACCTCTCCGTGGGAATCCGGGAGATCAGCCTGTCTGACGCCTCCGGGATGGCGTATCCCACGCAGGTGTACTCTATCTGCACGGAGATGCGCAGGCAGTACCCGCAGGTGGATTGGTGGCTGCATTTCCACAATACGCGCGGCCTGGGGATTGCCAATATTCTGGCCGGAATGCAGGCCGGTTTTTCCCAGTTTGATTCCAGCTTCGCGGGCGTGGGAGGCTGCCCCTTCGTCCCAGGCGCGGCGGGCAACGTGGCCACGGAGGATGTGGTGCACCTGTGCGAGGAGGCCGGCGTGGAGACCGGCATCGACTTAGACCGCGTGATGGAAGTGGGACGCCGGGTGGCGCAGCTTGTGGGGCATTCCACCGACAGCTATCTTCTGCGGGCCGGGAAGTCGAAGGATCTGATCCGGGAGCTGCCAGCCGGTCAGATAAAAAACCAGACGATGAAATGAAAACAGACTAAAGTTTGCTGATTATCTGAAAAAATCATCCAAAAACATCACTTCTACTCCTGCTGTCGTGAAAAATGCAAAATCAATTTTCAATATAGTGAAAATATATTGACATTTTTCACAAAAACGTGTACTATGGTAGTATGATATTATCATAGGTTTCGTATCGGAACAGATATATGCATTCGAGTCGAAGCGGCTAAATGGCGGAGGGTTACCGCCACACGCTGTCAGACCAATGGGTGCCGCCGGAAACAGCGGTGCCTTCCGTGTTTGAAAAGGAAGCGATTTGTTCTGTAAGGTAGGAGACGGCATTATTGTATTTTTATGGGAGTAGAGAAGGTGTACTCTTTTGTTGACGTATTCTATTGAGCAGCCGCGGATTTTTTGAACCGCGGCTGCTTTTTTGTGAGCCTGACAGTGCTTCATAGGGCAGTGCGCGTTTCACGTTCCGTTCCGGAACCGGTTTTGTACGTCAGGAGGCGATCGTTTGGAGAAAGATATCCTGCTTCTCAATCAGATGCTGCATCAGGGAAAATGCTGTTCCCAGGCGCTGGTGGCTCTGGGGCTTAAGCTTAAGGGGGAGGAGAACCCCCAGCTTGAGAGGACGGCGGCGGCGCTCTGTCTGGCGTCCGGTGCGGTCTCACCTGCGGGGCGCTGACCGGGGCGGCCATGATGCTCCAGCTGTTTGACCCGGAGACGGCGGCCACGGAGATGATTCCCGAGCTTGCCGAATGGTTTAAGGAGACTTACGGGGAGGCGTACGGAGGCGTGAACTGTGATGATATTCTGGAAAGGAATCTCGCCAATAAGGCCATGCGGTGCCCCGCTGTGGTGGAGAGCACCTACGTGAAGGCGCGGGAGATTCTGGAGGACTTCGGTTTCGACCTTTATGGGCTTTTGGACGAGACGGAGGATGTTGGATAGCCTGGGGGCTATTTGATGTTAATATTTTAAATGGAGGTACTGCCATGAAATTGAGAAAAATGGTACTGAACATCAACGGCGTGGACCGCATTTTTATGTGCGATCCCGAGAATGACCGCCTGTCTGATGTTCTGCGCCGGTTAGGGCTGACCGGCGTGAAGGTAGGATGCGGAACCGGCGTCTGTGGTTCATGTTCCGTCATCTTAAACGGCCAGGTGATCCGTTCCTGTACGAAGAAGATCACCGCGTGGAGGAGTACAGCAAGATTACCACCATCGAGGGAATCGGTACTCCCCAGCATCTGCACCCGTTACAGGTGGCGTGGATGCATCTGGGCGCCGTGCAGTGCGGATTCTGTGTTCCGGGCTTCATCGTTTCCGCATATGCGCTCCTGCAGGAAAATCCGGATCCCACCCGTGAGGAGGTCCGCGAGTGGTTCCAGAAGACCAGAAATGTCTGCCGCTGCACAGGCTACAAGCAGATCGTGGACGCGTCATGGCGGCTGCGAAGGTGATGCGCGGCGAGTGCGACATCGAGGACATCAAGTTCCACAATCCCGAGGACGGCGAGTATTACGGCAAGCCGGTGGTACGCCAGGACGCTCTGGGCAAGGTCTGCGGTCTTGCCGATTACGGCGACGACCAGGCGCTCAAGATGCCCCAGGGAACCTTATACGCGGCTATCGTGCAGCCGAAGGTGGCTCACCATGCAAAGATCACCGCGATACATACCGAGGAAGCAGAGAAGATGCCGGGCGTTGTGAAGGTGATCACCGCGAAGGACATCATCGCTGCAGGCGGAACCAACATCATGGCCGAGGGTCAGTTCCACGAGAGAAGTACGGTTATGACTCCCTCCCGTAAGGTTCTGCAGGACGAGAAGATTTTCCGTTACGGCGACGTGGTTGCCTGGTTGTCGCACACACCCACCGCCAGGCCCGCGCGGCTGCGGCGAAGGTGACCATCGAGTACGAGCAGCTGCCCGAGTATCTGACCTATCTGGATGCGGTTATGCCCGACGCGATCCGCATTCACGAGGACACGCCGAACATCTTCTGCGAGCAGCCGGTGCTTAAGGGCGCAGGCCTTGAGGACGCCGAGGAAGTGAGAGATATGATCGACAGCGCGCCCCATGTGGTGGAGGGAAGCTTTATGTCCACCCGTGAGCCGCATCTGTCCATCGAGGGCTGTGTGCTTCAGTCCTACTGGGGCGACGACGGCATGCTGACCGTCCAGTGTAAATCCCAGTGCGTATATTCCTCTATCGGACGTCTCGGAAACTGTCTGGGCGTTCCGAAGAACAAATACCGCATTATCATGAACCGACGGGCGCCAGCTTTGGCTGGTCCACCAACGCCGGCGATATCGCTCTCTGCGCAGCCTGCACGGTTGTGACCGGCGAGCCTGTTTCCCTGTCCATGTCCTATGAGGAGCACCAGCATTTCAGCGGCAAGCGCTGCCCGGCGTACTCCAACGGACGTCTGGCCTGCGATGACGACGGAAAGATCATCGCAGCCGAGTTCGACATCGGTATGGACCATGGCGCATACTCCTGGGGCGGCGACGATGTTATGACGAAGCCGGCACGTTTCAGCTTCTTCCGTACAATGTGCCGAACGTGGCAGGTCTGGTGCGTGTCGCCAACGTAAATCATGCGTTCGGAACGGCCTACAGAAGCTACGGTTCCCCGCAGGCCTTCACCATGAGCGAGCCGTTAATGGATATGATGGCCGAGGAGCTGGGAATGGATCCGTTCGAGTTCCGTTATAAGAATATCTGCCGTGAAGGCGAGACTAATATCAACAGCTACGTTTACCCGCAGTATCCCATGGAGAAGATCATGGACACCATGCGCCCGATCTATGAGAAGGCAGTGGCGGACGCCAAGGCGGCTGACACACCCGAGAAGCGCAGAGGCGTCGGCCTTGCATGGGGCGGCTTCAACGTAACCGAGGGCGGCAGCGACAGCGCTGAGGTTTCCATCGAGCTCATGCCCGGAGGAAAGATCAGAAAGTACGACACCTGGCACGCCATGGGACAGGGCGCAACCACCGGTTCTCTTGTGGTGACCCTGGAGGCGCTCAAGGAGCTTAAGCTGACTCCCGAGGATATCCAGCTGATCCAGAACGACACCAAGATCTGCCGGATACGGGTATGGCGGGCGCCAGCCGTTCCCTCTACATGGACGGTCATGCGACGAAGATCGCGGCGGACAAGCTTCTGGCTGCCATGAGAAAAGAGGACGGCACCTTCCGCACCTACGAGGAGATGAAGGCGGAGGGCATCGAGACCAAGTATCTCGGCCGCTACGAGACCAGCGTTACGCCCGGCCTCTGCCGTCTGGATCCCAACACCGGTATCGGCGATCCGACCCCGGCGTTTACCTACTGCTTAAATCTGGCTGAGGTCGAGGTCGATACGAAGACCGGCAAGACCACAGTCCTTAAATTCACCTGCGTGGACTTCGTCGGCCGCATTGCGAACATCGACGCCGTCAACGGACAGGCATACAGCGGAATCATGCACAGCATCGGCTTTGCGCTCAAGGAGGACTACCACGATGTGAAGAAGCACGCCAACATGTTCGGCGCAGGCACCTCCTACATCAAGGATGTTCCGGACGACATCACATTAGTCCACATCGACGGAGCCATCTCCGACGGTCCGTGGGGTTCCTCCGGTGCGTCCGAGGCATTCCAGGCGTCCGGCCACTGTGCAGTGCTCAATGGTATCTACAACGCCTGCGGCGTCCGTATCCACGAGATGCCGGCTCTTCCGGAGAAGGTAAAGGCGGGTCTCGATGCCATCGAGAAGGGTGAGAAGCCCTACGCTCCGAAGAAGTATTTCCTGGGCTCCGACATGTACGAAGAGCTGGAGAATATCAAGGAGAATCCGGTACAGGTAGGCTCTGTGAGCTTCTACGTATCCCTGGATGACCCGACTGCAGAGCGTCCGTTCTAAGGCAACATGACAGAGCTTCGGATGGGGTGCCCCGTGTTTGCACAGGGCATTTCCGTCCGGAGCTCTTTTCATAAGGCGAGAGACTATGACAGGAGTGTTTGCATGAGCTTTTTAGAAGATTTTGAGAAGACGCTGACAGAAAAATGCTGTCAGAACGAGCCGCCGTTCTGCCAGGCCGTCTGTCCGTTCCGCCTGGACGTGAAGGGGATGGAGGAGAAATGGAAGAAGGGGCGTTTCAATGCGGCATACCGCACCTACCAGAATACGGTGGGGTTTCCCGCCATCGTGGAGAAGCTCTGTCCCAGACCCTGTGAGAAGGCCTGCGTCCGCGGGCGGGTGGACCGGGCGGTGTCCATCGGACTTCTGGAGCGGGCGACGGTGGAACACGCGAAGCGCAAGACGCCCAACGCCTACAATCTGCCGCCGAAGGGGAAGCGCATCGCCATTGTGGGCGGGGGCTTAAGCGGCCTGGGCTGCGCCCTGCGGCTCTGCAATAAAAGTACGATGTGACTGTGTTTGAGAGCGGGGCGGTTCTGGGCGGATCTGCCAGAGCGCTCATGGATCCGGCAGAGTTTGACGCGGAGATCGAGAGCCAGTTCCAGTTCGAGAGCTTCGAGCGCCGTCTGGGTGAGCGGGTGACGGATCTCGCCCCCATTGCCTCGGAGTTTGATGCGGTCTATGTGGCCACCGGCCGCGGGGGAGAGGCCTTCGGGCTTTCGCAGAGCAAAACCGGGGCCTTTGCCACCGGAACGCCGGGCGTATTCATGGGAGGAGCTCTGACTGGGGCGGATCCCATGGAGGCGCTGGCGCAGGGGCTTTTAGTCTCCCTGGCCATCGAGCGGTATCTGAAGACCGGCGGGATGAACGAGCCGTTCCAGAAGGAGGGTACGCTTCTCCAGATGAACACGGAGGGAATCGACCTGCGGAGCCGGTGATTCCGGCGGACGGGGAGCATTACACTCCGGAGGAGGCCGCCGCGGAGGCGGGGCGCTGTGTGGAGTGCTCCTGCGACGCCTGTATGCGGGCCTGCGACCTGATGCGCCTGCACAAGAAGACGCCGCGCAGAATCTACGAGGAAGTTTACATCACCATACATCCCGGAACGCTTTCCAGGGACGGAACCTGGGCCACCAGACTCATCAGCACCTGCGACCATTGCGGACTCTGCAAGGAGGTCTGTCCGCAGCATATCGATTTCGGCGATTTCCTCTTAAAGAGCATGCGCGCCATGCGCAAAAAGGGAGCCATGCCCTGGCCGTTCCATGATTTCTGGCTGCGGGATATGGCGTACTCGTCGGGAAAGGTGAAGGTGTGCAGAAGGCCGGAGGGCGTAAAGCGGAGCGGGTACGCATTTTTCCCGGGCTGTCAGCTGGCAGGCTCGGATCCCAGATATGTGACGAAGACCTATGAGTGGCTGGTTTCCAAGAAGTCTGACACGGCCATCTGGATGACCTGCTGCGGGGCGCGCGGAGTGGGCGGGGGAGGGAGGAGCTCTATGCCTCCCACCTGGAACAGATGCAAAAGGAATGGTGGGAGCTGGGGGAGCCGACGGTTATTCTGGCCTGTCCCAACTGTGCGAAGCTGTTTAAACAGTATCTGCCGGAGATTCCCACGGTGTTCCTCACGGAAGTGATGGAGGAGTGGGGGATTCCAGAGAGCGTTTCGGCGGAAAGCGGTGTCTCCTACGGGATCTTTGATCCCTGTGCCAGCCGGGAATTTCCGAATCTGCAGGAAAACGTGCGCCGTGTGGCCGCTCAGGCCGGGATCTCATTTGAAAGACTCTCCTACGAGGGGGAGAAGGCGCGCTGCTGCGGGTACGGCGGACACATAAGCATCGCCGCGCCGGGGCATACGAAGTATATGACCATGTCCAGGGCCGGGGAGGGGGATATGCCCTATCTGACCTACTGCGTGAACTGCCGGGAGTCCTTTGCGGGGCAGGAGAAGGAGGCGGTTCACATCCTGGATCTGCTGTTTGATCTTGAAAATGCCGGCAGGCCCGCGGCGACGGTGACGGAGCGCTGGGCCAACCGGATGACGGCGGCCAGGGAGCTTCTGAAAAATTACTGGCATGAGACGATGGAGGAGGAAGAGCACATGGATCTTAAGGTGGACAAGGAGCTGGAGCGCAAGCTCTCCGACAGCCAGATCCTGGTTTCCGATATGGAGCAGGTGATCGAAGCCTGCGAGCGGGAGGGACGCGGGGCCGTGGACCCGGAGACGGGCCGGCGCATCGGCCATCTGAAAATACAGAACATAACCTACTGGGCCGAGTACGAGCCCTTTCCGGAGGCGGCTATCAGTTGTGGAACGGCTACTCGCACCGGATGAATCTGGAAGGAGAGTGACGCGATGCCGAGTGTAGACGGAGGCGGAAGAGACCAGAAGATAAAAGCCGCGTTCGATCGGGAGGTGATCTGCCGCCGGTGCGGGGTGAAAATGGAGCCGAAGACCACATTTTTCGACTATCTGGGCACAATTTCCACACGGACATCCTGTGCTGCCCGAAATGCGGGGAAGTGTTTCTGCCGGAGCCCCTGGTCACGGGGCGCATGGCAGAGGTGGAGAGAGAGCTGGAGGATAAATGATGGAGCAAATGACAGAATACAGAGAGTGTGTGGGGCATACCTACAGCGTCTGCCCCGTCTGTTTAAAGCGCATCCCGGCGGCCAGAGTGCGGCGGGAGGGCGGAATTTATCTGGAGAAAACCTGCCCGGAGCACGGGGATTTTTCCAGTATTATATGGAGAGATAAGCTGGATTTTAACTGGTGGCGCGGGGAGCGCCGGGAGGTGGGGGAGAATGAAAATCTCAACTGCCCCGCCGGCTGCGGCCTCTGTCCCGACCATCTGCGCGGGACCTGCTGTACACTTCTGGAGATCACCGATCGCTGCAACATGAACTGCACCTTCTGCTTTGCGGAGCCCGACGGGAAGGCGGATCCGCCTCTTGAGGAGGTGGAGCGCTGGATCGACGATCTGACGGATCCGGGAAACACGCTTTTGCAGCTTTCCGGCGGGGAACCGACGGTGCGGGACGATCTGCCGGCCATTGTCGCCTACGCGAAGCGTGCGGGCTGCAAGTATGTGCAGTTAAACAGCAATGGCGTGCGGCTGGCTGAGGATGAGGCGTTTGTGAGGAAGCTGGCGGACGCCGGGCTCTCCTTCGTGTTCATGCAGTTTGACGGCGTGACGGATCAGGTTTACGAGGCGCTGCGCCGTCAGCCGATGCTGGATATAAAAAAGCGGGCCATCGAGAACTGTGGAAAGTACGGGATCGGCGTGACGCTGGTGCCTGTGATCGTGCCGGGGGTCAATGTGGATCAGATCGGAGCGATCATCCGCTTTGCCGTGGAGCGTTCGCCTGTGGTGCGGGGCGTGCATTTTCAGCCGGTCAGCTATTTCGGGCGTGTGCCGGAGCTTCCGAAGGACGAGGACCGGTTTACGCTGGATGAGCTGATGGCGGAGGCGGTGGCCCAGAGCGGCGGCCTGTTTGCCATGGAGAATCTGGCGCCTTCCTGCTGCGATCATCCGATGTGCGGCTTTCACGGGGATTTCATTGTGATGCCGGACGGGACACTGTATGCATTGACGAAGGACACGGCCCCTCACGGGGAGAGTGAGGGAGGCTGCTGCTGCGGCCCCGATCCCGCCGCCAAGAACCGTGAGTTGTGGGCCGCCGCTGGGAGCGGCGCGATGTCCGGGGAGCGGACGTGAGCGAACCCGAGGCGGTCGGGTGCTGCTGCGGTGCGGACGCGGGAGAGCCGGAGGCGGGTGTGTGCTGCTGCGAGACAGGTACGAATGAGCCGGAGCTGAGTGGATGCTGCTGTGGCGCAGATACGGGAGAACCGTGCGGCGAGTCGCCCCTGGACATGACCAACATGGAGGTTTTCCTTGACCGTGCAAAGAGCCACGGCTTCACCATCACCTCCATGGCATTCCAGGACGCGGGCAATCTGGACATCGAGCGGCTGCGTCAGTGCAGCCTGCATGTGTATAAAGACGGAAAGCACATTCCGTTCTGTGCATACTATCTGTCCCCGCATGGGGAGAAAGGAAACCAGAGTACATGAGACAGTCAGAGCGGAGCATGTGCCGGCCGGGCGGATTTGCGCTCACGGAGAGGCTTATAAAAATGGCCGGCATCGGCGGCAGGGAAACGCTGCGGGTTGTGGATGTCGGCTGCGGCGAGGGGGCGACCATCGGATATCTGAGGGAGCTTCACCCCGGCTGGGAGGTATCCGGCATCGACGCAGATCCCGCGTTCTGTGCCGCGGGGATGACGGAGACGGGGAGGGCGGAATCCCTTCCCTTTCCGGACGGAAGCATCGACGTCATTCTGATGGAATGCAGCCTGTCGAAGACGGAGCAGCCGGAGCGGGCCGCGGCGGAGGCGTTCCGCGTGCTGAAAACCGGCGGCTGGCTGTTAATCAGCGATATGTACGCCCGCCGCCGGGAGATCCTGTCCGACGGGGGGCGGGATGCTGGGGCGGCTGGGAAGGCGCGCACCGTATCTGGAAACGCCTGACGGAGGCGGGGGTTTTCTGTGTCTGAGATGCAGGACGTCTCCGGGGAGCTGGCCCAGTGGGTGGGCCAGCAGATCATGGACGGAAATGGAAACCGGCTGGACCAGGCGCTGGGAGCCGGCCGGAAGACGCTTAAGGAGGCCGGCTGCGGGTATTTCATCTGCGCGGCCCGGCCGTCCGCGCTCTGGGAGCTTCTGCCGCGGGCGGAGGCTTTGAGCCCGTTTTACAGGAGAAAATTTGCGGAGGCCGGCTGTATGGGAATCGGGCGCGGCGACTGGGAGCGGTTTCGCCGCATCCCCTTCACCACGGCGGAGGACATCAAGGAGAAGCCGGAGGATTTTCTGTGTGTGCCTGCGAAGGAAATTGCCCGCATCATCACGCTGAAAACCTCGGGAAGCAGCGGAAATCCCAAGCGCCTGTTTTTCACGGAGGAGGACCTTCTGGCCACGGCGGATTTTTTTGAGACGGGAATGCAGTACATGGTGAAACCGGGGGACCGGGTCACCGTCTATATGGAAGGCCCCGGATTTTACTCCATCGGCGGGCTTTTGAAGGAAGGCCTCTCGCGCATCGGCGTGGAGGTGACGGTCCACGGGCTCATCCGCGACATGCAGGCGGCGGCCCGCGACGGGGAAGGCAGGGACTGTTTCATCGGCACAGCCGGACAGATGTACGCGCTGGCGGTGGAGGCCCCCGGACTCCGGCCAAAGTCCGTGCTTCTGAGCGCAGATTACGTTCCGTGAGTGTGAAGCGTTTCCTTGAAAACACCTGGAAATGCACCGTTTTCACCCACTGGGGCATGACGGAGACCGGGTACGGGGGAGGCGTCCAGTGCGGCGCCCGGGAAGGCTACCACATGCGTGATCTGGATCTTCTGCTGGAGGTGGTGGACCCTGAGACCGGGGAGCCGGTTCTCGACGGGGAGCTGGGGGAGCTGGTGCTCACGACCCTGCGGCGGACGGGAATGCCTCTGATCCGCTACCGGACCGGCGATCTGGGACGTTTTATCGTAAGCCCCTGCCCCTGCGGGACGCTGAAACCGCGGTTGGCGGAGGTGGAGGGAAGGCTTACGGATGTGATTTCACTTTCCGGTGGGAAGCGGCTGTCCATGCATGTGCTGGACGAGCTGCTGCTGTCGTCGGGAATCGTGCGGGATTTCGCGGCCTCCTACGACCGGGGGAGAAACCTTCTGTCCGTGGCCGTCATGGCGGCGGGCGGCGAGGAGGAGGCCCTTGAGGAGGCGGAGAGAAGCCTTAACGTATATTTTGAAGGGGCGGTGCTTTTAGAAGTGTCGGCCCGGGAGATTTCGCCCTATATCGGGTCGGGAAAGAGAAAGATTGACGGAATTTCTTGACGTGGATTTCCAATGGTTGTACCATGGAGACAGACGTTATTTGACAGAGAAAATAATGAAAATGAGAGGATTCACAGATGAAAATTGCGATCGCTTCAACGACGGAAGAGATAGACGGACTGGTTCCGCCGACCTTTAAGGACAGCCCGTTTTTGATGATTATAGATGCGGACAAGCACCAGATTTTCCATATTTACGGAAAACAGGATCCGGACAACCTGGTGTTTGCGAGAAAAGTGGTGGAGCACGACTGCGAGGCGGTCATCTGCGGCCCCATGGAGAAGGAGGCCTTCGAGATCGTGGCGGGCGCGGGGGTCACCAGATACTTAGGGAGCGGCCACACGGTGCAGCACGCTTATTCCTATATGAACCGCTATAAGCTGGAGCTCATCAGAGATTATATCGGCGGGCCCGGCCCCTTCGGCCACAGCCACAGCGGAGCCTGCGAGTGCGGAGAGGAAGACGGAGAGTAGACGGATGAACGGATGCGTGATATTTGGCACGGGGCAGGCCGGGATGGCCATGTACCGGCTGATGCAGCGGGAGGGCCGCCGGGTGGCGCGTTCGGCGACAACGACGAAACACGATGGGGAACGGCGATCGACGGGGTTCCGGTCTGGTCCTTAAAACAGGTGGCAGGCGCGGATCCGGAGATGGTCTGCATCGCCATCATGAACCGGGAGACGGCAGAATCGGTGCGGAAAGATCTTCTGGCTGCGGGCTTTGCAGGGCGGATCGTCACGGCGGCGGAGCTTAAGGCCTCCTTCGACATCCGGCTGGCGGTCTGCCGCCTTCTGGCTGCGGAGATCGAGAGAAAATGTGTTCCGGGGGAGATCGCGGAGCTGGGAGTCTATCGGGGCGCGTTCGCCGCGGAGCTGAACCGGATGTTTCCGGAGCGCAGACTGTACCTCTTCGACACATTTGAGGGTTTCGACGCGCGCGATATGAAACGGGGCGCGACGGGCAGCGGGCGAAAGCGGGGATTTCTCCGACACATCGGAGGCGCTGGTGCTTGGAAAATGATCTGTCCGGAGCAGGTGACGCTCCGAAAGGGCTATTTTCCGGACAGTCTGTGCGCGGAGGATATGGAGAGAAGCTATGCGCTGGTCAGCCTGGACGCCGATCTCTATCAGCCGACGATGGCGGGACTTGCGTATTTTTATCCCCGGCTCTCGCCGGCGGGTACATGATTCTGGACGATTACAACAGCCCGCAGTTTCCCGGCGCCGGGCAGGCGGTCCGGGAGTTCTGCGCGCGAGAGGGCCTGGCCGTCGTGCCTTTATGCGACATACACGGGACGGCGGTGCTTGCAAAGCCGGGAGGTGGGCGATGAGAGACATATATCTGGTGCGTCACGGGAAACCGGCCTTTGAGGGCGGGGCGAAGCGGTGCATCGGCTGGACGGATCCGGAGCTCTCCGGCGAGGGCCGCCGGCAGATGGAAAAGCTCTCGGAGGAGTTTGCGGAAAAGAGCATCGAGCGGATTTACACAAGCCTCTGAAGCGCTGCGTGGAGTCGGCGGAAATTCTCAGCGGCGGGCGCATCCCTGTGGAGGTCGTGGAGGATCTGCGGGAAATTTACATGGGTCAATGGGAAAATATGACCTTCGAGGAGATTAAGCAGAAATACCCGGCGGAGTACGAGGCGCGGGGCCGGGATCTGGCCGGCGTCCCGGCTCCCGGCGGGGAGAGCTTTGCG
>BBZO01000033.1 GCA_001304875.1 Clostridia bacterium UC5.1-2E3
ATCATACTGAAAATGCTGCCGTTCCACCTGCGGGGTCTGGCCCACCTGCGTGGCGATGTCCGCGACCTGCTGGTTCACACTGTCGAACATCCCCGTTAAGTTTCCCATGATGCCGCCCACCAGCATCTCTTTCAGCCAGTTGGTCAGGGCATCCAATAAGAAATCCATACGGTGTCAAACCTCCTTTCAGCCCCTCCCGCTGTGCGCGGGAGGGGACGAGGATTTCAGCGGGGTACGATCAGACGGTGAACAGGCCGGACAGCAGCGGTACGAGGACCATGCCAACGATGGCGACGCCCGCGCCGGCCATCAGCTGTTTCATGCCCTGCGACTTCGCGCCGGGGTTGTCGTTGCCGTAACCTTCCAGCAGGTTGATGACGCCCCATACACCGAGACCGGCACCGAGGGCGATAACGAGGGTCTGGAGAACGGTGATTGCCTGATTGAAAAATTCCATAAATAAAGTTGGCCGGAATCAGTTTGAAAAGTTTGATTTAGTCATGGTTCATAGGCATACAAAAGCCGGATGATCGCCGCCCGGTTTCCGGGGGCTTGATTCCGGCCTTCCTCCTTTTTCATTTTTTTGATAGAGATCGTCCGCTTTGTACGCCGATGGCCCTTCGGGGCGGTTGTGGCGAGTAGATAGGACCCCTCCTTTCACAGCGGAACATCATTCGCCAGCTGCGGCGTCGATCTCATACACGTCGCAGACCTGGTTGGGTTTGAGCTTCAGCCGGGCCTTGAGGTAGCCTTCGATGTCAAAGGCGTTCTTCGGGTCGGCGTCAGCGGTGTACTTGTAGTTGGGGTGCTGGGTGATGTCGTACTTATCCGACAAAAACGGCCGCACCCCGCGCAGCTGGAGGATGCACTTGCCGCCGTCCATAACGGCCAGCTCATCCTGGCTCATCAGCGCCTTGCCCAATTTTTGATAGTTGAGCGAGTGGGAAGTCTCCCGCCCCCGGCTCTCGCCGGTGTTGTAGGTGTCGATGGTCTCCTTGCCCAGCACGGCCTCCAGCTCCTTGAGCGTGGTTGGCTCCTTGCCGCCTAGGAAAATGGAGGAATCCATATTTCCGATGATGGTGTCGGCGTTGTCCTTGTAGATGGCCTTGAGCTGGCTCTGTGCCTGCAAGACCAGGCAGGCGGAAATCTCCCGGCTTCGGATGGTGGCGACCAGCTTTTCCAGCTTGGGGATCTGGCCGATGTTGGCGCACTCGTCGATGAGGCAGCGCACATGGACCGGCAGCCGCCCGCCGTACACATCGTCGGCCTTTTCACAGAGCAGGTTGAATAGCTGGGTGTAACACATGGAGATTAAAAAATTAAAGGAATCGTCCGTGTCACTCATAATCAAAAACAGCGCCGTCCGCCGGTCGCCCAGCGTGTCCAGCTCCAGCTCGTCGTAGGACGTGACCTCCCGCAGCTCGGCAATGTCGAACACCGCCAGCCGGGCACCGCAGCTCACCAAAATCGACTTAGCGGTTTTGCCCGCGGCCAATTTATATTTGACATATTGCCGCACCGCGAAGTGGTTGGGTTCCCGCTCTTTCAGCTCATCGAACATCAGGTCTACGGGGTTCTTGAACTCCTCGTCATCCTCCCGGACCTCCATGGCGTTGATGAACTCAATGAGGGTGGAGAAATTCTGTTCCTCCACCGGGGCCTCGTAGTGGATATACCCGATAAGCGCAGTACAAAAGCGTCTCCGCCTTGACCCAGAAATCGTCCCCAGCCTTGCCCTCGCCCTTGGTGTTTGCGATCAGCGTCGTGACCAGCTTCAGGATGTCCTTTTCGGAGTGGATGTAAGCAAAGGGGTTATAGTGCATGGACTTCTTGAAGTTGATGGTATTGAGGACTTTGATCCGGTACGGCTCATAGATGACCTTGCCGCGCTTATCCTTCATGGGCTTGCCGTCCTTGCCCAGCTTGGGGGTGCCGCGCTGGAGCATCTTGCCGCACTCCACCAGGATGGTGCCTTTGGGGTCTGTGACCACATAGGACGAGTGCATCTGCATCAAATTCGGCTTGAGCCAGAAGCGGGTCTTGCCGGAACCGCTGCCGCCGATGACCAGCACGTTTTTATTGCGGGCATACTTGGGGTTCTTGGGACGGCTGGACATGGTAAGGCGCTCGGTTTGGGTCAGGATGACGTTGTTCTGGAACACCGGGTCGATGTAGGGGGCAATATCCTCATGGGTGCCCCAGCGGGCCGACCCGTACTCCACGTTGTGGCGGTACTTCTTGGCGTTCTTGCCTTTCAGGTACACCGCCAGCCGCAAGCCAGCGCCGCAGCAAAGCCCCACCAGAAAATCCAGCGGGTGCAGGCTGGGCCACCAGCTTGCCAGCGCCACCGGCAGGGTGGAGAAGAACGAGAGCATCTTGGCCGAAGCATCCGCGCCGGTCGCCAGCCGCCAGGCTTCCCCCAGGTTGGTGGCGAACAGGCCCAGCAGGAAATAGGGCAGGTTCAGCAGCACCAGTTTTTCACATTCAGCTGCTTCATCGTTCCAGCTCCTTCCGGCGACTGCGGTCCACCACGGTATTTTTGAGCAACTCCTTGAACTGGGCCAGCTTCGCCAGTACGGACGGGCGCTCGCTGCGGTCGGCCTTCTTGACCTTTTTCTGGGTGTATTCAGAAAAAGCAGCGGTCAGCGCGTCGGCGTCACGGGCTTTGAAGAAGATCAGGTACTTGGGCGGCGAGGCGCTGCGGTCCTTTTTTACCGCATAGTCCACGCCGTACTTGCGGGCGATGCGCTCAAAATCACGGATGGACGGGTCGTTGATCTCGATGTTGGAGACGCCTGGTTCTGCCCGATGAGCTGCTTCACCGTCTGCTTGCCCTTGGGGGTAACGGGGGAATCCCGGCTGCGCTGCTTTTCCAGCTTTTTCTCCCTGCGGTGGGCCATGTACTTGGATATGGCGGCCTTGAACAGCCGCCCGGTGAACTTTGTCCCGCTGACGATCAGCGTCAAAGTCCTGTTTTCCACTTCCTCCTGCATTTTTCTCGCCTCCCTTCGTCGGTTATGCAGTGGGTGGTCTTGAATCTAAGGCGGGACCACCAGCCGCCGCAGCAGATACCGGCCTGTCATACCGTCACCAGGATCAGCGACCGCAGTTCTGCAAAGTGCAGCTTGCCCTTGGGCGTCACCAGCGTGTAGGAGCCAGTGTGGCCGTTGCGGCAAAAATCCTTCACACAGAACAGCCCCTCGTTACTGCCTTTGGCGTAGGGCAGCACGTAGCCGGAGGGGGTGCGGTAGACATACCGGCGTTCCAGCAGAAAGCGGATAAAGCGCCGCTCCGGCACGTCCAGTTCCTTGGCGGTGGTGCGCAGGTTGGTGCTGTGCCGCAGGTCGATGAACAGGTCGTAGTAGACGGCTTTGCCTTGCAGCCGGGCGTTGTCCGCTTGCAGCGCCGCGTTCTTCTCGCGCTCGGCCAGCAGGTCGGAGCAGAGCTTCAGCAGCGCCTCCGGCGAGGTGGCGACCTCCCACAGCTTTTCTCTGGTGAGGTATGCCCCGTGCTGGCGAATGCTGGGCAGGACTTCATCGAACACCCAGCGTTCAAACCGCTCCGCCGAGGGCAGCTTGCTGTGAACAATAAGGCGGTACACATCACCTTCGGGGATAAAGAGCATTTCCACCATCTGCACGGCGGGTGTGCCATCCGCCTTTTTCCCGGTCTGGACCCCTATGGAACATTTCGTTCCACAGCGGGTGTGGTCGCGGACGGCCTTACGGGGATTGGCATATCCCAAAGCAGTTGCTACATCCGTTCCGCAGAACAGCACCTTGCCGTCCTGCTCAAAAGTGCGGATGCTTCCAAACTCCGGGTTTTTGAAAATTTCCATCTGGTTCATATCGTGCCTCCTTGGGCGGTGCAGCAGAAAAGGCGGCCATTACCAGCCGCCTGCGTGCATATCGTGGTTGACCTGGGCCGTGTAGTGGTTGTTCATGGTGGTAGGCGCGTTGAACAGCACGGTCAGCAGGTACTGCTTCATATTGCGGACCTCGGTGGTGTTGTTGTGCAGGCACTCCATGACGAACTCGATGTGGGAGCTGTCCAACTTCAAGAACCGGGACCGCACCACCTCATGGGGGAAGTCCGCCCCGGCAATGCGGGTGGTCTTGCGTCTGGCGCAGACCGTTTCCACGATCAGCTCCACGATCTCGTCCAAATCCTCGCGGTAGGTGGTAAACTCCCGGCACAGGTGGTCGTACTCGATGTTCTCCAACACCAAATCCCGATAACTCTCCATTTCCTCCACCGACATCGCATCCCGTCCTTTCCGTTCCGGCGGCCTGGCCGCCGCAAATCCCCGGAAGGGAATGGAATCGGTACTTGGTACATCCGTTGTTTGTTTTTGGGTCTTTGATTTCTCTATATTTAATTCTGCGGGCTTTTCCGTATCCGGGCTATCCAGATACGGTTTTTCCGTATCTGGTGAAGCCGTATCCGGCTGGGGCGTATCCGGCGCTTTGGGGCTGAGGCTGCTCGTAGATAACGTACTCGGTGTCGCTGATGCGGCCCTGCCGGTCCCGCATCTGGTGGCGGACGATGTACCCGGCGCTCTCCAGCTCCCGCAGCGCCCCGCCGATGGCGTCCACGCCCTCCTTGCAGATTTTGGCGAGGCCGCGTGTGGTGTAGTTCCAGTCCTCCGGCAAGGACAGCATCATGGAAAGCAGCCCCTTGGATTTCAGCGACAGCGCCTTGTCGCGCAGGTGGTGGTTGCTCATAACGGTATAATCACGGGTCCGTTCAATACGAAAAACGGCCATTTCATCACTCCTCTCGGCATTCATGGCATAAAAAAAGCCGCTGTCAGTTATGACGCGGCTCAAACTTCATAGAAAACTCCGGGCATCCCGTCAAAGGGATGGTCGTTGATGTCCTCAAAGGCATCGGCAATCTCCTCTGGCGGATAGCCCTGCCAGTCCCGGCCCTTGACGATATGGTGGACTGTGCGGTAGCAGGTAGAAAACCGCTCGTATGCCGAACGGTATTTTGTGGTTACACCGGACACCTCCACAAACCGTCCATTCTCCAGGAGCCACAGTTCCCGGATACAGGCGGCATCCACCTGGGTGGAATGACTTTGGACCGTTTTTTGATAAATGCAGCATCCCCGCTGGGGAAACAGCTCCGGCCCGTAATAGTCCAGGGCGCGCTCATGGCTGCCGGAAGTCTGGTAGGCAAGGACGGTTTCCCCACGATAGCGCACACCCTGCGCCACAAGCTCCAGGTCCAGTCTGGAGAGCGCCCGTTTCCGTTCCTTTTTATCAGGGAACAGGTGCAGATACGCTGTGCGAATGGCATCACAGATTTCTTTTTCTCTGAACATCTCATTTCCTCCGTTTTTTCTTTACATACAGGACGTGGCCCTCAATCACATGGGCGCACTTTTTGATTTTGATCTCCCGGCGCTGCTGGCTGAGTAAGGCGGCCTGATAACTGTCCTCGGTGAGAAACAGCCGCATTTCATCGCCGGGGCTGCCGTAGGAGCCGGGGCGCAGGACGGAAAACTCGATCATCCAGCGGGTATTGTCCCGAAAACGCTCCACAGCCAAAATGTTATGTCCTTTCAGCTCACGGGCTGAAATATCCCTCATAGGCGGCTCCTTTCTCAGCGTTCGTGCTGTTGCTGGCGCTTGCGCTGCCACTGTTCCAGCAGCTTGATGATGGTCTCCTGCATCCGGGCGGGGGTGTAGCTCTTTGGAAAATACTTGCGCAGGGTGTCGCTGGTGAAGGTGATCTTGTCCAGGTCGTTTTTCTTTTCTTCCCCCATGATGACGCGCATCATGTCGAGGGTCAGGTGGCCCTCCTGGCTGTACTTTTTCAGCCGCTGGGCCTGAGAGAGCGACGGCGTGGCCTGTTCGCTGTCCATCGCGTCCAGCAAATCCCGCTGTTCCTCTTTCTTGAGAAAGGACAGCTCATAGGCCGGATTGAAGGCGATTTTCTTCTCATCCACCATGTCCAGCAGCTCGGGAATCAGCTCGGTCAGGCGGATGTAACGAAAAATCTGGTTTTTACTCTGGCCAACCTGTTCAGCCAATACCTCGCTCGACTTCTTCCCAAAATCGTTCCCAAGTTGGGAACAATTTTCTTTAGACGGTCTGCCAGCCTGTCGCTTCATGGCCTCCAACTTCATCTTATAAGCAAAAGCCCGCTCACTGGGGAGCAGGCTTTCCCGCTGCAAATTGCTGTCAACCATGATAATGGTGGCTGGTCATCGTCCAGATCCCGGACAATAACCGGCATGGTATCCTTGCCAGCCAGTTCGCTGGCCCGGTGCCGCCGGTGCCCGGCGACCAGCTCATAGCCGCCGTTCGGGTCCGGGCGGGCAATGGCCGGGACCAGCACGCCGTACTGCCGGATGCTGTCGGCGGTCTCCATCATGGCCTCGTCATCCTTGACCTTGAAGGGGTGGTCCTTGAACGGATGCAGCTCGGACAGGGGGATTTCCAGAACCTTCTCCCGCTGGGCATCGGCGCGGCTTTCCTCGGTAGAAAACAGGTCATCGACTGAGGCCAGCTCTACTTTTTTCGCGCTGCTTTTCAAGTTTTATCACCTCCCGTGTCAGATTTTTATAGGCTTCCGCCACCTTGCCGCCGGGGTCATGTGCGAAGATGCTCTTGCCCTCGGCGCTGGTCTCCTTGGCCCGGACCGAATGTGGAATCTCGGTGCCAAACACCTTGATTTTGCTGCCGTAGGTTTCGCGCAGCAGGGCGGCGATCTCTTTGGCAAAATTGGTTCGGTTGTCCACCATCGTCAGCAGGATGCCGTCGATCTGGAGCTTAGGGTTCAACTGCCGCTTGACCTTGTTGATGGTGGACAGCAGCTGTTCCAGTCCCTTGGCGGCAGATACTCCGCCTGGACGGGGACTATGATCCTGTTGGCGGCGGCCAGCGCGTTGACCGTGAGCATTCCCAGGGAGGGCTGGCAGTCGATGAGGATATGGGAATACTGTCCCTTCACCGTGTCCAGATACTGCCGCAGGATGGTCTCTCGGCTCATGGCATTCACCAGGGATACCTCCATGCCGGAGAGCTGGATGTCGGCGGGCATGAGGTCCACGCCCTCCGGGTGGTGCAGGATGCCCTCGCCGGGGCGCAGCGGCTCGTCCATGAGGATGCGGCCCATCGCGTCCGAGAGGGTAAAGGGCAGCTTGTCCGGCTGCGGGTTGCCCAGGCTGATGGTCAGGCTGGCCTGGGGGTCAGCGTCCACCAGCAGCACCTTCTTTCCGGCCTGCGCCAGCCCGATGCCTAAGTTGGCGCAGGTGGTCGTCTTGCCGACGCCGCCCTTCTGGTTGGCGACGGCGATAATTTCCGTTTTCAAATGGAATCCTCCTTCCATAAAAATTAGCTGCTCATCGAGTGATGAACAGCTATGTACGGGCATGAAAAAAGCCGCTTGGAGAAAATTCCAAAACGGCTGAATATGTACTATATTTATATTGCTTTAGACTGCTTGAACTGAGAACGGCCACCTTTTCGATTAGCAAGGAAATTAGCATGATTTTGGTCCCGATTAGCAAGATACCTCATTTTCTTAGCAAAATACCCGTTTTTCCAGCTAAGAATTAGCTGGCTAATTGGGGCAAATGGTTCGGGTTTCATTTTTCTCGAACCATCGATTCGATTAGCAGATTCACAATTTGCTAATCGGGTTCTGGGTCAAAGTTCAAATCTGTCCGGGTATAAGAAAAGCCCGAAATCCTTGATTTACAAAGGTTTCGGGCATTGTGCGCTGGCGTCCGCGAGGTGACTCGAACACCCGACCTACCGCTTAGGAGGCGGTCGCTCTATCCAACTGAGCTACGCAGACATTTATAAATATTAAGTTTTTGACACCCAACTACCGAGCAGAGTTGATTGTTGTAACGCCACCTTAGGAGGCGAACGCTCTATCCTGCTGAGCTACAGAGACTTATATGAAATTGAATTGGTAACTATCACTTTTGGCTTCGAGTTGATTGGTTGAGCACAACCTTAGGAGGCGGACGCTCTATCCTGCTGAGCTACAGAAACATTCAGACTCCGCGCCCGAAAACTTCGGGCGCACACATTATTATACGCTATAACACCGTCATCCGTCAAGCACTAAAGGACACATTTCCCTGCATCCAGACCTTCCCCTTGAACCTGCGCCCCGGCGCCGGCTCACCCAGAAGATCCGCCTGATTGATCCCCACATGGAAGATCAGATCATTGCACTCCACGGTCAGATTATAAACCTTCTCCCCGGTGCAGGAGTTTTCCAGCACATCCACCTTCTTGATATCTCCAATCATGGAATACTGGTCGCACTCGATGCCGCTGGGCATAAAACAGGTTTCGATGATGGAGTAAATATCCTCCTTCATCACCCGCCTGGAAATCTGCGAATACAGATCCATGTCCTCGATGGTCAGCGTCTCCATGGCGTCCGGATCCCCGTTCTTGGCGGCCTCCAGAAGACTGTCCCTGTTCTTCGCAGTCACCTTCGCCATCTCGATCTGCTTCGCCGTCTTTTTAATGGGCAGAAGCACCTTCCCCGACACGGAAAGTCCCGTCAGACTGGCGGAAAGCGGATAAAATTTGCGCCCGCGCTTCATCAGACGCTCCCTGTACTCCATGGAATTTGTCATATAGAAAATGAGAGAAATCCCCACATGGTACTCATCCAGAAGCCCTGCGAACGTCTCCTTCTCCGCGTGCCGCTGAATAGAACATTCCGCATACGACGTCACGTCCCTGCTGATCAGATAGGGATAATAAAATTCCTCGTGAAATTCCCCGTCGTCGTCCATCTCTCCCACAATAGCCACGCCCATATCCGGCGCCAGCTCCGCCCGGAACTCACAGACATTCGACTCCATATCCAGCTGGATATGCTTTCTGCTGACGGCATTTTTCGCCAGTTCCCGGAGAAGGCGCTCAATGTCGCGTTTTCTCGTAAACTGACTGAACCCGACGGCTCTCAAAAATTTATGCATAACATCACCTTCTTACTTAATAACCAAGGGCCTGCTCCAGCGCTTCCTTCTCCTCGCTTCCGAGAATGGTGTCCGTCTGCCCCTTATCCACATCCTTCAGATAGAGATAGCAGCCCTCGCGGCTGTGAACAGAATTTAAAATAAATCCAGAATTATTATCATCTAAAAGCGCCAGAACAAAGCTTAAATTTCCTCCCATGCCCTTAAACGCATTGTAGCGGACGATTCCCGTCTTCTGGTAGGAGGCTCTTAGCTTCTTGTTCATGGACTTCACCAGATCCTTCACCGCACGGTCCTCAGAGCGCAGGAAATCCGTCTCATTTATCAGACCCTCGATCGTATCCTCCAGCGTTTCCGCATCCTTGCCTCTCATAAAAATATCATACCGCCGATAAAGCTTTCTATACTGACCAATGCACACCAGAACCGCGACCAGCAGCACAAGCGTCAGCACGGCCAGCGCAATAATAATGTATGCCGGATCGATTCCCCAGCCATTCAACAAACTGCTTTCCATCTTTCGTGACCTCTATTCTATGGACTGAATCAGCTCCACAATTCTCTCCAGCTCCGCGGGAGAATAGTATTCGATCTCGATTCTGCCCTTGTTCTTGTCTTTCTTATTGATTGTAACCTTCGTTCCCATGACGGACTTCATTTTTTCTTCCAGATCACGGTAAAATACACTCATATCCCGCTCATCCGTCTCAGGAACTGTCTTTTTCTTTTTCGGTTTTGTTAAATTTTTAACCAGTTTTTCCGTCTCACGGACACTGAGCTGGTTTTTCATAATCTGAAGAGCCACCGCATACTGCTGCTCTCTGTCCTCCAGACCCAGAAGACTTCTCCCGTGTCCCCCGGAAATCTTTCCCTCCGCCAGAAACTGCTGCACTCTCTCGTCCAGCTTAAGAAGACGCATACTGTTGGTGATCGTGACGCGGCTCTTGGAAACTCTGGCCGCCACGTCCTCCTGCTTCAGATTAAACTCGTCGATCAGAAGCTGATAGGCCATGGCCTCCTCGATGGGGTTTAAATCCTCCCGCTGCACATTCTCAATCAGCGCGATCTCCATGGTCTCCTGGGGCGTATACTCCCTGACAATCACAGGAATCTCCTTGAGCCCGGCGATCTGCGCCGCCCTCCAGCGCCGCTCCCCGGCAATAATCTCAAATCTTTCCCCGTTTTTCTGCACCAGAAGAGGCTGCAGAACACCAAACTGCCGGATAGAATCCGCCAGCTCATTTAACATTTCCTCGTCAAAATCTTTTCTGGGCTGTTTTCTGTTGGGCTCGATCTGAGAAAGCTTTACCATCTTCTCCTTCTCGACCTCAACAATCTTCTCCACTATTTTCTCAACGACTTTCTCCGCCGGTTTTTCCGCGGACTTTCTGGATGCCGGCCTGCCCGCATCCTTCTCCGTACTCACCGGTTCAGACGGAAGATCGTCGCCAAAGAACGCTCCCAGGCCCTTGCCCAATCCCTTTTTCGCCATATTATTCTCCTCTGCTTATCACTTCCGCCGCCAAAAGCCGGTAGCTCTCCGCCCCGGTAGAGCGGCTGTCATAAACCGTGATGGGCATTCCGTGACTCGGCGCCTCAGCCAGCCTCACATTGCGCGGAATGATCGTCTTGTAAATATTCTGATTCAAATTGCTCTTCACATTCTCAACCACCTGGAGCGAAAGGTTTGTCCTCGCATCGTACATGGTAAATACAACCCCCTCCATCTCCAGCGCCGGGTTCAACTTTCTCTTCACCAGATTTACGGTTTTCAGAACCTGGCTGAGTCCCTCCAGCGCATAATACTCACACTGGATCGGAACCAGAACCGTATCTGCTGCCGTCATCGCATTCAGCGTCAGAAGGCTTAGGGACGGCGGACAGTCAATGATGACAAAATCATAATTATCCCTGTATTTTTCCAGACAGTTTTTTAAAATATACTCTTTCCTCTCGATATCCAGAAGCTCTATCTCCGCCCCCGATAAATTCACATTAGAAGGAAGAAGATCCAGATTGGGCTGAAGCTGTCTCACGAGACAGTCCTCCATATCGCACTCGCCGATGAGCAGCTCATACACCGTATTGTCCAGCTCCGTTTTCTCCATCCCCAGACCGCTGGTGGCATTCCCCTGGGGGTCAAAATCAATGGCCAGAACCGACTGTCCCGCCTCTGCCAGGCAGGCAGACAAATTGATGGCCGTCGTGGTTTCCCCACGCCGCCCTTCTGATTTGCGATTGCGATCACTCTACCCATACCGAATTTCCTTTCCAGAACCGCGGTTCGTCTTACTTCACATTTTGGCATCCGATACATAATCTCCGCAGCCGGACGCCAGCTGTAACTCACATATTTACCTGGCTCGTAAAAGCCTCGCCAAGTGCTCCTATTATCACGGGATGACTCGCACTAGGCTCGTAAAGACCTCGCCAAGTGCTCCTATTATCCACGGGATGACTCGCACTAGGCTCGTAAGGACCTCGCCAAGTGCTCCTATTATATCACAGAATTTATTGATTTCCTACTTAATTAATTGTTTTTTAATAAAAAGCAATAAAAAATGTTTCACGTGAAACATCCATAACTTTAAGAATAATTTAAAGTGCTTTTGATCACCATTTATGGTATAATATGAGCACTTAGTGAGGTATTCCACGAGCTTAGTGCGAGTCATCCCGTGGATAATATGAGCACTTAGTTGAGGTATTTTCCACAGCAATATAAAACCATGCAATTCATTTTTCGGGGGTTCCATCTATGAAAACGAAAAGCAAACTGATTACATTTTTACTTTTATCAACAGGCGCCGCCCTGACCACGGCACTTATCAACAAGTATTTAAAGATATCGGCCACTTCCAGGGGATTGCTGAAAGAATCCCAGTCCTGCTGTTACAAATGGCGTCTGGGAAATATTCACTACACCAAAACCGGATCCGGAAAGCCCCTTCTTCTGGTTCATAATCTGGACTATGCGTCCAGCGGATATGAGTGGAATCAGATTGTCAACCGGTTGAAAGATAATTATACTGTATACACAATCGATCTTCTTGGATGCGGCCGCTCTGAGAAACCAGATCTCACCTATACCAACTATCTGTATGTTCAGCTTTTGAGTGATTTTATCAAATCAGAAATCGGACACCGCACGAACGTCATCGCTACCGGGGAATCCGCTTCTCTGGCTGTGATGGCATGCAGCAACAGCCCGGAGCTGTTCGATCAGATCATGCTGGTAAATCCAAACAGTCTTCTAAACTGCAGCCAGATTCCCAGCAAAGAAGCCAAATTATACAAGCTCATCATCGAGCTCCCCATCGTCGGAACACTGCTCTACAATATCGCCAGCAGCAGAAAAATGATCGAGGAGAGCTTCGAGCAAGATTATTTCTACAACCCATACTCGGTAAAACCCATGTACGTGGACCGTTACCTGGAGGCCGCGCATCTCGGCGGATGCCCGAAAGCCATTTTCTCCAGTGTCAAGTGCAATTATATCAAATGCAACCTGTCCAACGCACTGAAAAAAATTGACAACAGCATCTACATTGTGGGAGGCCGCGAGCAGCCGATCATCGAAGACATCATCGCGGAATATAAGGAATTAAACTCTGCCATCGAGCACTCCTTAATTCCCAAGACAAAATTTCTTCCCCAGCTGGAAAGTCCCGCAGAGTTTGCCGCAATCGTGAAGATGTTTTTTGCTTAGCATATTGATAGACAATCATGGATGGTGATTCAGATGAGAAATTCAAAATTTTTCATTCTCCTGGCTGTAATTCTCATAATCGCTCTGTCATTTGCATTCTCCAGGAGAGGAAAACAGCCCTTTAAAGATTTAACGGCCGAAGATATCTCATCGGCTGCCGTGACACTGTCTCCGCCGGATAAGACCATCCAGATCTCCGATCTGGAAAAATTTGTCAGCTATCTGAATGACATTATAATCTACAGCAAAGATAATTCATACACAGAATATGCCGGTCAGGGCGTCACCTTTAAGCTACATATGACCGATGGTTCTGAACTATGTATTACGGAATACAGTCCATTTTTATCATAAATGGAACCGGCTATCGTACAAAATACGAGCCCTGCGAACAACTAAACCGATATGCCAACGAATTGCTAAACGAAAATTCAGACTAAAACCTGTATCATCAAAATTAATCTACTATTAAGACGGAGAGAGGAAATGTTTCACGTGAAACATTTCCTCCCTCTTTTCTCTTAATCTAAGCTCACCCAATACCAGATCTACCGCAGCGGTTCTTTCCCCGGAAGTCCGGCTTTCCTCGGATATTTTTTATCAATATTCTTTATCTTCTCTATCTTCACCAGCACTCTCTCGTCCCCGTTCGGAAGCTTAAAGGGAACCACAGCCTTCACCTCGCCGCCCAGCTTTGCGACGGCTCCGCGGCCATTCTCCATCTCTTCCTCCAGCTTACCAGACTTATATGGGACAAAATATCCTCCTTTTTTCACAAAAGGCATACAATACTCCGACAAAGTAGAGAGATTCGCAACCGCTCTGGAAACACAGAAATCAAACTGTTCTCTCAGTTCCGGGTTTCGTCCGCAGTCTTCCGCCCGCCCATGAATGCAATTCACCTGTTCAAGGCCCAGCTGTGCACACACTTCGCTTAAAAACTTCACCCGCTTGTTTAAGGAATCCAGAAGCGTCAGCCGCAGTCCGGGATAGGCAATCTTCAGCGGAATACCGGGAAATCCGGCCCCCGTCCCCACATCGATGAGAGAACATCCTTGCTCTGCCAGATCGCCCAGACCATCCACCGCACGGGCCAGGGACAGACTGTCCACAAAATGCTTCACGATCACTTCCTCCGGCTCTGTGATTGCCGTCAGATTCATCACCTGATTCCATTCGATCAGAATTTTATAAAATGTATAAAACTGCTCCAACTGCCTCTCTGTCAGAGCCAGTCCCAGCGATTCCAGCTCTCTGTCAGACAGCGTCGCAAACAATTTTCTGAAAGTCTCAAACTCTTTATCCAAATTTCATCCCCCTCTCTTATACACACATATTTTATATTTTCACAATTTTATCCACAGGTTTACTTTTCCTCTCCCCCGTTTTTCCCGCGGTACCTCATCTGCTCCAGATACACTAAAAGCACCGAGATATCCGCCGGAGAAACGCCGGAAATGCGGGAGGCCTGTCCTATATTCATCGGTTTATATAAATTCAGCTTCTGCATAGCCTCCCGGCGCAGGTTCTGCACCTGGCTGTAATCAAAATCCTCTGAAAGTTTCCTGTTCTCCAGCTTCTTATACTGGGCCACCTGCTGCATCTGCCGTTTTATGTAACCCTCGTATTTGATATTGATATTTACCTGCTCGATGACATCCTCCGGCAAGTCTGGCCGCGACTCATCCAGCTCTTCTAACATCTGGTAACTGAGCTCCGGTCTCTTAATCAGCTCCGCCAGCGTACTGCCCGATTTGAGCTCCGTGCTTCCATGCTCCCGCAGAAACTCCTGCACCGCAGGAACCGCACCGACGATGGACTTCTCCAGACGCCTTATCTCTTCCTCGATGGCGTTCTCCTTCCAGACCAGCCTCTCAAACGCCTCATCGCTCACCAGCCCGATCTCATGCCCAATCTTTGACAGCCGCAGATCCGCATTGTCCTGTCTCAAAAGCAGACGATATTCCGCCCGTGAGGTCATCATGCGGTAGGGCTCGTGATTTTCCTTGGTCACCAGGTCGTCGATCAGCACGCCGATGTACGCCTGCGAGCGGTCCAGCACCACAGGCTCCTTCCCGGCAATCTTTCTCGCCGCGTTGACTCCCGCCATGAATCCCTGTACTGCGGCCTCCTCATACCCGGAGCTGCCGTTGAACTGGCCGCCGCTGAAAAGTCCCTCGATATTTTTAAACTCCAGCGTCGCGCGAAGCTGCCTGGAATTGATGCAATCGTACTCTATTGCATATGCATTTCGGACAATTTTGACATTTTCCAGCCCCGGAACTGTCCGGTACATGGCATACTGGACATCCTCGGGCAGGGAGCTTGACATGCCGCCCAGATACATCTCATTGGTGTAAAGTCCCTCCGGCTCCACAAACACCTGGTGTCTGTCCTTGTCGGGAAATTTTACCACCTTATCCTCGATGGACGGACAGTATCTTGGCCCCGTCCCCTCGATCACGCCGGAGAACAGAGGCGAACGGTCCAGATTCTCCCGGATGATCCGGTGGGTCTCTTCATTCGTGTAGGTGAGCCAGCAGGACACCTGCTCCTTCTGGACCGATTCCGGGTCCGTGCTGAAGGAAAACGGCACCACTCTCTCGTCTCCGAACTGCTCCTCCATCCGGGAAAAATCGATGCTTCTGCGATCCACCCGGGCCGGTGTACCAGTCTTAAAGCGGTACATCTCAACGCCGTGGGCCTTCAAAGAATCCGTCAGATAGTTGGCCGCCTGCAGCCCATTTGGCCCCGTCGGGTTGCTCACATCGCCGTGAATGCATCTGGCCCGCAGGTAGGTTCCCGTCGCCAGCACCACCGCCTGACACTGGTAGAGTGCGCCCGACACAGTCTTCACGCCGGTGATTCTCATTCTCCCGTCCTTCGTCTCCTCCGTCACAATCTCGCTGACTTCCGCCTGGCGGATGGTCAGATGATCCGTGTTTTCCAAAGTCCGGCGCATTTCGCGGGAATAGTCCTGCTTGTCCGCCTGCGCCCGCAGAGAGTGCACCGCCGGCCCCTTCGACTGATTCAGCATCTTCGACTGGATAAATGTTTTATCTATATTTTTTCCCATCTCCCCGCCCAGAGCGTCCAGCTCCCGGACCAGATGTCCCTTGGAGCTCCCGCCGATATTGGGATTGCATGGCATCAGGGCGATGCTGTCCACACTGACCGTAAATAAAATGGTCTCCATCCCCAGACGCGCAGCCGCCAGAGCCGCCTCACAGCCCGCGTGCCCGGCGCCCACCACAACAATATTATAGGTCTCTACTAAATTAGGCATCTGATTCTCCTCTTATTTTCCCATACAGAATTTGCTGAAAATCTCATTCACCAGATCATCCTCCAGCGACTCCCCGATGATGGTTCCCAGCTTCTCGTAGGCATTCATCAGATCGATGGAATAAAAATCCTCCGGCATTCCCGCCTCCACGCTGCGGCGCACCATCTCAAGGCTTTCCAGCGTCCCGGCCAGCGCGTTTTTGTGCCGCGCATTGGTGATCATCACCTCGTCGTTGAAATCGATCTCGCCGTTTATGAACATGTCCTCTATTTCCTGCTCCAGCCGGTCGATGCCGGAATTTTCCTTGGCCGATACGGCAATCACCGTATGCCCCGTCCGCTCTTTAAGCTCTTCCTCAGAAACCTGCATCTCGAGATCTGATTTATTGAGCAGGACAATGGCCCTGCGCCCGCGGATCCAGTCTATAATCTTCTCGTCATTTTCATCCAGCTTTGAGGAGCCGTCCACCACGTAAATAATCAGATCTGCGTCATCCGCCGCGCTCTTGGCCCTGCTCACACCGATCTTCTCCACCACGTCCTCCGTCTCCCGGATTCCCGCGGTATCTACGATATTGAGGCTGATTCCCTTTAAGTACACATGCTCCTCCAGCGTGTCCCTGGTGGTTCCCGCGATGTCCGTGACGATGGCTCTCTCCTCACCGGTCAGCACATTCATCAGAGACGATTTTCCCGCGTTGGGCTTTCCCAGAATCACGGTTTTCACGCCCTCAGAGATCACTCTCCCGCTGTCCGCCGAGTGAAGAAGCTTCTCCACTTCGCCGATCATGGGCTCAAGAACTCCCTCAAGCTTCTCCCCATATCCGTCCAGCGAGATATGCTCCGGATCGTCAAGCGCCGACTCAATGAACGCAATCTCATAGAGAATCTTCTCCCTGAGCGCCTTCACTTTCTCCGAGACCGAGCCCTTTAACTGGCTGACAGAGCTTTTTAACGCCAGCTTGTTTTTCGCATCGATCACTCCCATGACCGCCTCGGCCTGGGACAGATCGATCCGCCCGTTTAAGAAGGCCCGCTTCGTAAACTCTCCCGGCTCCGCCGGCCGCGCGCCGTTTCTGAACACTGCATCCAGCACTCTCTTAAGAACCAGGACACCTCCGTGACAGTTGATCTCCACCGTGTCCTCTGCCGTGTAGCTTCTGGGGCCGCGCATCACCATCAGAAGCACCTCGTCCACCAGTTCATCCCCATCGTAGATATGTCCGTAGTGGATGGTGTGGCTCTGGGCATCCTTAAGACCCGCCTCCGGCTTTCCCGCCTCACGAAACACCCGGTCCGCCACGGCAAACGCCTCGCTGCCGCTGATTCTCACGATACCGATTCCGGAATTTGACATGGCGGTGGCGATGGCCGCTATCGTGTCCGTGGTATACATACAGTTTCCTCCATTAAACTTATAGTTTCCTACTAAACGAAAAACCGCCGCAAACCTTACATTTGCGGCGGCATGATTTATCAGTTCTCCCGTCTCTCTCTGCGGCCGCCCTCTCTCTTGAGGAAAATAACCACATGTCTGAACGGCTCTTCGCCGTCGCTTCTGGTCACCACGTATCTGTCGTTCTGAAGCGCAGAGTGGATGATTCTTCTCTCATAGGGATTCATGGGCTCCAGCGATACGGGACGTTTGGTCCTCTTCACCTTGTAGGCAATGTTCTTCGCCAGGGTCTCAAGAGTCTCTTTTCTTCTCTCTCTGTAATTCTCAGTGTCCAGCTTCACACGGATGTAGCCGTCTCTGCCCTTATTCACCACAAGGCTCACAAGGTACTGCAGGGAATCCAGGGTCTGTCCTCTCTTTCCGATCAGGATGCCCATGTCGTCGCCGCTTAAGTTGACGCCGATCTCCTCCTCGGTGACTGTCACATCGACCGTCACCTCAAGCTCATGGCCTCAAACACCTGGCCTAAGAACTTCTTTATCTTCTCCTCGGTTTCCGGATCGTCGATCACGGCCGCCGGGGTCTCTTTCTTTGCAGGAGCGGACTTCTCGAAAGATCTGCTCTCAGACTTCGCCGTCTCCGTCTTCGCGGATTTTGCAGGCTTCGCAGACTTTGCGGGTCTCTCCGGCTTTTCAGCCTTCACCTCGGGCGCCGGAACCTCCACAGGCTCCTCCTCTTTCTTTCTCGCGCGGATGATGGCCGGCTTCGCGCCTATCCCGAGAAATCCTGAGCTTCCCTTCTCCACAACCTCGTACTCCAGCTTATCGCTGGTGGTCTCCAGCTGAATCAGAGCCTTCGTTATCGCATCGTCCACTGTTTTTGCTGAAACTGTGATCATTTCCATACAAATACCCTCCTATTTGTTATGCTTCTCGTTATACTTCTGAACCATATTCGCCTTGGCTGCCAGGCTTCCCGGCTTGGCGTCCGCATTATAGTATTCAGAAGAATCCTTGATCTGCTTCTTCGTCTGGGCCAGCTTCTCCTCTCTGATCTTTTCCTGCTTATCCTCCTGGGCCTTGATATTCTTAAGGCTTGCGGAAGCATTCTGAGATACCTTTGCGGGGGGAAGACCCTTCTTCGCTCTCTTCTTGTTCATCTTCTCCACATTCTTCTGGATCAGCTTATCCATGTCGATCTTGTTCATGTAGGAGTTGACGATCATCTGCTGGAAGATCTGAACCACAGCCGTCATAATCCAGTAGATACCGATACCTGCCGGGAATCCGAAACAGAAGAACACGGACATCAGCGGCATCGTATACATCATGGTCTTCATGGACTGGGCGCCGGGGGTATCCGGATCCAGCTGCTGGTTGGAAGACATCAGCTTTGTGGAAATCCACTGGGTGAGACCTGCCAGAATGGGGATCAGCCACGCAATGGTGATGTTGTCGAATCCCGTAAACGGCGCGGTCGCCAGGTTGATTCCAAAGAAGGAGTTCATCTGCTCGATCTCCGCGGCGTTGGTCGCAATCACATCGGAAATCGCCGGGAACAGTCCCTCTAAGGTTTTCCACTGTTCGGGTGTAAACTTGTATAAAAGATCAACGCATTTGTCTGCCAGACTGTAATCGTAATTCTCAATCGGAAGCTTACAGGCAGACGCAAGCTCTGCTATCTTATTAATGTAGTCCGGCTGCTGCTGAAGCGGCTCCACCACGTTGTCAAAGAACGCTCTGACAGACGGAACATAAGCCGGAATATTGTAGATAACCCGGTAAAGAGCAAGGATGATCGGGAACTGGATGAGCACCTGCAGGCATCCGCCCGTAGGCTTGCACCGTATTTCTCATAGACGGCAGAAACCTCAGCGTTCTGCTTCATCATGGAATCCTGATCTCTTTTTCCCTTGTACTTTTTCTGGATGGCCTGAACCTCCGGGGTTATCATGGACATCAGCTTGGAAGACTTCTGCTGGCTGATGGTCATGGGGAAAAGTATCAGCTTAACGATAATGGTAAATAAAATAATACAGAGACCTATGTTCATGATACCCATGGAGCTGGTAAACTTAAACAGCCAGTCCATGATGTAGCCGAACAAGGTGGCAATGGGCCCGAGAATCGAACCCGCTTTTGTCAAAACTACGTAGTCCAATAAAATACCTCCCTTAACGTGTTACGGAACCGGATCATAACCGCCTTTTGCAAACGGATGGCACCGAAGGATCCTTTTGCAAGCCAAAAATGTACCTTTTACCGCCCCATACCGTTCCAATGCCTCAACGGCGTATTGAGAGCACGTGGGGAGATAAATACAGTGAGAATGCATTTTCAGCGGTGAAATATACTTCTGGTAAAATCGTATCATCTTAATTAAATATCTTTTAACCAACGCTCTCACTTCGATTCTCTAAAATGTTATGAAGTCCGCACAGGTGCATAAAAGCACTCTCGATCTTTTTGAAATCTGAATCTTTCGCCGCCGCCCGGACGACGATGACGATGTCTAACCCCTGTCCTAATCTGTCTTCATTCAAACGGAAAACTTCTCTTAAAAGCCTGGTGACACGGTGCCGCACCACGCTGTTGCCAACCTTTTTGCTGGCGGAAATCCCGATTCTCGTCCGCTGCCCGCCGTTCTCCGACACATACATAATAAGAAGCTTATTAGCCAGTGACCTGCCGGATTTGTAAACGCTTTTAAACTCATAATTCTTTTTTATGGAATTAAAACGCTTCATCGGACTCTCCTCATCTGCCGGATATCGGGAAAAGAAAAGGCCACAATTTCATTTAATTGCGGCCCTGGTTTACTTAAGCAGATAATTTAGCTCTTCCCTTTGCTCTTCTGGCGGCTAAAACTTTTCTCCCGCCTGCGCTGCTCATTCTCGCTCTGAAACCGTGAACTTTGGATCTCTGTCTATTCTTCGGCTGAAATGTCATTTTCATATCGGCACACCTCCTCTTACATCTAAAATTTAGAAGTACATAATAAGACTATTTTAAATTAAACATCTTCTCAATTATATAGAAGATATCCACGTCCGTCAAGCAAAAAATGCTTAATTCATCACTTTTGAGAGCACTTTTACGATCGATGTGACCAAAATTCCGGCGACGATGGCCTCCGGCACACCATTAATCACAATCACGCTCATGATAACCATGTAGAACCCTTCCGCCAGCTTATTGGAAGCCGCGGCGTAGCTCTCACCAAAGAAGATATAGATGAGGTTCATCACGAGAAGCGTATTGGTCAGAGATCCCGCCACACCGGCGATCCAGAGAGAGATCGTGTGTCCTCCCTTTTTATCTCTGAAAAATTTCATCATCGCTGCAAATACATAGTAGGCCACCACTCCGATCAGAACTCTCGGCACAATGGCGATCACCAGGCTCCACCCGTTTCCTCCAAATCCATTAATACTCACAAACGGGGAGAACACAAAGGATGTGACGTTCGGGGTTATGGTCGCCCGGATCACACTGGTGACTCCAAACACGAGTCCAAGGAACGCTCCGTATTTCGGCCCAAGAAGAATGGCTCCGATAATTACGGGCACATGGATGATCGTCGCGTTCATGAATCCCAACGGGATGTAGCCCAGAAACGGCACGCTGGCCATTACCACAATGATTGCTGCGATTGCTGCAGTTGTCACCATACTGCGCACGCTCTTTAAAGTATTCATTTTTTTACCTCCTGCTACTGTTCTTTTTTCAAAGATACAATGCGTTTAATAGTTGCCATTGGATTATATATAGAAAGAACGCCTGTGTCAATGATTTGATAAAAGAATATCAGCCTTTCCACACCATTTTCACAACTTATCCACAGATTGGGGATAAATTGTGGATAAATCTCTGGATAAGTCCTGCATATCCTGTGGACGAGAATATTTTCATTGAAAATTACTTCATTATAATGTAAAATGGATATTAGATTGGGCAAATGTGCATTTTTGCTTTTTGAATACATTAGGAGACACAAGATGCTGGAAAAAATCAGAGATAAATGGAACGATATTTTAATGAATATAAAGGAGGAGCACGAGCTTTCGGACGTGTCCTACAAGACCTGGCTGCTCCCGTTAAAGCTGCATTCTGCGGAGAACGGCAAGGTTTTTGTGCTGGTTCCCGACGCCAATTTTTTAGGTTACATAAAAAAGAAATATGGCCTTCTTCTGCAGGTGGCCATCGAGGAGATGACCGGATACCCCTGTGAGGTGGAATTTATCATCGAGAACCAGATAAAAGATATCAACGAACCCAAAAATCAACTTATCCACAATACGGCCTCCTCTGTGGATCAGGCTGCCATACAGAATGCCAACTTAAATCCCCGGTATACCTTCGACACCTTCGTGGTCGGAGCGAACAACAATCTGGCCCACGCCGCTTCGCTGGCGGTGGCCGAGTCCCCCGGCGAGATTTACAATCCATTATTCATCTACGGCGGCGTAGGTCTGGGGAAAACCCACCTGATGCACTCCATCGCCCACTTTATATTAAAGAATAACCCGAAGGCCAAGATCCTCTACGTGACTTCCGAGAAATTCACCAACGAGCTGATCGACGCCATCCGTAATAAGAATAATATTTCCACCACGGAGTTCCGCGAAAAGTACCGGAACAACGACGTTTTATTGATCGATGACATCCAATTCATCATCGGCAAGGAAAGTACGCAGGAAGAATTTTTCCACACCTTCAACGCGCTCCACGAGGCGAAAAAGCAGATTATCATATCGTCCGATAAGCCTCCGAAGGAGATCGAGACGCTGGAGGAGCGGCTGCGCTCCCGCTTTGAGTGGGGTCTGACGGTGGATATCCAGTCCCCCGACTACGAGACGAGAATGGCAATCCTGCGAAAGAAGGAAGAGCTGGAAGGCTACAACATCGACAACGAAGTTATCAAATACATCGCCACCCACATCAAATCCAACATCCGTGAGCTGGAGGGCGCGCTCACCAAGATCGTCGCTCTTTCAAAGCTCAATAAAAAGGAGATAACTCTGGAGCTGGCGGAGGAAGCCTTAAAGGATCTCATCTCCCCCAACGCGGTGCGTGAGATCACGCCGGAGCTCATCATCAACGTGGTGGCGGATCACTATAAGATCCAGCCCTCGGACATCACCTCCTCCAAGCGCAACAAGGAGGTCGTATATCCGAGACAGATCGTCATGTACCTCTGCAGACACATGACGAACACCTCCCTGCAGGCCATCGGCAAGGAGCTGGGAGGCAAAGATCACACGACGATTATCCATGGCGCCGACAAGATCACAGCGGAGCTTGTGGATAACGAGGCACTGGCAAATACCATAGAAATCCTCAAAAAGAAGATTAGTCCCCAGTAATCCACAAAATTTGGTGGATAACCCCTTAATAATCTGTGGATAACCCGGTTAAATTCGGGGCTGGGAATCGGCTTGTGGATGACTCGCAGGTTATCAGTCATTTTTAAGGCAGTTTTACACAAGTTTGTTCACACCCTAAATCCTTTGATTTTCTGGGCTTGTCCCGCTTATTAACATATTAACAGCCCCTACGGCGGTTACGGCGGAATTTAACTATATCTTTATCTATAAACCTTCGACTCTACCAGAAAGGAAGTTATCAACAACTATGAAGCTTACATTCAAAAAAGACGACCTCTTAAACGGCATCAACATTGTTCTCAAGGCAGTGCCCTCCAAGACGACCATGTCCATTCTGGAGTGCATTCTCATCGACGCCTCCACCGGCGATATAAAATTAACGGCGAACGACATGGAGCTGGGAATTGAGACCAGGGTAGAGGGCTCTGTTTTAGAGAAAGGAAAGATCGCCCTCGATGCCCGGCTGTTTTCCGAAATCGTGAGAAAGCTGTCAAGCGGAGACGCGGAGGTTGTGATCGAGTCTGACGAGAAGTACAACACGGTCATCAGCTGCGAAAACTCCGTGTTTAAAATCC
The DNA here is from genome assembly GCA_001304875.1 of Clostridia bacterium UC5.1-2E3. Lineage (GTDB taxonomy): Bacteria > Bacillota > Clostridia > Lachnospirales > Lachnospiraceae > Ventrisoma > Ventrisoma faecale. The sequence goes on from BBZO01000033.1 coordinate 23,314, forward strand.
AGGGCAAGGACGGGGACGAATTTTCCTATCTCCCATACATCGAGAAAAATCAGTACATCTGCCTCTCCCAGTTCACCTTAAAAGAGGTGATCCGGCAGACCATCTTCTCCATCTCGCCCAACGACAGCAATAAGATGATGACCGGCGAGCTATTTGAGGTGAAGGGCAGTGAGCTCCGGGTGGTTTCCCTGGACGGACATCGCATGTCCATCCGCAAGGTGGTATTAAAAGACAACTACAGCGATATAAAGGTCATCGTTCCTGGCAAGACTCTGAGTGAGATCAGCAAGATCCTGGGCGGCGACGCGGAGAAGGAAGTTCTCATTTTCTTCGGTCCCAACCACATTCTGTTCGAGTTCGACGACACGCTGGTGGTGTCCCGTCTGATCGAGGGCGAGTATTTCAAGGTCGATCAGATGCTTTCAAACGACTATGAGACCAGGGTGACGGTCAATAAGAGAGAGTTTCTCGACTGCATCGAGCGGGCCAGCATCCTGATCCGCGAGAACGACAAGAAACCGATTATCATTAATATCACCGACGCCAACATGGCGCTTAAGTTAAATTCCAGCTTTGGAACCATGAACGCGGAGATTCTGATACACAAGACGGGAAAGGATATCATGATCGGCTTCAATCCCAAGTTTTTGATCGACGCGCTGCGCATCATCGACGACGAGGAAGTGACGCTCTACCTCATGAATCCCAAGTCCCCGTGCTTTATCAAGGACGAGGAGGAAAATTACATTTACCTCATTCTTCCCGTCAACTTCAACGCTGCTTCGGTTTAATGCAGGGGGAACTACATGAATACGATAAAAATAAGAGATGAATTTATCAAGCTGGGCCAGGCGCTAAAGCTGGCCGGCCTGGTGGAGTCCGGCGTGGACGCCAAATTTGCCATCGCCGACGGGCTCGTGAAGGTCAACGGCCAGGTGGAGACCCAGAGAGGGAAGAAGCTTCACGAGGGCGATACCTTTACATACGGCGGGCAGACTATAACAATCGAGAAATAAGGGACACTGAATGATCATCGAATCGCTCGAGCTTAAGAACTACAGAAATTACAAGGAACTTCATATGGACCTTCACCCGGGGACCAACGTGCTCTACGGCGACAACGCGCAGGGAAAGACCAACATCCTGGAATCCATGTACGTCTGTGCCACCACCAAGTCCCACAAGGGAAGCCGGGACAGAGAGATCATCAATTTTGGGGAGGACGAGTCCCACATCAAAATGAATATCCGCAAGAACGATGTCCTACCGCATCGACATGCACCTTAAGAAAAATAAGACCAAGGGCGTGGCGGTCAACGGGATCCCCATACGGAAGGCCAGCGAGCTGTTCGGTATCGTGAACATTGTCTTTTTCTCCCCGGAGGACTTGAATATTATTAAAAATGGCCCTGCGGAGCGCCGCAGGTTCATCGATTTAGAGTTATGTCAACTAAATAAGCTGTACGTTCATTCCCTGGTCCAGTACAACAAGATTGTGACCCAGAGAAACAAGCTTTTAAAGGAGCTGACGTTCCGCCCCGACTATGAGGAGACGCTGGATATCTGGGATATGCAGCTGGTGTCCTACGGGCGGGAGGTTATTTCCTACCGGAAGGAATTTATCGATCAGTTGAATGACCTCATACAGGACGTACATTTCAACCTGTCGGGCGAGAGGGAACGGCTTAGGATTTTTTATGACCCGAACGTGGAGCGGGAGGAGTTTGAGACCGCTCTCAAAAAGAGCCGTGCGCAGGATATCAAACAGCGGACGACCCTCACCGGGCCCCACAGGGACGATATCAGTTTTTATGTAAATGACGTGGATATCCGCAGGTTTGGATCCCAGGGACAGCAGAGGACGGCGGCCCTGGCGCTCAAGCTGGCGGAGATCCAGCTGGTAAAGAAGATAACGAGAGACTATCCCATCCTGCTTTTAGATGACGTGCTCTCCGAGCTGGACAGCAGCAGGCAGGAGCACCTGCTGGCGGAGATCACGAAGATCCAGACTGTCATCACATGTACGGGTCTGGATGATTTCATCAACAATAGATTTAAGATAGATAAGATTTTCAGGATAGCAAACGGAGCAATCATCAGCGAAGAATGAATCTCAAGGAGGAAGAAATGAGCTCAGAATACAGTGCAGATCAGATTCAGATACTGGAAGGACTGGAAGCGGTAAGGAAGAGACCGGGAATGTATATCGGCAGTACCTCCAGCCGCGGCCTTCACCACCTTGTATACGAGATAGTGGACAACTCGGTGGACGAGGCGCTGGCCGGATACTGTGACACCATCGATGTGCAGATCAATTCGGACAATTCCATCACCGTCACCGACAACGGACGCGGAATCCCGATCGACATACAGAAGAAGGCGGGTCTCCCGGCGGTCGAAGTTGTGTTTACCATCCTTCACGCCGGCGGAAAATTCGGCGGCGGGGGCTACAAGGTATCCGGCGGCCTGCACGGCGTGGGAGCTTCTGTCGTGAATGCTCTCTCCGACTGGCTGGAGGTGGAGATCTGCAAGGAGGGAAAGGTCTACAAGCAGAGATACGAGCGCGGAAAGGTGTGCTACCCCTTAAAGGTGATCGGAGACTGCGATCCGGAAAAGCACGGCACGAAGGTGACCTTCCTTCCCGACAAGACGATTTTCGAGGAGACGGTTTACGACTACGACACTCTGAAATCCGCCTGCGGGAGACCGCGTTCCTCACGAAGAATTTAAAGATCATTCTCCGGGATGACAGGGAAGATAAGAGGGAGAAGACCTTCCACTACGAGGGAGGCATCAAGGAGTTTGTCACCTACTTAAACCGCAGCAAGGCCAGCCTCTACGACCAGGTCATTTACTGCGAGGGGGTGAAGGACGACGTGCTGGTGGAGGTTGCCATGCAGCACAACGACTCCTACACCGAGAATATATACAGCTTTGTAAACAACATCAACACGCCCGAGGGCGGAACCCATCTGACCGGCTTTAAGAACGCGCTCACGAAGACGCTCAACGACTATGCGAGAAAGAACAAGCTCTTAAAGGACAACGAGCCGGTATTAAGCGGCGAGGACATCCGGGAGGGATTGACTGCGATTATCAGCGTTAAGATCGGGGAGCCCCAGTTCGAGGGCCAGACCAAGCAGAAGCTGGGCAACAGTGAAGCCCGCGGAGCCGTGGACAGCATCGTGAGCGAGAATCTGACCTATTTCCTGGAGCAGAATCCATCCGTCGCCAAGATCATCTGCGAGAAATCTATTCTGGCACAGCGCGCGAGGGCCGCGGCCAGAAAGGCAAGGGAGCTGACCAGGAGAAAGACTGCCTTAGAGGGAATGGCGCTTCCCGGCAAGCTTGCCGACTGTTCCGACAAGAATCCGGAAAACTGCGAGATCTACATCGTTGAGGGAGATTCCGCCGGCGGTTCCGCGAAGACGGCCCGTTCCAGGAACACCCAGGCGATCCTTCCTCTGCGTGGAAAGATATTGAATGTGGAGAAGGCAAGACTGGATAAAATTTATGCCAACGCCGAGATCAAGGCCATGATTACCGCCTTCGGCACCGGCATTCACGACGATTTCGATATCACGAAGCTCCGCTATCACAAGATTATTCTGATGACTGATGCGGATGTGGACGGGGCGCATATCAGCACGCTGCTTCTGACATTTATCTACCGGTTCATGCCGGAGCTCATCAAGCAGGGATACGTGTACCTGGCGCAGCCGCCTCTTTACAAGCTGGAGAAGAACAAAAAGGTGTGGTATGCCTACAGCGACGAGGAGCTGAACCAGATCCTCACGGAGGTGGGCCGCGACAATAACAATAAGATCCAGCGGTACAAAGGTCTGGGAGAGATGGACGCGGAGCAGCTCTGGGAGACCACCATGGATCCGGAGCGCAGGATTCTGCTGCGCGTGACCATGAACGAGGATGAGGCCTCCGAGGTGGATCTCACCTTCACCACACTGATGGGAGACCAGGTGGAGCCAGAAGGGAATTTATCGAAGCCAATGCAAAATATGTCCAGAATCTGGATATCTGATGAGGACATATTTGGAAAGAAGGATAAAAAATGGAACCGAATATCTTTGACAAAGTTCACGATATAGATTTAAAAAAGACAATGGAGAAATCTTATATCGACTATGCCATGAGCGTCATCGCCGCCCGTGCGCTGCCCGATGTAAGAGACGGACTTAAGCCGGTGCAGAGGCGTGTCCTCTACGCCATGGTAGAGTTAAACAACGGCCCCGACAAGCCGCACCGAAAGTGCGCCCGTATCGTCGGCGATACCATGGGTAAATATCATCCCCACGGAGACAGCTCCATCTACGGAGCCCTGGTCAACATGGCCCAGGACTGGTCAACCAGATATCCGCTGGTGGATGGACACGGAACTTCGGCTCCGTGGACGGAGACGGCGCTGCCGCCATGCGTTATACCGAGCGAGACTCAGCAAAATTTCCATGGAGATGCTGGCTGACATCGGAAAAGACACCGTAGATTTTTCTCCCAACTTCGATGAGACGGAGAAGGAGCCGGTGGTGCTCCCGTCCCGGTATCCCAACCTCCTGGTAAACGGAACCGCCGGTATCGCCGTAGGTATGGCCACCAGCATTCCGCCCCACAACCTGCGCGAGGTTATCAAAGCGGTGGTAAAGATCATCGACAACCAGGTCAATGAAAACCGGGAGACTGAGATGGAGGAGATTCTGGAGATTGTAAAAGGTCCCGACTTCCCCACAGGCGCCACAATTTTAGGAAAAGCCGGCATCGAGGAGGCCTACCGCACCGGCCGCGGAAAGATCCGCGTGCGCGCGGTCACGGACATCGAGACTCTGCCCAACGGCAAGAGCCGCATCCTCGTGACGGAGCTTCCCTACATGGTCAACAAGGCCCGCTTAATCGAGAAGATTGCGGAGCTTGTAAAGGATAAAAAGATCGACGGCATCACCGATCTGCGCGACGAGTCCGACCGCAGCGGCATGCGCATCTGCATCGAGCTGCGCAGGGATGTGAATGCAACGTCATCTTAAATCAGCTGTTAAAGCACACCCAGCTGCAGGACACCTTCGGCGTCATCATGCTGGCGCTGGTGAACAACGAGCCGAAGGTTTTAAACCTGTCCCAGATGCTTCACTACTATCTGGAGCATCAGAAGGACGTGGTCACCAGAAGAACAAAATACGAGTTAAACAAGGCCGAGGAGAGAGCCCACATTTTGGAAGGTCTCTTAAAGGCCCTCGACAACATCGATGAGGTTATAAAAATCATCCGCGGTTCCGAGAATGTGGCCGCGGCCAAGGCTTCATTGATGGAACAGTTCGGCCTCTCCGACGTACAGGCCCAGGCCATCGTGGACATGCGTCTGCGCGCGCTCACCGGCTTGGAGAGAGAGAAGCTGGAGAATGAGTACAGAGAGCTGGAGGCGAGAATCGCCGAGTTGAAGGCCATCCTGGCCGACGAGAACAAGCTCCTTGGCGTCATCAGGGAGGAAATCTTAATCATCGCCGAGAAGTACGGCGACGACAGAAGAACCTCCATCGGATATGACATCTACGATATGTCTGCCGAGGATCTGATTCCCGACGAGGACGCCATCGTGGCGATGACCAATTTAGGCTACATCAAGCGCATGTCCAGCGATAACTTCAAGAGCCAGAACCGCGGCGGAAAGGGCATCAAGGGAATGCAGACGCTGGAGGAGGACTACATAGAAGACCTCCTTATGACGACCACCCACCACTATGTGATGTTCTTTACCAACACGGGACGGTGCTACCGCTTAAAGGCCTACGAGATTCCGGAGGCCGGAAGAACCGCGAGAGGAACCGCTATCGTAAACCTCCTGCAGCTTCTGCCGGGGGAGAAGATCACGGCGATCATCCCCATGAAGGAGTACGACGAGGACAAGTACCTGTTCATGGCCACGAAGAACGGCATGGTCAAGAAGACCCCGATGACCGAGTACGCAAACGTCAGAAAGAACGGTCTGCAGGCCATCGTTCTCAGAGAGGGCGACGAGCTCATCGAGGTAAAAGCAACTGACAACACGGAAGATATCATCCTGGCCACAAAGAAAGGCATGTGCATCCGCTTCAAGGAGACGGATGTGCGAGTGACCGGCCGTGTCTCCATCGGCGTTATCGGCATGAAATTCGACGAGGACGAGAGGTCATCGGTATGCAGATGGTCAGCCAGGGAGAGTGTCTGCTGGTTGTATCCGAGAACGGCATGGGCAAGAGAACCTATGTATCCGAGTTTACGGCCCAGAACCGCGGCGGAAAGGGAATCCGCTGCTACAAGATCACAGAGAAGACAGGCGCGCTCATCGGCGCAAAGCTGGTGGACGACGACCGGGAGATCATGCTCATCACCAATGAGGGAATCATCATCCGCATGGCGGTGAACGATATCTCCATCATGGAAGAAATACTTCCGGAGTGAAGCTTATGAACATCGACCAGGACTCCGACGTGAGAGTGGCCAGCATCGCCAAGGTGCGCGAGAGCAGCCAGGACGACGGGGAGACCGGTGACGAGGAGGAGTCTCTGCGGATGAGAGCGCAGAGGAGTAGAAGAAAGGAAGGGAGATGGATTATGAAGAAAAATCTTTGTAAGTTAGCATTTGTTCTGGCAGCAGGATTTGTACTCACAGCCTGCTCCAACAACGCATCCAGCGACGCCACGGAGTCGGCGGCAGAAACATCGGAAGCCGCCGCTGAGACAGAAACTGAAAGCCAGCAGTCCGGCCCTCAGTTTGAGACAGACGAAAATGGATCCATTCTTGTTGAAAAAGACAGTCCGCTCCCGTTCGGAAAGAGCCGTGCCGAGGTAGCCGATATTCTCGGCTCCGCCGGCGAGGAGGGAGACGCCTACGAGGACGAAAATGAGGTCCGCTATGATACCGTTGACTATGACATGATCTGGTTCAACTACGAGAACCCCATCGTGACCTGTTTTACCTTCAGGGAAGACGTGCTCACTCTCATCGAGCTGGAGATGGACCAGCATGTGACGAAGGAGCTGGCCAGAGAGATCATGACCAACTATTACGGCGAGGCCGATGAGACGCAGATTTCCGACTACGGTACCATCTGTATCTGGGAGGATGCCGACAACGACAGACGCTTCGTCCTGATTCCCGACGAGTATGACCGCTACGTGGTGGAGATCACCAGCCTTTCCTCTGGTGAATCCTCCGTCGTGGAGACCGAGATCCCGGTGCTTGAGGAGAGCACCGGGGCTGCGGCTGAAAATGAGGATGCCGGCGAGTTCGGCAAATTTACCTCCGCGGATCTCGATATGAATGACGTGGATCAGAGCATCCTGGCAGGCCACAAGCTGACGCTGATTAATGTGTGGGCTACATTCTGCGGCCCATGTTTAAATGAGATGCCCAGTCTCGGCGAGCTGAATACCGAGTATGCAGACCAGGGATTCCAGATTGTGGGAATTGTCACCGACGTGGTAAATTCCGACGGAACTCTGTCCGACTCCCAGGTGAGCCTGGCCAAAGAGTATGCGGAGAAGACGGGGGCGAATTATCTCCATCTTCTGCCGACAGCCGATCTCTACGAGATTGCTTTAAAAAATGTGACCGGCGTTCCCACCTCCTATTTCGTGGATGAGAACGGACACATTCTCAAGGAGGTCGTGGGGGCCCAGAGCAAGGACGACTGGGCGGCCGACATCGAAGAACTGTTAGAAGGTTAGATTATGCTTGAAAATCTGTTTAACATGCAGGCCATGCTGTTTATTCTTATCATTGTGGGCATCCTGCTCTATAAGACGGGAGTTGTCACAGACGAAGGCCAGCGCTGTTTAACAGACATGACCCTTGATGTCATTATTCCCTGCAACATCATCACCTCGTTTATGATCGAGATGAGCGGGAGATTCTGAGAAAATGCTTCAGCGCCCTGGTGGTTTCCGTTGTGATACAGATCGGCTACACGATTCTCAGTCACACGTTATACAACCGCTATGGAACTGAGAAAAAGAAGGTCTTGCAGTATGCCACCGTCTGCTCCAACGCCGGATTTATGGGAAATGCCATCGCCGAGGGGCTGTACGGCAGCATGGGCCTTCTGTACGCAGCCCTCTATCTCATCCCCGTGCGCATTGTCATCTGGTCCGCCGGAGTCTCCATTTTCACGGAGAGCCCGGACAAAAAGACGCTGATAAAAAAGTGGCGACCCACCCTGTATCGTGGCGGTCTACATAGGATGATTCTGATGATCTCCCAGCTTGCGCTGCCGGAGTTTGCGTCATCCACGATCCAGGTCATCGGAAAATGCAACACGCCGATGACCATGATTATCATTGGACTGATTCTCGCAAAGGTGGATGTGAGAACCATCTGCTCCTGGACGGCCGTCTATTATACGGTCATCCGCCTGGCGGTGATTCCGCTGCTGGTATTTGTGGGGTGCCGCCTGTTCCAGGTGGACGCCCTGGTCACAGGAGTCAGCGTTCTTCTGGCCGGTATGCCCGCCGGAAGCACCACCGCCATCTTTGCGTCGAAGTACAGCGGGGACGGAGAGTTCGCCACGAAGATCGTGGTGTTTTCCACCATACTCTCACTGGTAAGCATTCCCATCTGGTGTATTGTGTGCGGAGTGTGAGATCACAGAGTCTGACGAGAAATTGAATAAGAATGAAATATATCCCGTGTCCGGCAGCTGTGAACCTGTAAAGAGCTGTCATACACGGGTTTTAAACAAAATACCAAGGAGGTCATTTCCGTGAGAACCATAGAAACCGGAGACATTATAAAAAATGTAAAGGAAATGTGCATCGAAGCCAACCATTTTTTGTCCGACGACATGCGCCGCGTATTTGAGAAGGCTGTCAGCGAGGAAAAATCCCCCCTGGGAAAGCAGGTTTTAAACCAGCTTGAGGAAAACCTTGAGATCGCCGGCGCCGACATGATTCCCATCTGCCAGGATACAGGCATGGCTGTTCTATTTGTAAAAGTGGGACAGGAGGTTCATATCGAAGGAGGCAGTCTCACCGACGCATCAATGAGGGCGTCCGCCAGGGCTATGTGGACGGATTTTTACGCAAATCCGTGGTGGGAGATCCCATCGAACGGGTTAACACAAAGGACAATACCCCGGCGGTGATCCACTATGAGATCGTCGAGGGAGACAGACTGGATATCACCATGGCTCCGAAGGGCTTCGGAAGCGAGAATATGAGCCGCGTCTTTATGCTGAAACCTGCCGACGGCATTGAGGGTGTCAAGGAGGCCATACTGACCGCCGTCCGCGATGCGGGCCCCAACGCCTGTCCCCCCATGGTCGTGGGCGTCGGAATCGGAGGTACCTTTGAAAAATGTGCGCTCATGGCCAAGCACGCTCTGACCAGAAATTTAGACGAGCCGTCCCCGGTTCCCTATGTGAGAGAGCTGGAGAAGGAAATGCTCGAAACCATCAACCGTTCCGGCATCGGCCCCGGCGGTCTCGGAGGCACGGTGACGGCCCTGGCGGTCAACATCGAAACCTATCCCACTCACATCGCAGGACTTCCGGTGGCAGTCAATATCTGCTGCCACGTGAACCGTCACTGCTGCCGCACGATCTGATAAAGGGAGGAAATACAATGGACAGACATATCACTGCCCCCATCTCGAAGGAGGACGCCGCTTCCTTAAAAGCCGGCGATTACGTTTACATAACAGGAACCATCTACACGGCCAGGGACGCCGCCCACAAGAGACTGTCGGAGGCGCTGGCAGCCGGGGAGAAGCTTCCCCTGGACCTTGAAGGGAATATCATTTACTATATGGGTCCGTCGCCTGCCCGCGAGGGACGTCCCATCGGCTCCGCAGGCCCCACCACCGCCAGCCGCATGGACAAATATACGCCAGAGCTTCTGGATCTGGGCCTGGGCGCCATGATCGGCAAGGGAAAGAGAAGCCCTGCGGTCATCGACGCCATCGTCCGGAACGGTTCCGTTTATTTTGCCGCCGTGGGAGGCGCGGGCGCGCTGCTCTCCCAGAGAATCCTCTCCTCCGAGGTCATCGCCTACGACGATCTGGGAACTGAGGCCATACGAAAGCTGGAAGTGAGGGATTTTCCCGTTATCGTCGTGATCGACAGCCAGGGAAATAACCTGTATGAGACAGCCATATTAAAATACAGACAGGATTAAAAGCAAAAATGATAAGAATTGCATGGATGCTGCTCAGAAACATACACAGGCTCCCCGGATGGTTCTACTCCATCATAAAAATGGGAAGTCCTAAAGACACGCACACGGAGACGGAGCGCTACGGATACTTAAGACAGATTGTAGATAAATTAAATCATACAGGAAACGTCCGCCTCGTCGAGCACGGAGCGGAAAATCTTCCGGAACAGGACGGATTTATCCTTTTCCCAAACCATCAGGGACTCTATGATATGCTGGCTCTCATCGGAAGCTGCCCGCACCCCATAAGCATCGTTATAAAAAAAGAGGCCGAGAAAATGGTGCTGGTCAGGGAGGTAATCGCCCTTCTCCACGGGCTTTACATCGACCGCAGCGATATGAGAGCGTCCCTTAAGGTCATCAACCAGGTGACGGAGGAGGTGAAGGAGGGGCGCAACTACGTCATATTCGCCGAGGGAACCAGGAGCCACGACGGAAATACGATGCTCAAATTCAAAGGCGGCACCTTTAAAAGCGCCGTCAACGCCAGATGTCCCATTGTCCCCGTAGCCCTTTTTGACAGCTACCGGGCCTTCGATATCAACTCTATAAAAGAAGAAACCGTCCACGTCCACTACCTGGATCCCATCCCCTATGATCAATATGTAGGGTTAAAGACCATTGAGATAGCAGATCTTGTGGAGAGCAGGATTCGTCAAAAAATAGAGGAAAATATGTTGAAAAAATGGGCTTGACAAGCGATTTTTTCTCTTGTATAATTGCAAATGCGTCTGATGCAGGGCGCACAATTTCATACTGGAAATAGCGAACTACGGAGAAATACTCAAGAGGCCGAAGAGGCGCCCCTGCTAAGGGTGTAGGTCGGGCAACCGGCGCGAGGGTTCGAATCCCTCTTTCTCCGCTCATTTCCAAGAAATGAAAAAAATAAAAAAAGTTCAAAAAAGTAGTTGACAAACTGAAAAAGCTATGATAAACTACTTAGGCTGTCAGCGAGAGAGCGGACAGGAAAGAAC
>BBZO01000034.1 GCA_001304875.1 Clostridia bacterium UC5.1-2E3
AAATATAATGAATTGTTAAATAATTCATAATCATTGACAATATATTCTTATCTGTTATCATTAAGACATAGAATTCTATAAACGATAACTATTTTTTATTAAACAGCAAAGGAGGAGAACGGTGAAGCTTGCATTAGTGCAGATGACTGCAGCTGAGGTAGAACAGTATGAGGAGACAGCGCAGAAAATTCTTTGCCTGGCAGAAGAAGCCTGCAGTCAGGGAGCAGAGATGATTCTTTTTCCAGAATGTGCTTACCCAGCATATATGATAGGAAGAGACCCACAGCGCCATTTCCTAAAGTGTCTGCCAGAATTGTTGGAAGGGTTGTCAGGCATTGCGGCAAAAAATAAGGTTTATATTGCTGTTGGAGCTGCGTTTCCAGAGGGGGAGAAATTATACAATAGTGTGATCGTATATGGCCCGGATGGAAAAATGCGGGGAAAAGGGTGTAAATCAAACCTATGGCATTTTGATGAAAAATGGTTTACTGCCGGCGGAGAACCATTTTTGTTTGATACAGAGTTCGGACGCATTGGTGTCATGATATGTGCAGATGGGCGTGTTCCGGAGGTTGCCAGAATGCTTCGATTAGGTGGAGCGCAGTTGATATTGGATGCAGTGAATCTGGTGGCGTCAGCGGAAGCTCCCGATAAGCTTACAAATCAACAGTATCAGTTTATTCTGCCTATACGAGCCTGGGAAAATGGTGTGCCGATTGCTGTTTGCGGAAAGGCTGGAGTAGAAAGCGGTTCTGTGTGTGGGCTGGGGCGCAGTTTTATTGCCTCGTCTGATGGAACAATTATAGCGGAATGTTCTCCGGACAGGGAAGAAATATTAGTGAAGGATATACAGCTTCCGGCACCGGCACCTTTGACGCTCCGTCGGCCGGAATTGTATGCCCCATTATGCAGTCCGGTGAGATTGCAGGAGCAGACGAGGTGGCTGGACAATCCAGAACAGGCTGAGGTGTTTGCGGCGTTGATTCGTTTTTCGGCAGGCAGCAGGAAAGAGTATGTTCTACGGGCTGAGGAGGCGCTGAAACGCTGCGGCATGATGGATGTCCGGTTGGCGGTTCTTCCTTCAACGCAGGGATTCGTGTTAGAGAGCGAGGATCTGAACGCGATTGGAAGCGCAGTGGTGCAAGGAACAGCCGTTGTGGACTGCGAGGATAAAGACGGAAATCGCAGAGCGATGTTCCTGAAAAACAGTGGCTGCGCGGGAATGCTTGCACCTACTCATTCAGGACAAGAAGAGGGGGCAGAAATCTGTGTATTGGAACTGCTTCCAGGGTGTCATGCGGCGGTGATGTTCGATGAAGAGATGGCGGTACCGGAAATTGCACGGGTGGCTATGCTGAAGGGCGCAGACGTAATTCTTTGGCTGGATCGTAAAGGATGTGGGCCGGATAAACTGTTGGCCCAGACCCGTGCGGCGGAGAATAAAGTGTTTATTCTGCGCAGCGGACCACATGGTGAAAATGAGCGGAGCTATGCGGTTTCCCCAGATGGAGCGCAGCTTTTTACATCTTTTTTACTGAAAGCCAGATTACATCGGGATTGATTAATTTATCGCTGAGCAAATGCAAGACAGTTGTGCCGGGAACACATATTTTGCGAGGACGTCATCCGGAAATTTACTGGTCACTGATACAAACATAAAAGGAGAGGATTAGATGAGACTTGGAGATCTGTTAATTCAAAACGCGGTAGTAGTAAATTCAAAGACCTGCACTCCGGCAGATATTTTGATCCGTGATGGAAAAATTGAAGCATTGCTGGCTCCGGGAAGCGGAGCGGAGGCTGCTGAGATAATAGATGCCTGCGGAAAATATGTTATGCCGGGATGTGTGGATGGACACACACACATGATGGATCCGGGATTTACGGAAAGGGAAGATTTTACTACTGGCACAATGGCTGCGGCGGTAGGAGGCATTACTACAGTAGTGGATCATCACCGCACAACGCCCGCGGTTTATTCCATTGGTCCGCTGCTGGAGAAAATAGAATATTTGAATACAAAATCTTGTGTGGATTTCGGTCTGAAAGGGGGAATTTCGCCGGATAATGTTAATGAGCTGGAGGCAATGTGGGGAGCAGGAATTACAGGATTTAAAACGTTTACCTGCAATTTGCACGGTGTAAAAGCAATGCATTCTGCGTTTTTAATCCGGAGTCTGACGGAAGTTGCGCGTATGGGAGGCACTGTATTGATTCATTGTGAGGATGATGGTATTTGTCAGTACAATGAGGAAATCCTAAGAGCAGCCGGACGTACAGATTACCATTCGCAGTGGGAATGGCGTTCTAAGCTGGCAGAGTATGTGGCGGTACAGACTGTCATTTCCATAGCAAAAGAAACACGCTGCCGTACTGTTATCGCGCATGTCAGCCAACCGGAATTGCTGGATCAGATTCGTGCAGCCAGAGAAGAAGGATATGAGATATATGCAGAAAGCTGCCCGCATTACTTTAATTTGACTGTTGAAGATCTGGAGCGTCTTGGCCCATGGGCTAAATTTACGCCTCCCATGAATACGGAGGAAAAGCAGGCGGAGCTGTGGAGACGGTTTAATTTAGGGCTGGTAACTACTATCGGTTCGGATCATTGTCCATATCCGAAAGAACAGAAAGCGGTAGGAGAAAAAAATATCTGGGATGCTCCAAACGGCATACCGGGTATAGAGACATCGCTGCGGCTTATGCTGAACGGGGCAGCTACGGGAAAAACAACAATTAATCGGGTAGTGGAATGCATGTGTGAGAATCCAGCCCGTGTATATGGACTGTATCCGCGAAAAGGGCATCTAAATCCGGGTGCAGATGCGGATCTGATTATTGTTGATCTGGATCGTGAAAAAATGGTACGCAATGAAGAGATAGTTTCCAAATGTGGCTGGTCACCATTTGATGGCCGTATTTTGAAGGGTGTGCCGGAGAAGGTTTTTGTCCGGGGAAAACTTGTAGCAGAGGACGGCAATTTTGTGGGACAGCCGGGCTATGGGCGTTTTGTCAAACGCATTCAGCCATGTATGAAATAGTCTGACAGGACTGTTTAGTATAAAAGATGATAAAAGGAGGAAGTAAAATGAAAAAACGTCTGGTTTCAATTCTGGCTACGGTGGTTATGGCAGCATCTATCCTGGGAGGCTGCGGCGGAAGCGGAGGAACTGCTTCCTCGGCTGGCGCGGAGTCTGACGCAGGGGGAGCGGCACCTGTTAAGGAACAGGAAACGTCTGGAGAAAAAATTATTATGAAGATCAGCCATGTGTCTTCTCCAGGAAGTGCACGCGACCTGGCTTGTCATAAATTAAAAGAGGTGGTCGAGGAAATGACCAGTGGACAGGTGGAATGTCAGGTATATCCGTCTTCACAGCTGGGCGGGCAGCGTGATCAGGTAGAGGGAGCGCAATTCGGCACGATTGAGTGTGTGGTTGTACCCACCTCCTATCTGGGCGGAACTGTACCGATGATGACGCTGCTGGATACACCATATTTGCTCCCGGAGGATCCGGAACAACTGTTTGAGCTGTATCAGTCAGATGCGGTAAAGGCTTTACTGGATACAACGCAGGAGAAGGGAATTCTGACGTTGGGAATCTGGCAGACAGGATATAAGCAGTGGTCTGCAAATAAACCTCTGTTGGATCCCTCCGATATGAAGGGATTAAAGATCCGTGTAATGAATTCGCCGATCTTATTTAAACAGGCAGAGGTTTTAGGCGCTACGGGAATTACCATGGATTTTGGAGAGACCTATGGTGCATTGCAGAATAAAGCAATCGACGGACAGGAAAATCCCATCGACACTATTTATGACATGAAATTCCATGAAGTGCAGACTGATATTACGATTACAAACCATTCGGGTCTGGATCAGGTAGTCATGTTTAATAAAGAATGGTATGATGGCCTGCCGGAAAACGTGCAGGAGGCTATTGTAGAAGGCGTTAAGCAGGGGGCCCGTGTCTGTCTGGATGAAACGCTGGCATTGATTGAGAAGGATACTCAGCTTATTTTAGATACGGGAAAGACAGAAATTCATGAGCTGAATGATGAGCAGAAAGCAGCCTGGCGCGAGGCGCTGGTTCCTGTTCAGGAATTTGCGCGCAGCAGCCAGGGAGAGGATGGAGAAAAAATTTACGATGCTATCGTAGAAGCACGCAAGGAGATTACCGGAGAGGAATAAGACATGAAACAGATTCCAACGACGCAATCGACAGGTATTCTGGCATATATTGATCGATTTACGGAGAAAATTGAAAATGGGATCATGAGCTTTGGACTGCTCGCAATTTCAGCTATTGTTTTTGCGAATGTTATCGCGCGCTACTTTTTTGGGTATTCCTTTGCCTGGTCGGAGGAGTTATCGCGTTATATCATAGTCTGGGTAACATTTTTTGGAATCAGCTCCTGCGCGCGCTATGATGGGCATGTCAGCGTTGATCTCCTGCCTAATTTACTTAAAGGCACTGCAAAGCGGATTCAGCAAATCATGGTATGCCTGCTTAGTATCTGTCTGTCCATTTATATGACGTTTATCAGCGTTCAATTTACGCTGACTCAATTTGAAGGTGGAAATACAAGTATTTCTATTGCAATACCCATATGGGTTATTTATCTTTCCACCTGTATTGGCTTCTTCCTCATGTCATATGTGTATGTGAGAAAGCTGGCTGGTATGCTGAAAAAACAGGTGGCAGAAACAATGAGGGGGAGGATAAGGTATGCTAGTTGTCTGTGGTATTTTGTTTTTTATCCTGCTTTTGATTGGCGCGCCTATTTTTATGGCTATGATTATAGCCTGTCTGGTTGCGCTTCCCATGAACTTTCCTGGTATGGATATGGGATTGGCTATCCAGCGTATTGTAGGAGGAATTGATACGTTTTCGCTTTTGTCCATTCCGTTTTTTATGTATGCAGCGGATATTATGTCTAAGGGAGATATCGGACAAAAGCTGGTGAATTTTGCAAACCGCCTGGTGGGACATCTGCCGGGCGGGCTGGCGATCACGACCGTAGTGACATGTACGATTTTTGGCGCTATTTCCGGCGCTGGTCCAGCGGCGATCGTGGCCATCGGAATGATTCTGTATCCTGCATTGTGCAGTCATGGTTATAATCCGGATAAGGCAATAGGCTGTATAACTGCTTCAAGTACGCTGGCCATGCTGATTCCACCGGGGATTGCCATGATCTTGTATGGAGTATCAGCGGGGGCATCGGTAGGTAAGCTTTTTATGTCCGGACTTTCGGTAGGCGTGATTGTGGCGGTCGTATTTAGTATTTATGTTTGCGTGGATGCCATTAGAAACAAGATTCCACGCCAAAAACCGGCTACTTTTAGAGAAATACTGGACGCTACTAAAAAGGCGGTTTGGGCGTTGGGATTGCCTCTGATTATTTTAGTAGGGATTTATGCAGGAGTAATGACGCCGACAGAAGCTGCAGCTGTTGCTGTTGCATATGTACTGATTGTAGAGCTGTTTATTTATCGCTCTATTACCTGGAAGGAAGTTTTTCAAATTGGTGTTACATCCGGCCGCATGGTTTCCATGATATTTATTTTGATTGGTGCGGGAAGTCTGTTATCCTGGATTCTTACGGCAGCTCAGGTACCGCAGGGAATTGTGACATTGACGCAAGGAACATCAAAATATCTGGTTCTGTTGATTATTAACCTGCTGTTTTTAATTGCGGGTATGTTTATGGATCCCAATTCTATTGTTATTGTACTGACACCTCTGGTGCTTCCAATGGCGCAGGTAATTGGGCTGGACATGCTTCATCTGGGTATGATAGTGGTTTTGTGCTGTGCCATAGGTATGTTGACTCCACCGTTTGGATTAAATATCTTTGTGTCTGTGGGAACATTTAAGAGGCCGTTTGAAAAGGTTGTCCGTCCGCTGTGGCCATATATTATTATGATGCTGGGAGTGCTGGTGCTGGTTAATGTATTTCCGGCGATAAGCCTGTGGCTGCCCAATCAGATGCCTTGATGTCATGTCATCCTGAAACTTGACAATTATTGTGCTTTCGGGTAGGATGAAATAAAAACGGGCGGTGTCTCATGGACATAAAGCAATTAAAATATTTTATGGCGATTGTAGACATGCAGAATTTTTCTGAGGCTTCCAGACGGCTATATGTTTCGCAGCCAACGCTGAGTAAGTCTATGAAAAACTTAGAGGAAAAACTGGGGGTACAGCTGTTCTGCATGTCTGGGAAAAAGGTGCAGGTTACTGATTATGGGCGGCTTCTTTATGCAAAAGCACAGCTTTTAATCGAGCAGTATGATGCGCTCTATAATGAAATTCGTAATCTTACAACGCTGCAGACCGGAGTAATTCAAATTGGAATACCGCCCATCATTGGAACCTGCGTCTTTTCGGGCCTGATTGCCGGCTTTATGGAGCGATTTCCAGGTGTGGAACTGGAGATTGATCAGCACGGAGCAAAGCATGTGCAGGAGATGGTTCATCAAGGAGATCTGGATGTGGGATTTACTATCCGTCCGGTGCTGGCTAATGCATTTGATGTTATTCCTATCGTATCGGATAAGAATGTTCTGATTGCAAGTTTATCGCATCCTCTGGCGGAAAAGAAAACTGTGCGCTATGAGGAGCTGATGAACGAGAGGTTTATTTTTCTCGGGGATGAATATATGCTGACCAGCAATGTTATGGCAGGATGCCGGGAGGCTGGATTTGAACCGCGTATTTTGTTCCGCGCTTCTCAGTGGGACTTTGTTGTGCAGATGGTGAATCTGAATATGGGGATTTCCGTTTTGCCCCGGCGTATTCTGAAAATGTATCCCGAGCCGAGAGTGGCCCAGATTCAAATTGAACATCCGTCGAGCGCATGGGACGTTGTTATGATTACCAAAAAGGGACGTTATCAGTCGTTTGCGACGCAGGCATTTATTCAATATATCGGGGAAAATGCCTGTTGTCGGGATCGATGAAAGCAAATCTGATTGATGGACGTCTTAATAAATACGTGTGGCGCTTTTGAAAGTACAGGGGAGTTCCCCCTGTGCTTTCATTATATGTCGTATGGAAAAGTTTCTTTTGAAGTGCAGGTTGCACCAGGGCGTTCAGATTGGTGGTTTTCCAGGGCAATTTGACGGTGTTAATAAAAAAATACAAAAATTTTAAAAAAGTGCTTGCAATTCCTCCGATTCTATGATATTATATCATTCGTCGATAGATGACAAGCTTATGCGCGAGTGGCTCAGTTGGTGGAGCACGACCTTGCCAAGGTCGGGGTCGCGGGTTCGAGTCCCGTCTCGCGCTCTTTTTATTTGCTGCGGAAAGCCTTGATTTTACTGGCTTTCCGCCGTTTTTTAACTCGTTTTCGTAGTGCCATTTTGGGACGAATTGGAACGAATGGAGCAGGGAGAGATTATGAGAAAATTAAAAGACACCCATTCAAGCGATATACTTGCATGAGTGCCTTTCAACCATAATCGATATGGTTCTCTCTGTATAAGTATACTACACTGTTTAAAAAAAATTTCAAGATTTAAAAGGATCTATTTTAAACGATTTAAATGTTTATTGGATTGTTTTGAAGCTTTTTTTGCGATTTAAGAGTGTTTTAACAATTATAGCTTTGTGAATGTGCTTGCTTTTCAGCAAGCTATATTTATTTGTCAAATTTATTATACTCTATTTCGTCTTTCGGTAAACTAAGCAATATATCTAAATCTGATAAATCTTTAATACCCATTTGTCCGCGTACATATTCAAAAGCATGAGGATGGATTTTGGATTGTAAATTTAATAGCATACTTTTTAATTCTCTGATAAATTGTTTATATTCTTTTATTGGGAGAAAGTATTTAAAATAGACAAATAGATCAAATAGTTTTTGTTCTAGATTTCTGATGTAACCAGGTCGTAGTAGTTGGAAATATTTTTCTATAATTCTTCCGGTATTACCGTGTTGATTTTGTTTTCTGGTAAGACAATAAACGCGTTCGTTGTGGGCGCAGGAATTTCGAATTTTCCGCATCCAGTGAAGACATCCAATCAATAACTTAACATTGGGGCGACCATTGGCATCTTCCAGTCCATACAGATGGCAAAGGGAATGAGAAACTTCAGTTTTGCTATATCGCACAAGATCAATAAAAGTAGAAAAATTAACAACCTTAAACATTATCCATGTTGGTATCTGTCTGTGGTTTTTCATATAAAAGTTGACATAATCTAACTGGCTTTTGCTTAGTTCATTGTATGCCTGGGAGATTACTGACATCTTTTCTTGTAATGATTTGCTGGGTGAATAGGCTTCTGTATTGTACCAGGGTATATTTCCGTTATCGTTGCATTCATCGAATTTATATCCAGCTAAAGTTCTGGTTTCTTCCTCAACCCGGGTGATATATTTCAATAAAAAGGAACGCAGATTTTCGTCAAATTCTTTGACGGCCTGGAGCTGATCTATTGTTGTCCCAGAAATGTAAGAATGATTTCCGTGTGCGTCCTGGCCGCTGATAAAGGGGTTTTTATATCCGTTTATGATGTTGAAGTAGCCGGCGCGTATTAAAAGTTTTTTATGAGATGATCCAGAGCATATAATTCCTTTTTCATTTCTGAGTTTTCTCATTTGTTGATTATAAGTTAGAAAAAATTTATCATTGTTCATTTAAAAATCTCCTCTAAGCGTTTATTTCAGCGATGTTCATTGATAGATGTAGTATATCATAGCAGAGTATCGATTACTATAAAAAGAAGACGAGAATACATTTTCTTAGATAATTGCAATCCCCAGTGCATGATTTTATGTAAACTTGATTTCTCCCCCCAAACCATATACAATATTACCTGCCTAATTTTATATAAAAAAGTAGAAGAATCCCTTCTGAGGAGGAGTTATGGAAAAGAAAAGAGATTTATTCGGGACCCGATGGGGCTTTATTCTGGCGTGCATCGGTTCCGCGGTGGGAATGGGAAATATCTGGATGTTCCCGACCAGGTTTCAAAGTACGGAGGCGGAACGTTTCTGCTCTGGTACTTTTTCTTTGTGGTGCTGATCGGTTCCACGGGGGTCATCGGGGAGATGAGCTTCGGGCGGGCGACCCGGTCCGGCCCGGTGGATGCCTTCGGCATGGCCTGTGAGACGAGAGGAAAACGGACGCTGGGCGAGCGCATCGGCCTGGTGCCGGTGTTCGGCTCCATGGCGCTGGCCATTGGCTACACGGTGGTCATGGGCTGGATCTTTAAGTACATGGCAGGGACGTTTACGGGCGCGACGCTGGCTCCCGATTCGGTGGACGGGTTCAGCGGTTCCTTCGGCGCGATGGCCTCCGCGTTTGGCAATAACGGATGGCAGATTGTGGCGCTGGTGCTGACCTTTGCGATCCTGATTTTCGGCGTGGGAGGAGGCATCGAGCGGGCGAACAAGGTGATGATGCCTGTCTTCTTCTTCCTGTTTCTGGGGCTGGGAATCTATATTTTCTTCCAGCCGGGAGCGGCTACTGGATATCAGTATATTTTCCGTATCGATGCGTCGATGTTTTTAAAGCCAGAGGTGATTATTTACGCCATGGGCCAGGCGTTTTTCTCTCTTTCCGTGGCGGGAAACGGCACGCTGATCTACGGGTCCTACTTAAAGGACGGGACGGATATCCCGGCATCGGCCAGGAATGTGGCCTTCTTCGACACGCTGGCGGCGCTTCTGGCTGCTTTCGTGCTGATTCCGGCCATGGCGACCACCGGGGCGCAGCTGGACCAGGGCGGTCCGGGGCTTATGTTTATCTTCCTGCCCAATCTGTTTAAGAACATGGAAGGCGGGGCGGTATTTGCCATCGTGTTCTTTGTGGCGGTTATGTTTGCGGGGATCACTTCCCTCATTAACCTCTACGAGGCGCCCATCGCCACAGTCCAGGAGAAGTTTCATCTGGACAGGACGAAATCCTGCATTGTCGTGGGCGTTGTGGGTCTTCTGATTTCCCTCTGCATCCAGGGCATTGTGTCCGACTGGATGGATGTGGTGTCCATCTACATCTGCCCGCTGGGAGCAGGCATGGCGGGTATCATGTTCTTCTGGGTATACGGGAAGAAATTCGTGCTGGAGCAGGTGAATAAAGGGCGCGAAAAGCCGCTCGGCGGCTGGTTCTATCCGCTGGCGAAGTACGTCTTCTGCGGTCTGTGCATTGTCGTGCTGATCGTGGGCGCGGCCATGGGCGGCATCGGTTAACGTGCAGCTTTGCCGGAACCGGCGGATCGGATGACCGGCGGCAGACAGCCGGCAGCGGACAACAGAATAAGTTCTTGACTTTCAAGAGGTACCTCTATATAATACTACGGTATGTGAGGTACCTCTTTATTATTTGAAAGGAAACGACAGGAAAATGAAAGACAGCGAGATAACAGAAGTTTTCTACCAGATTGCCAGGCTGTTGGAGAAGCAGGCCAAGTCCTCCAAGCGGAACGTGGATCCGTTTTCGGGGCAGTACAAGTGCCTTTTTCTGCTGGACAAGGCGGAGAAAATGAGCCAGCAGAGGCTTGCCAATATTCTGGAGATACGGGCCACGTCCTTAAGCGAGGTGCTGGCGAAGCTGGAGCACAAGGGCTATATTCTGCGGGAGCCGTCCAGTACGGACAAGCGGACCTATGACGTTTCGCTTACGCCGGAGGGGCGGGCGGAGGTCGGGCGTGTGCGCAGGCTCCGGCTTGAGGAGCACAATGAGCTGACGGAGCCTCTCTCCCAGGAGGAGAAGGAGCAGCTCTACAGGATTCTCATGCACATTAAGGACTATTATGCGGGAGCGGAGGTGGAGTAGATGGGAGCAGTTTCTGAGATGAATGACCGCACACGGCTTCTTATTTTCATCAATATTCTGGTTTCCAGCATTGCGACATCCATGCTCTCGACGGCGCTGACGACGGCGCTTGCGCCCATTGCGGCGGAGCTTGAGATTGGCATTTCTCTGGGGCAGTGGATGACCAGCGGCTATTCGCTGGCCATGGGGATCATCATGCCGTTAACGGCATTTATGATCCGGCGGTTTCCCACCAGGAGACTCTATCTGGGCGGAATCTGCGTGTTCATCGCCGGGCTGGCGGTCAGCGGGTGCTCGAACAGCTTCTCCGTGATGATGGCAGGACGTGTTCTGCAGGCCTGCGGAAACGGGATGCTCATGTCCATGGCCCAGGTGGTGATTCTGACCATCTTTCCCGTGGAGAAGAAGGGGACGGTCATGGGCTGGTATGGGCTGGCTGTGGGTGCGGCTCCGGTGCTGGCGCCGACGCTGGCGGGAATTGTGGTGGATGCCGTCAGCTGGCGGGCTATTTTCGGGATTGCGGCGGCAATCATGGTGATTTCTCTCATCATGGCCTGGTTCCTGTTTGGCGACGTGCTGGAGGTGAGCGGGAAACGGTTTGATGTGGTGTCGTTTGTTCTCAGCGTGTTTGCCTTCGGCGGTGTGACGCTGGGAATCGGAAATGTGGGGAGCTGCGGCCTGGCGGATTCGCGGGTGCTTCTTCCTCTGGCGGTGGGAATTGTGGGATCTGTGATCTTTGCCAGCCGGCAGCTCCGTATGAGTGAGGCGTTTCTGGAACTTAAGATTCTGAAGATCAGGGAGTATGCGCTGAGCGTCATCGGAAGCATGCTTCTGTACTTTGTGATGATGGGTTCCTCTATCCTCATGCCGCTGTATGTCCAGTCTGTCATGGGGTACTCGGCCACTGTATCCGGCCTGGTGACTCTGCCGGCTCTCTGGCCATGGCGGTGGTCAGCCCCTTTGCCGGGAAGATATTCGACCGGCTGGGGATTAAGAAGCTGTTTGTGGCCGGTGCGGCGTTCATGCTCCTCAGCAATATCGGCATGTATTTTATAACACTGTCCACGGCCGGTTTATGTGGCGGCGGGGTACAACGTGGTGCGCTGTGTGGCCATCGGATGTCTGATGATGCCGCTGATCACCTGGGGAACTTCCTACGTGGAGGGCGCGCTGGTGGCGGATGCGACGGCGCTTCTGACTTCGCTCCGGACCATCGCCGGGGCCATCGGCTCGGCGGTGTTTGTGGGTATCATGTCTCTGGTGGAGGAGCGCTCGGCATCGGTTTACGGGACGGCCGCGGGGATGCACGGGCTCAACGTGACCTTCGGCTGTATGGCTGCGGGGACGGTGATTCTTCTGCTGATTGCGGGAGTTGGAGTGAGGACAGGGCAGGAGATATATAAAACGGATTTTTAGAATTTAATGCCAGCTCCTAAAATCCAAAACCCCTTGTAAATACTGGATTCCCAGCATCTACAAGGGGTTTCTCACACAAGCAGATAACGGGAGTCGAACCCGCCTTTCCAGCTTGGGAAGCTAGCGTTCTACCGATGAACCATATCTGCATACCGCTATTATAACCAGAATCACCGGATACGTCAAGGACAGATTTCCAGATTCTTCAGCGATTCTTCAGAGAGCGCTGCGCATAGCGCCTGCATAGGAGCCCGGCGGGAGCGGAAACGCTCTGCCGGGCGTGCTGTCTTAAATCAACTCGTCCTCCACCATCCGGTAGCCAATGCCGATCTCCGTGAAGATATACTTGGGCTCCGCGGGATTGGACTCCAGCTTCCGCCGGATGTGGGCCATATTCACGCGGAGAATGCTGTTGTCGTCGTCCGCGTAGGGCAGATATTCTCGATGATGGTGTCGTAGGTCATCACCTTGCCGGAGTTTTTCGCCAGAAGGGCGATGATCTTAAACTCAATCTGCGTCAGGTGGATCTCTTTGCCGGCCAGCGTGACCAGATGCTTGTCGAAATCGATGACCAGATCCTTGGCCTGGTACGGGCGCTTGTAGAGAAGCGCGTCGGTGTTCAGCTTGTTGCTGTGGCGCAGGGCCGTGCGGATGCGGGCCATGAGCTCGGAGGTGCCGATGGGCTTGGTGAGATAGTCGTCAGCGCCCAGATCGAGAGCGTTCACCTTCTCCTGCTCCTGGGAGCGGGCGGAGATAACGATGATGGGGATGCTGGCCCAGGTACGGATCTGTTTGATGATCTCCGTGCCGTCCATATCCGGCAGTCCGAGATCCAGAAGGATGAGGTCCGGGCACTGGGACGTGGCCACGGACAGCGCGTCGGCGCCGTTGTGTACCACCGTGGTCTTATAGCCTTGGGAAGACAGGGTCGCGGAGATGAAATCACAGATGTTTTTCTCGTCCTCTACGATCAATATGGATGTCTTATGTGTCACTTTCAGTTTCCTCCTTAGGTAAAGTAAAGTAGAACTCCGCGCCCTCCTCGTGGTTGAAGGCGGAGATATTTCCGCCGTGCGCGCGGATGATAGTCTTGCAGATGGAAAGTCCGATTCCCATGCCCTTGCGGCCGTCCGCCGAGGTGCTGGGGGTGGAAGAGGAGCCGTCGAAAATGGTCGGCAGCTTGTCCTCGGGAATGCCCACGCCGTAGTCCTTCACATGGAAAACAACATCACGGTCCGTGGTATCCACATAGCAGTCCACGGGCTTGCGGCTCTTGGAGTGGACGATGGCGTTTTCCATCAGGTTTATGAGCACCTGCTCGATGAGCACGGCATCCATGGGAATCATCAGAAAGTCGTCCGGCACCTGCACGTTGATCTGTGCGCGGGGAAGGCGTTTCCTCAGCCGGTTCACGGCCTCGGCCAGAACCTCCTCCACGGGCTCCAGGGAGGTGTTTACCTTTGTCGAGCCGTCGGCGTTGATGCGCGTAACGGACAGGAGGTTTTCCACCATGTTGAGCAGCCAGTGGGCGTCCTCGGAAATATGTTCCACCATCTCGCGCTTGTTGGCGTCGGTCATCATGGTCTCATTTTCCAGATAGACGTTGCTGGAGCCGATGATGCTGGTGAGCGGCGTGCGGATGTCGTGGGAGATGGCGCGCAGCAGATTGGCCCGCATCTTCTCCTTCTCCGCCTCCATGAGCATCTTCTCACGCTCGGAAATGATCTTCGCCTGCTCCTTCATGTTGGTGGTGATGGCGCTGGTGGCGACGGTGATGGTAAACATGGCAATGAATGTGATCGGATACCCGGTCAATGTGAAGTTTAACGCAAAAAACGGATATGTAAACAGGAAATTTATGCAGACCACGCCGACCAGACAGGCAAAAAACCCGTACAGATAGCCCGATGTCAGGCGGGCCACAAGGAAAATAGCCATAATATAGGTCAGAGCGATGTTGGCCGACGGGCTCTCCAGCGTGTGAAAGAACCCGAAGGATATGATGGTCGCCAGGCCCATAAGGGACGTGAAGATTAAAATGTTCATCAGGCGGTTGGGATGTACGACCGCGCTCAAAAAACGGTAAATAGAATCCACTTCTGATCCCTCCGAAATTATTTCCTATCTATTATACACTTTTTAACGGAAAGGAACAAACCGAAACAAAAAAATTTATCAAAATTTAAACGCACAGGGGTTTTTGCTTGACATTTTCTCGAAAAGAACGCAATATTTTATTTGGAAGCAGCCGGCGTCCGGGAAGCCGGCGAGGCAGGAAAGAAGGATATGAAATGTATAAGAAATTAGAGCGGAATGATCTCTGCTGGTGCGGCAGCCACAAAAAATATAAGAACTGCCACCAGGCATTCGACGAGAGAATACGTGTGATTGCCGATCAGGGGCACATGGTGCCGTCCAGGGAGATGATAAAGACGCCGGAGCAGATCGCGGCCATCCGCGAGTCCTGTAAGATCAATGTGGCCGTGCTGGACTGCATTGCGGCCAATATCAAAGAGGGGATGAGCACCGGACAGATCGACCGCATGGTTCATGAGATAACCACCGACATGGGCGGGGTACCGGCGCCGTTAGGCTTCGAGGGATTCCCCAAGAGCGTGTGCACTTCCTTAAACGACCAGGTGTGCCACGGCATTCCGTCGGAGAAAGATATTTTAAAGGACGGCGACATCGTGAACGTGGACGCCTCCACCATATATAAAGGATATTTCTCGGATTCCTCCCGCATGTTCATGATCGGAAACGTGAGTGAGGAGAAGCGCCGGCTGGTGCAGGTGGCGAAGGAGTGCGTGGAGCTGGGGCTTAAGGAAGTGAAGCCCTGGGGATTCTTAGGCGACATGGCGCAGGCCGTCAATGACCACGCGAAAAAGAACGGATACCAGGTGGTGCGCGACATCGGCGGCCACGGCGTGGGGCTGGAGTTCCACGAGGAGCCCTGGGTCAGCTATGTGGTTCCGAGGGGGACGGAGATGCTTATGGTTCCGGGGATGATCTTCACCATCGAGCCATGGTCAACATGGGTACCCACGAGTTTTTCGTGGACGAGGAGAACGGCTGGACGGTCTACACGGCGGACGGAAAGCCGTCGGCCCAGTGGGAGATCATGGTGCTGGTGACCGAGGACGGGCACGAGGTTCTGTCCTGGTAGCAAAGACGGAGGATCCGGGGACAGGAAACGGGATAACGTGAAGCGGGCTCCCTGTCGCGGTTGCAGCCGCGGGGGAGCCTCGTCACAATATCTATGTAAATGGGAATTGTTTTTTGGCGAGTCCAACAACCACTGCGCGCATTTCCTTATGTCGTTGGCCTCATTTGTTTATGTGACTATCATACCTGGAAAATGTGTCCATAGTTTGTATAATATATAAAAAGAACATAAATCAAATCTTACGGAAAAAGAAAGAAAGTCTGAAGGAAGAGGGCGAAGGAAGATGGAAAGCTTTTTGGTGGCTTTAAACGCGGTGATGCCGTTTTTACTATACATAGGATTCGGGTACGGGATGCAGAGGACGCCTCTGGTGGACGACGCATTTTTAAACCGCTTAAACCGCATGATTTTCAATGCGTTTTTTCCTATTATGATGTTTCAGAACCTCTACAGCACGCCGGAGGGCTTCTCTCTGGATCCGAAGCTGGCGGGCTTTGCCGTGGCGAGCCTTCTCACGCTGCAGGCCATCCTGCTCATCGCGGTGCCGCGGCTGGTGAAGGAGAATCCCAAGCGGGGCGTCATCATCCAGGCGGTCTACCGGAGCAATTTCGTACTCTTCGGCATTCCGTTAGCGGCCTCGGTGTTCGGCGAGGCGGGCTCCACCATGGCTACCATGATGATTGCGCTGGTTATTCCGATTTATAACGTGACGGCGGTCATCATCCTGGAAATGTTCCGGGGCGGTAAGGTGAAGCCGTCGGTGCTTGTGAAGAACGTCTGCAAGAATCCCATGATTCTGGGGGCCGTGGCGGGACTGATCTTCTATCTGTTGAAGATACCGCTGCCGGGGTTCCTCACCAAGGTGATCAGGCAGTTTTCGGATCTGACCACACCCATGGCCATGTTCGTGCTGGGCGGCACCATGCACTTTAAGGCGGTGGGCGGAAACGCCCGCTATTTGATCGGCGGGATTGTGACCAAGCTGTTAATCCTTCCGACGGTGATTATCGCCGTGGCCACGCTGTGCGGGATCTCGGGCGTGGAGCTTTTCATCCTGATGATCATGTACGCGACCCCGACGGCTACCGCCTCCTACGCCATGGCCCAGAATATGGGCGGCGACGGCGAGCTGGCCGGGCAGTTTGTGGTGATCAGCACGGCGGTGTCGGTGGTCACTATCTTCATGTGGATTTATCTGACCAGGAGTCTGGGGCTGATTTAAAGAGGGGGCCAGGGGATGGAGGAGAGAAAAAAACGCGGGACAGCAAAGCATGTGTTCCGCTTTGTCGGGCCCGTGTTCATTGTGACGGTGCTGATCATCGGGTTTCAGATTTTTACCGGGGGCATGTATCTTGCAGGCGTTCCGGACGCCGATGAGGTGCGGCGGGTTACGATCGCGTACCCGGAGAAGACGGACGAGGTGAAAGAAATCACGGACGGGGAGCAGATCGATCTGGCCGTGAAGCTCACCGGGTTTCTGAGGTACTCTCTCTTCGAGCGGGCCGATGAAGGCGGGGAGCCGCTGGTGACAGTCACCTACTATCTGGAGGACGGCGGGAGTATCACGGCCTCGGCCAACCGGGAGACGGTCTGGTGGAAGGGGAAGGCGCACGCCCTTAAGGACAGGGAACTGTTCTTTAACATAACGGAAGGTCTGTTCTTTCACGAATAAAATACAGGCAGGGACGTTGGAATCCCTGCCTGTATTTTTATTCTACGTTCTCCGCTTTCGGGGAAGCTCCCATATACTGGTCGATGTTTTCCATAAATTTCTGGTTCCGCTCCACCAGGAGCACGGCCACGTCGTCGCTGGTAGGTCTTAAGTACCTCCGGAGTGAAGTCGTCAATCCGGTACACCACCAGATGATCGTACACCGCCGCCAGGAACGGCGCGACGCCCAGGCGGTAGGAATCGCCCACGACCAGGAGCGTCCGGTCGTTGCCGGAATCGGAGCGGTACTCCTGCATGATGTTCTGGTAGGTGGTCAGCTCGTCCACCAGCTCGGTGGTGACCTCCGGCCAGAAGCTGCTCACGTGGTACAGCGGGTCATCGCTCAGGAGACTCTCCTGGTTGATCATCCGCGCCATGTCGCCGCTGGTGGTGTCGTGAATCTCGATGGTCACGTCGTCGGCGGAGAGGCTTTTCCCTGTAAAGTCTGCGGAAATCTGCTGGCTGATGAGGAAGGAGCCCAGGGGATTCACGTGGGTGTCGTACTTATAATAAATCTGATACTGCTCAGAATAAGGCTTAAGCAGGTCATAGAGGTAGTTAAAGTCCACGGCGGAGTTCTCCGCCATGTATTCGGCAAAGCGCTCGATGCGGGAGCCGTTCTCTCCATAGACCTTTATGCTCTCCGGCATGTACTGCGGGTAAATGGTCTCCTTGTTGGGGGCGATGTAGATTCTGAAATTTTCCACGCCCTGGCTTTGCAGATAGTTTTCGGTCCGCTTCATCTTCGCGGCGATCTCCTCCGACTGCTCCTGGGTGTAGAGGTTGGTGTGCTGGTAGTCGCCGAGGGCATTTTCCCCGTCCACTTTCACGGTGTAGAACAGCCAGTTGTCCGCGCCGATGGTCACGTCGCCGATGGAGGTCTTTTTAAACACCCGCATGTCTATAAAATTGTTCAGCCGCACAAAATAGTTCTTGAACGGCATATGATCGTTGTAAAACTCCTCGAACTGGGCCGGAAAACGCTCTGTGTTCGCCAGGCTGAGCTCTGGAAATTCCGCCAGCGTCCGGTTCTCTGTGCTGGAGGTGTCCAGCCGGTCCTTTAAGGCCGCGTACAGGAAGTTGGGAGCGAGGATGCTGGCGATGAACAGTGCGATCAGTAATTTTTTTCTCATCTGCCCCACCTCCTAAAATCTGAAATAGATAAACGGATTATATGTGTTGTTTATGAGCATCATAATGGAAAGCCACAGCATGGCCATGCAGCAGACGGTGCACGGCAGGGAGGCGGTGAAGTCCTGCTCCGAGATCAGAGAGCGCTTTAAAAGCTTCTCCAGGAGAAGCTGCACCGGCCCGCAGAAAAGGATTCCCAGGACAAGAAGCATCGCCAGCCGTCTGTCTACGTGGGAGGCGGCGATGATGGTGCTCTCGTGGGGGACGAACATGTATTTAATAAAGGAAACGGCCTGGCCGAAGGTCTCCGCCCGGAAGAAAATCCATCCGAAGTAAACCACCAGGAAGGTGTAGATTCCGCCCACGATGGGCTTCGTCTTAGCCAGTGCCTTTCCCAGGAACAGGCGCTCTAGAATCTGGAACAGCCCGTGGAACAGGCCCCAGATGATGAAGGTCCACCCGGCTCCGTGCCACATGCCGGTGAGGAAGAACACGATCAGAAGGTTCCGGTAGGTTTTCATGGTGCCTTTCCGGTTGCCGCCTAACGGGATGTATAAGTAGTCCCTAAACCAGGAGGACAGGGAAATGTGCCACCGCCTCCAGAACTCCTTGACGGAGGTGGAGATGTAGGGCAGGTTAAAGTTCTCCTGGAAGTCGAAGCCGAACATTTTCCCCAGTCCGATGGCCATGTCGGAATAGCCCGAAAAATCGAAATAGATCTGCAGCATGTAGAGCAGCGCCGCCAGCCACAGAAGCGGGGCGGACACCTCGGAGAGCTCGTAGCCGTAGACCTTGTCCACCACCTCGGCGAAGGCGTTGGACAGGAGGACCTTCTTTCCCATGCCGCAGGAGAAGCGGTAGACGCCGTAGGCGAACTTATCCGCGGTGACGGTGCGGCTCTCAATCTGGCGGTCGATGTCGTGGTATTTCACGATGGGGCCGGCGATGAGCTGGGGGAAGAAGGACACATACAGAAGCATATGGATATAATTTTTCTGTACCTTCACCTCGCCCCGGTACACGTCGATGACGTAGGAGAGGGCCTGGAAGGTGTAGAAGGAGATGCCGATGGGCAGTGCGATGCTTCTCGCCGCGATGGGACCGGCGTCCCACAGCCAGCCCAGGACGGAGTTGGCGGACTGGATGATAAAATTAAAGTATTTGAAATATCCTAATAGAAGGAGGTTCACGGCGACGCAGAGAAAGAGAACGAGTTTCTTTCTGTCCGGCAGCGCGCCGATGAGCCGTCCGCTCACGTAGTTGACGGTGACGGAGAGAATCATCAGCGTGATGTATTTCGGCTCGCCCCAGGCGTAGAATAAGAGGCTGAAAAACACCAGAAGGAGATTTTTCGCCGGTCTGGGACACAGAAAATAGCCGGCCAGTACCGCCGGCAGAAAGATCCACAAAAATACCATGGAGCTGAATACCATATTTTTCCCTCCGAAATTACGCGTTTTTCGGACACATTATAGCATAGCGGAGGGCTTTTAGCAAGGAAGGAGAAGGGCTTTGATTCGTTTGCCAATTTGGCATTCGGCAAAAAGCTGGATGAAATTTCAATAATACATGGACAATTTTTGAAAAATTGAGTATAATTGGTACAAATGTGCAAAACAAATTTTGCCATGAATTTTAAAAAGTAAGGTGGTGAAAGGATGGTTGGAGAGACAATCCGTGCGGTGAAGGAAGCTGAAGCGAAGGCGGAACAGATGCTTAAGGACGCCGGGGAGAAAGGAAAGGCCCTGGTGGACGACGCAAAGAGGGAAGCCGCCAGGCAGCAGGACGAAGCTTTGAAGACGGCCCGGCAGAAATTCCAGGACATGGAAGCCAAATCCCAGAGGGAGGGAGAGGCGTATCTGCAGATGGCCATGGAGGGAGCAAAGCAGGACATCGCTGCACTGGAGGCGCTGGCATCCGGAAAGGAAACGGAGGCAGTGGAACTTATAATCTCTGAACTGGTTTAATCACCACTTTGGAGGGAAGTAAAGGAGGGATGCGGACATGGCAGTATTACAGATGCAGAAAATCAGTATCTGTGCGCTTAAGAGAGACCGCAAAGCCATTCTGGAGCTCCTTCAGTCGCAGGGCGTGATGGAAGTCAGCCAGGTTAAGGACGACGAGGGAATGCTGAGCCGGATGGACACGGTCTCTTCGCGCCAGCTATTTGAAAAGAATGCTCTGACAGCCGATCATGCGCTTGATATACTGCAAACTTATGTCCCGGAAAAGACATCTATGTTTTCCAGCCTGGAGGGAAAGGCCTTAAAGGATGCGAAGACATTTTCCAGCGTCGCACAGAACAGCGAGAAGATACTGGAGGATGGAAAGCAGATCCTGGCTCTCAGCAAACAGATTGCTGAGGATAAGGCCAATATCTCGAAGCTGGAGGGCCAGATCGAGAGTCTGGCGCCGTGGATGCAGCTGGATGTGCCCATGAGCTACACGGGCACAAAAAAGACGGCGGTTCTGATAGGAACGATGCCGGAGATGGTGACGCTGGAGCAGCTTTACCAACTGGCGGCAGAGAAGGCTCCGGAGGTGGAAAATCTGGACATCCAGATTATTTCGTCCAGTCAGGAACAGACCTGTCTGACGGCGGTCTGCATGAGGGAGGACCAGCCGAAGCTGGAGGAAGCCCTGCGGACATCCGGTTTTGCGAAGCCGTCGCAGATGATCGACGAGGTGCCCGCGAAGTGGGCAGAGAACTTAAAGCTCCAGATTGAGGATCTCACATCCGATCTGGAGAGAACGGAAAATCAGCTTAAAACGTATGAGAACAGCCGGGAGAATCTCAGGATGCTCTCCGACTATTACCGGATCCGGGCGCAGAAGTATGAGATTCTGGGCGATCTGGGACAGTCTGAAAAGACGTTCTTCATGACGGGCTTTGTCCCGAAAAAGAAGGTGAAGGCCCTGGAGGAGCGCTTAAGCAGCCAGTTTGACGTGGTGTTCGGCCTCGAGGAGCTGGAGGAAGGCGAGGAGGAGCCGGTTCTTCTTGAGAACAATACATTTGCGGCGTCCGCCGAGGGCGTGACGGCGTCCTTCGGACTTCCGGCTAAGGGTGAGATGGACCCGACGATGGTCATGTCCATGTGCTATGTGTTCCTCTTCGGACTCATGCTCTCGGATGCGGCCTACGGACTCATCATCACGGTGGCCTGCTTCTGGGCGCTTAAGAGATTCCCGAGGATGGACGAGAACCTGCGGAAATCCGTCCGCCTGTTTTTCTACTGCGGCATCTCCACCCTGTTCTGGGGCGTGATGTTCGGAGGATATTTCGGGGACGCGGTGGACGTGGTGTCGAGGGTGTTCTTCGGAACGGAGATTTCCGTCCCGGCCCTGTGGTTTATCCCGCTCAATGACCCGGTGAAGCTTCTGATGTACTCCATGCTGTTCGGACTCATTCACCTGTTCCTGGGCATGGGCATGAAGGCGTACATGTGCATCCGGGACAGACGGTATATGGACCTGTTCTGCGACGTGATTTTATGGTGTTTCCTGCTGATCGGTCTGATTCTGATTCTTCTGCCGACGGAGCTCTTTGCATCCATCTCGCAGATGACGATCGTGTTCCCGGCGGCGTTAAATACGCTGGCGAAGGCCATGGCCATCATCGGAGCCGTGGGAATCGTGCTGATGTCGGGACGCGGAAACAAGAACCCGGTGCTGCGCATCGCGCTGGGCGCCTACGATCTTTACAACATCACCGGATGGTTGTCCGACGTGCTTTCCTACTCCCGTCTGCTGGCCCTTGGCCTTGCGACCGGCGTAATCGCCTCCGTCGTGAACCAGATGGGCAGCATGTTAGGCGGAGGTATCCTGGGAGCCATCGTATTTATCGTGGTGTTCGTCGTCGGGCATGTGTTCAACCTGGCGATCAACCTGTTAGGCGCTTACGTGCACACCTGCCGTCTGCAGTATGTGGAATTTTTCGGTAAATTTTATGAGGGCGGAGGACGAGCCTTTGTCCCGTTCAAACAAAATACTAAGTATGTAGAAATCAAGGAGGAGTAATTTTATGAACGGTATTGTATTCGCATTATTAGGAGCTGCACTCGCAGTTGGTCTGGCAGGCATGGGCTCTGCGCAGGGCGTAGGTATCGCCGGACAGGCGGCGGCCGGAGTGGTAACCGAGGATCCCAACAAGTTCGCGAAGGTTCTGATCCTTCAGCTTCTGCCCGGTACACAGGTATCTACGGACTGCTGGTAGGCTTCCTGGTGCTCTCCAAGATCGGCCTCTTAGGCGGCGGCCTTGACACGGGCATGTCCGTGGCTACCGGACTTCTCTACTTAGCGGCTTGTCTTCCCATCGCTTTAGTCGGCCTTGTTTCCGCAAAATACCAGGGCCAGACGGCTGTGGCTTCCATCGGCATCGTTGCGAAGAAGCCGGAGCAGTTCGGTAAGGCGATGCTTTTCCCGGCCATGGTTGAGACCTACGCGATCTTAGCGCTTCTGGTTTCCATCCTGGCAGTGAGCGCACTTTAATCTTTGATTTGTTAAGGAGAGTTTGGAATGACTGGATTAGACAAAATTGTTAACCAGATTCTGGACGATGCGGGCAAAGAAGCCAGCCAGGTGATGGAGAAAGCACAGGCGGAGGCGGACGAGATTTAAGTGCGGCCAGAGAAGCATGTGAGAAGCTGGCGGCCGGGAACGACGAAAAGATCGAGGAGGCGCAGAAGAGCCACATCGAGAGGATTCAGTCGTCGGCACAGCTTCAGAAACGTCAGGCCGTACTGAAGGCAAAGCAGGAGCTGATCGCGAAGGTGATCGACAAGGCGTACAGCGAGCTTTGCAAAAAGGACGGAGACGAATATTTTACTCTTATCAAAAAGATGCTGGAAAAATTTGCTCTGGCAAGATCCGGAGAAGTTTATTTTTCTGAGAAGGACCTGGAACGGATGCCGGAGGGCTTCGAGGACGAGATCAAAGCGATCGCGGCGGCAAAGGGCGGCAGCCTGAGCCTTGCGAAGGAGCCGAAGGAGCTGGACGGCGGTTTTATCCTGGTCTACGGAGGAGTGGAGGAGAACTGCTCCTTTAAGGCGCTCATAAGCGCGAAGAAGGATGAACTGGCAGACAAGGTTCATCAGCTTATATTTGCATAAGGTGTGACCGAAAAGGAGGGATTTACAATGTCTGATGTAAAATATACCTATGCGGTCGCACGAATCAGGGCGATGGAGATGTCCCTGTTCAACTCTGCCATGATCGAGCAGCTTCTGGCGATGAAGGACTACGACGCGTGCCTTCAGTTCCTGGCGGAGAAGGGCTGGGGAGATCCGGACACGCCCATGGACGCGGAGGCGATTCTGTCGCGGGAGAGCGAGAAGACCTGGAGTGCCGTGAGGGAGCTGATACGGGACGACGCGAGTGTGCTCGACGTTCTGTTCTACCCGAATCTGTTCCACAATTTAAAGGCGGCCATCAAGGAGAGCGTCACCGGAAAGAGTCACGGAAAGGTCTACTTTGACGACTGTTCCATCGACCCGAAGGAGATGCTCCGGATCATCCAGGACAGGGATTACCTGTCGCTCCCGGAGAACATGAGGCCGCGGCCCAAGAGGCGCATGAGACATTTCTTCATACGGGAGACGGGCAGCTCTGCGACATCATCGTGGACCGGGCGTGCCTGGAGGTCATCTATAAGGCGGGACAGGAGGCGGATGCCTCCATCATCCGCGACTACGCGGAGTCCACGGTGGCCGTGGCGGACATAAAGATCGCCGTGCGCTCCCAGAAGACCGCAAAGACGCTTGAGTTCATGAAGCGCGCGCTGGCCCCCTGCGGCAGCCTTAACACGGACCGTCTGGCAGCGGCGGCGCTGTCCGGCATGGACGCCATCTGCGAGTACCTGGAGGGAACCGCCTATGCGGAGGGCGCGCAGGCGCTTAAGGAATCCCCGTCCGCGTTTGAGCGGTGGTGCGACAACCAGGTGATAAGAACCATTCAGCCGCAGAAGTACAACCCATTTTCCGTGGGGCCGCTGGTCGCCTATGTGCTGGCGCGGGAGAATGAGATAAAGACGGTTAGGATCATTTTATCCGGGAAGCAGAACGGGCTTCCGGAGGAGTCTATCCGGGAAAGGGTAAGGGAAATGTATGTATAAGATAGCAGTTCTTGGCGATTACGACAGCATTTACGGGTTCGCCGCTCTGGGGCTTGACACATTTCCGGTATCGGACCTGGAGGAGGCTGAAGAGATTTCAACCGGCTGACGGCCGATCAGTACGCGGTCATCTACGTGACGGAGGCCCTGGCGGCCAGTCTTCCCCATACGATTGCAAAGTTTAAGGAAAGCCTGCTGCCGTCCATCATCCTGATCCCGGGAATCTCCGGAAATACGGGAGCGGGCATTGAGAACGTGAAGAAGTCCGTGAAGCAGGCAGTCGGCTCGGATATATTGTTCAGCAATAATTAGAAAGGTGTGTGGTTCGTCCCAATGAGCACAGGAAGAATTAAAAAAGTTGCCGGACCGTTAGTCATCGCGGAGGGCATGCGCGATGCCAACATGTATGACGTGGTCCGTGTAAGTAAACAGCGCCTGATCGGCGAGATCATCGAGATGCACGGAGATGAGGCCTCCGTTCAGGTATATGAGGAAACCTCGGGCTTAGGACCCGGCGAGCCGGTGGAATCCATGGAGGTTCCGCTGTCCGTAGAGTTAGGCCCCGGCCTGATCACCAGCATTTACGACGGAATCCAGCGTCCGCTGGACGACATCATGAAGGTGACCGGGGGCAACCTGTTAAAGCGGGGTGTCGAGGTTCCTTCCCTTAAGAGAGATAAGAAATGGAAATTCGAGCCGACCGTGAAGGCCGGCGACGCGGTGGAGGCCGGCGACATCATCGGAACCGTGCAGGAGACCGTCATCGTCGTGCACAAGATCATGGTTCCCTACGGAATCAGTGGTACGGTGAAGGAGATTAAGGAGGGAGAGTTCACCGTCGAGGAGATTGTGGCCGTTGTCGCCACCGAAAACGGCGATAAGGAGCTCACCCTGATGCAGAAATGGCCGGTCCGCAGAGGCCGTCCCTACCAGAAGAAGCTGCCGCCGGAGATGCCTCTGGTGACAGGACAGCGCGTGGTTGACGCATTTTTCCCCATCGCCAAGGGCGGTGTGGCCGCCGTTCCCGGCCCCTTCGGAAGCGGCAAGACCGTCATCCAGCACCAGCTGGCAAAGTGGGCGGAGGCGGATATCGTGGTCTACATCGCTGCGGCGAGCGCGGCAACGAGATGACCGACGTTTTGAACGAGTTCCCGGAGCTTAAGGATCCGAAGACAGGAAACTCTCTGATGGAGAGAACCGTCCTCATTGCCAACACCTCCGATATGCCGGTGGCGGCGCGTGAGGCGTCCATTTACACAGGCATCACCATCGCCGAGTATTTCCGCGACATGGGATATTCCGTGGCGCTGATGGCAGACTCCACCTCCCGCTGGGCCGAGGCTCTGCGCGAGATGTCCGGACGTCTGGAGGAGATGCCCGGTGAGGAGGGCTACCCGGCTTATCTGGGAAGCCGTCTGGCCCAGTTCTACGAGCGCGCCGGACATGTAATCTGCTTAGGAAAGGAAGGCAGAGAGGGAGCGCTCTCCGCCATCGGAGCCGTATCCCCGCCCGGCGGTGATATCTCCGAGCCCGTATCCCAGGCGACCTTACGTATCGTCAAGGTATTCTGGGGACTGGATTCCTCCCTGGCCTACAAGCGTCATTTCCCGGCCATCAACTGGCTGACCAGCTACTCGCTCTACGTGGACAACATGGGCAAATGGTTTGACTCCAACGTGTCCGACGAGTGGATGACCTGCCGCCAGGCCATGATGAGCTTACTCCAGGAGGAGGCAGAGCTGGAGGAGATCGTGAAGATGGTAGGTATGGATGCGCTTTCGCCCATCGACCGTCTGAAGATGGAGGCGGCGCGCTCCATCCGTGAGGACTTCCTGCATCAGAACTCCTTCCACGACGTGGATACCTACACGCCTCTCAGAAAGCAGTTCCTGATGATGAAGCTGGTTCTGGCGTTCTACGACGAGGCAAAGGCGGCGCTGGAGAGCGGCGCTCCGATCCAGGGGCTTATAAAGATGGCGGTGCGCGAGCGCATCGGCCGTTACAAATATACATTGAACGACAACATCGAGAGCGAATACAAAGCAATCCGCGAGGAGCTTGCCGCCGAGATCGCCGGTGTATTCGGGAAGGAGGACTTCTAATGCCAAAGGAATATAGAACCATACAGGAAGTTGCCGGCCCGCTGATGCTGGTTAAGGGCGTTGAGAATGTTACCTACGACGAGCTGGGAGAGATCGAGCTGGTAAACGGCGAGATCCGGCGCTGCAAGGTGCTGGAGATCAACGGCAGCGACGCTCTGGTACAGTTATTTGAAAACTCCACAGGTATCAACCTGTCAAACAGTAAGGTGCGATTCCTTGGAAGAAGCATGGAGCTGGGCGTGTCCGAGGACATGCTGGGCCGCGTATTCGACGGCCTGGGCCGTCCCATCGACGGAGGCCCGGAGATCCTTCCCGAGGAGAGGCGCGATATCAACGGCCTGCCCATGAACCCGGCGGCCAGAAGTTACCCGCAGGAGTTCATCCAGACCGGCGTTTCCGCCATCGACGGACTGAACACCCTGGTGCGCGGCCAGAAGCTGCCGATCTTCTCCGCGTCCGGTCTGCCCCACGCCAACCTGGCGGCGCAGATTGCCAGACAGGCGAAGGTGCGCGGCACCAGCGAGCCCTTTGCGGTTGTGTTTGCCGCCATGGGTATCACCTTCGAGGAGTCCAACTTCTTCATCGAGAGCTTTAAGGAGACCGGCGCCATCGACCGTACCGTGCTGTTTGTGAACCTGGCCAACGACCCGGCCATCGAGCGTATCGCGACGCCGAAGATGGCGCTGACCGCTGCCGAGTACCTGGCCTTTGAGAAGGGTATGCACGTGCTGGTTATCTTAACAGATATCACCAACTACGCCGACGCGCTGCGCGAGGTGTCCGCCGCCCGCAAGGAGGTTCCGGGACGCCGCGGATATCCGGGCTACATGTATACGGACCTGGCTTCCCTGTACGAGAGAGCCGGCCGTCAGAACGGAAAGAGCGGTTCCATCACCATGATTCCGATTCTGACCATGCCGGAGGATGACAAGACGCATCCGATCCCCGACCTGACCGGATATATCACCGAGGGACAGATTATCTTAAGCCGTGACCTCTACAGAAAGGGAATCATGCCGCCCATCGACGTGCTTCCGTCCCTGTCCCGTCTGAAGGATAAGGGTATCGGCGAGGGCAAGACAAGAGCCGACCACTCCAACACGTTAAACCAGCTGTTTGCCGCCTATGCGCGAGGCAAGGAGGCGAAGGAGCTGATGGTGATTCTGGGTGAGGCGGCGCTGTCAGATATCGATTTAATCTACGCGAAGTTTGCGGATGCATTTGAGAAGGAGTACGTTTCCCAGGGCTATGAGACGAACCGCGATATCGAGGAGACGCTCTCCATCGGCTGGAAGCTTCTTTCCATCCTGCCCAGAAGCGAGCTCAAACGTATCGACGACAAGTATCTGGATATGTACTACGGGAAAGAGTAACGCCGGATGCAAGGCATAAATAGTCAGAAAAGAGGTGATTACCTTTGGCATCTACTCAGGTGAATCCGACCCGTATGGAGCTGACGCGCCTCAAGAAAAAGCTGGTGACGGCCACGAAGGGGCACAAGCTCTTAAAGGATAAGCGGGACGACTGATGCGTCAGTTTCTGGATCTCGTCCGGGAGAACATGGCTCTGAGGGAAAAGGTGGAGGCCGGGATCAGGGCCGCCAACACCAATTTCGTCATCGCCAAGGCCGGCATGTCGGAGGAGACGCTCCATGCGGCTCTGATGGCTCCGAAGCAGGAGGTATATCTGGAGACGTCGAAAAAGAACGTGATGAGCGTGGATGTGCCCGTCTTCGAGTATAAGACGAGGACCGCCGACGCAACGATATCTACTCCTACGGTTTCGCTTTCACGTCCAGCGATCTGGACGACGCGGTGAAATCGCTGGCGGACATTCTGCCGGATATGCTGCGGCTCTCGGAGATCGAGAAGGCCTGCCAGCTCATGGCGGCGGAGATCGAGAAGACCAGGCGGCGCGTGAATGCGCTGGAGCACGTGATCATTCCCGAGACGAGGGAGAATATAAAGTTTATTACAATGAAGCTGGATGAGAATGAGCGAAGCACCCAGATCCGTCTGATGAAGGTGAAGGATATGATGCTCGAGGAGGCCCACCATTACAGTGAGCGCCAGTGAGACCGGCTGTGAGAGGGACTGCCGCGGCAAGGCTGCGGCAGTCCTTTTGCACACCCTTTTGCGTGCCGGTCTGCGCACGGTTTTGTGCCGGTTTGTCTTGCGGAATATGAACATTTCTGGTATTCTTAAATCAGAAATTTTTTATTTTATTGTTTTTATTGTAATAGGAGAACAGAGATTATGAAAGATACGACGCTGGTGATTATGGCGGCTGGAATTGGCAGCCGGTTTGGCGGCGGCATCAAGCAGCTGGAGCCGGTGGGGCCGAACGGCGAGATTATCATGGACTATTCGATTTACGATGCGCTGGAGGCCGGGTTTAACAAGATTGTGTTTATTATCCGGAAGGATCTGGAGAAGGATTTTAAGGAGATTATCGGAAACCGGATCGAGAAGCTGGTTCATGTGGAATATGCGTTCCAGGAGCTTGCGGATCTGCCGGAGGGATATACGGTTCCGGAGGGACGTAAAAAGCCCTGGGGCACGGGGCAGGCGGTGCTCTCCATTAAAGGGCTGGTGAACGAGCCGTTTGCGGTGATCAATGCCGATGATTATTACGGCAAGGACGCATTCAGGAAGATTCACGATTACATGGTGAACGAGATGGACGAGGGCCGGGAGACCTACGACATGTGTATGGCCGGCTTTATTCTGGCCAACACGTTGAGCGACAACGGCACGGTGACCCGCGGCGTCTGCCAGGTGGGCGGCGACGGGATGCTGGAGGACGTGACCGAGACCTACAACATCGAGCGCACCGGCGGCGGGCTGCGCGCCGAGGATAAGGACGGGAACCCGGTGAGCGTTTCCCTCGATCAGCACGTCTCCATGAACATGTGGGGACTGCCGGCGGCATTTCTTTCTGAGCTGGAACAGGGATTCCCGAAATTCCTGGACGGCATCAAGGAGGGCGATATCAAGTCGGAGTATCTGCTCCCGGCGGTTATCGATCAGTTAATCAAGGCGGGCCGCGCGACGGTGAAGGTTCTGGAGACCAGGGATAAATGGTTCGGCGTCACCTACAAGGAGGATAAGCAGGCCGTGGTGGATGCGATCAGCGGGCTGGTGGCACGCGGCGTTTATCCGGGAAAGAAGGCATAGATTTTATATAATTGGCGGAAGAATTTGCAAAGAGCCGGGAAGGACAGTCCTTTCCGGCTCTTTTTGCGCATAGGATAGAATGTATAGAAGGGAGTGATTGAATCCGTGCACGAAACGCAGAGAGATTTTGAATACTTTAAGAGTATGTATCCTGCGGCCATCAAGGGCTATCAAGCAAGGTGGAGGCCGTCTGCGACAGGATGGAGTATGAGGGGAGCCCCATGTACGACGAATATCCGGACCGCGTCATGCTGGACCGCATCTGCCGCCAGATCTGCCAGGACATCGAGCGTGAATCGGCGGCCGCCAGAATCCGCTTT
This sequence comes from Clostridia bacterium UC5.1-2E3, assembly GCA_001304875.1. Lineage (GTDB taxonomy): Bacteria > Bacillota > Clostridia > Lachnospirales > Lachnospiraceae > Ventrisoma > Ventrisoma faecale. The sequence goes on from BBZO01000034.1 coordinate 29,924, forward strand.
CCGTCGAGGAGTTCGAGCGGGTGGAGACCTATGAGCTGGGCGGAAACGCAGCCGCTTCTCCCGCCGGGATGAACGGGGAAGCCGGTATGCGGGGGGAACCCGGCTTTTATGAGCGGATGGAGCGGAGACAGGTTTCCGCGGCCAGCGTGTCCCCGGCGGAAGGGCCGGACGCGCCTGTGGAGTCCCAGGCGCTGAGGCGTATGGGGCGTACATCACAGTGGGCCGCCGAGATGGGCGAGGCCCTGCCCGACCCGCCGAGGATGATCCGGGCAGCCCAGACCGGGGGAACTCCGCAGGGAGGCCCGGGAAGGCCGCCG
>BBZO01000035.1 GCA_001304875.1 Clostridia bacterium UC5.1-2E3
TTTTTGTTATTTTACGGAGATTATTTGACAGGATTTCGTATCTATGGTATTATAACAGAGCAGTGAAAAATTTGGCCCCATGGTCAAGCGGTTAAGACATCGCCCTTTCACGGCGGTAACACGGGTTCGATTCCCGTTGGGGTCACTTGATGCCGATGTGGCTCAATTGGCAGAGCAGCTGATTTGTAATCAGCAGGTTATCGGTTCGAGTCCGATCATCGGCTTGCGATTATTTACTTTGGACCTTTAGCTCAGTTGGTTAGAGCAACCGGCTCATAACCGGTCGGTCCTGGGTTCGAGTCCCCGAAGGTCCATTTTCCAAAGGGAATCGCCAGAGGAACAGAATAATACAGACATAAGTCAAGTAAATGATTTGGCCCGGTGGCTCAGTTGGTTAGAGCGCCGCCCTGTCACGGCGGAGGTCGTGGGTTCGAGTCCCATCCGGGTCGTTTTCTTGGGATCTTAGCTCAGCTGGGAGAGCATCTGCCTTACAAGCAGAGGGTCATAGGTTCGAGCCCTATAGGTCCCATTTCCATGTAAACACATGGATATGCCGCAGTGGCGGAACTGGCAGACGCACAGGACTTAAAATCCTGCGGGGCTTACCCCCCGTACCGGTTCGATTCCGGTCTGCGGCAGTAAAAAGCATTGATTGATGCCGCGTGTTCAGAGCGCGAGAAGTCCACAGATGGGCTTCTTTTTTATTATAAGAAACAGGTTTTGCTGATCTGACGATGAGAGGTGCGAAAACGATGGGAGAGCAGCTTACGAGAAGCGACGTAAAAAGATAGAGGAGGAGATCCAGTACCGCAAGCTGGTGGTGCGGAAGGATGCCATCGAGGCCGTGAAGGAGGCGAGGGCGCAGGGCGATCTGAGCGAAAACTTCGAGTATTACGCGGCGAAAAAGGACAAGAACGCCAACGAGAGCCGCATCCGCTATCTGGAGAGGATGTTAAAGAATGCCAGAGTCATTTCCGATTCTTCCAAATCAGACGAGGCGGGGATCAATAACTGGGTGACCGTGTATTTCGAGGAGGACGACGCGGAGGAGACCTACAAGCTGGTGACCAGCATCCGCGGAAATTCCTTGAAAAATCTTGTGAGCATCGAGTCCCCCATCGGCAAGGCCATCCGCGGCCACAAGGTGGGCGACCGGGTATTGGTGCAGGTCAACGACAAGGTGAGCTATTATCTGGTGATCCGGAAGATTGAGAATAACAGCGATGATTCGGAGGACACCATCAAGCGCTTCTGACGGAGGGAACACGATGTTTAAAAAGACAGAGACGACCAGCTGTGAGTACTGCAGCAACTATGTCTACGACGAAGATTACGAATACTATGTCTGCGACCAGGATCTGGACGAGGACGAGATGGTCCGTTTCCTGACCGGGCGGCAGAATGCATGCCCGTATTTCCGCTCCAATGACGAGTATAAAATTGTGCGGAAACAGATGTAAGCGGCGCAGGAAAATATTTGCACGACAGTATTGACAAGCTGAAATCTTTGTTATATAATAATATTCGCTGTTGAGGATGACTCGGCAGAACCAAATATTATGTGCGCGTAGCTCAGCTGGATAGAGCACTTGGCTACGGACCAAGGTGTCGGGAGTTCGAATCTTCTCGCGCACGTATTGAGAGGGCATCTGATGTTTCAGATGCTCTTTTTGGTTTAACAGGGATTTTCGTTTCCTGTAAAATTATAATTAAATTTCAGAGGAGGAACGCTATGAGTGGAAATGCGGACAGAGAGAAGGGCGGATTTGAGGTGGTTGGCATTCGACTGCCGTTTTATCTGTTTTTGGTGGGCCTCCTCATTGTTTCCATGTATACGGACTGCCTGCCGAGCGGCCTGGTGGAAGCGTTTCTGTTTCTGATGGTCCTGGGGGAGGGGCTGAACGCCGTGGGAAATCACGTGCCGGTGGTGCGCACCTACCTGGGCGGTTCCGTCATCTGCATTCTGGGCTCGGCGGTGATACAGGCGGCCGGGCTGATTCCGGACCAGACCTATCACATGGTGGATCAGTTTATCAATGAGGAAGGATTTCTGGTATTCTACATCGCGGCGCTGATCACGGGGAGCCTGTTCAACATCGACCGGAACCTGCTTCTGCGGGCCACGGTCCGGCTTCTGCCGGTGGCGGTGGTCTCGCTGGCTCTGGGTGTGCTGCTCTCCGGCGTCGTGGGAATCATCATGGGCGACGGCTTCATGGAAGGGATCCTTTTTATCGGCGTTCCCATGACCAGCGGCGGAATGACCGCGGGCACGGTGCCGCTGTCGGTGATTTACGGCGATGTTCTGGGCGGCGACGCGGGTGAGATGCTCACGAGGATGGCCCCGGCCACGGTGATGGGCAACTGCGTGGCCATCGTGTTCGGCGGCCTTATCAATAATCTGGGTCAGAGGCGGAAGGATCTGACCGGCAACGGGCAGCTGGTGAACGACGGAAATCCGGTGGAGAAGCAGGCGGCGGTCGTTCCGACGATCAAGGGGCTGTGCGTCGGCCTTCTGGTGGCGCTTGGCTTCTATCAGCTGGGGGCGCTTTTAAATAACTGGATCTCGGTGATTCCTACCTACGCGTGGATGATCATTCTTGTGATCCTGGTAAAATGTACCCGCCTGTTTCCGGAGGAGCTGGAGGACGGCGCCAGGCAGTGGGGGCAGTTTGCCATACACAGCTGGACCAGCGCGGCGTTAGCCGGAATCGGTATCACGCTGATCGATCTGAATACGATCATGGCCAGCATGACGCTGTTTTATCTGATTTCCATTGTCGCCATCGTGACGGTCATTACGTCTTCAGCGTTTTTTCTGGGAAAGCTGGTGGGGTTCTATCCCATTGAGTCTGCCATCGCGGCGGGAATGTGCACCACCAATATGGGAGGCTCGGGAAATGTGGCGGTGTTAAGCAGCGCCGGGCGCATGGAGCTTCTGCCGTTCGCGCAGATCGTGACCCGGTCCTGCGGGGCGCTGATGCTGACGCTGGGGGCATTTTAATTCAGCTGCTCCGGTAAAATTTCTGTTGTTATTCTCTTATGGAGCGTATATAATATATAGGACTATACCTAAGAGCTGAGAGGTTCGCAGATGAAACTGGGAAAATACTTACTAAAATTAATAAAAGGATTTTTCTCGACGATTCTTGTGTGTCTGGTGGCATGCTTCCTTGTGGCGGCCTGGATCGGCGTCTACAAGCTGTATCCCATGTATCTGGAATATAAGAAGGAAGCGGAGGTTCTGGTGGCGGACAGCACGCCAGATGATTTCCGGCTGGACGAATCCAGTTATATTTACGACGCCGGGGGAATCAGCTGGCGAAGCTTTCCCTGGATGTGGATTCCGCGTACCTGGAGTATGACGAGATTCCGCAGTATGCCATTGACGCTTTTATCGCCATCGAGGACAGGTCGTTCTGGGAGAATCCGGGAATCGACATGAAGGGAATCCTGCGCGTGGGGATTAATTTCCTGCGCACCGAGGGAGAGGAGATGCACGGCGCCAGCACCATCACGCAGCAGCTGGTGCGGAACCAGTTCCTCACCAGAGAGGTTTCTATTATAAGAAAGATCAAGGAGATCATGATCTCGCTGGAGCTGACGAAAAAATACACGAAAGAACAGATCATGGAGTTCTACGTCAATGACATCAGCTTTGCGAATACATACTGCGGGCTGGAGGCGGCGGCCAGAGGCTATTTCAACAAGAGCGCCGATGAGCTGAGCCTGAGCCAGATCGCGTACATCTGCGCGATTCCCAACCGGCCCACCTACTATAATCCGTACAAAATCCGGACAATGCGCTGAAGAGACGTGACAAGATTCTGGACGACATGATGGAGTGCGGGTTTATCTCCAGGGAGGAGTACGAGGAGGCGGTCGCCGAGGAGATTGTGGTGACGCGCCCGCCCACTGAGTTTAAAAATTATCAGACCACCTACGCCATCGACTGTGCCGTGCGCTATCTGATGGAGCAGGACGGCTTTGAGTTCCAGTATGGCTTCCGCACGGACGAGGCGTACAGGGAGTACACGGCAAAATATAATGAGTCCTACGATGCGGCCCGGTATAAGCTCTACACCGGCGGATATAAGATTTACACGTCGCTGGAGCCGGGGCTGCAGACGGTGCTCCAGCAGGCGGTGGACGAGGGGCTTTCCTTCTCCGACGAGGTGGCTGAGAGCGGCATCTACGCGCTGCAGGGCGCGGCAACGGCCATTGACAATGAGACTGGCAAGGTGGTTGCCATCGTGGGCGGCCGCGACCAGGAGGTGACGACCTACACGCTGAACCGGGCGTTTCAGAGCTTCAGGCAGCCGGGAAGCGCCATCAAGCCGATTCTCGTGTATGCGCCGGCGCTGGAGAAGGGATACACTTCAAACTCTGTGGTCTACGACATCGATGTGTCAAAGGCGAAGGAGTCCGGCGTGGATGTGCTTACACTGACCGGCCCGGCCATGTCGCTGCGAAATGGTGTGGAGCGAAGCAGGAACGGCGTTGCGTGGTCCGTCTACGTGGACATCACGCCGGAGTACGGCATGTCATTCCTGACAAAGATGCGGTTCGACAACATCGTGCCGGGGGACTATTATCCGGCCACGGCGCTGGGCGGATTCACATACGGCGCCACGACTGAGGAGATGGCGGGTGCGTACGCCACGCTGGTGAACGGCGGTCTTTACAGAAATCCCACCTGCCTGGTGAGTATGCTGGACAAAAACGGCAGCGATATTTACAGGGAAGCGGAGGAGACGAGGGTGTACTCCGAGGATAAATCCATGGTGATGGTCGATATCCTGAAAGGAGTCGTCTCCCACGGCACGGCGGCCGGAATGGGATGGAGATCTGAGATCGAGGCGGCCGGAAAGACGGGCACCACCAACGACGGAAAGGACGGCTGGTTCTGCGGCATGACGCCGTACTACACGATTTCCGTGTGGGTCGGCTACGATCAGCCAGATCCTCCTCGGCGCTCTGGGGCTCCACCTATCCGTCCAGGATATGGAAACAGGCCATGATGCAGTTCATCGACGGGAAGGAACCGGCTAAGTTTCCGCCCGCGCTGCGGAGACGGAGACCAGGGAGATCCACGTGCCGGTGGTTCTGCCCCCGCCTGTGCAGGAAGTTCCTGTGGAGACTGCTCCGCCGGAGACACAGGCCCCGGTGATCGAGGGCATCCACGGCGGGCCGGGCGTTTCGGGGCCGCTGCAGTCAACGAAGGCTCCGGAGATTGAGATAGGACCGGGAGTGTCATAATGGCAGGAAATCTGATTAAAAAAGATGGAATTTTGGAGAAAGGGAATCTTAGGATTCCCTTTCAGATTATACGCTCGTCCAGGAAAACCCTGGCGGTCCAGGTGAAGGCGGACGGCCAGGTGGTGATCCGTGTTCCGCTGCGGACGTCCTGGAAGGAGGCGGAGCGGTTCCTGGAGCGGGAGAGCGCCTGGGTGGAGCGGCACGTGGCCGCCGCGCTGGCTTCCTATGTGGAACCGAGAACGTACACGGACGCGCAGGTGCGTGAGGGCAAGGCGAGGGCCAGGGAGCTCTTCGCCCGGCGGACGGCGCACTTTTCCGCGGTCATGGGCGTGGACTACGGCCGGATCAGCGTCCGCCAGCAGAACCCGCTGGGGCAGCTGCAGCGTGCGGGGAAATCTGAATTTCAACTGGAAGCTGGCGCTGATGCCGGAGGAGATTCTGGACTATGTGGTGGTCCACGAGCTGGCGCACCGTGTGGAGATGAACCACTCGCCCCGGTTCTGGGCGGTGGTGGAGACGGTGCTGCCGGACTGGCGGGAGCGAAGACGGTGGCTTAAACAGCACGGGGGCGAGTACTGAGTACGGCAAATCATAGAAAATACAGGAGGCGAGACCCGCATGGGTGAGGAACGATGGATGCTTCACACGAAGCGCGCGGATTTTGAGCGCATTGGAAAACAGTTTTCGGTGAGCCCGGTGGTGGCCAGGATTATCCGCAACCGGGACGTGGAGAGCGATGAGGACATAAGGAGGTATCTGTCCGGCGGGCTTTCGGATCTATACAGCCCCATTTGATGAAGGACATGGACCGGGCGGTGCAGATCATTCTCGGGGCAATCCGGGAGGGGAGAAGGCTTCGCATTGTGGGCGACTATGACATCGACGGGGTCTGCTCTACCTACATATTGCTGAAGGGCCTGGGGCGGCTGGGGGCGCGGGTGGACTATGAGATTCCTGACCGCGTGAAGGACGGCTACGGGATCAACGAGAGCATCATCGAGCAGGCCGCGGCGGATGGCGTGGAGCTCATTGTCACCTGCGACAACGGCATTTCTGCGTACACGCAGATCGAGAGAGCCAGGGAGCTGGGAATGGCGGTGGTGGTGACCGATCACCACGACGTTCCGCTGGACGAGGGAAAAGAGAAAATTCCTCCGGCGGATGCGGTGGTGAACCCCAAGCAGGCGGACTGCGGCTATCCGTTCCCGGAGATCTGCGGCGGCATGGTGGCCTGGAAACTGGTGCAGGCGCTCTACGAGGCGGCCGGCGTGCCGGAGGGCGAGTGGAGGAAGCTTCTGATTTTTGCCGCCGTGGCCACGGTGGGCGATGTGATGAAGCTGAAGGATGAGAACCGCATCGTGGTGAAGCTGGGGCTTGCGGATTTTAAGACTACAGACAACCGGGGGCTTTTAAAGCTGGTTGAAAAAAATGGCCTGGACCGGGCGGACATAAAGGCTTACCACATCGGTTTTATCATCGGCCCCTGTCTGAACGCGGGCGGCCGGCTGCAGACGGCCAAGCTGGCCCTGCGGCTTCTGCTGGCGGAGGATGAGGACGAGGCTGACCGTCTGGCCCAGACGCTCACGGAGCTTAACGCGGAGCGCAAGGACATGACGCTTCGGGGGACGAAGGAGGCCTGCCGGATCGTGGACGAGCAGTACAGCCGGGACAAGGTGCTGGTGGTATTTTTGCCCGACTGCCACGAGTCCCTGGCGGGAATCATCGCCGGGCGGCTCAGGGAGACCTACTGCAAGCCCTCCATCGTGCTGACGAGGGGGGAGGAGTGCGTCAAGGGCTCGGGGCGCTCCATCGAGAGCTACCACATGTTCCTGGCGCTGACGGAGGTGAAGGAGCTGCTTCTTAAGTTCGGCGGGCACCCCATGGCGGCGGGGCTCTCGCTGGAGGAGAGAAATGTGGAGGAGTTCCGCCGGCGTCTAAACGAGCAGGCACAGCTCACGGAGGAGGATTTCATCCCGAAGGTCTGGATCGACGTGCCCATGCCGATCCAGTATGTGAGCGAACCGCTGATTCACCAGCTGGATCTTCTGGAGCCCTTCGGACAGGGGAATGAAAAGCCCCTGTTTGCGGAGAAAGGCCTCATGATCCGCAGCTTCCGCGTCATGGGAAAGCAGTCCAACGTGGTGCGGCTGTCGTTAGTGAGCGGCGACGGGACGGCCATGGACGGGCTGATTTTCTGCGACGGAGAGGCGTTTGCCGCGGAGCTGGGGAGCCGCCGGCAGATCGATATCACCTATTATCCGTCGGTCAACGAGTACAACGGGAACCGGAATCTGCAGGTTGTCATAAAGAATTATAAAATTCGATGAAATGGGATTTTTATTTTCGGGATTTTCGTGTATGATATAAGAAAACGCTGTTAGATCATTTTGCAAAGGAGACTAGAGAAAATGGTAAATGAAGTGATGGATTTAATCGAGCAGTATGATCCGGAAGTGGGACGCATGGTGAAGGCCGAGTGCGACCGTCAGAGAAGAAACCTGGAGCTCATCGCGTCTGAGAATATCGTTTCTGAGCCGGTGATGGCTGCCATGGGAACCGTGCTGACCAACAAATACGCGGAAGGCTACCCGGGCAAGCGCTACTACGGCGGCTGCCAGTGCGTGGATGAGGTGGAGGCCCTGGCCATCGAGCGGGCGAAGAAGCTGTTCGGCTGTGACTACGCCAACGTGCAGCCCCATTCCGGCGCGCAGGCCAACATGGCGGTGTTTATCGCGATGTTAAAGCCGGGCGACACAGTGATGGGCATGAACCTGGATCACGGCGGACATCTGACCCACGGAAGTCCCGTGAACTTCTCCGGACTGTATTTCAACATCGTGCCCTACGGCGTCAACGACGAGGGATATATCGATTACGACGAGCTGGAGCGCATCGCGGTGGAGGCGAAGCCGAAGCTCATTATCGCCGGCGCCAGCGCGTACTGCCGCACCATCGACTTCAAGCGCTTCCGCGAGGTGGCGGACAAGGTGGGCGCCTATCTGATGGTGGACATGGCCCACATCGCGGGCCTGGTGGCTGCGGGCCTTCATCCCAGCCCCATCCCCTACGCCGACGTGGTGACCACCACGACCCACAAGACCCTGCGCGGGCCGAGAGGTGGCATGATCCTGGCCAACCAGGCAGCGGCGGACAAGTTTAACTTCAACAAAGCCATTTTCCCGGGTACGCAGGGCGGCCCGCTGGAGCACATCATCGCGGCGAAGGCCGTCTGCTTCGGCGAGGCGTTAAAGCCGGAGTTTAAAACCTACCAGGAGCAGGTGGTGAAGAACGCGGCCGTGCTGGCGGAGTCTCTTAAGAACGAGGGCTTCAAGATCCTGACCGGCGGGACGGACAACCATCTGATGTTAGTGGATCTGCGGGGCATGGAGATCTCCGGCAAGGAGCTGCAGAACCGCTGCGACGAGGTGTATATCACCCTCAACAAGAACACGGTTCCCAATGATCCCAGATCCCCGTTCGTGACCTCCGGCGTGCGCATCGGCACCCCGGCCGTGACCTCCAGAGGCCTTAAGGAGGAGGACATGAAGGTGATCGCCCATCTGATCTGGCTGGCTGCGACGGAGTTCGAGGAGAAGGCAGATTATATCCGCGGCGAAGTGGAGAAGATCTGCGGGAAGTATCCGCTTTATTAAAATGTTTTTTAAAGACTCCCGCCCCACTCTATAAAACTTGCCCCATCCGCCAGAAAGTGGTATGATGGTGTGTAAGCGAAAGTGTTCAGAGGGGGACTCTGAGAGGGGCGGTGTCCTATGTTAGTGTTATTTTTCTTGGTATGGCTGATATTAAACGGCAGAATCACGCTGGAAATATGCGTGTTCGGCGCTGTGATATCAGCCGTACTTTTTTATTTTTATCTGCCGTTTTATGGACTACAGCTGGGAGAAAGAGCGGTATTTCTGGCGGATTGTTCCCCTGTCCGGCGCGTATTTCTGGGTGCTGGTGAAGGAGATCGTCAAGGCGAATGTCTGCGTGCTGCGGATGATCCTCTCCCCGCGCCTGGTTCCCGAGCCCATGCTCGTGTATTTTAAGACGGATTTAAAGACCAACATGGCGAAGGTGATCCTTGCCAACTCCATCACGCTGACGCCCGGCACCATCACGGTGTCGGTGGAGGGAGATGTGTTCTGTGTCCACTGTCTGGATAAGGAGCTGGCGGAGGGCATCGAGAACTCCGTGTTCGTGCAGCTTTTGGAGAGAATGGAGGCGCTTAAGAGACATGGAAATCATTGAAAGGGCATATGATGTGCTTCTCATCGGAAGTATGCTGATTCTGGCGGTGCTCATTATTTGCGGGATCATCCGCTCTGTGCTGGGGCCGAAGATCGCCGACCGCATCATCGCCGTGAACATGATCGGCACGCTGACCATTATTCTGATTGCGATTCTTTCTGTGTACCTGGGGGAAAATTACCTGGTGGACGTATGTCTGATCTACGCCATGATCAGTTTTCTGGCGGTGGTGGTGCTGTGCAAGGTTTACACGGGCGTATATCTGCAGAGAAAGGGAATCCGCGCGGACAATCTGGCTATCGACGACAATCTGGCGAGCCAGAAGGGCGCGGAGACACCGGAGCAGGAGCATAAGGAGGTGACCCCATGATTTTGCAGTGGATTCAGTTTATTGTCGCAGCTATTTTCATCATCACCGGCGTTATTACTCTGATTCTGGCCACGTTCGGAGTCAACCGTTTCGACCGGGCGCTGAACCGGATGCACGCGGCGGCCATGGGGGATACGCTGGGGATCCTGTTTGTGCTTCTGGGGCTGATCGTCATTGCCGGCCCTGGGTTTGACGCGCTCAAGCTGTTTTTGGTCGTCTTATTTTTCTGGGTCGCCAGCCCGGTGGCGGGGCATATGATCAGCCGCCTGGAGGCGACCACGGATGAGGATCTGGGAGAAATCGAGGTGAAGGGACATGAAGATATTTGAGATTGTGCTGCTGTGCTGTCTGATTGCCTGCGCGGTGTCCGTGTGCTTTGTGAAGGACCTTCTGGCGTCCATCATCGTGTTTATGTCCTACAGCCTGATCATGGCGGTGATCTGGGTGCTTCTGCAGTCGCCGGATCTGGCGATCACGGAGGCCGCGGTGGGAGCCGGGGTCACCAGCGTGCTGTTCTTCGTGACGCTCAAGAAGATACACGCGGTCCGAAAGGAGGACGACCATGAGCAGAGAGAGGGATAACTACGAAAACAGCGGCTGGCGCAGATTCGAGCGCTGGATGGAGGGGGAGACCGACCCGCTGCAGGGCCGCGTGGAGGTGAAGAGGCCTGGACAGGAGACGAAAAAGGTTGTCCAGATTCCCATCGACTACCAAAAGATCGAGGAAGCGGTCTACAACACAGACAAAAATCTGAACATGAAATTCTTCCGGGTGTTCTACAAGGTCATGTCGGCCATCCTGTGCTTTGGCATCATCGCGGTGCTTCTCTGGACCGTGAGCTATCTGCCGGTGACCGGAAACCCGTCAAACCCCAACAACAACGAGGTGTCCGCCCGCTACATCGAGTCGGGGCTTCAGGAGACCGGCGCGGTCAACGTGGTCACGGGCATGATCCTGGACTACCGGGCCTTTGATACCTTCGGCGAGTCCTGCGTCCTGTTTATCGCCTCCTGCTGCGTGCTCATACTCTTAAGAATCGATCTGGGGAGCAGCAGCGGGCAGTTAAAGCGGCGTCTGGCGGACGCGGACGACCGCTACTATGAGCCGAAGAACGACGTCATTTTACAGCAGGTGGCGTTTATTCTGGTTCCGCTGATTTTTATTTTCGGGATATACATTGTGTTGAACGGCCATCTGTCGCCGGGCGGAGGCTTCTCCGGCGGCGCTGTGCTGGGCTCCGGGCTGATTCTCTACTTAAATGCCTTCGGCTTCAAGAAGACGGAGGAGATTTTCACGGAGAAGCGCTACCGGAGAATCACGCTGGCGGCGCTGTCGTTTTACTGCCTCGCCAAGAGCTACTCATTTTTCACCGGGGCGAACCACATCCCCAGCGGCATTCCGCTTGGGACGCCCGGGGCCATCATAAGCAGCGGGCTGATTCTGCCGCTCAACATCTGCGTGGGCATGGTGGTGGCCTGTACCATGTATACGTTCTATGCCTGTTCCGAAAGGAGGGATGTGAAAATGGCGGCGCATCTTTTGATGAATGTGGAGGAGACGGCGTCCATGATCCTGTTCGGCGTGGGCTTTACCATGCTCCTTTTGCACAGAAATCTGATCAAGAAAATTATGGGGCTCAATATCATGGACACGGCGGTGTACCTGTTCCTGGCGGCCAAGGGATATATCGAGGGGCGCAAGGTTCCCATCATCGTGGACGGCATACAGGACGCCTCGGCGTACATCAATCCCATTCCCAGCGGCCTGGTGCTCACCGGCATCGTGGTGAGTGTCAGCGTGACGGCCATCATGCTGTCGCTGACCATCCGGCTTTATCAGAGGTACGGCTCGCTGGACATCGACGAGATCCTGATGCAGTACCGGAAGGAGGAACGGTAGATGGAGTTTGTGCAGAATTTTCCGTTCTTTTCCATCATCCTTTCCATGTTTGCGGGCATCGTGTCCTCGGTGCTCGATGGAAAGTGGGCGAAGCGTGTGAGCCTGTGCCTGGTGACTGCGGTGATCGCCATGTCGGCGGCGATTCTCGTGTGGACGCTGCGGACCGGGGAGAGCTACACCTATATGATGGGACATTTTCCCGCGCCCTGGGGAAATGAGATCCGGGCCGGGGTTTTGGAGGCGCTGACGGCCACCATCTTCGGCGTGGTCATGCTGCTGTCCATCGTCGGCGGGATGAACTGGATTTTCGTGGATGTGGAGCCGGCGAAGACCAACCTGTTTTTCATCATGGTCGATCTGATGCTAAGCTCCCTGCTGGCGATGATTTACACCAACGACCTGTTCACGGCCTATGTGTTTGTGGAGATCAACACCATCGCGCCTGCGGCATGATTATGATTCGCCAGAGGGGCAAGGGCTTCGTGGCGGCCATCCGCTACATGGTCATCAGCCAGATGGGCTCCGGCCTGTTTCTGATCGGCTTAAGCCTTCTTTACGACATCACGGGGCACCTTCTCATGTCCCCGGCCAGGGAGGCCGTGGAGACGCTGGTGGAGACGGGGCAGTATGAGGTTCCGCTCCTCATGGTGATCGCGGTGATTTCCGTGGGACTGGCCATCAAGAGCGGGCTCTATCCGTTCCACTCGTGGATTCCCGACACCTACGGCTACGCGACGCCGACGGCCAGCGCGATTCTCTCGGGGCTGGTGTCCAAGGGCTATGTGTTTCTGCTCATCAAGATTTTTACCGCGTGCTGGGCTATGAGCACGTCATCGCCAGCCGCATCGTGGATCTGCTGTTCGTGTTCGGCATCATCGGCATGATTATGGGGTCGGTGAGTGCCATCAGCGAGAAGGACACCAGGCGGATGATCGCTTACTCCTCGGTGGCGCAGATCGGATATATCTACATGGGAATCGGGCTGGGAACCAGCGCGGGGATGGTGGCGGCGGTGTTCCACATTTTCACCCACGCGGCGACGAAGGCCCTGCTTTTCATCAGCTCCGTGGGGCTCTATGAGGTGTCGGACGGGCGCTACGACCGGCAGGGGCTTAGGGGCGCGGCCTACCGCAATCCCATGGCCGGGTTTGCCTTCTCCGTGGGGGCCTTCTCCATGGTCGGCTTTCCGATGCTGTCGGGATTTATCTCCAAGCTTCTGTTTGCGACGGCGGCCACCCAGCATCCCTATAAGATGGTGGTGACGATTCTGGCGCTGTCCATAAGCTCGGTGTTAAACGCCATCTATTTTCTCCGGCTGGTGATCGCCATCTACACGCCGGGGGAGAGCGAGGGCCGTTATCTGCGGGTGAGGCCGTCGGTACAATTTCAGCTGTCTGTGGCCCTGTTTATCGTCCTCAATCTGGTGCTGGGGCTGGGCTCACAGCCCATTGTGGATGCCATAACCGAGGGGCTTTCGATGTTTGGCTGACGGGGAGGAGAGTATGCAGCAGGATACAATGGTTTTGCTGCCCATCGTGTTTCCGGTGGCAGCGGGAATTTTCATATGGATTGCCGGCCCGTTTATTAAGAGCCGGGGCGCAAAAATGGCGTATGTGTTTCTGGCGCTGGCCGTAAACTGCGCGTTTGTCCTGGGGGCGGCGGCCCGGCCCGGGAGCGGGTTTGTTCTGTGGGAGCTGACGGAGGGCGTCGCGCTGTCCTTTTTCGTGGACGGGGTGGGGCAGATCTTTGCCTGTCTGACGGCGTTTATCTGGCTTCTGGCGGGCGTCTACTCCTTTGAATATCTGAAGATGCTGGAGCATGAGGAGCGGTTCCTGGGATTTTATCTCATCCTGTTCGGGGCGCTCATCGGGCTGGATTTCGCGGCCACGCTGCCGGCGTTCTATGTGCTGTTTGAGATCATGGCTTTTACCTCCGTGGTGCTGGTGCTCCACGAGCAGACCGGCGAGGCGCTGTTTGCGGGGGCGAAATATCTGTTTTACTCTATCGCGGGGGCGTTTATGGCGCTGTTCGGGGTTATGTTTTTCGCGTACCAGCTGGGGGATCTGACCTTTAAGGCCGGCGGGATTCTTGGCGGCCTGGCGGACGGGGACATGAGAAATACGGTTCTTCTGGTGTCGGCGGTTATGATTGTGGGCTTCGGCACGAAGGCGGGCATGTTTCCCATGCACGGGTGGCTCTCCACGGCCCATCCGGCGGCTCCGGCTCCGGCCAGCGCGGTGCTCTCCGGAATCATCACGAAGTCCGGCGTCCTGGCGCTGATCCGGGTGGTGTACTTTGTCATCGGAGCGGAGACGTTAGCCGGGACCTGGGTGCAGACGCTCTGGATGAGCCTGTCCCTGGCGACGGTGTTCATGGGTTCCATGATGGCTTATAAGGAGAAGGTGATGAAGAAGCGCCTGGCCTACTCGACGGTCAGCCAGGTTTCCTATATTCTGTTCGGCCTGTCGCTCTTTGACGCGGCGGCCATGGCGGGCGCGCTGTCCCACGTGATTTTCCACTGCCTGGCCAAGACGGGGCTGTTCCTGGCGGCGGGCGCGGTTATCTATGAGACCGGGGAAAAGCGGGTGGAGAAGTATCTGGGGATGGGAAAACGGATGCCCGTCACCATGGCCTGCTTCGCGGCGGGCGCGCTGACGCTGGTGGGCATCCCGCCGGCCAGCGGGTTTGTGAGCAAATGGTATCTGGCGGAGGGAGCCCTCCGCGCGCCGGTGGGTGTGTTTTCCTGGCTGGGGCCGGCGGTGCTCTTAGTCAGCGCGCTTTTAACGGCCGGATACCTGTTCCCGCCGGTGATGCGCGGCTTTCTCCCGGGGCGGGAGCACGGGGAGGAAGCGCCTGTGAGGCGAAGCTTCTGATGACGGCTCCGATGGTGATTCTGGCCCTGCTTGCCGTGGGGATCGGGGTGTATCCGGAGCCGCTTATGCAGGTGATCCGCACGGCCGCGGCGGCGGTGCTCGGAGGAGGTGGCGGAGTATGAGTGGGATTTTTCTGGCGTTTCCCGTGCTGTTTCCCATTGCGGCGGGAGCGCTTATGATTGCGTTTCCGGTCGAGAACCGGCGGCGGAGAAATCTGCTGGTGGAGGCGGTTACCCTCATCACCAGCCTGGCGGTTTTCTGGCTGCTTTTCACAGTGCGGACGGGGGAGGACGGCTTCACCCTGTACCGGCTGACCGGAAATCTCCGGGTGTTCTTCCGGCTGGACGGGCTGGGAAAGGTGTTTGCCGGGCTCATCGCGTTTCTGTGGCCTTTTGCCACGCTCTACGCCTTCGAGTACATGAGGCACGGGGAGAGGGAAAATACATTTTTTGCCTACTACACCATGACTTACGGGGTGACCGCAGGAATCGCCTTTGCGGGGAATATGGTGACGCTCTATCTGTTCTATGAGCTTCTGACGCTGGCCACGTTTCCGCTGGTGCTCCACACCAGGACGCCGGAGGCGGTCCGGGCGGCGAGAAGTATCTCTACTATTCCATCGGCGGCGCGGCGTTTGCGTTCATCGGCCTGGTGTTTGTCATCACCTACGGGAGCAGCGCGGACTTCGTGTACGGCGGCGTGCTCCACGAGCATATTGCCGGCGGGAGCAGGGATATGCTGCTTTTGATGTACGTGCTGGCGTACTTTGGCTTCGGTGTGAAGGCGGCGCTGTTTCCGTGCCACGGATGGCTTCCCAGCGCGTCGGTGGCCCCCACGCCTGTGACGGCGCTGCTGCATGCGGTGGCGGTGGTGAAATCGGGGGCGTTCGCGATTCTGAGGCTTACCTATTTCAGCTACGGCACGGAGTTCCTTAAGGGGACCTGGGCGCAGAATCTGGTAATGGCGGCGGCCATGGTCACGATTCTTTATGGCTCCACCATGGCGGTGAAGGAGGTTCACTTTAAGCGCCGGCTGGTGTACTCGACCATCAGCAATCTGTCCTACATTCTGCTGGCGGCTTCCATGATGACGCCTCTGGGACTGGTGGCGGCGCTCTGTCATCTGGTGTTCCACGCGTTTATGAAGATCTGCGGATTTTTCAGCGCGGGCGCGGTTCTGACGGCCTCCGGGCGGCAGTACGTCTACGAGCTGGACGGGATCGGGAGGAAGATGCCGGTGACCTTTGCCTGCTTTACGGTGACGGCGCTGTCGCTGACGGGCATTCCGCTGTTTGCCGGATTTGTCAGCAAATGGAAGATTGCCCAGGCGGCCTTCGGTGTGGGGACGGCCCTCTCCTTCGGTGCGGCGGCGGTGCTCCTCTACTCGGCGCTTATGACGGGCATCTATATGATGACTGTGGTATTCCGGGCCTGGTTCCCGGAGCGGGGAACGGACGCCGGCGCTTCCGGAGAGGTCCGGGAGGCCGGATGGATGATGCTGGTCCCGCTGGTGGTGTTTGCGCTGATCATCGTTGGTTTTGGCTTCGGTTCGGCTCCGTTTGCGGAGTATTTTGAGCAGATTGCAGGAGGTGTGATATGAGCCAGAATGCAATATTAATTGGTCTGATTCTTCTGCCCTGTGCGGGGGCGCTGCTTCTTGGCGCGCTGCGGGGATTCGCGGGAGCGGGAAGAATTTCCTGGTCTGCGCGGTGACGGCGGCGGAATTTCTCATGGTTTTATGGCTGGCGTGTTCCGGCGATGGGACGGGGGAGTGTCCGCTGACGATTAAGGGACTGTTCGGGCTGGGCGCCGGGTTGAAAAGCGACGGCTTCCGTGTGCTCTACGGGGGGATCGCGGCGTTTATGTGGCTGATGACTGCCCTGTTTTCGGGCCCGTATTTCGAGGGGCATGAAAACCAGGGGAGATACTATATTTTTACGCTTCTGACACTGGCCTCGGTGGAGGGATTGTTTTTCTCGGCGGACTTTTACACGGCGTTTGTTTTTTCGAGGTCATGTCGCTCACCTCCTACGTCTGGGTGGCGCAGGAGGAGACAGAGGAGGCCCTGCGGGCGGCGGCCACCTATCTGGCCATCGCTGTGACCTGCGGCCTGGTGTTGCTCATGGGGTTGTTTCTCCTGTACGGAGCGGCGGGGACGCTGGAGTTTGAGGCGCTGGGAGCGCTGGTGCGGGGCGCAGGCCCGGTGTCTGGAGCGCTTGGGGCCGGAGAGGCTGCGGCTGCAGGCGGAGCTTTCGGCAGCCCGACGCTTCTCTACGTGGCCGGGGCCTGCCTGCTGGTGGGATTCGGCGCGAAGGCGGGCTGCTACCCGCTTCACGTGTGGCTGCCGAAGGCCCACGCGGTGGCTCCCGCGCCGGCCAGCGCGCTGCTGTCTGGTATACTGACGAAGGCGGGCGTGTTCGGGATTCTTCTGGTGACGGTATACCTGTTTCCCGGGGATGGGCTGTGGGGGAGCTGGCTTCTGATTCTGGGGCTGGTCACCATGGTGCTGGGAGCGGTGCTGGCGCTTTTTTCCAACCAGCTGAAGCGGACGCTGGCCTGCTCGTCCATGTCGCAGATCGGTTTTATCCTGGTGGGGGCGGCGCTCATCGCCCTGCTGGGCGGGGACAATGAGCTGGCCGTCCGGGGCACGGTTCTGCACATGGTGAACCACTCGCTCATCAAGCTGCTGCTTTTCATGGCGGCGGGCGTGGTGTTCATGAATCTCGGGGAGCTGGGATTTGACGAGATCCGCGGGTTCGGGCGCAACAAGCCGTTTCTCCTGTTCGTGTTCCTCATGGGGGCGTTGGGAATTGCCGGAGTGCCGGGATGGAACGGCTATGTGAGCAAGACGCTGCTGCATGAGAGCATCCTTAAGATGCAGGCAGCGGACGCGGTTCTGGGCGCCGGCATGTGGCGGTTCGTCGAGGCGGCGTTTCTGTTTGCCGGGGGACTGACCGCGGCGTATATGATGAAAGTCTTTGTCGTGCTGTTTGTGGAGAAGCACCCCGAGCGGCAGATGGCTTACGACGGCATGGCGGGCTCCTATCTCGACGGCAGGAGCCGCGTGGTTCTGGGGCTGTCGGCGGTGATTCTGCCGGCCATGGGGCTGTTTCCGCAGAGAATCATGGATCAGATGGCGCTTTATGGCCAGGGATTTCTGGGCGGACGGCAGGCACTTGGGGAAGTGCCCTATTTTTCGCTGGAAAATCTGAAGGGCGCGGCGATCTCTCTGGCGGTCGGTATTCTGGTGTACGCGCTTGTGGCGCGGCCGTGGATGACGGAGTGGGAGAAGGACGGCGGGCGGCGCTATCCGGACCGGTGGCCTGGTGGCTGGATCTGGAAAACAGTATCTACCGGCCGCTGATGCTGATCGCGCTGCCGGCGGTGTGCGGGTTCGTGGGGCGTGTGATGGATCACGCGGCGGACGGACTGATTCTGCTGGCGAGGAAGACGACGCACCGGCAGACGAGAGAGCGGTACAAGCGCCTGGACGGCGACCGGCTCGGCTATCTGGCGGGGCTGGCCTGCGACGACGCGGCGCTTCTGTTTGACCGGCTGACGTTCAGAAAACGCGAGCGGCGGTCGGCGATCCCGCGGATGGTGGAGATCGAGGAAATGTTTTTAAAGACTGCGGGGATTTTCGGCACCAGCCTTTCGTTCAGCTTAATGCTGGTGTGTCTGGGGCTCTGCCTCACGCTTTTATATCTGATTTTATAGAGGGAGGAATGGAACATGACCATTGGATTTATCGGAACGGGGATCATCAGCAGCTATGTGGTGACGGGATTCTGCAAGAGCGGAAGAGAGGGGATCGATATTATCGTCTCGCCCAGGAGCCGGGATAAGTCGGCGGCGCTGGCGGCGGAATTTCCGCAGATGGTCCGGGTGGCAAGGGACAATCAGCAGGTGGTGGACGAGGCGGAATGGATTTTCATTGCCGTGCTGCCGGAGCAGGCGCTGGATGTGATCCGGGAGCTTACGTTCACGCCGGAGAAGAAGGTGATCAACCTGGTTCCGATGCTGGATTTTCAGAAAGTGCGGGAGATTGCGGGGCCGCTTAAGCTCCTGGTGGACGTGGTGCCGCTTCCGTTCTGTTCGCAGGGCATCGGGCCGGTGGTCTTAAATCCGCCGGTGGACGAGGTGAAGGAGCTTCTCTCTGCCATCGGTACGGTGGTGGCGGTGGAGCGGCCGGAGCAGATGGCGCTTCTGCGCACGGTCACGGCGCTCATGAGCCCCTACTATATGCTGCTGGCCAAGATGGTGGGCTGGTGCTGCGACAACGGCCTGGATGAGCCGACGGCCCGGGCCTACGTGACTTCCTTTACCGGGGCGCTGTCCCAGGTGGCGGCGGACTGGCCGGAATCTCTGGAGGACCTGGCCGGGGAGATGACGCCGGGCGGACTCAACTGGCAGGCCCTCGAGTATCTGAAAGGGCAGGATAATTTCGTGGAGTGGCAGAAGGCGCTGCAGGATGTGCTGGAGAGGATCAGTAAGAAATAAGGAGGGCGGAAGATGGAGAAAAAGCGGCACGGCGCAGCCGGAAAAATGGCGGTGGGGCTGTCTGCTCTGGCAGTGGCTGCGCTGGCGGCGGTGGGGTATCATTTCTCCTATCCGATCGACGCCGGGATGGATCATTTCGCGGCAGAGGCAGACCGGTGGCTGCGCAGGGGACAGACGGAGACGTATGAATATGATATCCAGATGTACGATCCGCTCACGCTGGGGTCTCTGACATATATTCCGTTTGACCTGGACGGGGAGATATAAGATTCTTCACTCCTCCCACGGTACGGTGAGTTTTATGAATGGCGTTGTGGAGGAAGGGGGAGAGAAATTCCTGCTGTTTCTGGGAAGGAATCCCCAGGGGGAGATCGCGGCGGCGGAATTTGCGATGGAGACGGGGGATGTGTATGAGATCGGGATTCCGGAGCGGGAGCTGTTTCTGGTGAGCACCCCGGTGGACGAAGCGGTTCCCGAGGGCGCTGTTTCGCTGGAGGGAATCCGGTTTTACGATGCGCAGGGCCGGGACCGGACGGAGGAGCTTGACAGAAGCAGCGGACGGATTGCTGGACGGGAGTAGTGGATGGGAGAGAATAAAAGAGCGCCGATGCGATGCGGGTGAAGGATCATCCGGCTGGCATCGGCGCTTTTTTTATTTTCAGTGTTCTTTCCCGGAGGTCTCCAGAGACTCCATCGCGGAGTCCAGATCCTCGGATGCGCGGTGGGCGCTCTCCGGATCGGCCTGCAGCGGGGTGCCGTCTGCGGACGGCGCGGGCGATGCAGGTTCCGGTGCGGGTGCGGCGGCGTGTTCTTTCGACTCTTTTCCATCTGCCGCTTTGCGTTCAGCCTTCGCGGCCTTCTTCGCGTCTGCCCGTTTCATCATGGCTCTCTGCACCAGGATGCCGAGGATGGCGAGGACGCCGGCGGCGGCGAGGAACAGGGCGTCATTTTCGGCCAGGGCGTCCACAGACGGGCGCAGGGCATTTACGGCGTTGGCCGCTCCGGTGATGGCAGTGACCGAGATCATCCACATCCGCGCCAGCTTTAGGGAGATGAGGCCCACCAGGAAGAATGCGGCGATGCCGCCCAGCAGAAGGATCAGTCCCCAGCCCTCCTCCTGCGGGACAGGGATGGCCTGCACGGCGATGAAGGCGTTGATTCCGCAGACCAGGAACACTCCGGTTAAATAGAGCCGGAATGCGATAAGGCCCGACAGAAGTCCGACGATGACGCCGAGTACGAGCGGCATCGTGAGATCGTCGCTTGTAAAAATGACGGCGGCCACGAAGCTGACGGTAAAGCCCAGCAGGAACCCGATGACCGTGATCCAGAGCTTCATAAGCCGGTAGCCGAAGAAGCACTGGAGCAGGGCGAAAATCACGCCGAAGGAGAGAAGCGTTTTAAAAATCTCTTCGATATCGCTGGTTAGAAGAATATTCACTTTTTCATACCTCCCGATGGATTATTTCATCACGATGAGCTCGTACTCACGGCGTCCCAGGCCGATCTTCTCCGCGTGGCTTAGGCAGGATTTCCACTCGGACTCCGGCGTGGAGTTCTTGAAGTGGTCGTGGTGATCGCAGAAATCGGCCCTGGCCATGTTGTCCGCCAGCTGGCTGCCCGGCATGGGAGCCGCCGCGAGACAGGCGTCCACGCAGGCCTGATCCAGAGCCAGCGGGTCGAAGGACGCGAACATGCCAAGGTTCGGCAGGATGGGGGCGTCATTTTCGCCGTGGCAGTCGCAGTTGGGGGAGACGTCCACCACCAGGGAAATGTGGAAATTGGGGCGTCCGTCCAGCACGGCCTTGGTGTACTCGGCCATCTTGTAGTTTAACACCTCGATGGCATTGTCGTTGTCAAAGGCGATGGCGTCGAAGTTGCAGGCGCCGAGACAGCGGCCGCAGCCCACGCAGGCATTGGTGTCCACGGCCATTTTTCTGGTTGTCTCATTGAATACGAGGCCGCCGTTGGCGCACTCCTTCGCGCATTTTCTGCAGCCGCGGCATTTTTCCTCGACAATATGGGGCGTGCCGCCGCTGTGCTGCTCGGTCTTTCCGGCCCTGGAACCGCAGCCCATGCCGATGTTTTTGATGGCGCCGCCGAAGCCGGTCATCTCGTGGCCCTTGAAGTGGGTCAGACTGATGAACACGTCGGCGTCCATGACCGCGCGGCCGATCTTCGCCTCCTTTACATACTCGCCGCCCGCCACGGGAACCGCGATGTCGTCGGTGCCCTTAAGGCCGTCGCCGATCAGGATGGGACATCCCACGGTCAGGGGAGTGAAGCCGTTTTCCCAGGCGCACTCCAGGTGCTCTAAGGCGTTTTTGCGGCTGCCGGGATACATGGTGTTGCAGTCGGTGAGAAACGGCTTGCCGCCCAGCTCCTTCACCACGTCGGCCACCGCCTTGGCGTAGTTGGGACGCAGGTAGCTGATGTTGCCTAACTCTCCGAAATGCAGCTTGATGGCCACGAACTTTTTCTCCATATCGATCTGGTCGATGCCGGCCATCTTTATGAGCTTTTTGAGCTTGGTGGGGAGGCCGTCGCCGAAGGCCACGGTGCGGAAATTGGTGAAATATACTTTTGACTTTTCCATGGTTGTTATGTATCCTTTCTCTTTTATAAATCCTCTGGTTATGGTTTTATTTTAAGGGCTTGCGCAGGAAATGTCAATTTCCTTACGATTGCTTACAAATGCGGGAAAGGGATGGACAGCGCGTGTGAAATGTAGTATGGTGTATGCAGACAGAAAGAACGTATGATTGTTTTTGTGTGAAAGCTGAAAGGAGCGGACAGGAAGTTATGAAAAAGTGTCTGGGATACATAGGCGTGGCGGTTCTGGCGGTGATTCTGGCCGGGGCCATCATCTGCGCTTTTCTGGGAGTTGATATTCTGTTCAGCCCGGAAGGCGCTTCGGCGGCCGTATCTGTGATCGGCGGCGCGGACGGACCGACCAGCATCTTTCTTGCGGCCAAGCTTTCTTATGGGAGATCATAAGAAACGCTCTGGTGACGCTGGCGGTGGGAGCCATTCTTCTGACAGGCGTGATTGTCTGGGGAAAAAAGAAAAAATAGAACGGTGAAAAGCCCCTGGAGGGGCTTTTCTTTTTCGGCAAAAAGATGACATATCAACCTAATTGCCTTCCTTTTTTGGGTACACTAAGGTGAGGAGAAAAGGAGGACGATTATGCAGATATGTGAAGCAACCGTGAAGAGAATTGAACAGCTGTGCAAAGCACGCCGTATGAGTCTATATGCGCTGGCCTACAAGACAGGGATTCCGTCGTCCACCTTGAAATGTATCGTCAACGGGCGCAGCAAAAACCCAGGAATTGTGAACATCAAAAAGATCGCCGAGGGTTTTGACCTGACGATCCGCGAGTTCTATGATGATGAGATGTTTGACCGTCTGGAACAGGAAGACTGAGACGGGGATATACAGAAAAGTACGCGCTTTGGGCGCAGAGGCGGGCAGGCCTTCCGAGTTTGGTTGGTCTGTCCGCCGTTGTATTTGTAAGAAAAAATTCACAAAAATCCCTTTCATTTTTCGCCGTTTTGCTATAATATAGTAGATAGGGAAAATTTACAAGAAGGAGAGAATGCTATGATATCAAATCAGATACTCCAGACGAATATTGAGGGCTTGAAAGCGATCACGAGGATCGATCTTTGTATCTGTGATACCGAGGGAAAGGTGCTGGCGTCCACGTTCACGGATGCCGAGGAGTATGAGAGTTCGATACTGGCCTTTGTGGATTCGCCGGCGGACAGCCAGGTGATCCAGGGATATCAGTTTTTCAAAGTATTTGACGATCACCAGCTGGAATACATTCTCCTGGCAAGAGGCGGCAGCGACGATGTCTACATGGTGGGCAAGCTGGCTGCATTCCAGATACAGAATCTTTTGGTTGCCTACAAGGAACGCTTTGACAAGGACAACTTTATAAAGAACCTGCTGCTTGACAACCTGCTTCTGGTTGACATCTACAACCGCGCAAAGAAGCTCCACATCGAGAGCAACGTAAAGCGCGTGGTGTTCATCATCGAGACCAAGCATGAGAAGGACATCAATGCCTTAGAGACTGTGCGCAGCCTGTTCGCCACCAGGACCAAGGATTTCATCACCGCGGTGGACGAGAAGAATATCATCCTCGTGAAGGAGGTAAAGCCGGGCGAGACCTACGACGATCTGAGCAAGACCGCCAACATGATCTTAGATATGTTAAACACCGAGGCCATGACCAAGGTGAACGTGGCGTACGGAACCATCGTCAGCGAGATTAAGGACGTATCCCGCTCCTACAAGGAGGCGAAGATGGCGCTGGATGTGGGAAAGATTTTCTACAGCACCAAGAACGTCATCGCCTACAACAATCTGGGAATCGGACGCTTGATTTACCAGCTGCCGCTGCCGCTGTGCCGCATGTTCATCAAGGAGATCTTCGACGGCAAGTCCCCCGACGAGTTCGACGACGAGACGCTGACGACCATCAACAAGTTCTTCGAGAACAGCTTAAACGTCTCCGAGACCTCCAGACAGCTCTACATCCACAGAAACACGCTGGTGTACCGTCTGGACAAGCTGCAGAAGAGCACGGGACTGGATCTTCGCGTGTTCGAGGACGCCATCACCTTCAAGATCGCCCTTATGGTAGTCAAGTACATGAAGTACATGGAAAATATGGATTACTAGAGGCGGAGCTATGATAGAAATTATCAATCTCAACAAGACCTATGAGACGGGGAACCGGGCCCTGCAGAACATCAATATCACCATCGACGACGGCGAGTTTGTGTTCATCATGGGCCGCAGCGGCTCCGGCAAGTCCACGCTGATGAAGCTCCTTTTAAAGGAGACCGAGATGACCTCGGGAAAGATCGTGGTCAACGACATGGACATCGGCTCCATGCCCCGCAGGTACGTGCCCAAGTACCGGCGCAGGCTGGGCGTGGTGTTCCAGGATTTCCGGCTTTTAAAGGACCGGACGGTCTATGAAAATGTGGCTTTCGCCCAGCGCGTCATCGGCGTGTCCCCGAAAAAGATAAGGGAGTCGGTTCCCGCCATGTTAAAGATGGTGGGACTTTCCTCCAAATACAAGGCGTTCCCGAATCAGCTTTCGGGAGGAGAGCAGCAGAGAGTGGCCATCGCGCGGGCGCTCATCAACGATCCGGAGGTCCTTCTGGCCGACGAGCCGACGGGCAATTTAGACGCCCACAACTCCATGGAGATCATGAATCTTCTAGAGGAGATCAACGACAGAGGAACCACGGTGGTGGTGGTCACCCACAGCCAGGAGATCGTGGACCGCATGAGAAAGCGGGTCATTCTGATGGACCGGGGCACTGTGATCAGCGACGGACGAGAAGGCGGGAACGGATATGAGATTTAGTACGTTTGTATATTGTGTCAAGCAGGGCCTTATAAATATATGCAGAAATGTATGGTTTTCACTGGCATCGACGGCCATCATTTCTGCGTGTATTTTTTTGTTCTGCCTGTTTTTTGCCATCGTGGCTAACGTCCAGTACATGGTGCGGACGGTGGAGACCACGGTGGGCGTTACAATTTTCTTTGACGAGAATCTGACAGAGGCAGAGATTCAGGCCATCGGCAAAGAGGTGGGTGCCATGCCGGAGGTGAAGGAGATCGTCTACACATCCCCGGACGAGGCATGGGAGACCTTCAAGCAGGAGTATTTTAAGGGGGCCGAGGAGCTGGCGGCCGGCTTTGCCGACGACAACCCGCTGGCGGACTCCGCGTCCTATGAGATCTTTCTGCACAGCATCGAGAACCAGAGGGGGATGGTGGAGTATCTGCAGAACATTCCCGGTGTCCGGCGGGTCAACTACTCCACGGACGCGGCCGCAGGCCTCTCCAATTTCAACAAGGTCCTGGGGCTTTTGTCCTCGGTGATTATCATTGTCCTGCTGGCGGTGGCGGCGTTCCTCATAAGCAACACCATCTCCACGGCGGCGGCATTCAGAAAGGATGAGAACCGGATCATGAGGTTCATCGGCGCCACCAATTTTATGATACGGGCGCCTTCGTGGTGGAGGGCATCATCATCGGTCTGGTGGGGGCGCTGCTTCCGCTGGCGGCGGTGTTTTACCTGTACCGCTATGCGGTGGCTTACGCGGTGGAGCATTTTCAGATATTCTCCGGCATCATCATATTCCTTCCGATCGAGCGCATTTTCCCCTACATGGTGGGGGTGGCTCTGGTGCTGGGCGTGGGTATCGGCATCATCGGCAGCTATTTTACCATCAGGAAACACTTGAGAGCATAAGGCCGGAGGCGGTTTGAGATGAATAAATGGAAGAAAGCGGGGAAGGCTCTGCTGCCGGTTATACTGGCGGCAGCCTTTGTTTTCCCGTCTTACGGGACAAGAGAAGAGATCGACTCGGCCAAAAGCGAGCTGTCCTCCCTGGAGGATGAGAAGAAGAAGACGGAGGACACCATCGCCCAGCTGGAAGCTCTGAAAAATGACACCACGGCTTACGTGAAGTCTCTGGACAGCAGCCTGGCGAAGATCAGCGAGGAGCTGGAGCAGCTCTCCGGGCAGATTTCCTCCAAGGAGGAGGAGATCCGGGTGACCGGCGAGGAGCTTGAGGATGCCCGGATCGTGGAGGCGGAGCAGTACGAGGCCATGAAGCTTCGTATCCGCTACATGTATGAGAACGGCGAGAGCAGCTACTGGGATATGCTGTTCCAGTCCCAGAGCATGTCGGAGCTTTTAAACAAGGCGGAGTATATTTCAAAGATTTCCGAGTACGACCGGAATCAGCTGGATAAATACGTGGCCATCAAGGAGGACATCGAGCAGAAGGAGATCCGTCTGGAGCAGGAGAAGGCGGAGCTTCTGACGCTGCAGGAGAGCACCGAGGCCAAGCACGCGTCGGTGGAGCAGCTTCTGTCGGAGAAGGAAAAGGAGCTTAAGAACTACGAGAGCCAGATCGCCAATGCGGAGGCACAGGCCAGCCAGTACCAGGCGGAGATCGCCGCCCAGGAGGCGCAGATCGCGCAGATGGAGGCGGAGCTTAAGCGCCAGGAGGAGGAAGCGAGACGGAAGGCCGAAGCGCAGGGGCAGACGTATAAAACGGTAAGTATTGGAGATATTACCTTTACGTGGCCATGCCCGGCCAGCAGCCGGATCACCTCGTATTTCGGCTCGAGGGAAGCGCCGACGGAGGGAGCGTCCACCAACCACAAGGCGGTTGACATCGGCGCGTCCACGGGGACGGACATTATCGCGGCGGCGGACGGACAGGTGTCCATCGCCACTTACAGCGCCTCGGCGGGCAATTATATCATGCTGAACCACGGAGGCGGCGTGACAACGGTGTATATGCACTGTTCCAAGCTTCTGGTCTCGGCGGGAGAGAGTGTGAAAAAGGGGCAGGTCATAGCGAAAGTCGGCTCGACCGGATATTCGACGGGGCCGCATCTGCATTTCGGCGTGCGCGTCAACGGCACGTACGTGGATCCTCTGCAGTATGTGAGCCCGTAACAGATAGGAGATACTTGCATGGAAAATCGAAATAAATTCTGGAAAGGCGTTCTGGTGGGAGCCTGGCGATGGCGTTTGTCTGCCTGGTGGTTGTGGGACTCTCCACCTGTATCTATATGTGGTGGAACACCTCTTTAAGCAACGCGGCGGGCAGCCTCACAAGGGGGCCCGGCGTGGTGAATACCGCCGGGGAGGAGGAGAAGGAGCTGGACGGCGACGAGATTGCCGCGAAGCTTAAGATCCTTCAGAAAGTGGTGGATCAGTATTACCTCTACGATATCGACCGGGAGGAGATGGAGGCCGGCGTCTACCGCGGCTTTCTGGCGGCGCTGGGCGATCCCTACAGCTGCTATTACACGGCGGACGAGTATAAGGAAATGATCGAGTCCACCGAGGGCGTTTACTGCGGAATCGGCGTCCAGGTGTCGCAGAATCTGATGACGGGCATTGTGACCGTGACAAAGGTGTTCAGGGACTCTCCCGGAGAAAAGGGAGGACTGATGAAGGGCGACATCGTCACCGAGGTGGACGGGGAGGACATCGCCGGCCAGATGCTGGACGAGGTGGTCAGCCAGAAGATCAAGGGGGACGAAGGCACGGAGGTGACTCTTAAGATCTACCGCCCCAGTCTGGAGGACTACGTGGATGTGACCATGACCCGCGAGATCGTGGAGGCGGATACTGTGGAGTACCGGATGCTGGACGATACGACCGGCTATGTGGAGGTCTGGCAGTTTGACACGGTCTCCTCAGATCAGTTTATAGCGGCCATCCAGGAGCTGGAAAGCCAGGGCATGGAGAGGATGATCGTTGACCTCAGGGACAATCCCGGAGGCGTGCTGGACGGCTGTGTGAAGATGCTGGCCTACCTGCTTCCTGACGGCGAGATTGTCTCCACGAAGATGAAGGACGGCAGCGGAAGCCGTTTCCGCTCCGAGGATGGAGAGCTTCTCTACGAGGAATTTGACGGCGGCGAGATCCTGGATACCATTGTGATCGGCGAGGATGATCACCAGCTGGATATGCCCATCGCCGTGCTGGTGAACGAGCAGTCTGCCAGCGCCTCCGAGGTATTTACCGGCGCATTGAAGGACTACGGCCGGGCCACCGTGGTGGGAACCACCACCTTCGGAAAGGGAATCGTGCAGAACCTCATCCCGCTGGTGGACGGCACGGCGGTGAAGCTGACGGTGTCCGAGTATTACACGCCGAACGGAACCAGCCTCCACGAGAAGGGAATCACCCCGGATATCGAGGTGACGCTCTCCGAGGACGTCCGGTATCTGATGGATGTGCCCGAGGCGGATGACGACCAGCTGCAGGCTGCGATCCGGGCGGTGAATGGGGAGAGTGAGGACGGCGCGGCGGACGGCGATTCTGCGGGAGACGCGGAGAACGGCGATGCGGCGGACGACGCGAAGGATGCAGAGAGCGGCGATGCGGATGAAGGCGTGAAGGACGCTGGGGAAGCGGCGGAGCCGGAGGAGTCTGCGGAGCCGGGGGACGAGGCGGCCTGAGCGGATGATCGGGCGCGGATGTTTCTGCGGGCAGTTGTAAATTATAAAGAAGAGAAGAAGCAAGAGGGAAGCCTGGAGGACGCGGAATGTGCGGAATCCAGGGCTTTTTATTTTAAGGTGTGCGCTGTTGCCTGCCGTGGTAAACTGGTAGAAAAAACGGAGGAATGCACTATGAGTATTAAAACGGAGGCAGACAGATATCTGGAGTATTGCAGGTTCCGCAAGGAGCTGGATGGGAATACCCTGAAGGCGTACAGGATTGATCTGAGGCAGTTTTTTGAGTATACGCGCAAGGAGACGCCGGGAAGGGAGAAAATAGAGGCGTATATAACGGAGCTGCACAAAAAATATAAGCAGAAAACGGTCAAGCGGAAAATCGCATCGCTCAAGGCGTACTATAATTACCTGGAGGAGCAGGAGATCATCGGGGAAAACCCGTTCCGGAAAATCAAAGTGAGGTTCAAGGAGGCCGTCATTCTCCCCCGAATCATCCCGCGGGAGGAGATCGAGCGGCTTTTGAACTATATGTATAAAAATGAGAACAGAAACAGTGAGAGGGCGTATAAATGCTGGCTGAGGGACACGGCAGTGATCGAGACGTTTTTCGCCACCGGAGCCAGAGTGTATGAGGTTTCCAATATAAGAGCAGACAATGTGAACTTGAACACGGGGCTCATAAGAATCATGGGGAAAGGCGGGAAGGAGCGATATATCCAGATCGCTGCGGATGAGGTGCTGGAGCTGCTGCGGAGATATTACAGCATGAATATGGGAGCGATCCGGAAAAGCGGGTTTTCTTCGTGAACAGCCGCGGCGCCCGGTATACGGAGCAGTCCATCCGGATGATGTTAAAGCGGTACACCAGGCTGGCAGGGATCGAGCGCAATATAACGCCACATATGTTTCGTCATTCGTTCGCTACGTATCTGATTGAGGAAGGGGTGGACGTCAGCTGTGTGCAGCAGATTTTAGGGCACAGCTCGATTAAGACGACGCAGATTTATATACATATTGCGGCGGAGAAGCAGGCGGAGATTCTTAGGGAGATGCATCGCGAAGGCGGATGAGGATTGGAGGGGCGGCGTAGAGAGGGGGATTTTTGGGGGTGGAAAAGGAAGAAGGAGGAGGGAGATAGGTTTGAGGGGGATGAAGATGATGCTTTGCTGGGCCGGCCTGGAAGGGGTGGCTTTTTTGGCGTTGAATGGGGGAGGGGGAAAAGAAAAAATTGTGATATTAGGGTATTTATGGTAGAAAAAGAAAAATTTTTTTGCTATAATTTGAGATAGTATCAGAGTTATTGTTTGTTAAAATATATGAAGAATGGATAATACCTAATT
>BBZO01000036.1 GCA_001304875.1 Clostridia bacterium UC5.1-2E3
CCAAAGGCAAGACGCCAGTTGGAAAATTCCCAAATGGATGGTATAATAGGAGCACTTAGCGAGGTCCCGCACGAGCTTAGTGCGAGTCATCCTGTGGATAATAGGAGCACTTAGCGAGGTCTTTCACGAGCTTAGTGCGAGTCATCCCGTGGATAATAGGAGCACTTAGCGAGGTCTCACACGAGCTTAGTGCGAGTCATCCCGTGGATAATAGGAGCACTTAGCGAGGTCTTTCACGAATCTGACGGATATAAAGGAGGCACCAGGTGAAAAAACGAGCCGCATATTTCGCAGTTTACACACTTATATTCATGGCCCTGGCCTGTCATATTTTTTATGTATTTCACGAAAATGGCCGCAGCTTCATCTGGGACAGGGACGGGCTCTACCAGACATACACCACCATGGTCTATTTCAGTGAATACTGGAAGGAATTTTTCCGGAATCTGTGGATAAAACACGAATTTATCCTCCCCATGGTGGATCTGCGCGTGGGGCTGGGCAGCGACGTGATGACCACCCTGAATCATTACGGGTTCGGTGATCCGCTGCTGATCTTCTCCATCCCCGTGAGCGAGGCGCACATGGAGCAGTGCTACGCGTTCCTGGCAGTGCTCCGGTACTATCTGGCCGGGGCGGCGTTTTCCGCTTACTGCTTTTACATGAAGCGCCGGGAGCTTCCCACGCTCGTGGGGGCGCTCTGCTACGCGTTCTGCGGCTTCGCGCTGTACGCGGGGGTGCGCCATCCCTATTTCCTCAATTCCATGTGGTATTTTCCGCTGATGCTCTGCGGCGTGGAGCAGGTATTCCGTCGCAGAAAGGGCGTCCTGCTGGTGTTTGTCACCGCCGTGGCCGCCTGCAGCAATTTCTATTTCCTGTATCTGCTCACGTTTCTCACGTTCCTCTACGCCATGGTGCGGTTCGCGTGTCTGGAGCGGGAGAGAAACGGAAAGAATTTCTTCTATATAATAAAGAATGGCTGTGGATGCTACTTCCTCGGGATTGGACTGGGCGCGGTGTTCCTGCTCCCCGGCATCCTGGCGTTTCTGGGAAATGCCCGCGGCGGCATCAAGGAGCGCGGCGTAGAGTCCCTTCTTCACTATGGGCTGGATTTTTATAACCAGATGCTGGCCGGCGTGTTCGCCCCGGAATTTACCGCCAGCTACTGGACGATTCTCTCCCTGGCGCCCATGGCGGCCTTCGGCATCGTGCTGGTATTCACCGCCGGGCGGCGGAGAGACCGGTGGCTCCGGGCAATGTTCGCGGTGCTGACGCTGCTGCTTCTGATTCCCGCCGGAGGCTCTTCCTGAACGGCTTCAGCTATGTGAGCAACCGCTGGATCTACGGCTATGCGTTCTTCCTGTCCTTCGCGGCGGTGCGGGGGCTGGAGCTTCTGCCGTTCATGAGCTTCGTGCGCGCTGTGGCCGGGACTTCTTCTGCCCGCCGTGGGGCTGGCGGCCTGGAAAAACGGTGGGTTTTCCGACCGCCTCACCATACAGGCCCTGTGGCTGGCGGCGCTCACCTACCTGCTTTTCGTGCTGTATGCGGCTTTCCGCCACGTGAGGCGGGGAAGGAAGGTGTGGCACCGGAGACTGTTTTACGGCGCCTGCGGCAGCATTCTGGCGGTCAGCGCGGCGGCCGTGTCCGTGAACGCCAGGGCGCTCTACTCGCCGGAGCACGGCGACTATGTGAGCGAATTTCACCCGTCGGGGCAGGCGCTTGCGATTCTGGGCGAAGGCGCGGAGCTTGAGGCTGCGTCCCTGGGGGACGAGGGCGTTTACCGGGTGGACGGGGACTCCATCGACGTGGTAAATAACGGGATGGTCTATGATTTAAACACCACCGGCGGTTTTTCAGCATCGTGAGCGACGACATTTTCCAGTACATGAAGGCCATGGAGGTGGACGACATCAAGTTCCCCAACTGGTACTACGGCTTCGGCGGCCGGGCGGCGCTTAACACTCTGGCGGCCGTGAAGTATTACGGCAACAACGCCGGAACCGCGTTGGCGGTGCCCTATGGCTACGAACCTGTGGGCGGGAGCGGCAATCTGTACGAGAATACGCTGGCCCTGCCGCTGGCTTACACCTACGACCGGGTGATGGACCGCATGGAATTTATGATGCTGCCCGCGGTGCGCCGGCAGGAGGCCATGATGCAGGCCGCGGTGCTGGACGGGATCGAGAGCACGGAAACGGCTAAGAGCGCGGAGCTGGAAACGGGGAGCGCCAGACAGAGCGGTGACGGTATGTCCGCAAGCGCCGGGAAAACAACGGATGTGTCCGGCAGCGCTGGGAAAGCAGCCGGTGTGGAGAAAATTCACGGTGTGGAGAAAGTAACCGGAGCGGCCCTCCAGTATGACGCCGAGGAGCTCCCCTGGACGATTTCCTCCATGGAGAACATGACCTGGAACCAGGAGACCGGGGAGCTGATCGTCGAAGATGCCGGCGGCGGCGACTTATACCTGGAATTTGAGGGAAAACCCGATTCCGAGACCTACCTGCGCTTCGGAAATTACGACATCAACGGCTCCGGCTACGAGCTTCTGACCGTGAGCGTGGAGTGCGGGGACGCCTACTGGAAGAAGTTTTACGAGGCCTCCACCATGAGCGTCTGGTACGGCGATCTGCACAATTTCATCGTGAATCTGGGCTGGCGGCAGGAGGCCAGGACAAAGGTGCACATCCTGTTCCCCTTCGAGGGGACGTTTAGACTGGACAGCCTTAAGCTTTTCTCCGTGCCCATGGACAGCTATGAGCATTTCATGCGGGAGCGGGGTGCAGAGCGGTTTGAGGACTGCGCCGTCCGTGGAAACCAGGTGTCGGGAAATATTTCTGTGGACGCGCCGCGGATGCTGGTCTTTGCCATTCCCTACAGCGAGGGCTGGAGCGCGAAGGTGGACGGGGAGGAGGCGCCGGTTTATAAGGCGAACCTCATGTTCATGGCGGTGCCGCTGGAGACGGGCCGTCACACCGTGGAGCTTTCCTACTGCACGCCGGGCATCCGGGCCGGAGCTGCCATAAGCGGGCTCTGCGCCGCGATATTCGTGGTATTTCTGCTGTGGGGAGGCCGCGCGCTTCCCTGGACGGCCCCGGTTCACAGGGAGCGGGGCGCAAGCCGGGGGAAAAGACGGAGATGATATTCGTATATACGAATTAAAAACGGATATAAGAAAACAGCAAAAAACCTGTTAAAAAATGGTGAAAAAATTGGCAAACAGGCCCTGTTTTTCATCTGCGGGAGAGCAAAAAGCCTTTACTCGGTTTGGAATTATGATATAATAATACCAGACCGTTTACGGGCTTTTTCTTTGTGTGTAAAAGTTTGGATAGACGGACAGAAACTAGAGATGTAGATGCCAGTCTACAATTTGAGGAGGAAACTACTTATGGCAAAATGGGTTTATTTGTTCAGTGAGGGTAACGCCACCATGAGAAACCTGCTGGGCGGAAAAGGCGCGAACTTAGCTGAGATGACCAACCTGGGTCTCCCGGTACCGCAGGGCTTTACCATCACGACCGAGCCTGCACGCAGTACTACGAGGACGGCAGAAAGATCAACGACGAGATCATGGGCCAGATCATGGAGCATATCGGAAAGATGGAGGAGATCACCGGCAAGAAGTTCGGCGACAAGGAGAATCCGCTTTTAGTATCTGTTCGTTCCGGCGCAAGAGCGTCCATGCCTGGTATGATGGACACCATCTTAAACCTGGGATTAAACGAAGAGGTAGTTGAGGTATTAGCCAACAAGTCCGGCAATCCCCGCTGGGCATGGGACTGCTACAGAAGATTCATCCAGATGTTCTCCGATGTAGTTATGGAAGTCGGCAAGAAGTACTTCGAGGAGCTCATCGACAAGATGAAAGAGGAGAAGGGCGTGACTCAGGACGTTGAGCTTACCGCCGACGACTTAAAGGAGCTTGCAAACCAGTTCAAGGCTGAGTATAAAGAGAAGATCGGTTCCGATTTCCCGACGGATCCGAAGGAGCAGCTGATGGAGGCCATCAAGGCCGTATTCCGTTCCTGGGACAACCCCAGAGCCAACGTATACCGCCGTGACAACGATATCCCGTACTCCTGGGGTACCGCTGTAAACGTACAGATGATGGCATTCGGCAACATGGGCAATACGTCCGGTACCGGCGTAGCCTTCACCCGTGATCCCGCCACCGGCGAGAAGCACTTAATGGGCGAGTTCCTTATGAAGCCCAGGGCGAGGACGTGGTTGCCGGCGTGCGCACCCCGCAGAAGATTGACCAGCTCAAGGAGGTTATGCCGGAGGTTTACGAGCAGTTCGTAGGCATCTGCCACACCCTTGAGGATCACTACAGAGACATGCAGGATATGGAGTTCACCATCGAGGACAAGAAGCTCTACATGCTGCAGACAAGAAACGGTAAGAGAACCGCAAAGGCTGCCTTAAAGATCGCCTGCGACTTAGTGGACGAGGGCATGATCACCGAGGAGAAGGCAGTTACCATGATCGACCCGAGAAACCTTGACACCCTGCTTCACCCGCAGTTCGACGCCGACGCGTTAAAGAAGGCTGCTCCGGTTGCCCAGGCTCTGGCTGCATCTCCGGGCGCTGCCTGCGGTAAGATCGTGTTTACTGCCGACGACGCCAAGGCATGGGCCGCGAGAGGCGAGAAGGTAGTTCTGGTCCGCCTTGAGACCTCCCCGGAGGACATCGAGGGAATGAAGGCATCCCAGGGTATTCTGACGGTGCGCGGCGGTATGACCTCCCACGCAGCCGTTGTTGCCCGCGGTATGGGTACCTGCTGCGTATCCGGATGCTCCGAGATCGCCATGGACGAGGCCAATAAGAAATTTGTCCTTGCCGGCAAGGAGTACCACGAGGGCGACTGGTTATCCATCGACGGATCCACCGGTAAGATTTACGACGGCATCATCCCGACTGTGGACGCCACCATCGCAGGTGAGTTCGGCCGCATCATGGCTGGGCTGACAAATACAGAAGTTAAAGTGCGCACCAACGCCGACACTCCGGCCGACGCAAAGAAGGCACGTGAGCTGGGCGCTGAGGGTATCGGCCTCTGCCGTACCGAGCACATGTTCTTCGAGGGCAACAGAATCGACGCATTCCGCGAGATGATCTGTGCAGAGACCTTAGAGGAGCGCGAGGCAGCTCTTGAGAAGATTCTTCCGGAGCAGCAGGGCGACTTCGAGAAGCTCTACGAGGCTCTTGAGGGCAACCCGGTTACCATCCGTTTCCTTGATCCGCCGCTTCACGAGTTCGTTCCCACCGAGGAGGAGGACATCAAGAAGCTGGCTGACGCCCAGGGCAAGACCGTGGAGCAGATCAAGACGATCATCGACTCCTTACACGAGTTCAACCCGATGATGGGTCATCGTGGCTGCCGTCTGGCTGTTACCTATCCGGAGATCGCAAAGATGCAGACCAAGGCTGTCATCCGCGCAGCGATCAACGTGAAGAAGGCTCACGCCGACTGGAACATCTGCCCGGAGATCATGATCCCGCTGGTAGGCGACGACAAGGAGCTTAAGTTCGTCAAGAAGATCGTTGTGGAGACCGCCGACGAGGAGATCAAAGCAGCTGGCGCTGACCTCAAGTACGAGGTAGGTACCATGATCGAGATCCCGAGAGCCTGCATCACCGCCGACGATATCGCGAAGGACGCCGAGTTCTTCTGCTTCGGTACCAACGACTTAACTCAGATGACCTACGGCTTCTCCCGTGACGATGCCGGCAAGTTCTTAAACGCTTACTATGATGCGAAGATCTTCGAGAACGATCCGTTCGCGAAGCTGGACCAGGTAGGCGTAGGCCGTCTGATGGAGACCGCGATCAAGTTAGGCAAGAGCGTTCGTCCGGAGCTTCATGTGGGTATCTGCGGCGAGCACGGCGGAGATCCGTCTTCCGTAGAGTTCTGCACAAGCTTGGCCTTGACTACGTTTCCTGCTCCCCGTTCCGCGTGCCGATCGCGAGACTGGCTGCGGCACAGGCTGCCTTGAACCAAAGATAGTATATCATATAGTAGGTACGCAAACGGCGAACCACCAGATATAGTATTTTGAACAAAAATAAAGGAGATACCCCGCAAAGGGTATCTCCTTTTGAATATATTCCGCCGCGTGAAAAAACGTAGCTTTTCACTCCGCCTTCCCCACATACCTCCTCTCCCCCGCATGCATCGCGGCCGCCCCTGACGCTATACACCCCACATAGACGAGATCCGTGGGAATGGTCCCCAGACACCGGGCGATCCCGCGAAATACCACCTGATTAGACGGGTAGTAAGGCGTTATGTAGAACATGTTGATGTCGCCGAAGGGATGGGCCCACACGTTGATGCCGGTGGCCGCCGCGCACAGGGCGAGAAACAGGAGCGCCGAATCCCGGTAGCCCTTCCAGGAAACGTCCATCCGCCCCGAAAAACCGATGAGCGCCCCGAGAAAAATGATCAGGATGTGCCACAAAAAGGAGTGCGCCGTCAGAAGCAGGCTCTCGTGGTACAGCCCCGAGGTGTCAAAAATCACGGCCAGAGCGCCCAGGAGGCTGAAATTATGCATAAAGGTGCATAAAAGCCTCCGCACCCGCCCGGAATGCGAAAATGTGCAGGCCAGACACATGTACATGGGCATGGAGCAGAGCTGAAAAGGGAAATACCACCAGTCATAATGCCCGCCTGCGGCCCGGAACAGGCAGATCTGCTTGAAAATTTCCGTGACCGCAAGAAAAATGCCCAGCCCGGCGACGAGACGGTCAAACGCCCGGTCGTCCAGACGGCGCAGCTTCCATGCGGCGGACACGGCGAGGAGAGCGCCGATGATCACAGAATCACCTTCTTTCAAGGAACGATTATACATTTTTCACCGAAAACCGCAAGAAAGAGAAAAAAAGACTTGATTATTTCTTAAAATAAAGTTATAATGAATTACTGAACTATTTTTGTAATAATTATGCATATTTAGTGCATAAAAGAGGAGGAAAACAATTATGAAGAAACAGTTATTTGCAGTTGCGACTGCGGCTGTACTTGCATTTTCCATGACAGCCTGCAGCAGTGGAACACACAGACGACCGAGGCGGCGACTGAGGCAGCTACCGAGGCGGCAGATGCCGCAGAGACCGAGGCCACCGAGGCTGAGGCTGACGCTGAGACCGAAGCGGAGGGCGAGACCGAGGCAGCAGGCGGCGTTCTGGTAATGGCTACCAACGCAGAGTTTGAGCCTGGGAGTTCCACGACGGCGACCAGATCGTGGGTATCGACCCTGAGATCGCGGCAGCCATCGCTGAGAAACTGGGCATGGAGCTTGAGATCGAGGATATGGCATTTGATTCCATCATTCCGGCCGTTACCTCCGGCAAGGCAGATTTCGGCGCAGCGGGTATGACCGTTACCGAGGACCGTTTACAGTCCGTTGACTTTACCGATACCTACGCAGAGTCCGCACAGGTGATCATTGTGAAAGAGGACAGCGACATCACCGGCTCCGCTGACTTAGAGGGCAAGGTGGTAGCGTTCAGCTGGGAACCACCGGCGACATCCTGGCCAGCGAGATGGTAGGCGATGAGAACGTAGAGCGCTACAACAAGGGCTTTGAGGCGGTTCAGGCTTTAATGCAGGGCAAGATCGACGCGTTGTCATCGACAGCGCGCCGGCTACCGTATTTGTTGAGCAGGGCGAGGGCCTGGTTCTCTGCGACGAGAAGATGAGCCAGGAGGAGTACGCGATCGCCGTTAAGAAGGGCAACACCGAGCTCTTAGAGAAGATCAACACCGCGTTAAACGAGTTAAAGGAAGACGGCACCATCGACGAGATCGTCAACAAGTACATCCCGGCAGAGTAATATCCCGGATCAGATTAAAGGATGAATACCATGTGGAATAATTTTATGGATGCGTTTTATCTCAACTTCATACAGGATGACCGCTGGAAGTACATCACGGACGGACTTAAGACCACCCTCACGGTGACGTTCTTTGCCGTCATCATCGGTATCGCGCTGGGATTTATCGTCGGAGTGATCCGCTCCACCTACGAGAAGACCGGCAAATTAAAGATACTGAATGCCCTGTGCACCGTCTATCTGACCGTGATCCGCGGAACCCCTGTGGTCGTTCAGCTCATGATCATCTACTTCGTCATCTTCGGAAACGTAAAGGTCGATAAGACGCTGGTGGCCGTGCTGGCCTTCGGCATCAACTCCGGCGCGTACGTGGCCGAGATTTTCCGGAGCGGCATCATGTCCATCGACAACGGCCAGTTCGAGGCCGGGCGAAGCCTGGGATTTAACTATACGCAGACCATGTGGTACATCATCATGCCGCAGGCATTTAAAAATGTTCTCCCCACGCTGGGAAATGAGTTCATCGTCCTCCTGAAGGAGACCTCCGTCGCGGGCTACATCGCGCTGCAGGATCTGACGAAGGGCGGAGACATCATCAGGAGCCGCACCTACAGCGCGTTCATGCCGCTGATTGCGGTGGCAATCATCTACCTGGTGATGGTTATGATCTTTACATACTTTGTACGCCTGCTGGAGAGGAGGTTGAGAAGCAGTGACCACTAATCATAATGAGGAACCTCTGATCCAGGTGAAAAATCTTGGAAAATCCTTCGGCTCCATTTCGGTGCTCTCGGGGATTGACCTGGATATCTATAAAGGCGACGTGGTGTTCGTCGTGGGGCCGTCCGGCTCCGGAAAGAGCACCTTCCTGCGGTGTTTAAACCGCCTGGAGGAGCCCACCGAGGGGCAGATCCTCTTCGAGGGCGTGGACATCGTGGACCCGAAGACCAACATCGACAAGCACCGTCAGAAGATGGGGATGGTGTTCCAGCAGTTCAACCTGTTCCCACATATGACGATTTTAAAGAATCTGACCCTGGCGCCGGTGAAGCTCCAGGGGCGGAGCCAGAAGGAGGCGGAAGCGGAGGCCATGGCCCTCTTAAAGAGAGTGGGCCTGGAAGGCCGGGCGCACGCCTACCCCAGCCAGCTCTCCGGCGGACAGAAGCAGCGAATCGCCATCGTGCGCGCGCTCTGCATGAAGCCGGACGTGATGCTGTTCGATGAGCCACTTCCGCGCTGGACCCGGAGATGGTGGGAGAGGTTTTAAATGTAATGCGGGACCTGGCGGAGGAGAAGATGACCATGGTGGTCGTCACCCACGAGATGGGATTTGCCAGAGAGGTTGCCACCCGCGTCCTCTTTATGGACGGCGGATGCTTCCAGGAGGAGAACGCCCCCGAGGAGTTCTTCACCAACCCGAAAAATGAAAGACTGAAAGCCTTCTTAAGCAAAGTGCTTTAGGAGACTTATGCCCGCCGCCGGGTGGGCGTAAGACGCTGGATTTCCGTATCGATAGGCCTTAGAAGATGCGGAAACCCGGCGTCTTTTTGTTTGAAAGGAGAAAATACAAACTATGAACCAGACAGGTTATCTGAAAGAATTTGTAAAATATGCCGCTCTCAACGTGCTGGGGATGCTGGGGCTGTCCTGTTACATTCTGGCGGACACATTCTTCGTGGCCAACGGGCTGGGGGCCGACGGGCTGGCGGCTTTAAACCTGGCTATTCCCATCTACAGCTTTGTCCACGGCAGCGGGTTCATGCTGGGCATGGGCGGGGCCACGCGGTACTCCATACTGAAAGCGCACGGGGAGCAGGAGACGGTGAATCGCCTGTTTACCGGAACCCTGCGCATGGCCGTGCTGCTGGCGCTGATATACGTGTTCATAGGACTGACCAGCGCCCACTGGATCGCTGGGAAAATGGGCGGTGAGGGGCAGGTGCTCACGATGGCGGCTACCTATCTGCGGGTGATTCTCCTCTTTGCCCCGGCGTTCATGTTAAACGACGTGTTCATCTGTTTTGTGAGAAATGACGGCGATCCCCGGCTCTCCATGCTGGCCATGCTGGGCGGAAGCCTTTTAAATATCGTGCTGGACTACGTGTTCATCTTCCGTTTGGAATGGGAATATTCGGCGCGGTGCTGGCCACCGGGCTGGCGCCTGTATTCAGCCTCTGCGTGCTCTCCCTCCACCGGGTAAGGCGCAGAAACGGCTTCCACTTAAGCCGCAGGGGCTGCGGCCTTAAAGCCGCGGGAACCGTGGTGTCCTTAGGCGTGCCGTCCCTGGTGGCGGAGGTGTCCTCCGGCGTGGTCATTATTGTGTTCAACACCATCATCCTGGGGATTCACGGGAACGTGGGCGTGGCTGCCTACGGGGTGATCGCAAATCTGTCCCTGGTGGCCACCGCGGTTTACACCGGCATCGCCCAGGGCTCCCAGCCGCTGTTCAGCCGCGCTTACGGCCAGGGGGACGTGCCGGGGCTTAAGCGGACGCTCTTTTACGGCATTACGGCGGTGGGAATCGTGTCTGCGGCGCTCTATGCGGGCGTGTTTCTGTTTGCCGGGGAGATCACGGCAGTTTTCAACAGCGAGGGAAGCGGGGCGCTTCAGAGCCTGGCCGTGCCGGGGCTTAAGCTCTACTTCCTGGCGGTGTTTTTGTCGGCTTTAACCTTCTGTCGGCCATGTATTTCGCAGCAACAGAAAAAGCCGCCCGGCACAGATTATCTCTGTGGCCAGGGGCTTGTAGTGATCATACCCATGGCATTTTTCCTGTCCTCCGTCTGGGGGATGAACGGCGTGTGGCTCTCCTATCCCGTGACGGAGGCGCTGGTATTTGCGGCCGCCGCCTTTATGCTTGCGTCCCGGCGGCGGGAGCGCCCATCCCGCGCAGCGTCCGGCGAAACTCGAAGCTGAACAGGATCACCGTAAATGTCACGGCCAGCAGGTCGGCCACCGGCTCCGCCATGTAGACGGCCGTGGTCTTATCGTCCGTGAAAATATGCGGCATGATGTAGATAAGCGGAATCAGCAGGATAAATTTCCGCATGACGGCCACCACGATGGACTGTTTCGCCTTCCCCAGGGCGGTGAAGGTGAGCTGGCAGGCGGTCTGCGCGCCGAACAGCACCATAACGGCCAGGTAAATCCGCAGCGCGCGGGCGGTAAAGTCCAAAAGCGCGGCGTCCGTGGTGAACAGGGAGGCGAAGACATGCGGGAACAGCATGGTGGACACCCACAGCAGGAAGGAGAAGGACAGGCTGATCTTTAAGAGCAGGAAGTAGGCGCTCTTTACGCGGTCCTTATTGCCGGCCCCGTAGTTGTAGCTGATGATGGGCTGCGCGCCCTGCCCAAGCCCCTGCAGCGGCAGCATGGCGAACTGCATGACGCTGGTTAAAATGGTCATGGCTCCCACCGCGATATCTCCGCCGTAGCGCAGAAGCGACGAGTTGAAGCAGACGGAGAGAATGCTCTCGCTGGACTGCATGACGAACACCGAGGAGCCAGGGCCAGGCTGGGCAGGATGATGTTTCTGCGAAGCTTCATGTTGCATGCCCGCAGGCGCAGGGTCGTCTTCCTGCCGAACAGGAAGGCCAGCACCCAGGCGCAGGACATGGCCTGGGAGATGATGGTGGCCAGCGCCGCGCCCTGTACGCCCATCCCCAGGGCGAAGATAAAGATGGGGTCCAGAATGATGTTGGCCGCTGCCCCGATGAGCACGGAGAGCATGCCGGTCTGGGCGAAGCCCTGGGCCGTGATAAACATGTTCATGCCCAGCGTGAGCTGCACGAAAATGGTTCCGACCGCGTAGATGTTCATGTAGCTGACGCCGTACTCGATGGTGTTCTCACTGGCTCCGAAGGCCATGAGGAAATCCCGGTTCCAGACAAACAGGATGACGGTCAGCACCAGGGAGACTGCAATCTGCAGAGAGAAGCAGTTGCCTAAGGTCTTCTCCGCGGATTCCTTATCGCCCCGCCCCATGAAGATGGTGGCCCGCGGCGCGCCGCCGTTTCCCACCAGGCCCGCGAAGGCCGACACGATCATGATGAGAGGCATGCAGACGCCCACGCCGGTCAGAGCCATGGCTCCCTCGCCGGGAATGTGGCCGATGTAGATGCGGTCCACGATGTTGTAGAGCATATTGATGAGCTGGGCCGCCACCGTGGGGAGTGCCAGCTTTAAAAGCAGCCTCCCCACCGGCTCCGTGCCGAGAAATTTTCTGTCACTGTTCATTGATAGATCCCCTTTCTAAACTGTCCATTATATTCTTCATCAGCCTTCGGTTGAGGGCGAAGAAGGTCTCGATCTCCTCGCCGGTAAACCCTTTAAGCATCATATCCCGGTAGTCAAGCTGCACACGGTCGATCTCCTCCACGATGGGGAGGGCCCTTTCGGTGAGCTTTAAGTGGATTTTTCTCCGGTCCGCCTCGTCCGGGAACCGCGCCAGCAGTCTCTTCTGGATCAGCGAGTCCACGCCCTGAGAGACGTTCCCTTTCGGCCGCATGCGGAAGAGGGCGATGTCCCCGGCAGTGTCGCGGGACGGATTGTTGTGGAGGAAGCTGACGATGATGATCTCGATCTGGGACAGGCCGTGCTTTCTCCGTATCCCGTCCATACACTGGTCGTAGAGCTTGTTCATGCTCCGTACCAGCAGGCGCAGGTCGCCTGGATTCTGCATGAGTGTGCGCTCCTTTCTGATAATGGTTTTTATTAAAACAGTTCTTTTTGAAACTATTTCTGTAAAATATTATACGGCAGATTTCCGATTTGTCAATCTACCGTAGTTCGTGAATCAGTTTTTCAATTAAATCCTTCTGCTCCGGTGTCAGGTTGGCCCACAGATCGAAGAAATGCTTCTGCT
Organism: Clostridia bacterium UC5.1-2E3; assembly: GCA_001304875.1. Classification (GTDB taxonomy): domain Bacteria; phylum Bacillota; class Clostridia; order Lachnospirales; family Lachnospiraceae; genus Ventrisoma; species Ventrisoma faecale. The sequence goes on from BBZO01000036.1 coordinate 12,697, forward strand.
CCGGCGTCAGCGGAACGGCCTCCTCGTCCTCAGCGAAAAACTGGCTCAGCGTGATACCGAAGGCATCGCAGAGCGTCTGTAAAGTCTCCAGGGAAGGAGTTGTGTGGCGCCGGTACAGGTTGGCGATGGTAGAAATGGCGAGGCCCGATTGCTTGGCCAGCTTGTAGGAGCTCCAGCCGCGTTCCTCCATCAGTTGGGTAATTCGGTTCATCACGTCCATGTCAGCAGACCCCCTCCAGCTTATTATATGTATTGTACGCAGACTTTCTGCGATAAAAAAAGAACTCAAATGAAATAAAAATAGTATTCAAATGAGAAATAAAGTGGTATAATAGGGAATACGAAAGTCCATGTAATTGAAAAGGAGGAAGGGACAATGAAAGCAAAGCAATACCTTGCAGCCTTTCTGGTGGCGGCCATGGCCGGGAATCCGCTGATGACCGCGTTTGCGGCCGAAGAGAGCCGGGATGGCATGCAGCTGAACGAGGATGGCCAGTGGAATTACTACGAGGACGGCGAGATGGTTTCCGGCGAGATTGTGAAAGTCAGATATAACGGAGCGAACAACCGTTATTATTTTGATGAGGATGGGGTCATGGCGCGCAACGAACTGTTCGAGTACGAGGGCGAGACTATGTATGCCTATCCCAATGGAACGCTGGCGAAGAACGGCTGGGTGCTTTTAGATGAGGACACGGGCGAGATTACCACGGATTCCGAGCAGGGAAGATGGTACTATTTCGACAGTGACAGGCATCAGGTAAAGGATGGAAAGATCCGGCTCAATGAGAAAAAAGGCACACACTGGTACAGGTTCGAGGATGGAGACATGATCAAGTCCCGCTGGGTGGAGGAGTCCGGTCTGGACGACTACGAGGGCGACCCGGAGGACGGTGAGGAGTGGCATTACTACGAGTATTATGGCTGGGAGGCGCGGAACAAGTGGCTGTATCTGAATGACGGGTCGGGGGATGAAGCCTGGTATGAATTTGACAGCCAGGGACGCATGGCCACCGACTCTGACGCAAAAAAAGCGCCGAAGGACCAGGTGAAGGCCGTGAAGCTTTCTGACGGTGAGGATGATACGGTTGAAATGAAGGTGGGACAGGAAGTCACGGTGAAATTTGATGTGGTTCTGGCCAGTGACAGCGATGCAAGCCTCACAAAGAACCACGATTTCTGGAGCGAGGACATAGATCCCGAGTTTGATGTGGAGGCCGCCGTCATTTACAATAAGACGGAGGACTGGAGCGCGGATGGGACTTATACGATTACCTACAAACCCCGCTATCCCGGACAGGTCAGTATAAAGGCGTTCATTGACGGCCGCGAGTCGGAGGCTGTTACGTTTATCTCGGAGTGGGCGAACGAGGAGACTCAGAAGGCGGAGACGATCGGAACCATCATCGACGAGCATAAATCGGATGAGGGCGATGTGCTGGGAACCGTGCAGAGTATCCGGGAGATTTCTGCCTCCATGGACAGCCGGGAAAGCCTGCTTGACGGCTGGAGCGGGAAGGCCGGTTCCCTGGAAACGCTGGAAAATGACTATCTGATCGCCGCGGGCATTGTGAAGACGGAGGAAGTCACAGACGAGGCGCAGGAGCTTCTGCGTTCGGGAGGCGTCCAGATTGTAGGCGCAGGTCTCAACTCCGAGGACTATGGAGAGCTGGTGTTTACAGTGGACAAAGGCGGGGACGTGGATCTGGAGGAGTCCTATGACAGCCAGGTAGCCTTCGACCTTACGCTGACGCAGAACGGCAGTGAGATCACCGATCTGGCAATCCCTGTGATTGTCACCATGCCGGTGCCCAGCGGACTGGACAGCGACGGGCTTGTGCTCTATCATGATCACGGCGGCGAGGTGACCCCGGTGGATATCCAGGTTTCCGGAAATAAGGTGACCTTTGCGACCGACGGATTCAGTAATTACATTTTTGCCGGCAAGGCGGCCGGGGAGGGCGGCTCTTCCTCCGGCGGTTCCGATTCTCCGGGAAGTTCCGGTTCTTCCGGCGGCTCCGGTTCTTCGGGCGGTTCCGGTTCTTCCAGCAGCTCTAGTGCGTCGGGCGGCGCGGGTTCCGGAGCCCATGCATCCATCCCGGCTACGCCTGGACAGTGGAGCCGGACAGCGACGGAAGATGGCAGTTTTTGAACAGCGCAGGAAATGCATATGCGGACACCTGGATTTACGTGCAGAATCAATGGTACTGGGTGGACGGCACAGGTACCATGCTCACCGGCTGGCTGCTTCGCGGGGATAAGTGGTATTATCTCGATGCCAGTGGAGCGATGGTGACCGGCTGGCTTCAGTACGGCGGAACATGGTATTATATGGGCCAGGATGGAACCATGCTGACTGACACGGTCACGCCGGATCAGTACCGTGTGGGCGCGGACGGAGCCTTGGTTGAATAGCAATAAAGAAATTTAAGAAGATTTTCAGAAAAGAAAGATGGGCGGCGCCTGGTCACCGGAGTGGGTGAATGGGCGCTGCTTTTTGCCTGGCAGAAGGTCTGAAGGAGGAACGTGATGTTCTGGAGCCGGGAGATTTGTTCTTCTTGAAAGAGGGGGAGAAAACATATATAATGCTGTCAGATGTCTGGCGTTTGAGAAAATAGAACCTTTGAGATAGGAGGTAGAGAGATGTTTGTAGTGAATGGTATTGTGTACGCTGGAGAGCCCAAAGGGCCCCTTAAAGTCACTTGCATAAAAATATTAGAGGACAGGATGATGCTGGTGACATTTTCAACAGCGCAGAGCTGGACAGAGGCGTGATCACATGGGATGGGGGGAACATCGATTGTGCCCCAGAGTTTATTTACAAAAACAGTTACGAATACCCTGTCCCGGAAGCGATCTGATTAAGTTTTAGATAAAAGTGTATGCATGATACACACTCGTACCGGAGTGCGGCTGCATACAGACAGCAAAAAAGCCTTGATCCGAAAATCAAGCTTTTTACGTGGAGATAGTGGGATTCGAACCCATGACCTCTTGAATGCCATTCAAGCGCTCTCCCAACTGAGCTATACCCCCATGAGATTAGCGGCTGAGGCGTTCTCGCCTCACCGAATTGCATTATAGCATATAATTTGAAGCGCGTCTATAGGAAATTTATATTTTTTTGTGAAACCCGTCTGTAAAAATGAATTTTAAAAACGATACTATTCAACGCAATGATTGATTTTGAAGAAAAAATGCAGAATTAGAATAAAATATTGACGATCGACCACAATAATTCTATAATATACAGTATAGTTTTGAAGAAAAAATGTAAAATGGAGGCGTTTATATGCTCCTTGAATTTAAAGTAAAGAATTATAAATCATTCGCAGAAGAAGCTGTTTTCTCCATGATTGCAGCGCCGAAGCAAAAAGGTCTGGACTATAGCCTGATGAAAACCAGGGTAAAAGGAAAAGAAATAAAGGGGCTGAGCTCCTCTGTAATTTATGGTCCCAATGCGTCTGGAAAAACGAATATTATAGGCGCGATGGATGTGCTGCGCTCGATTGTGCTGCGGGGGAAACATCAGAAATTCAGAGGAGAAATCTTCTCCGAATCCTGCGGCCGAGGCGTTAGAGCTGATTCCAAACAGTGATGATACAGAGGGAAAACCGGTTTGTTTTTCCATTGAGTTTTATATCGGAGATGCAGAAAATCAATTTAGGATTTTATACGAGCTGGAGATCGATCTGGGCGTATTTCTTAACGAGGATTATCCGAGGAGAATTATCTCTGAGAATCTTTTTGTAAATGGGGAGCCAGTTTTTCAACGATCGGGCCGTCTGTATCTCGGAAACATGAAGGTCATTAAAGGATATCTTTCCAGTGTGACTGTGCAGAATCCAGACAGCATCAGTGAGATCGCTGAAAACAGTTTAAGCCAGGATGAGCTTTTTTTGACAAACGGATTCAGACTTGTCGTCTCTCCGGCATTTGCAAGGCTTATTGCGGACTGGTTTGCAGATAAGTTTATGGTGATCTGCCGCGCAGATTCCATGCAGCTGATTAAACGGTTTGCCGATCCTAAGAAAAAGGCGGTTTATATAGAGAAGACGACAGATCAGGCGGCAAAATTATTTGGAATTAACTCGAATGCGGTGGGGTATGTGGTAAGCGAAGAGGAGCCGGACGCGAAATTATATTCCATCTTTCGGGATGCACAGAACAGGAAAAGCCGGGCTGTTGCGGCGGAGATTTTTGAATCTTATGGAACAATACGCTTCATCAATATGTTTCCGTTGGTTATAAAGGCAATTCAGACAGGCGGAACTTTGGTGGTTGACGAGTTCGATGCGTCGATTCATCCGATGGCACTGATGAGCATTATTAATGTTTTTCATAACGACGAAGTCAACATCCACCATGCACAATTAATTTTTAATACGCACAATCCGATTTTTTTGAACTCGAATCTTTTCAGAAGAGATGAGATTAAGTTTGTGGAACGTGATGACGACAGTCATCAGAGCATCCTGTATGCGTTGTCTGATTTTGGAACAACGGGAGACAGGGGCGTCCGCAAGCATGAGGACTATATGGGAAAATATTTTATCAGCCAGTATGGCGCGATTAAAAATATTGATTTCACACCAGTTTTTGAGGAGATTTTGCACAGAGAAGGGGAGGTGTAGCTGTGCTTAACAGAAAACAAACGAGAAAATATTATTTTAGTGTTGAGGGAGAGACGGAACAGTGGTATCTGAGATGGCTGCAGGATATTATTAATCATACAGAAGAAGCGGCCTGTAAGGTTTCCATCGATTGCCCGGTAGTAAAGAATCCCATCAAGCACATAAAAGCACTGACAGTCACGCAAAAGATTGAAGTGTACCATTTCTTTGATTATGAAAGTGATGAACCTGTTCATGTCCAGAGGTTTCAAGATGCCATGGATCATATGAAGGGGCGGAGCGGCTGGGCAAACAGATAAAATATAAATCGGGATACAGTAATCTCACGTTTGACCTGTGGATTGTACTGCACATGATGGACTGCAACGCCTCCTACGCTCACAGGAAAAAATATATTACGGCGATAAACAAAGCTTTTGGTGAGCGGTTTGAAAGCATGGAAGAGTACAAACATGAAGATAATTTTAAACGATGTTTAAGTAAAATGAATCTTTCAAATGTGATTGGCGCGGTTGAACGCGCAAGAAAAATCATGCAGAGGAACCAGGAAAATGGTTATGTACTGCATCAATACAAAGGATATACATATTATAAAGAAAATCCGTCGCTTGCTGCCTGGGAGGCGATTGAGAAAATTTTAATTGACTGCGGGCTGCTATAGCGCAAGCGGCAAGCCAGGGTGTATAAGATGTGGCCCCAGCCTGCCAGATATTTTGCGCTGATTTCACTTATTTCTATCTGTTCACTCCAGAATCTTCCCCCGAAGCTCCCGTATCTTCCCCTCCGTACACTCCTCCGTATCCTTAAGAGGAAACTCAATCCCCAGCTCCTCATACTTCGCCATACAGAGCTTCCGAAACGGAAGAAGCTCGATCTTTTCAAGGTTCTTAAACTGTTTTGCCAGTTCCTTCACCTTCCGCACATTTTCCTCCCCGTCCGTGAGCCCCGGCACCACTACGTGCCGCACCCAGAGCGGGATGTTCATCTCCTCGGTCAGCTTGAGGAAGGAGAGCACCTCTGAGAGCCGCCCGCGGCATTTCTCGCGGTAGAGTTCCTCCGTCGGAAATTTGATATCGCAGATCACCAGGTCCGTGTGCTCCAGCACCCGCCGGGCGCCGCAGTCTCTGAGACTGCCATCGCCCCGCAAGCCCGCCTCCGATCCCCGAGGTGTCCAGCGCCGTGTGTATGCCCTCCGCATGCAGCCGCTCGAAGAGCTCCGCCACAACTCCCACTGGCACAGGGCCTCGCCGCCCGACACCGTGACCCCGCCGCCGTTCTTAAAATACGTCCGGTACCGCAGGGCCTGCTTTACCACCTGCTCGGCCGGTACGCGCAGGGCCGACGGGGCGTCGAAGGCCCAGGTGTCCGGGTTGTGGCAGTAGACGCAGCGCAGGGGGCAGCCCTGGAGGAAGACCAGGTACCGGAGCCCCGGCCCGTCCACGGCCCCCATGCTCTGAAAGGAATGAATCACGCCGTCCATCGCTGTTTCCCCCGTCTGCGCCTACATGGACTGGTGGAAGGTGCGGGAGATAACCTCCTGCTGCTGCGCCTTCGTCAGCTTGTGGAAGTTCACCGCGTATCCCGACACGCGGATCGTCAGATTCGGGTATTTCTCCGGGTGCTCGCAGGCGTCCATGAGCATCTCCCGGTTTAATACATTCACATTGATGTGCTGCGCCATCTGGGCGAAATAGCCGTCGATGATGTTCACCAGGTTGGCGTAGCGGGACTCCTCGTCATTTCCCAGCGCCTGCGGCACGATGGAGAAGGTGTTGGAAATGCCGTCCTTGCACACGTCGTAGGTCAGCTTTGCCACCGAGTTTAAGGAGCGAGAGCGCCGTTCTTGTCCCGGTTGTGCATGGGGTTCGCGCCCGGGGCGAAGGGCTCCCCGGCCTTTCTGCCGTCCGGCGTGCTGCCCGTCTTCTTGCCGTACATCACGTTGGAGGTGATGGTCAGAATGGAGAGCGTGTGCTCCGCGCCGCGGTAGGTGGGGATTTTTTGAGTTCTTTATAAAATAACTCCACCTGCTCCTTTGCGATCAGATCCACGCGGTCGTCGTCGTTTCCGTAAGCCGGATACTCGCCCTCGATCTCAAAGTCCTTAATGATTCCCGACTCGTCCCGGATGGCCTTCACCTTCGCGTACCTGATGGCGGAGAGGGAGTCGGCCAGGACCGAGAGGCCGGCGATGCCGAAGGCCATATAGCGGTGCACATTGGTGTCGTGGAGCGCCATCTGGGTCTTCTCGTAGGCGTATTTGTCGTGCATGTAGTGGATCATGTTCATGGCCGTCACGTAGGTCTTTGCCAGCCACGGGCGGTAAATGTCCATCAGCTTTGTCACCTGGTCGTAGTCCAGGTACTCGCCCGTGAAGCCTTCCCCGGCCGGGGCCACCTGGATGCCGTAGCGCTCGTCCTTGCCGCCGTTTAAGCTCATTAAAAGGAGCTTGGCCAGATTGGCCCGCGCGCCGAAGAACTGCATGTCCTTGCCCACCCGCATGGCGGAAACGCAGCAGGCGATGGCGTAGTCGTCGCCGTAGATGGGGCGCATCAGGTCGTCATTTTCATACTGGATGGCGTCGGTGTCGCAGGAAACCCTGGCCGCGTAGCGCTTAAATGCCTCCGGCAGTTTCTCGGACCAGAGCACGGTCAGATTGGGCTCTGCCGACGGCCCCAGCGTGTAGAGCGTGTGGAGAATGCGGAAGGAGCTCTTTGTCACCAGCGTCCTGCCGTCCTCGCCCATGCCGGCCAGGGCCTCGGTGATCCACATGGGATCCCCGGCGAAAGCTCGTTGTAGTCCGGTGTGCGCAGGTGTCTGGCCATGCGCAGCTTCATCACGAAGTCGTCCAGGATCTCCTGTACCCCGGCCTCGGTGAGCACGCCGTTTTTTAAATCTCTCTCAAAGTAAATGTCTAAGAAGGTGGAGGTGCGTCCCAGGCTCATGGCCGCGCCGTTCTGCTCCTTGATGGCGCCCAGGTAGCCGAAGTAGAGCCACTGCACGGCCTCGCGCGCGTTCTTCGCGGGCTGGGAAATGTCGAAGCCGTAGAGAAGCGCCATCTCCTTCAGCTTTCCGAGGAAGTTGATCTGCTGGTAGAGCTCCTCCAGCTGGCGGATCTTCTCGGCGTCCATCAGCTCCATGCCCAGCTTCCGCTTGTCCTCCTTCTTGCACTGGATTAAGTAGTCCACCCCGTAGAGCGCCACCCGGCGGTAGTCGCCGATGATGCGGCCGCGGCCGTAGGCGTCGGGCAGCCCCGTGATGATGCCCACGTGGCGGGCGTTTAAAATATCTTCATTATATACGCGGAACACGCCGTCGTTGTGGGTGGTGCGGTACTGAAATTCCTGCTCCACCTTGTCGGACAGCTCGTAGCCGTAGGCCTGGCAGGCCTTTCTCGTCATGTTGATGCCGCCGAAGGGGTTGACGCCGCGGCGCAGGGGCCGGTCGGTCTGCAGTCCTACGATGATCTCATTTTCCTTGTCTAAGTAGCCGGGCTTGTAGTTGGTTAAAGAGGTGACGGTCTGGGTGTCGATGTCCAGCACGCCGCCGAACTGCTGCTCCAAGTCAAACAGGTGGTTTAACTTCTTCATCAGCTTCTCCGTGCGGGGCGTGGCCGCCGCCAGGAAGGACTCGTCGCCCTCGTAGGGAGTGTAGTTGGTCTGAATAAAGTTTCTCACGTCGATCTCGTTCTGCCAGTTTCCGGCCTTAAAGCCGTTCCATTGTGTTCTTTCCATCGCTTGCTTCCTCCTAAACTTTCATGCACAGTTTCCTGTGAAATAAAAAAAGCATCGGCGTCGTCCCCCAGTGCTCCTTTCTATCTGCCGGGAAAACCGGAAAATAAAAAAGAGCAGCACGGAAACTCCGGATGCTGCCCAGACGGTCGGCGAATATAAGGAAATGATCTCACTGTGGTGCTCCACATCAAACCGTCAGAGATCAAACCCCTCTTAAGTTTTATATCCATAGAATACCCGCCGCAGATGAAAAAGTCAATCCCTGAAATTAAAAAAATAAATTTTTAGAAAATACAGTAAAATTAAGATAAATTTAAAGAAACCAAACACATAAGACAACAAATATAGAAATAAAATATAAAAATTTTTTAAAAAAGTATTGACAAATGGAGGCGGCTTGGCTATAATAAAGACAACAAAAGAAAAGAAAGAAACCAAAACAAAAATAAAAAGAAAAAGGAGGTTGATTCCACCGAAAACGTAAGCACCGTCTAGTTTAAGAAATTAAACCAGACAAAAGGAAAAAACTTTCATCCTTATAAAAATCCAAAGAAATTCAAAAAGTATCTATAACGAATATCCGAGAAATGTCAGTTTAGTAATATGACGAGAAAGTATTATTAGAATGAATGGTCGAAGAAGAGAATAGATGGGAAAGACAGTAAGAAGTAAATTGAAGGATTTGGAGAAGAGATATAAGGAGGAAAGGGGAACAACTTCATATAGATAAACTATCAAAAACAAAAAAGCGAGGTACAGTCCAATGGCAGAGATAGTTTAAAGAGGGATATCATCATCGAAGAATGTGATATCCCTCTTTCGTTATGTGAAAATGCGAAAACCGGTTTTTTGAGCGCCTTTTTGTGGTATACTGGGAGGCAGATACATGAGGGATACCGCAGTTCTGAGGAGATTCCATGAGAGACCGCATAAAAAATCTATGGCTTTCCACTTCCCTGAAAATAAGATCGGTATTTTCGCGGCGGCCGTGATTCTTGTCATGGGGCTGGCGGCTGCATTCACGGTCAGCATCGTGAACTTTTCTCTGGGAAGCTTCAACGAGATACTGGACGACAACTCCAGATGTCACGATTTCCAGGAGGCCATGGATCTGGAGATACAGGCGTTTGAAAAGTACATAAGAGACCGCGGGGAGGAGACGCATGAGGAGTACGTCACGGCCTGCGTGCGCACCGAGCGGTGTATCAGCTCCCTGCCGTTCGACTACCGGAGAATCGGGGAGAACCGCTACGCCAGGACCTGGAACGTGAAAAATGGCTATGAGGGCTACCGGGCGCTGAGGGACGAGGTGGCCGCCATGCGCACGGGGGAGCTGGATTTTGTGCGCAATCTCTCGAAGGTGTACCGGATGCAGGAGTATCTGCAGGAGTATGCCAGCCGGCTTGTGAGCGTGACGCTGGAGGCCGGCAATGAGAGCTATCAGGAGAAGGTCCCCGTCTTTGTCAACATGCCGCTCATGATTCTGGTGGCCTCCGCGGCCATGATGATCGTGGTGCTGTTCTTGACCAAGCTTCTGTCGGACACGCTGGTGCGGCCTCTGGTTGTGATGGCCCAGAGCGTGGGGAATATGGCGAAAAATGATTTCGGCGGCCAGGAGCTCTCTGTGAGCAATAAGGACGAGATGGGCGACCTGGTCCACGCGTTTAACCAGATGAAGCTGGTGACGAAAAACTACATAAGTACCTTGAAGGCCAACAACGAGATGGCGGCGCTTCTCCACCAGGAGGAGCTGGAGCGGGTCGAGATGGAAAAGCAGCTGGACGCCGCCAGACTCGAAAATCTGAAGAACCAGATCAACCCGCATTTTCTTTTTAACACCCTGAACATGATCGCCTGCTCGGCCAAGCTGGAGGAGGCGGCCACCACGGAGCGGATGATCACCAGCATGAGCAATCTGTTCCGGTACAATTTAAAGACCTCGGAGCAGGTGGTTTCCCTGGCCGGGGAGCTCAAGGTGGTGCGGGATTACATGTATATCCAGCAGATGCGTTTCGGGGACCGGATCCGCTACGAGGAGGAGATCGATGCGGACGAGGAGGCCGTGAGAATCCCGGCGTTCACGCTGCAGCCGGTGGTGGAGAATGCCATCATCCACGGCATCGGCAAAAAGGAGGAGGGCGGCACCATCAGACTGCGGGTGCTGGACGGCGTGGACCGGGTGATTATCTCGGTGGCGGACGACGGCCTGGGGATGGGGCCGGAGAAGCTTGAGGCCCTCCGCGAGGCACTTAAGGGGACGGGCACGGCCCGGGTCGGAATTGGACTTGGAAATATTTACAGGCGGCTGCAGATGATGTATGAGGACGCCGATTTTAAGATAGAGAGCAGTGAAACGGCGGGACGGTCGTATGGATGGAGATCCGCAGAGAGTGAAACGGACGGGGGAGGATGACAATGTATCGATTGCTGATCGCGGATGACGAGAGGATCGAGCGCGAGGTGCTTTTTAAGATTCTCAGCAGGAATCTGGAGGGACAGTGCGAGATTTTCCAGGCGGGAAACGGACGGGAGGCTCTGGAGATCTACCGGGAAAAGAAGATCCAGATTGCCATTCTGGACATTGAGATGCCGGGGATCAACGGCATCGAGGCGGCGGAGAAGATCCGCGAGACGGACAGGGAGTGCAGCATCATATTCCTGACGGCTTTCGATGAATTTTCCTACGCGAAGAAGGCGATCACGGTCCGCGCCCTGGACTATCTCTTAAAGCCCTACGACGAGCAGGAGCTGATGCTGGTGGTGGAGGAGGCCATCCGCATCGCCGCGGAGAATGAGGCGGGAGGGCGGCTCCGCG
>BBZO01000037.1 GCA_001304875.1 Clostridia bacterium UC5.1-2E3
GCAGGCGACGGGGGCCAGGGGGCCTTCCAGAAGCTCTAAAATCTCGCCCACCGTGTACTCCTCTGGCCTGCGGCAGAGCCGGTAGCCGCCGCCCCGTCCGCCGCAGGAGGCCAGGAGCTTTCCCTTAACCAGTTCTTTGGCGATGATTTCCAGATATTTTTTTGAGATTCCCTGCCGCGCGGCCATGTCCTTTAGCGGAACGAAGTCTCCGCCGCTGTGCTCTGCCAGATCCAGCATGATGCGCAGTCCGTAGCGCCCTTTGGTAGAAATCATATGTGCTGCCGTCCTTTCTCCTTGTCGGTTCGTTCATTTATTTATCCATATCCTGTTCACCAGGCTCGTGAGAGACCTAACCAGGTGTTTCCAGTATATCACAGGACACACAGGAAAATCAATCAAAATACATATTGACATACTAGGCGAATGGTGGTATGATCGCCCCATCAGATTTTACAGACAGACGAAGAAAAGGAGAGTGCCGCTATGAACGAATACAAATTTGAAACCCTGCAGCTCCACGTAGGACAGGAAAACCCCGACCCGGCCACCGACGCGCGGGCGGTGCCGATCTACCAGACGGCGTCCTACGTGTTCCGCGACTCGGCCCACGCCGCGGCCCGGTTCAGCCTGGAGGACGCGGGCAACATCTACAGCCGTCTGACCAACTCCACGCAGGAGGTGCTGGAGAAGCGCCTGGCTGCCCTGGAGGGCGGCGCGGCAGCCCTGGCAACCGCCTCCGGCGCCGCCGCCATCGCCTATACCGTGGAGGCGCTGGCGCAGGCCGGGGAGCACATTGTGGCGCAGAAGACCATTTACGGCGGCACCTACAACCTGCTGGCTCACACGCTGCCGCAGTACGGCATTTCCGCGACTTTCGTGGACGTGCACGATCTGGCGGCCGTGGAGGCAGCCATCCAGGAGAACACGAAGGCCATCTATCTGGAGACTCTGGGAAATCCCAACAGCGACATTCCCGACATCGACGCCATCGCGGAGATTGCCCACCGGCACGGCCTGCCGCTGGTGATCGACAACACCTTCGGGACGCCCTATCTGATCCGCCCCATCGAGCACGGCGCGGATATCGTGGTCCACTCCGCCACCAAGTTCATCGGCGGCCACGGCACCACGCTGGGCGGCATCATCGTGGACTCCGGGAATTTCGACTGGAAGGCATCCGGGAAATACAAAAATATCGCCGATCCCAACCCCAGCTACCACGGCGTCTCCTTCGTGGACGCGGCGGGACGGGCGGCGTTTGTGACCTATGTCCGGGCCATTCTCCTGCGCGACACCGGCGCTTCGATCTCGCCGTTCAACGCCTTTCTGCTCCTGCAGGGCGTGGAGACGCTGTCGCTGCGCCTGGAGCGCCATGCGGAGAACACCAGAAAGGTGGTGGAGTACCTGGCCGGCCATCCGAAGGTGGAGCACGTGAACCACCCGTCCCTGCCGGATCATCCGGATCATGCGCTCTATGAGAGATATTTCCCCAACGGGGGCGCCAGCATTTTCACCTTTGAGATCAGGGGCGGGAAAGAGGAGGCGTGGAAATTCATCGACAGCTTAAAGCTGTTTTCCCTGCTGGCCAACGTGGCAGACGCCAAGAGCCTGGTGATCCACCCGGCCACCACGACCCACGCCCAGCTCTCCGAGGCGGAGCTTGCCGACCAGGGAATCAGGCCGAATACCATCCGTCTGTCCATCGGCACGGAGCACATCGACGACATTTTAGCCGATCTGGAGCGCGGTTTTTCAAGAATCTCTTGACAAACCGCCCCGCGCCACGTATCATAAATAGTTGAAAAAGGTTATGCGGAAGAGGAGTAGGCGTGAGAGCGCTGTCAGAGAGAACCGTCCACCGGCTGAAAGGCGGTTTCAGAGAGCCACGACCGAAGGTAGCTTCCAAACCGGACCGCTGAACCTGCGGCCGTCCGCGCGGATAACCCGGCGCGGCGCACGGCGCATCGCATGAAGCAGCGAGTAAGCGGCCCCGGCCCGTCCCCGTTACGAGACGAGAGAGATGTATCAGAAGACGATATAAGCTTAGGTGGTACCGCGAGAGGAATCTTGCCCTTTGCACACATGTGTGCAGAGGGCTTTTTGTTTAACAGGAAACTGTGTTCCCTGTTAAACAAAACGCTCCGCGAGGATGCGCACTACGCGTAGAGGAATATGGCTGCTTTCGCAGCCGCGCTCCGGCGCGAGTGTGCGCTTGGCGCACACTTTTTATTGGACCACAGAAACGTAACAGCAGAAACAGGAAAGAGGAGAAAAACCATGAAAGAATTAGCCAAGACCTACAACCCGGCGGGGATTGAGGACAAGCTCTACCAGAAATGGCTGGACAACAAATACTTCCACGCCGACGCGGCGCGCGGAAAGCGCGAGGGCAGAAAGCCCTTCACCATCGTGATGCCGCCGCCCAACATCACCGGCCAGCTCCACATGGGCCACGCCCTGGACAACACCATGCAGGACATTCTGACCCGATATAAGAGAATGCAGGGCTACGAGGCCCTCTGGCAGCCGGGCACCGACCACGCGGCCATCGCCACGGAGGTCAAGGTCATCGACAAGTTAAAGAGCGAGGGCATCGACAAGAACGACCTGGGCCGCGAGGGCTTCCTCGAGAAAGCCTGGGAGTGGAAGGAAGAGTACGGCAGCCGCATTGTGAAGCAGCTGCACAAGCTGGGCTCCTCCGCCGACTGGGACAGGGAGCGCTTCACCATGGACGAGGGCTGTTCCGACGCGGTGCTTGAGGTATTCACCCGACTCTACGAGAAGGGATACATTTACAAGGCTCCAGAATCATCAACTGGTGTCCGGTCTGCCAGACCTCCATCTCCGACGCCGAGGTGGAGCACGAGGAGCAGAACGGCTTCTTCTGGCACATCAACTACCCCATTGTGGGCGAGGAAGGCCGCTTCGTTGAGATTGCCACCACGAGACCGGAGACACTGCTGGGCGATACTGCCGTGGCCGTGAATCCCGACGACGACCGCTATAAAGACTTAATCGGAAAAATGTTAAAGCTTCCGCTCACCGACCGTGAGATCCCGGTGATCGCCGACTCCTACGTGGACAAGGAGTTTGGAACCGGCTGCGTGAAAATCACCCCGGCCCACGACCCCAACGACTTCGAGGTAGGCAAACGCCACAATCTGCCGGAGCTCACCATCATGCACGACGATGCCACCATCGACTTGCCCGGCAGCAAATACGACGGCATGGACCGCTACGAGGCCCGAAAGGCCATGGTCGCCGATCTGGAGGCCCAGGGCCTTCTGGTGAAGGTGGTTCCCCACGCCCACAACGTGGGAACCCACGACCGCTGCAAGACCACGGTGGAGCCCATGGTCAAGCAGCAGTGGTTCGTGAAGATGGACGAGATGGCAAAGCCCGCCATCGAGGCACTGAAATCCGGCCGCTTAAAATTCGTTCCCGAGAGCTTCGGAAAGACCTATCTCCACTGGCTGGAGAATATCAGAGACTGGTGTATTTCCCGTCAGCTCTGGTGGGGCCACCGTATCCCGGCCTACTACTGCGAGGAGTGCGGTGAGATGACCGTCGCCAAGATCCGCCCGGACAAATGCCCGAAGTGCGGCTGCACGAACCTGCACCAGGACGAGGACACGCTGGACACCTGGTTTTCCTCCGCCCTCTGGCCCTTCTCCACGCTGGGATGGCCGAAGCAGACCGAGGAGATGGAGTATTTCTACCCGACGGACGTTCTGGTGACCGGCTACGACATCATTTTCTTCTGGGTCATCCGCATGGTGTTCTCCGGACTTGAGCAGACCGGAAAAGAGCCGTTCCACACGGTGCTGATCCACGGCCTGGTGCGCGATTCCCAGGGCCGCAAGATGAGCAAATCCTTAGGAAACGGCATCGACCCGCTGGAGGTCATCGACAAATACGGCGCCGACGCCCTGCGCATGACGCTGATCACTGGAAACGCCCCGGCAACGACATGCGTTTCTACTGGGAGCGCGTGGAGGCCAGCCGCAACTTCGCCAACAAGGTGTGGAACGCGTCCCGCTTCATTATGATGAACATTGAGAAGGCCCCGGTGACGGACATTTCCCTCGGGGACCTTACCATGGCGGACAAATGGATTCTCTCCAAGGCCAACACCCTGGCGAAGGACGTGACCGAGAATCTGGACAAATACGAGCTGGGCATCGCGCTCCAGAAGGTGTATGACTTCATCTGGGAGGAGTTCTGCGACTGGTACATCGAGATGGTGAAGCCAGACTCTGGGAGGACGGGGACACCACCAAGCCGCGGCCATCTGGACGCTGAAGACCGTGTTGATCCAGTCCCTCAAGCTTCTGCACCCCTACATGCCGTTCATCACCGAGGAGATTTTCTGCAACCTTCAGGACGAGGAGGAGAGCATCATGATTTCCTCCTGGCCGGAGTATAAGGAGGAGTGGAACTTCGCCGGTGAGGAGAGAAGCGTGGAGACCATCAAGGAGGCCGTGCGCGCCATCCGCAACGTGAGAAGCTCCATGAACGTTCCGCCCAGCAAGAAGGCGAAGGTGTTCGTGGTGTCCGAGGACGACGCCCTGTTAGGCATCTTTGAGCACAGCAAGCTGTTCTTTGCGACGCTGGGATACGCCAGCGAGGTGGTGCTCCAGAAGGATAAAACCGGCATCGGCGCCGACGCCGTCTCCGCCGTGATCCCGGGAGCCGCCATCTACATGCCCTTCGCGGAGCTGGTGGACGTGGAGAAGGAGATCGCCCGCCTTAAAAAGGAAGAGGAGCGCCTGGAAGGCGAGCTGAAACGCGTGACCGGGATGCTGAATAACGAGAAGTTTGTGAGCCGCGCCCCCGAGGCCAAGATCGCCGAGGAGCGGGCAAAGCTGGAAAAATACACGCAGATGATGGAGCAGGTGAAGGAACACCTCCGCCAGCTGCAGTAGAAAATCCGGCAGAACGCGGACGACGACAGACAGGCATAGGAAATGGCCGGGAGCAGAGAGAACTGTTCCTGGCTGTTTCCTGTTTTTGTTTCATAGGAAATTTTTATGCGGCATACGTTGTATTTCTTTATGCATATGTTATAATAAGGACAAACAGATGTTATATAGAAATTAGAGGAGGTTGCCATGAAGAGCTCCCAGATGATAAAGGAAATCCGCACATTCCTGCATGTAAGCCAGAGCGAACTGGCAGAGAAGCTGGGCGTCAGCTTTGCGACGGTCAACCGCTGGGAGAAAGGGCGCTGTGAGCCGTCCCAGATTGCGATCCAGGCGGTCAGAAACCTGTGTGACAGAAACAGCATCGACTTTCCAGATATGAAGAAAATCCTATGACTTATATGGATGAAACCGTGACGCTCTATCACGGATCAAAGGCAGGAATCCGCGGTGCAATCGCGCCTATAAGCCGGGAACGCTGCGATTTCGGAAAAGGCTTCTACATGGGGACGGACCGGATGCAGCCGCTGACGCTGATCTGCAACTATCCGGATGCCAGGTTATATACGCTGAGTGTCGATTTGTCCGGACTTAAGATTCTGGACATGGAAGTGGGGTTGGACTGGGCGCTCTTAATTGCGTACAACCGGGGCAAAATGGAATCGGCGAGACAGTCGGAGATCTATACGCGCTATGAAAAGCTGAGCCGGGACTGCGATATGATTATCGGTTCCATTGCCGATGACCGGATGTTCGTCGTCCTGGATCGTTTTTTCAACGGGGAAATCACGGATCTTGCGCTTGTGAACTGCCTTTCGGCGCTGAACATCGGCCGCCAGTATGTGGCGGTGACGGAGAAGGCCTGCAGGAAAATAAAAATTGTCGGGGAGCAGACGATCAGCGGGGAGGACCGCCGGAAACTCAAGGAGGAGAGCGAGGCAAACCGGTCGAGGGGCATCGCGGCAGCCGATGAGATTTGCCGGAAGTATCGCCGTGAGGGCAGATTCTTCGACGAGATTGTAAAGGCAGGTGAATAGTATGGAAAACTTTACAATGGAAAAGCGCCAGCTCTGCGATATACAGGGGCGGCTGTTTGAGCTCGCCGTGAAAAACGGGCTGGACTCCCCGGCGTTTATGGAAACCTTTATGAACAGCAAAGCCGCCGCCGCGCTGGACGACGTCTATGACCGGCTTCAGTGGGCGGGGGAAGAGTACATTCTGGAGGAGCTGGATGACGAGGTGGGGGGCCTGAAAAAAGCAGGCGTGATCTACAGCACAGAGGTGATGTACTGGGCGGGCTATACCTATCGCTACTGGCACTATTATACCGGTGAGAGCAGCCGGGACATCTATAAAATGGCCGGTGCAGAGACGATGAGTGAGTGCTGGCTGGGGTTTCATACGCTGGATGTCGAGATGGCCATCGATGATTTAAAGGAGATTTACGGACAAAACGGTGTCGTTTTTTAGCAAAACAAATTCCTTGCATAATATCCACGTTATATTATAATAAGATGGAACCCCGGACATCGGGGAAGAAGAGAGGAAAGATCCATGAACTACGAGGAAGCGGTGAACTATTTTCTTGACATTCCGCGGTTTGCCGCGAAGAAGCACGACCTGTCCGGACTCCGGCGATTTCTGGAGGAGCTGGGAAACCCGGACCGCCGCCTTAAAATCATACACGTGGCCGGAACCAATGGAAAGGGCTCGGTCTGTGCGTTTTTAGAGTCCATTCTCCGGGAGCAGGGGATGAAAACGGCGGCCTTCACGTCGCCCCACCTGGTGCGCGTCAACGAGCGGTTCCGTTTCGACGGGGAGAGTGTGGACGACGGAACATTTCTGGAGGCCTTTCTGGCGGTCAGGCAGGCGGCGGAGAAGCTGGAGCGGGAGGGCGTATCGCACCCCACGTTTTTCGAGTTCGCATTTCTCATGTTCATGGTGATGTGTAAAACGCGTGCGCCCCAGTGGGTCATTCTGGAGACCGGCATGGGCGGGCGGCTGGACGCCACCAACGTCATCGAGAAGCCGCAGCTTGTGGTGATCACCTCCGTCGGCCTGGATCACATGCAGTACCTGGCTCCACCGTGGAGGCCATCGCCGGAGAGAAGGCGGGGATTTTAAAGCGCGGCGTCCTGGTGGTGTTCGACGCCAACCGGCCGGAGGTCCGCGCCGTCATCGAAAAAAGAGCCGCCGGTCTGTCCTGCGGCGTTTACGCTGTGCAGAAATCGTGGTATAATCGAACAGATATGGACGGGGAGAGTCTTACGATGGAAATTCCGGACAAGGCCCTCCGCCTCACGGTCCCCTTCGCGGCGCAGTACCAGGCGGACAACGCCATGCTGGCGGTGACGGCGGCCAGGCTTTTTGGCATTCCGGACGAAGTCATCGCCCGGGGCATACAAAAACCCGCTGGCCGGGCCGCATGGAGCAGGTGATGCCCGGCGTGTTCCTGGACGGAGCCCACAACGAGGACGGCATCCGCGCCTTCGCGTCCGCGGCGTCCCGGATTGTGAAGCGGGAGAGGGAACTGGGGAAAGGCAGGACGGTTTATCTGCTCCTCGCCATTTCCTCCGACAAGGAGCACGCGTCCATGACGCGGCTGCTCTGTGAAAACCTTCCCTTCGACGTTCTGTTCGTCACCCAGGTGGCTTACGGACGGCGGCTGGAGAGCAGCATTCTGGAGCGCGAGGCGTCGGGGCTGACGGAGCGCCCTGTGGAGGTGTATGACACGGTGGGCGGCGCGCTTGAGGAACTTTTGAAGAGACGGTCTCCCGGCGATCTCATTTTCTGCGCCGGGTCCCTGTACCTGATCGGCGAGATCAAGGGAGAGCTTTTGAGACAAGGAGAAATACTATGATAAATTTTGAAGAAGAGATCGAGCACTTCAAGCCGAGCCTGGAAGTGGAGGACATCGGCGAGGCCATCGTCCGCAGCGATCTGACGGACATGACCGACATTATGATGGAACTGATGAAAGAAGTTAAGAGATAGGCGGAAGACAGATGGATTACATGAAACGCATACGCTGCGCCTCCAACAGCTACTATAACCTGGGGCTGGAGCGTGCCAGAATACGCGATCTTTCGGGTGCGGTGGAATGTCTTAAGAGAAGCCTGCACCTCAATAAGTACAACACGGACGCCAGAAATCTTCTGGGCCTTATCTACTACGAGATCGGCGAGGTGTCCGATGCGCTGGTGCAGTGGGTCATCAGCATGAATTTACAGCCCGACGGCAACCGGGCGGACTATTATCTGGAGCAGATCCAGCGGCGGGCCGCCATCCTGGATGTGGTCAGCCAGAATGTGAAAAAATACAACCAGGCCTTGATGCACGCCCAGAGCGGAAGCGACGACCTGGCTGTCCTGCAGCTTACCAAGGTGGTGGAGACCACCCCCAACTTCGTGAAGGCCCATCTTCTCCTGGCCGTTTTATACATGGCCCACGAGGACTACACGAAGGCGGGTAAATCCCTCTACAAGGTGCTCAAGATCGACAAGAACAACGCCAAGGCCCAGTGGTACATGTCCATTGTAAAGTCGAAGACCGGCCGGGCGGAGGTGGAGCGGAGAAAGCTCAAAAATGCCTTCTCCCACCGCCAGATGCAGGACGACGACGTCATCATCCCGCCCACTTACAAGGAGAACACGGGGCTGCAGTCGGTGTTAAATATCGGCGCGGGTCTTCTCCTCGGTGCGGCGATGATCTTTTTCCTGGTGATGCCCGCCAAGGTGCGCGGCATCAACTACGACCACGGCCAGGAGCTGGTGGAGTTCAACGAGAAATTAAATCAGAAAAACACGGAGATTTCCAGCCTCACCGCCCAGGTGGAGGCGTACGAGGAGCAGGTGGGGACGCTTTCCGACCAGCTGGGAACCATCGAGGGCGACAATTCCAGCGTCCTTGACCAGTACGTCCGCGTCATCGGCATTTTACAGTCTTACCGGAACGACGATTTCGACAATGCGGTGGAGCTCTACGTGCAGTTAAATCCCGATCTGATCACTGACGCCGGCGTGCAGGCCATCGTGGCGGACATACGAAGCGACATGGAGACCAACGGCTACCAGGTGATGGAGGAAATGGGTGATACCATGTGGAACGCCGGCCGGATGGAGGAGGCCATCAATTACTACCAGAAGAGCCTGGCCCTCCACCCCGACAACCCGCAGATTCTCTACAATCTGGGGATGATTTACCGCTCCCAGGGAAACACGGAGCTGGCCATCGACTACTTTAACCAGGTGGTGACCAACCATCCCGCCTCGGAGCAGGCGGAGCGCGCTTCCGAGCGCATGGCCGAGCTGATGGCCGCGCAGCCTGCCGCCGGAGGCACAAATGCCGGGGCGGGAACCGGGGCCGGGGGAAAACGGCGGAGAAGGGACCGGCGGCGCAGAGGGCGATGCCGATACCGGCGGGGATTTAAGCCCTGCGCAGCGCATCGGAGGGCAGAACGCGGCCGGATAACATATAAAATTTCATACAGCGATTCAAAAGACACTGGAGAGAGCAGAAGGAAGCTCTTTTGGTGTCTTTCTTTTTAGAAAAATTTATAAGAAAAAGGAGACGATGGAATCATGGATCAGAAGACATTTACCTACGAGGCGAGGGACCGGGTGCTGGTGATTCACCTGCCGAAGGAGCTGGACCACCACAACTGCAAAAATTTAAAGTACGAGACCGACCTTCTGCTGGCGGAAAACTACATCACGCGCATGGTATTCGATTTTGGAAAAACGGAATTTATGGACAGCTCGGGGGTCGGCGTGCTCTTAAGCCGCTACAAGCAGATGAGCTTAAGCGGCGGCCAGGTGGCCATCTACGGGACCAGCCCGCGCATCGTACGCATTCTGAATGTGGGCGGCGTGACCCGGCTGGTGCAGCAGTACGACTCGAAGGAAGCGGCAATATACAGCTAAGGAGGGGGCGCAGAATGGAGACAGGAAAGAGAGAGTCCATGAGAATGGAGATCGAGAGCAGATCGGAAAACGAGGAGTTTGCCCGCGTGGTGGTGGCCGTGTTTGCCAGCCGCTTAAATCCCACGCTGGAGGAAATCGACGATATTAAGACCGCGGTCTCGGAGGCGGTGACCAACGCGGTCATCCACGGCTACGGAAACGAGGACGGCGTCATTTACATAGAGACGGCGGCCGAGGGGCAGGAGCTTTGTGTGACCATCCGGGACACGGGCCGCGGCATCGAGGACGTGCGCCGGGCCATGGAGCCCATGTATACCTCCGACAAAAGCGGCGAGCGCTCCGGCATGGGATTTTCCTTCATGGAGGCGTTCATGGACGCCGTGGAGGTGGAGTCGGAGCCGGGCCGGGGCACCACGGTGCGGATGAAAAAGAAGATCAGAGGTTAAACCTATGGATGAGACCATTCGACTGATTAAAATGGCTCACGAGGGGGATAAGGAGGCCAGGGAGACGCTGGTCTTAAATAACGTCGGTCTGGTCTGGAGCATCGTGCGCCGCTTCGCCGGGCGGGGCTGCGAGATGGAGGACCTGTTCCAGATCGGAAGCATCGGCCTTATAAAGGCCATCGACAAATTTGACGTAAGCTACGACGTGCGGTTTTCCACCTACGCCGTGCCCATGATCGCCGGGGAAATCAAGCGGTTTCTGCGGGACGACGGCATGATCAAGGTCAGCCGCTCCTTAAAGGAGATGGCCGTCCGGGTGGGAGCGGCCAGGGAGCAGATGACGGGCCGGCTGGGCCGGGAGCCCACCATCGGTGAGATTGCCGGAGAGCTGGGGGTCAGCCGCGAGGAGGTGGCCGCGTCCATCGAGCCAACGCCGAGGTGGAGTCCATCTACCGCCCGGCCCAGGCGGGGGAGGAGAACGGCGTCTATCTTATGGACCGGCTGGCCGGGGAGCAGGAGGACCAGGAGCGGGTGCTCAACAACATGGTCTTAAAGGAACTTCTCGGGGAGCTGGGAGAAAAGGAGCGGGAGGTCATCGTGCGCCGCTATTTTCTGAATCAGACCCAGACCCAGATCGCCGGGATCCTGGGCATTTCCCAGGTGCAGGTATCCCGGCTGGAAAAGAAAATATTAAAGCAGATGAAAGAAAAATTGTAGAATATTTGCCCCATTTTTCATCCATACTATCTAAAAATGAATCTGAACAGAGGAAGTGAACGAGCGTATGGAGCATATCAAAGGAAAAATGGGGCTTCTCCTTTTGATGGCCTGCCTGGCCATCATCCTGGCGGCCGGCTGGTACTGCGTCGCCGAAATGCAGGACACGGAGGAGATCATCGACGGCACGTTTGTGCAGACAGAGTTTCAGCTGGGCGGTGTGACGGCATGAGCGACACTCTGTATATCAATATAAAGCAAAATTCAGAGGTTCACAAAAAGGACGTGTTCTTAAGCGATGTGGCCGACGTCTACTGCGTCAACCGGGCGGCGGAGAGCAAGGCGAAAGCGCTCAAGGTGCTGACGATCCGGGAGAACAGGAATAAGCGCTATATCCTGGCGGCCATCGACGTGATCGAAAAACTGCAGGAGCAGGATCCGAAGCTGCAGATCGACAACCTGGGCGAGGTGAGCTTCATCGTGGACTACCAGAAGCCGGGAAGGCCCGCCTATTTCACGGCCTGGCTCAAGACCCTGTTCGTCTGCGTCATCGCCTTCTTCGGCTCGGCCTTCGCGATTATGACCTTCAACAACGACGCCAGCGTGTCCGATGTGTTTAAGGAGATCTACCGCCTGGTCATGGGCGCGGAGTCTGACGGCTTCACGGTGCTGGAGCTGTCCTACACCGTGGGGCTGGCGCTGGGAATCATCGTCTTTTTCAATCATTTTGCGAAAATTAAGATCAACACGGATCCCACGCCCCTGGAGGTGGAGATGCGCCTTTACGAGGACAATATCAACAAGACTCTGATTCAGAACGACGGGAGAAAGGAGTCGGGCATCGATGTTACTTAGGGAGGCTTTTCTGGCCGTCATGGGGCTCTGCGCCGGGGGCGTCATCGCGGCGGGGATTTTCGCGTTCCTCGTCATCATCGGCGTGTATCCCAGACTCATCGGAATGACAAAGACGGCGGAGCACATTTTTCTCTACGAGACCATCATTGTGCTCGGCGGAATTGCGGGAAATGTGGTGGATCTCTATGAGATTCCCATGGAATTTCCTGTGCTGGCGCAGACATTTATGATTGTCATGGGGCTCTCGGTGGGAATCTTCGTGGGCTGCCTGTTCATGTCCCTGGCGGAGACCTTAAAGGCTCTGCCGGTGGTCAGCCGGAGGATTCATCTGGCGGTGGGGCTGCAGTACATCGTGCTGGCCATCGCGCTGGGGAAATCCTGCGGGGCGCTTCTTTACTTCGCGCAGGGGATCGGGTGAGAGAGCGGATTTTGCGTGGCCGGGAGCGGAACGTGCGGGAGGCAGAGAATGCGTGGCCGGGAGCGGCGTGCATGGAAGGAAACAAAGATGCGGCGAAGAACAGAGAACGCAGAAGATAGTAAATGTGAGTCTGGAAACAGAACACGCGGCAAAGAGAGAAAAGAGGAAAACAGATATGGAAATCAACAAAAAAGAGTACGACGAGTATGTCAAGGTGGTAACTCCGCTCAACAATCTATGGGCGGACATGGGGAAGGCGTTTCTGGTGGGAGGCGCCATCTGCACCGTCGGCCAGGCGCTTAACAGCTTCTTTTCATCCCGCGGCGCGGGGGAGGAGGTGGCGGCGGCCTGGACGATCCTGTGCCTGATCGCCCTGAGCGTGATTCTCACAGGCTTAATCTCTACCCGAAGCTGGTGAAATGGGGCGGCGCCGGGGCCCTGGTTCCGATCACTGGCTTCGCCAATTCCGTGGTGGCCCCGGCCATCGAGTACAAGGCCGAGGGGCAGGTGTTCGGCGTGGGCTGCAAGATCTTCACGATCGCCGGGCCGGTGATTCTGTATGGGATTTTTGTGAGCTGGCTTCTGGGGGCGGTGAGCTGGGGAGTTGGAAAATTATTATAAATCAAGGGCGCGTATGCTATCATAGAACCAGTATATTTCTTATAATCAGGATAGAATGTATTGGGGAGGAACCATGCGGACGCAGACATTCATCGACTATATTCAGGCGGCAAAACGATACGAGGATGAGCTCGTGGGAATCGAGATGGAGAACGAGGATGTCCCTGCTGATCGAATCTCTGATGTTGAAGATTTCTCTGCCGTCCTTTTATTTTCAGGAGGACAATGATGGCAATAAGCAGGTAATCGACGGACTGCAGCGCCTCAGTTCCATTTATTCCTATATCAATGGCGAGTTCCGTCTCAGAGGACTTCAGTATCTTACCGATTTCAACGGGGTATTGTATCATGATCTCCCGAAAAAATACAGAACTCGGATCGAGGAGACACAGCTGGCGGTCAATACTCTGGACAGCAGGTGTCACGACCTTGTGAAATTTGATGTATTCCGACGGGTGAACACCGGGGGAGTTCCTCTGAATTCCCAGGAAATCCGCAATATTATGTCAAGCCCAAGGACGCGCAGGAATTGTGCCTGCGGTTTGTCGCGTTTACCGCAGATACGACCCGGAGACGGGGGCGCTGAAGGACCTGGAAGCACTGACGACCATGCTGGACAAGACGATTCTTGAACTGAATAAAGAATCTATAGGCGAGCTCTGTACACTGGCGGAAACGTTCGGGTACAGCATGGAGCGCTGCTATGCGCTGCTGGGGGATGCCGCCTTCTCAAAGCAGGGATGAATCATATTATTAATAAGCCCTGTTTGTCAGCTGGAGCGTGGTGCTGGCACATTCCGAGACAGAACGGTGGAGTCTGGAAGAGATGAGAAACATGGAGTTCAACCGGTTGACGATCCTGACGGGAGCAAATGCGGCCGGTAAATCTTCGGTGATCCAGCGCTCCTTCTTCTTTCCCATACCAGTGAATTTATGGTGAACCGAGGAGAGGCCTGGTCGGAGGAATCGATTGATGTAAATCAGGTTCTGGGCATTCAGGTAGGCGCGCCCAACGCACTGATCTGTCAGAATCCGACGGAGGACGAAGCGTTCGATTTTGCGTTCGATCTCAGGGCGGACGGAAAGCAGCATATTTTTCAGTATGCCGTGGATAAGACCTCGCCTTTAGATTTGAAGATTAAGAAAGGACAGCCGTTTCCCGATACAGAGATACAGTATCTTAACGCGGAGTGCATCGGCCCCAGGATGGTAAATCAGGCGGGAAAAAGAACGGCATCGCACTGAACGGAGAAAATGCGACGTATCTGATGGATATTGCAGATAAGAGCAGGAGAGGGGGCGCCGGAGCCGGGAAGCCTGCTGATGATCGAAAATCCGGAGGCACATCTGCACCCCTATTCACAGAGCAACATGGGGAAATTCCTGGCTCTTCTGGCGTACTGCGGAGTGCAGGTGGTTGTGGAAACCCACAGCGAACATGTGATAGACGGGGCCAGGATCCAGATGGCAAAGTTGCATGCGGCAGATTAGATGCTGGTGAATTTCATGCGTCAGTCAGAGACAGATATAGAGATTCTGGCGATTGATGTCTCCCCTTCCGGAGAGCTGAGCATGTGGCGAGGGGATTTCTCTGGAAGAATGGCTGTTTTGCGAAGCGGGAACCGGAGACAAGGATGTCCGGGATGTACTGCTCTACATGCTGGGAGAGATCCGGGAAGCCGATGGCGCCGGAGATAAAGAGATAAGGATTGCTCTCGGGCCGTATGAGGACTGTGTGTATACAAGACGTGGGTACATAGATAAACGGAGAAGCTATCTGGCCAAACTGGGAAACGTACAGGAATTTTCGGAATTTATGGGAAGCTGCTTCAGGGAAACCGTATTCTCGGATGATATAAAGCAGAAGATGAAAAAAATTCCCAAAATTCAGAAAATGCACGGAGGCGATCGTCAGCAATCTGTCGCTGTTAAATGACCAGGCGCTGGATATTTACAAAAAGCATAACGGGGATGCAAACGCAGCGATGCGGGAGCTGACTGCGAAAGCCGTGGAGTGCAGCGGTGATCCGGGCCATAAGGAGTTTTTGAAATTTCCATTTTCTTATTCTGAAAAAGAATCAGATGGGAGAGAATATGTAAAAGTAAAGAAAATTACCTGTTCCCCGCACATGAAGCTGATCCGCAGGGATTCCAATTTGCGGATATATTTTTCTGGTTTGATGAGGAGATCGGAAAGGGAGAAAAGGTGCTGGTGGGTCACATCGGAGGACATCCGTATTAAAGATAGAAGCAGGACAACGAGAGAAATAGCCTTTCGTTGGCCTGCTTTTTTCGATTCTGTTCTAAAAAAAGAATGGGACGAACAGATAAAATATTCAAAAATAAAAATTCTTAAAGGGAAATAAAGAAAAAATTTTGCATTTTGAGAAAAAACAATTCATATTTCGCTTTAACACATCCATGATCTGTGCTATAATTAAAACGTAGAAGGATACCATGAGAGTAGCAGGTACAGGGGACGAGCGATGAATGGCGTTGAAGAGAACCAGGGAAACCGATTCCGAGTAGATTGGATGACTGCGGGCAGTTTGATCGTAGATCTGATCGCCTTGGCAGGAGACAAAATATTTCAATTAGAATTTCCAAGACCTATATTTTGTCTCTGTTTGATTGGTTTTATACTGAACTTCGGATGGATTATCATAGCCTGGTTGGAAAACCTGAATCGGCGAAAAGAGCAGTTTTATGAAGTACGGGAAGGGCTATTGAACGAATATGGAACAAAAAAGATTCTTAACGTAAGGAAATATGAACATGATAAATTAAAATGTCTGAGACGATACGAAGAAGAACGCCGGGGTATTCATCGTACAAGAGGGGTGCATCTTCTTTTCGTCGGCGTGCTGATTCTCATACTCTGCATATCTAATCCAGAAAACGCATACGCAGTATGGAGAACTGTCAGTGGCAGTCAGACCGTCGCCGATACATCGACATCTGAGACAGAACCCGAATCCGCTCCCGTCCCCGATTCCGTCTCATCCACCCGCCCCGGCATCCGGCGTATCTGACACCTCCGACACACAGCAGGAGTTCCGGACGGAGCCGGAAGAAAAGATCCCCAAGCCCGGCAGCTTCCGTTTCGTACTGGCTGAACCCGGGCGAAAGCCGGAGTTTGATAAGAAAATGGCAGCGGAGGTGTTTTTCACAGACTGTGCATCGGATCAGACGCTGGAGACCTACATTAATATAGAAATAAACAAAATAAACAACAGTCAGAAAAAAGGCATCCCGCTCAGCGAGCTGGCGGATGAGGAGAAAAATACCTATTATACTTACACAGCAAAAGAAGATCAGTTCAAGGATAAAGTGAAGGCCTTTCAGAACGAACCGTATCTCGATGACTGGCGCCAGAAGGCGCCGCGGTCGGACGAGCTGGATGCATACATGAGCGGACGGGAAAAGCTGACCGAAGTGTCCGGGAGCGACGGAGCAGAGGGAAACGTGGAGCTGTGGTGGAAGCTGGCGAATGATAATCAGTATTACGCACTGGAGTATGTGGTGCAGACACAGAACGGGGATGCGGTTTTCTACTATTACATGCAGAGTATTTTCTGCTGTATGGAAGCCTTGAAATACGAGATGGATGAGGAACGGCGCATGGAAATCTACCATTATATGACGATGCGTTACAAAGATATCGCTGAACTTCCGTCACATATATCGTTACATATAACGCCATATATAGAACAGGCGCAAAAGATCTATGACTGCCTGGCCGTATATGATGCACTGATTGAAAACGAAGAGGGAGGAAACATTGATGAAGCAGATGTTACAGTACGAGGATTATGATGCGTTTGCGGACGATTACTGCGACGAGGTGGTGGAGAGGATTAAGCAGCTTCTGGAGAAAAGCGGAATTTCCCAGGGAACACTGGCGGCGAAGAGCGGCCTGGGGCAGTCCACCGTGTCAAAATTCCTCGCCGGCGATACGCGCGTCTCGCTGATTCACATTGCCAAGATCTGCAGGGCGCTGGAGGTCGACCCGGGTGAGGTGCTCTCCTGGAGCCGGGAGGAAAAGAAAGGGAAAATTATCCGGATATGACGGAGAACTGGGAGAATGACATGCTGATCAGCGACCCGTCCCACCCGGTATTTAAAGGCTATCTGCGCAAATTTGAGGTGTATTTCAACTCTACGATCTCCTCGGAGAACCAGATTCTCCACGGGACGCTCACGCTTCAGCCGTCGGCGAACAAACGCTACTGTGCGGCGGAAATGATTCTGGATACGGGAAAGAAGGATATAAACGGCAATCCGAATTACAAAAGATACAGGGGGAAGGTTACGGTGTCCCTGTCGATGTCCGCCTGCTACTGCGTGCTGACCGAGACGGAGATCGGGGAGATCTGCTTTCTGGTATTTAACCATTTGTTTCTCTTTAAAGAAGATCTCATATGCAGGATGGCCTGTGCAGCCACCGTCTCCTCGGGAGGCAACAAGCGCCCCACGATGCACCGGCTGCTGCTGAGCCGCGCCGAGCTGGATGTGGATCATCCGGACAGCGAGGATTTCAAGTTCCTGCGGGGGCAGCTTATGTTAAATACTTCCGACATTCTGATCGAAAAAAGGGCCTACGACAAATTCAAAAAAGAGGAGCAGGACTTTGTGGAGAAGAATGAAATCAGGGAGCTGCTGGATGAACTGGAGGGGGGTACCTGGGAGTCCCTGCAGGTTTACCGGATTGACGAGGCCAAGATACGCAACGCCGACTGCCGGCAGGAAGAGAAGATCCGGCTGATTTCGCTCCTCAGAAATTACTCAATGAAACGAAAAATATAACAAAATCAGCACAAAAACGGATGAACACATATTTAATTATATAGAAAATAAAATTTATTACAAAAATACAGACACATAAGCGGAAAAAATTGTAAATATTGTAAAAACGAATACGATGTGCTATCATAAAGACAAAATCAGAAATTTTCAGGGTATTACACAGGAGGTACCCCACCATGCCGCAAGAGAAAAAGGAATTGGAAATCCAGATGCTGGGAAATGTCACCGTGCGATACGGAGGACAGCCGATTCACATACGGGGGGTATAATACAAAAACCGTTACAACTGTTCCTTGTTTTGACATATTCCGGAGAAAAAGGGATTCCGCGCGGCGATTTGCTGGACATGTTCTATGGGCGCGGGGAGTGTGTGAACCCCTCCGGCGATCTGAGAATCACGGTGTACCGGCTGCGGAAGAAGCTGCAGCGGTTTGGCCTTCTGGATCATGCGGAGATCGTCACCGAGGGCGGTGTGTACCGCTGGACCGGCGATCTGGCAGTGCATATCGATGCGGTCGAGTTTGAACGGCTGGCGATGCAGGGCCTGGAGACGGAAGATTTTGATATGATGAGAAGCGCCTGCGAGCTGTACGGGGGAGATTTCCTGTCGGCTCTGTCCGGGGAAAAATGGGTGGCTACCATTCAGATCCGGCTGCAGGAGCTGTATTTCAGATGCCTGCGCAGGGTGTTTGAGGAGATGAAGAACCGGCGGGATTACGGGGAGCTTTTAAAGCTGCTGACCGCAGCCTGCGAGATGTACCCTTATGAGGAGTGCCAGACGATGAAAATCGACTGTCTCGTCGCCATGGGGCGTTACAAAGAGGCGACTGCACTGTATAAAGATGTAACGGCCCGGTACTTTGAGGAAGGCTATGAGCCTTCTGAGAAAATACTTGAGAAATTCCGCATAATGAACGGGAGAATCTGCTATGCGAATGGAAGGATCGACGAGATTGTGGAGGAATTGACGGAAAACCAGAAGTCTCCCGGGGCTTATTGCTGCGGATATCCGGCGTTTCTGGACTGCTACCGGATGATCATGCGCATGGAGGAGGACATATACATATGGCACAGTCTGCTGTGCTGCGAGCTGCTGGACGGCAAGAGTCATCCACTGGAGGCGGACGATACCGATGCCAATGAAGCGATCCGGCAGATTTTTGCCCAGATGTTAAGGCGGCAGGATCTGTATACCCGCTACAGCCCGAGCCAATATCTTGTGCTTTTAAATGGTATGGATCAGTATGAGGCGGCACATCTTGGGTTGAGATTGAAGCTGCATATCGGAAAAACAGGAAAGACCGCCGGACAAAGCTGAGATGTCAGATGATAAATGAGAATAAATAAAATATGACGAGCCCGTCGCGTGAATATGACCACGCGGCGGGCATTTTATTATGTTAAAAATATGTAAAAAGGCGAAAGTTTTATAACAAAAAAGGAAAGAAATAATTAAGGGTGAAATGAAAGTAACGTCGTCTGTAACATGCCCTTTGCTATACTGGCAAATGATAGGTAAGTACCCTTACTTTCCCTATCATTCTTTACAAATGGACCACTAACTTCATTTGCAAAAAAATTATGGAAAGGAGTATGAAATTATGGAAGGGCGTGGAAGATCGCGAGCCAGAAAGAAACACAGGATAATCGTGCCGAAACGTTTGGTAGCATTCATGATGACTGCACTCATGGTGTTTACCACCATCGGACCGGATTTGAGCGTGGCTTTCGCGGCGAGCGAGGCAGATGTGGTCTTCGAGCTGGACGGCGCTGATCTGGTGCAGTCGGTTGAAGACGCGGTTGCCGAGGGCAACGAAGTTACAAAAGAAGATGTCAATTTTACTGACGGTGATGTTGACAGGTATGAAGAGTTGTTTTTCGGGGAGGGAAAGCTATATGAGGCGTATCCCGAACTGAACGCAGGCGGTTCCGACGCGGATCTGCGCGTGTTCGTGAGACTGCCGGAAGATGCAGATGAAAGTTATATCGTAACAGGAGATGAGGAGCTTCTCTTCCTGTTCATAAATAACAGTGACGAGGCGATGACCTGCCGCGCAGACATCACGAGAGTGATTAACGGCAAGGAACGCACCAAGAAAACCCGCACCATGCTGGTAAAGAGCTACATGAACGTGTTCGATTACATATTCGGCGACGCTGAGGTGCCGGAGGAGATCGAGGACGCGTGGAGAACGGAACGCTTGCCACCGATTCGGATGCTTCTAATAATAATGAAGAAGTTCCGACAGCGACGGATTCTGACGCAGCCGTTACCTTAAGTTTAAAGGATGTTCCGAGAGTAACCGCTCCGGCGGATGCCGTTGCGACGGATTCCGACGCAAGCAAGGACGAGACGGATACCGAGGATCAGACCCCGGCAGACGATGAGACCAATGCGGATGTGAACGGCCCGGCAGCAGATGATGCTGACGAGGAGAAGGAAACGTCCGGTGAGAAGCCAGCCGTATCTGCGGGCGACCTGGTTGGAATCGACTGGTGCAGCACGGCCAGGGTTTATACGACTACGCTGAATAAGCTGGGACTGGAGATTCCGGAACTGGTGGTAAAGGAAGGCTCCTATGAGCTGACGATCAATCACCTCCTTGTGGATGATGCCGGTACCTGGGGCAAGACGGAGACCATCTCTCTGAGTGAGGAAGATTTCGAAGACGGTCTGCTCGATACTGCTGCATACGAATACACGAAGGATGGTATGGAGCTGGCTGAGAAAGCTCCGGTTGTGAAGGCTGGCGCTTTTGAGGGCGAGGACGGAACATACACCCTGTCGGTGGATATGGCGTACCGTGTAATGGACGGCTGGCATATCGTACCGGAAGAGCCGGATTCTGGTATTATGCTGATGGCAGTATATATCGGTGAACTGGATGACGTTACAATTGTGCCGGATGAGGATCATGTAATTGTAACGATCAATTTATATGATCAGGACGGAATTACCATACAGAATCCGATTAAGGTTCAGCAGGATAAGAATGATGACGGTACAGCTTCTTTTGAGTATGAGCTGGAACTTCCGACTGGATATACAGTTGAAAGTGTATCGGAAAATGCGGTATATGAAGAAGGAAAGCTGACAAGTGAAATTCCTGTAGATACCGAAGCATGGACAATCGACGTGACTTGTACTGTTGGGACTGCGACGTATACGATTAAGATTTATGAGCAGAACCTGGAGGACGACAACTATACGTTGAAGAGCACGTCAGATGATAATATTGGTACGATTGGCAGCCTGACTGAGGTAGTAGCAGACCCGAAAACAGGTTTACTGCCGGGATTATAACGCAGGAAGAAATTAGCGCCGATAATTCTACTGTAGTAGAGGTATATTACAATAGGAATATATACAGACTTTATTACAATACGAATAAAGGATCATATATCCGCTCAACGACCGGAAAGTATGGGGCAACTATTTCTCTGGCGGATGCAGCACCTACCAAAACCGGTTATAGATTTGATGGCTGGTATTCTGATAGCACACTGAGCAATAAAATAACAGAAGTTACTCTCCAAGGTGACACGACGGTATATGCGAAGTGGGTTGGCGATGTCGTCAATTACAACATTGTATATATGATCGAGAATGCGGATGATGATAACTATTCTTATGCCGGTACAGCTAAAGGAAGAGCGCAGGCTGGAACAACGGTTACACTGGATAAGACGCAGGCGGACAGAAGCGCTGTTTCTGCAAACGTGGATCTTGAGCATTTTACGTTTAAGGAATCTACGACAGTTGAAATTGAGCCGGATGGAAGTTCTGTTATTACGGTGAAGTATTCGCGGAAGACGTATACGATCACGTTCCATGGGGAACAAGCTAAAATACTGACCTGTGGCGAAGAGGCGCATGAGCATTCGATCTGGAATGGATGTTATAAATGGAATGGTTGGAGATTTGTTTTGGATTGTGACAAACGACCACACACTCATGGGAATGGTTGCTATTCTTCGGGAACAACGTTATATCTTACGGCAAAATATCAGCAGGACATTGGCGCAAAGTGGCTTGAATTGGTAGGCCCTGATACGATCTATGCTGGTCGTTCGTGGAGATGGGATGATAGCTATTATACATCTTATCAACAGATTATGCCGGGAGAAAACAAGCATATCTATCCCAATGATAGCGGAGATATAGTATGGAATCTTTATTATTATTTGGAAGACCCTGATGGAGATGTAAGTTATAAGGGCAAAAAATTCACTCAAGAAATTGCTATAGTACTGAATGTATCGAGTGGGACGACACTTACATTTGATGAAGAATTTTGTCCTATTGATGGGTATGATAGATATGGAAGTAACGTTAAAGGATGGGAGAATGGCCAAGAGGGAAATACAGCCAATGCCTATTATCCGTCTAGTGACGGTGCAGCCAAGTTTTACTACACGTTGTCCAGATATGATCTGGAGCTTGTAGATGGGGCTTCGACACAGTCTATTCCGAAATATTATAAGGAGAGTATCAGCGACGTACTGGAGATGGAGGGAATTCTTAGCGTCACCGAGGGAACGTTTGACGGCTGGTATTTTGATCCGGAATTTGAGAATCCATACAGTGGCGACGAAACAATGCCAAAGGGTGGCCTTGTGCTATACGCAAAGCGTGTGGGCGTAACTCATGAAGTGAAGTTCATGGATTCCATGACTGATACAGTATATGACACTCAGTCTGTAGAAGACAGGGATTGTGTTGAAATCCCGGATATTCCGGAAAAGAGAGGGTATGTCTTTGACGGTTGGTATACTGAAAGAGCTTGTACGAATGCGTTTGACTATACGACGCCGATTACAGGTGATACAACTGTCTATGCAAAGTGGATCCAGTCTACTACCACTACGTATACTGTGTATCATCAAGTAGCGGATGGAACGGGATTTATCAATATCGTTGAGCCTGAGGTTATCAGCGGAATGGTTGGAGCCACAGTGCAGGCGAGACCTCTGAGTGCAAGCAGCATGCCGGAGGAGTATGAGGGATATGTTGCGGATAAAATAAGCGACAAATGTATATTGAAGGCAGATCCGGACGAAAATAGTATTTATTTTACTTATACAAAGATCGATGCCTATAGATATCATGTGGAATACACGTACAACGGTCAGGTAATTGATGCGTTTACGGAAGAGACTCAGACAACGCCGGCAAACCAGATTACGGTTCATGCTACATTGACTGATGCCATGAAGGAAGCTGGCTATAAGCTGAGTGATATTCCGGCAGAACGCTCAAAGCGAGTGACTTTAACCAGCCAGGAGGCGACTGTTACTTTTGCATTGGATGTTGCGGTATATACCATTTCGTATGATTTGGATGGCGGCACTCTGACGACTGCAAATCCCGAAAAGTATACGGCAAACGGATTTAGTGTAGAAGGAGCAGCGCAGCTTCCGATTACGTTAAATAACCCGACGAAGGAGAATTGGGTATTTGATGGATGGGAGCTTGGAACAGGAACATCAGTGAAGCTTGGGGACACACATGACAAACTGACGACAGTTCTCAGTGTGGGTACATATGGTAACCTTAGCTTCAAAGCTACTTGGAAGAGAGAACAAGTAGACGGAAAGGTAATATATTATTTTGATGACACTGAAAATAGCAGTCTGGAAGAAAACCCGAAATGGAATGTCGGAGAGACAGTATATGGAACTCCAAGCACCGAGGCAACAAGCTATGCTGCTGCTAACAAATATGTATTGGACAAAATTGATCCGGTATCGTTGACAGTAGCGAAGGGTTCGACTAATGTCATTAAGATATATTACGCTAAGGACGATAATGGGAATGGAGTCCCGGATAAGTACGAGGCAACTGTAAGTTACAAGGTAGAAGGCGGAACGTTCAAGGAAGCAGAAGGAACGGATAAGACAACGGTAACGCAGACCTACAACATGAAGAAGTGGGATGAGGCTAGCAAGACATGTTGATGATCCGAAGAAGCTTGAGAACATCCCGACTCCGGAAGCAGGTACCGGCTATGACCCGGCGAGCGGAGCATGGTTGGAGAAGAACCAACCAATGATACAAT
>BBZO01000038.1 GCA_001304875.1 Clostridia bacterium UC5.1-2E3
CGCAGCCGGCGGCGAACGCTGCTAAAAGCGCCGCCGCGGCCAGAAGCTTCCATCTCCTCTTTAACTCTCCAACTCTCATTTTCTCTCACTCTGTCCTCATTTTGCCTGGATGTCCTTACTCTGCCAGGCTGTCCATCGCCGCCTGTGCATGCTCCACAAAAATCTTCTGGATGGCCTCCATCTCGCCGAGGCCCTTAAGACGGCAGGTCACCTCATAGCCCGCCTCCTCGAAGGCGTTCTTCCAGGTTCCCTCCTCGTCGCCTGCCATATCGTTGTTGGCGTGGTCGCCGGCAACGATCATCAGAGGCTGAAGAACCACCTTCGTGTACTCGCCGGCCTCAACCGCCGCCAGCACATCGTCCAGCGTCGCTCCGCCTCAACGGTGCCCACGTAATAGTTCTCATAGCCCGCAGCCGCAAGCATCTCCTGCATCTTCGCGTAGACTCCGTTGGAATCCGCCTCGGTTCCATGACCCATGAAGCAGATGGCGGTCTCGCCGTCGTCAAACTCCGCCGTGTCCTCAGTGATGGCCGCGATCACAGCCTCGAAATCCGCATCTGAAGTGAGCAGCGGCTCGCCCACGGCCACCTGCCCGAAGGCGTCGGAGAACTCAGCCGCTTCATTTACCAGGTCATTGTACTCCAGACCGTTCATCAGATGGGTCGGCTGGATGACCAGCGTCTTCACGCCGTTGTCCGCCGCCCGGTTAAGCGCCTCGCCCACGCTGTCGATAGCCACATCGTCGCGGGACTTCACATGGTCAATGATGATCTGGCTGGTGAAGCCTCTTCTCACGGAATACTCCGGGAACGCCTCCTCGAGGGCATTCTCAATGGCTCCCACGGTCAGACGGCGGCTGTCGTTGTAACTTGTGCCAAAGCTCACCACTAAAAGCTCGTTCTCGCCGATGTCGTCCTGGTTTCTGGGATTGTCTAAGGACGCGTCGCCGGTCTCATAGTTTTCCTCGTCCCCGTCCCCGGCGTTCTCCGTGTTCTCTGCGTCCTCGGTATCTTTTGCAGTCTCCGGAGATTCCTCCTCCACCGCTGTGGTCTCCTCCGCGGAGGCCTCTGCCGCCGTCGTGGCTGCAGTCTCCCGGGAGCCGGAGCAGCCGGCTACTGCGGCCGCCGTGAGCGCTGCTGCAAATAAAAATGCCATTTTTCTGATTCTCATTTTTTATCCTCCTTCTTCGTCGCGCCATTTTTATTTTCAAATACGGCGCGGACGACAACAGGAATCATAAATAAATGGAGAATCCAAAAAACGGCACAAAATGTCCTCTGGATCAAGAAGTCGCGTGCGCATCCCGCGCGCGACCGGCGCAACCAATTACTCGTGATCTGGAACTGTGTTCCCGCACCAACAGACGGCAGGTTCCTGGCTCGCGGATCTACGCGCCCGGCCGCCTTCCCGGTCCTTCTGAACCAGTGACGTAAATGGCCGTCTGCTCCCCGCTCACAGTGACGAGATCGCACAGGTCTTTCACCTGTTTCCCTTTTACCCGGCGCCGCGAAAGGCGGCGCCAGCACCGTCTGCTCTGAAAATGTTGTATTTATATTAGCATGGGGGAGAGGAAAAGGCAACTGGTTACTGGATTTTAATCCTAATCCATCCTCATCCCTCCTGTAGCTTCTGCAGCAGCTTCACGATCCGTTCCCGGTTCTTTGCGGTTTTCATGAAGGTGGGCAGATGATCGGCCTGCGTTTTTTTACAATGCCCGGCGGCTTTTCCCGCAGACCGGCACTGAGATAATCAATCAGATAGGCAAGGTGCTCCCGGTTGAGAGCCCAGACCGGCTTTCCCTGGAAGGAGGTCAGAAACCACAGTTCCAGGCCGAACCAGGGTTCCTTTCCATCCCGGATCTTCGCGCCATAAAAGGAATATTTCTGCGCCGTCCTCTGCACCTTGCCCGACATGATTGCCCCGCAATAGGGGCAGGCCACATTATGCACGTCATAGCGGTAGACCATCCGGTTCCGGGCCATCTGGTGGCCGCAGCTTAAGCATCGGAAACAGGCGCTGCCCTTATCCCCCGTTACCACGCCCAGGCCATGGCATTTGGGGCATTTTACCTGAATGCCGGAGGTAAGGGCGCTGTAGGTAAAATAGTGTTAATCGCCCCCGGTCCGCTCCTGCCTGCATTTTCAGCACAGGCCATCATAGCCCGGAGGAGTCCCACAACCGGGACTGGTATACTTTAACTTCATGTGCATTGACTTCTTCCAGATAATATAAAAAGGCTCCGCGCCGCACTGTCATAAAGACAGGCTGACGCAGAGCATGAAAAACGTTGAAGGAGCTGCCATCTGCGGCTTCAACTGTTTTCTACTGCAGCTGATACACCTCCTCATAAGCAATCCGTGGAAGGTCGTCGCCGTCCGTCACCTCGCCGATCCGCTCTCTGTCATCGTTAATACGATAGATTACGCCGTCATCGTACTCATAGTAATATTCGCCGTCTACCCGGTATGTCCGGTCGGAGGTCTGAACCCGTCCGGATTCATTGACCAGATACAGCTGGCTGTTCACTTCAAATACCTGGAAATCCTCCTCGGCCCGTACCAGTTTGCCTGGTAATATAAGTATCCGTTTCTTACTCCGGTCTCACCTCCGCTGTTGCTGAAATAAAAGGTGGAGCGTTCTCCGTCCTCTTCGTAAACATTGGTCTGTCTGGTCGTCTTCATCGCACCATCCGAATCATCCGCGCCAAAATATGCGCTGACAACGGTTCCGTCTGCACGGACAAAACCCAGCAGGCCGCTCTTCATGCGCCCGTATTCATCAAAGAAATAGCGATGGCCGTCCACCCTGGTTGTCGCTCCCGATAAAGACTGCGCCGCTGTGCTCAGATACGCCGGCGTTCCGTTATTATCAAAATAATACCATGCGCCGTCTCCGCCCTCATAATCGTGCGCCCATCCGCCGTGAGACGCGTCGCTGGATGTCGCCGGGCCGAAGCTGAAATCTTCGTCGTCCGTATCCTCCGGATCGTCATACAGATATCTCCATCCCCGCGCCATCTGCCCTTCATCCGCCCCGCCGAAATATTCCAGCGTGCTGATTCCAGTCGCATCATTCGCCTCCCTGTTTCCGACGCTCACCCATCCGGTCGCCATCGCGCCGTTTTCGTCAAAATAGTAACGGTAGCCATTGATCGTGCGGTTCGCGTACGTGTTTTCACCGGCTGCGCGTATTGCCCGGCCATTCTCCTGGAAATAAAACCAGGTTCCTCCTCCCGACAAAACGGCGGCGACCTCTCCGTCCTCCTGGCCGTATTCCCCGTCATAATCGAGACAGAGCCACCCGGTTCTGGCTGCGCCGTCATTCTCATCGCCGAGGTAGTAGAGACTGCCGTCTTCATCGGTCAGCCAGCCGTAGCTCATCCTGCCATCGGAATCAAAATGGTAGCGATGATCATTAATTACCCTCCACGTATCGGTGACCATTCTTCCATTTGCATCCAGGTAGAACCAGCCTCCGTCCGAGCTGGGGGCATCGCTGTCTTCCCCGGCCCATACCCAGCGATTGCTGGCGCGGGCGCCGCTTGAGCCCACATAATAGGTATCGTCGATCCACTGGCTCCTCGCCATGACACCGTCCGAATCTAAATAATAGTAATTGGCTCCGGACTGTCTCCAGGAATCGGTCACCCGTTCTCCTCTGCTGTCTGTGAAGATCCACTCCCCGCCTTCCTGCTCCCAGGCCGCCAGGGATGTCATCGCCGCACCTGCGGATAACACCGCGGCTGCACAGAGCACAGCCGCAGCCTTTGTTTGTTTCTTCAATATGCTTCACTCCTTTTCTCTATGTGTGTAATCTTCATTACATCCAGCAGTATATAAAAGGAGAATAACATCCGCGTAACACCAGGATAAACTTTTTCTAAACCGGCCTTTCCGTTTCCTTACAAAAATATTTCATCGGTTTCCTGCGCCTGCATGGGAATGGTCATAATAATGGCCAGCCCATTCTGATTTTCCGCGCGCACCCTGCCCCCATGTCCTTTCACGATTTCCCTCACAATGGCCAGACCTATGCCGCTGCCATTTCCTGCGTGCGTCCTGGCCTCATCCGTCCTGTAAAACTGATCAAAGATCCTTTCCAGGCTTTCCCCCGGCACTCCCGGACCGTCGTCCGCGAAGGTCAGCTCCAGCTCCGTCTGACCGCCCTTCTTTTCTAACTGTATCGTGACCGCCGACGCCTGTTTCTTTCTGTATCTGACCGTATTCGCAAACAGATTGTCGAACACGCGCCTCCACGCATCTTCGTCCATCATAACCGGATACGTTTCCGATTCTCCGAAGATGCGGACGGTAACCCGGTCCCGTCTGAGCGGCTCCCGGCTGCTTTCAACATACCGCTCCAGAAATTCCCTCATATCCCCCGGTTTCCTCTGATAAGCAAACGCACGATTCCCCAGCCGGCTGTAAACAGAGAGACTGTCCACCAGCCGTTCCAGATCTCCTGCGCGGACCCTGATGGCGTTTAAATAACGCGTCTGTTTTTCCGGCGTTTCCGCGATTCCCTCCAGAATCCCCTCAAGATACCCTTTGATTGATGTAAGCGGCGTTCTCAGATCATGGGAGACCCCTGTGATTAACTCCTGCCTCCTTCTCTCAAACTCCTGCCTCTGCTCCACCGACTGCTTCAAATAGCCTCTCATTTCATTAAAATCACGGCACACCTCTCCAAACTCATCTCTTTTCTCATACCGGATCTCATAATCCAGGTTCCCGTTCCGTATTTCCCGCGCCCCGGCGCTTAAATGATTCAGCGGCCCCAGCACGCTGCTGGATATCCAGCGCGATAATGCCAGATTAACCAGTTCTACCATGACAAAAAAGATCACCGCCATCACGGCCAGATACCGCAGGATATAATCTCGCAGAAAGGTTCCCGTACTATGGTCCGGGGTTCCATTGCTGACGGCGATCACAGAACAGATATTGTTCTCCCGGTAAAACGTATATTTTATTACAGTCAGTTCTCCTTCGCAGGCCGTTAAGGACTTCGCCGTGTAGAGCGCATCTCCGGCCAGGGCCTCTGCCGCACGCATATCGCTCTCCTGGATCGATGAATACAGAACCTCTCCGTTCATTTTAACCTGGATAAAATACCCCATATCGGCCAGCGTCCGTTCCAGGTTCGTCATCTCCCTGTTGGGAAGAAATTCCCTGCTGTCCCAGTTATTTTCCCACAGCTCCATCTTGTACGTGTAAATGAGACTCTGCGCAGACTGGAGGCCGTTCTCATTGATATACATTGCCTCCAGCGTATTCCAGTAGCTCCCCATGGATGTCTTTGCAATCAAAAAAATTCCCACGCATGAAATTACAATGGGAATCAGCACCATAAGCAGGTTGGAAAGCTGTATCTTTCTTTTTAATGTCATATCATCCCCTCCCCTTTCCCCGCTTACCTCAATTTAAACCGGTAGCCGGCTCCCCAGACCGTTTCAATCAGACGGGGATCCGAAACATCTTTCTCTATCTTTTCCCTGAGGCGGTTGATATGAACCGTAACCGTGGCCGTGCTGCCCGCCGAGTCCATCCCCCAGATGCGGTCAAACAGTGCATCCTTGGAAAATACAATATTCGGGTTCTCAATAAAAAAAGCAGCAGCTCAAACTCTTTATTGGTAAGGAAAATCTCTTCTTCGTTTTTATAGACCCGGCGCTCCCCGGGATAGACAGCTATATCGTCGATCTGAATGACGCTTTTCTGATTCTCCCTCTTTTCCTCCAGAAGCCGCTCGTGTATTTTTATATGGGAATGCACTCTGGCAACCAGCTCCGCCGGGCTGAACGGCTTAACGATGTAGTCGTCCGCCCCCAGGCCAAGCCCTCTGATCTTGTCCACATCCTCTTTTTTCGCCGTAACCATGATGACCGGCAGGTTCAGGCTGCGGCGAACCTCCCTGCAGATTTCAAAGCCATTCTCTCCCGGAAGCATCACATCCAGGATCAGCGCATCATAATCTCCCGCAGCGCCTTTTTCAGCCCCCGCTCCCCATCCAGCTCGATCTCCACCTGGAAATTGCTCGCCTCCAGGAAATCTCTCTCTAACTCTGCAATCAATTCGTCATCTTCAACCAGCAAGACTCGTTTCATCATTCTCCCGCCTTTCAAACATATTTTCCGTCCTACCCATTCCAACCGTAAATCTTCGTCAGCGACTGACACGGGAGCATATACGCGCTTGCGGGAAAATTTTTAACATCCGCCGTGTTGGAATGAATCAGATAATCGGACACTGTGCCGTCCTCACCATACCAGGCAGATACCTCCTGATTTTCCGTCCCCTGGCCGCAGGCATTCAGAATCAGCACACAAAACAGAAGGAGCAGGACGCGGTATTTTTTGTCATCTTCGCTCTCCTGATTTACTGCCATTTCCGGATGGCAGCAAAACTTATCTCCCCAACTGCACTAACCACGGCGCAATCGCACTGGTATCGTTGGCCCGGAGTCCGGAGAGAACCTCTGCATTCGGACACACTTCCCGGATATCGGAGACGCTGGCCCCAATCCCGGTGCTTCCGCTGGTGCAGAACGGAATCAGCGTCTTTCCGGAAAAGTCATAGGACTCCAGGAACGTAAACACCGGCATGGGCGCTGTCCCATACCAGATCGGTACCCGAGATAAATCGTATCATACTGGTCCATGTCGGCGATTGTCGTGGTCAGCGTCGGTCTTGCACCTGCATTCAGCTCTCTCTGCGCACGGGAAAGAGTGGCCTCATACGAGCTGGGATAAGGCTCTGCCGCCTCCAGCTCCACCAGGGACGCGCCGGTCAGCCGGCCAATCTCCTCCGCGGCCCTTCTGGTTGTCCCTGTTCTGGAAAAATACACGACGAGGCTGGAGGTGTTTTCCGCCGCGGGATCTGCCGTCTGCACATCCGCCGGCCTTGTCTGCACCACGCCGTTTTCCGTCCATGCGCCGTCCTCATTGACCTGGTAGCCGTCGGGTGTCTGGGTCCCCGCAGCCATCCATCCCTGGCTGTCAAAATAGTAGCACTCCGCCGTCCCGTCCTGGTTGCCGTC
This sequence comes from Clostridia bacterium UC5.1-2E3, assembly GCA_001304875.1. Classification (GTDB taxonomy): domain Bacteria; phylum Bacillota; class Clostridia; order Lachnospirales; family Lachnospiraceae; genus Ventrisoma; species Ventrisoma faecale. Next base: position 7,039 of record BBZO01000038.1, read on the forward strand.
GATCCACTGCCAGCCGCCCGCCGCATAGGTTCCGTCCTCGTTGTCATACCACCACATATTCTGATTGCTTCCGGTTCCCGTTTTCCAGGCTCCGGCAAACGCCGGCATGGCCATCAGAACACTCATCATAACCGCCAGAATGATTGTGAATAATTTTTTCATCATTTCTCCCTCTCTTTGTTGTTTGCTTTTCCGTCCCATCCGCACAAAAACTCCTAGTATCCCAGCTCCGTCAGCCAGCTTTCTATCGCCTCCTGGGAAGCCGGCGCGTCCTCCTCGTAACAGTCAAAAATGTTGTCTGAAATTTCCACGCCGGGAAGGGCCTCTGTGATGATATCCACGCTGCGCGCGAGACCTCCCGTTCCGTGGGAGCAGAATAAGTACACCTGTTTGCCGGAGAGATCATGGTCCTCTAAAAAGGAGAGCAGCGCCATCGGCACGCCATACCACCAGTTGGGGTACCCCAGGAACACCACATCGTAGCTCTCCATGTTCTCCACATGCTCCGCCAGCTCCGGGCGGGCATCGTCCCCGCGCTCCTCGTTGGCCCGCGCCAGACAGTCGTCCCAGTCACTGGATAGGGATCCGTGACGCGGATGGAGAACAGATCTCCTCCCGTTTTTCCTGCACCCATCCGGCCAGCTGCTGCACGTTACCCGGCACAAGCACGCTGGGAGAAGCGATTGCGTCCACATCGTCGGCCAGCACCGCGTTGTCCGCCCAGGAAAAATACGCAATCAGAACATCCCCACCGCCGTCTGACAGTTCCGAACCCGCTGACTGCTCTGCCGCCTCCGAAACCGTTTCAGCAGCAGACGACGCATCCTCATTCGACGATGCATTCCCATCCGCCGGCGCCTTCCCGCAGGCCGCCAGGGAAATAGCCAGAACCAGGCCAATAGGATTGAAACCTTTCTTTTCATCTTTATCATCTCCTTCTTCGATTGATATTCACCATATTGCATCAGACTATAAAACAAAATTAACCAGCAGACCCGTGACAAAAGAAAACAGCATGACGTATCCGATATAGAGCAGGAAACGCCTCATTCCCAGGACAATCTTCAGCGCGCCCAGATTGGTGATCTTCGTCGCAGGCCCCGTGATCATAAAGGCTGCAGCGCTGCCCATGGACATCCCGTCCCACAGCCACCCCTGCAGCAGAGGGATGGTTCCGCCTCCGCAGGCGTAGAGGGGGACGCCGACCGTCGCCGCCATCAAAACCCCCCAGGCCTCATTTCCGCCAAAAATCCCCGTCATGACCTCTCCGGGCACATACCGCTGAAACAGCGCCGACAGGAAAATTCCGCTCAGAAAGTACATGCCGGTCGCCCGGACATTCCGTCCCAGATTTTTGAGGAAACGGGCCAGCAGATTGGGATCCGTATCCCTGTTTCCCTGTGGTTCAGATCCATAGAAATTAAAAAATGGCTTTCTCCGGTAAAACAGGCGGACAAGCAGGCCCGCCGCCGCTCCGCAGCAGAAACAGGAGAGGATCCGGACCATCAGCGCCGTGGTTCCCAGCGCGGCACTGTATAAAATGAGCTGGGGATTCAGGAGAATCGACGACATCATAAACGCCGCCAGCCAGTCGTCCCTCATGCCGCTCTTTGAAAAAGAAGCGGCGATGGGAATGGTTCCATACATGCAGAGCGGGGAAGCGATTCCCAGCGCGCTGGCCGCCGCAATCCCCAGAATCCCCATGTGTCTCTCTCCCATGGCGCGGAAGGTCTCATGGATTCTGTCTTTTAAAAACACGGAAACCGCCGATCCCAGGAGCATTCCCAGAACCCAGTAGGGAAAAAGCTGCTCCAGCTGGACACTGAAATAGTACCAGAGATACACCGCCTCCCGCTTTATCACTTCCAGCATAGGAACCCTCCTACTCGTCGATGGAGACCAGCTGATACGCCCGGCTGCCAAGCCGATTTTCTCCGCCTGCTCCAGCGTGTGCAGCCCATTGCGGGACTCAATCCGGTTCACGAGAGAGCTTCCGTCCTCCGCAGAATAGACCAGGTCGATGCACGCCTGATCGACCGCCGCCGGGTCGAAGGATACCAGTATGCCGATGTCGTGCATGTCCGGCTCTGCCGGGTTTCCGTCACAGTCGCAGTCCACGCTCAGGCGGTTCATCACATTGATATAGAGGATATTCCCGTCCAGCGCATCGACGACCGATTTCCCGGCCTCCGCCATGGACTCCAGGAAAGCATCCTGCTCGCCGCTCCACATGTTTCCCCCGGTTCCCCCGCTGTGGATATGCGCCTTTCCCTCCGCGGAGGCAATTCCGATAGAAATATTTTTGATCGCCCCGCCGTAACCGGCCATGGCGTGTCCCTTAAAGTGGGAAAGAACCACGTAATAGTCATAGTTTCCGAAATGGGATCCCACATAGTTCTCCGTCAGATTGTCGCCGCCGGATACCGGCAATGTCATGGAGCCCTCCTCGTCCATGATATCCACATCGGCGATTGCCGTGTAGCCGTGATCCTCGGCCACCTGGTAATGCATGGCGGTATTCGCGCGGGAACCGCCGTATGCCGTGTTGCACTCCACAATCGTCGCTCCCAGCGACTGCACCAGCTCTCCGATCAGATCCGTGCGCAGATAGTTGCTCCCCGGCTCGCCCGTGGACAGCTTGACCGCCACATTCCCGGCAGGCGATGCCCCCAGCGCCTCGTAGACAGCCATCAGCCCATCGGAGCTGATATCGGTCGTCATGTAAACCACAGGGCGTTTTCCCCGTCTGCCGCCTGGCCGGAGCCAGAGCCCGGTTCCCTTCCCGTCCCTGCCGCTCCCAGCTCTGCCGGCTCCAGCTCCGACGGCACAGCCTCCGTCCGGCTGTCATGGGCCGTCTCTCCGCTCGCTCCCTGTGCCTGCCCTGCCTGTCCGCAGGCCGCAAAGCTGACGATAAAAAGTGCGCTGGCCAGCAGGGCCGCCATTCTCTTTTTCTTCATGTGATCCTCCTTTCCGCGCGATGCGCCGATACCTTTCTCAGGCCTTTAGAAACGTAATGGGCCAGGAACACCCAGAATCCCATCAGACAGATATAGTCCAGATAAAAGAGCCAGACCGGCTCATCGTAGTCCAGAAAGACAAATTCCGTCCGCAAGAACATATAGACAGGAAAATCCCGGCGGATAAACACAGAAAGCCCATAGACTGCGATGGCCAGCCCGGCCAGAAACAGGGCGGGCCGGGAAAGCCGGGGAAACATCCCCTCCCCCCGTCTGCCGGCCATATTTAAAAACATATTCCAGTGCAGCCCCAGATGAACGCTCATCAGGACGAATCCCCAGTAGGCCCCCAGAATATGCAGCCTCCTGGCGGCCGCCATTCCTCCGTCGATGGGAAGAAAGGCAAACACGTGACGCGACATGACGATCCCGCTGTACATCTGCGCCAGCATGGCAGTTAAAAGCAGCATATTCACCCCAATCTGAACCAGACGCATGGGAGTAAACCTGCCTCTGAACAGATTCTTATACCAGCCCCGGTTCAGAAAATTGTGCGCCAGAAACAAAAGAAGCATCCCCGCCCCGGCCCACTCGTGGGCGCTCTCTCCCCAGACTGATAGCCCATTAAAAACAGCAGGCCCAGCGTCATCATTCCGTCAACGATCCTCCTTGCAGCGGCAGCCGGCTTCATTTTCTCCCTCCGTTTCAGCGATAAAAACTACACCATGGGATTTTCCCAGGAACCTCTTGTGTCCACATTTGCCTCTTTCGCCAGGATTTCCAGCTGCTCCATCTCACTGGCACTCAGCGCAATCTGCGCCGCCTTTGCAGCGTCCTCCACCTGGGAGGGCTTCGTCACGCCGATAATGGGGCGGGCGCCTTTGGCGATCGCCCAGGCGATGGCCACCTGCGCCGTGCTGGCTCCGTACTTCTCCCCGATCGCGCGCATCGCGTCGGTCAGCTTCTCCAGCTGCGGCAGAATCGGATTGTAGGTATCGCCGCGCTGGCTGCCTTCCGGAAGCGGATGCTTCGTATTGTATTTTCCGCTCAAGGCTCCCTGCTCCAGCACCATGTAGGCGTAGAAATCTATCCCGTTTTCTTTGCAGTAATCCAGGATGCCGGCCTCCTCGGAGGAGCGGTACAGCAGGCTGTAATGGTTCTGAACGGCAGAAATGTGAACGCCCTCTTTGCTTAAAATTTCCTCGGCCCGCTTAATCTGCGCCAGATTGTGGTTGGACACGCCCACCTGTCTCACCTTGCCGCTCTTCACCAGGGAAATCAGCCCCGGCGTCCAGCGCTCCACGTCGGCGGGATTGTGAATCCAGTAGAGATCGATGCAGTCTGTTCCCAGGCGCTCCATGCTTGCCTCGCACATATCTGCCACCGGATCCGCGCCGTCTCCTGCGATCTGAGGGGTGAATTTTGCGGAGAGAATGACCTCCTCATCCGGGCAGTCCTTCACAAACGCGCCCAAAATCTCTTCCGATGCTCCCATTCCATAGACCGTGGCCGTATCCCAGAGATTGAGTCCCGCCTTCATGCCTGCATCGAATACCGCCTTTAATTCCTCTTTTCCCAGATGGTTGCCAAATACCTGATCTCCGCCCGCGGCTCCCACGCCCCAGGACCATGTGCCAAGTGCAATGTCCGGGAATGTTTTTTATTTTCCATAATGAATATCTCCTTCCAGCTTTTTATTGTCTTTCTCTCCCCAGCGTCATGCATTTTGCCGCAGAATCGCCGGTTTTCAGATAGGTGTAACCGGGCATCTCAAAGAGAACCGGCTTGAAAACGCCATAGTCGATTTTTCCATCTTCACTCAGAATGCTCTCCTCCGCATAGGTGTGGTCGATTTTCAGAATGAAATTGTCAAATCCCTTCGTCTCATAGATATCCTCCACCGTGCACTCCATGGAGAGCTTCGCCTCGTCGATCAGCGGCGCGCCGCTCTGTCCCATGGAACAGGCGAACACCCCGGATTTATCCGTTTTGTTTCCGCTGACGCAGCCCACATAATCTGCTTTCGCAAGCAGCGCCTCGTCCACGATATTGACCGAAAGCTTCCTGCTTTCATAGATTCCCTGGTTGGTATAGTGGGGCTTTGCAAGGCTGACCATGATGCGGTCGTGTCCCATAATTCCCACATGCCCCACCAGCACCCAGTTGGGTTTTCCGTTTACCACGGCGCCCACCACCGTCAGCGGCGTGGGATAGAGTGCCAGTACACTGCCTAAATCTTTTTTCATGATGATACCTCCTGTAATTTATTTGTTTTTTGCTGTCCTGCTTTTTGTATCTTGTAGCGCAGATAATCGAGGCGGTCCAGCTGCGCCTGCTTAAAATGGATTTCATCCAGCGTGCTGTCCCGGTGCCGCCTTATGATCTCCAGCCGCTCCTGCTCCGTATTTTCCCCTTCTAACAGAAGCCGCATATAGTTTTCCACCTCGTCGTTTGTGAAGCCCACATCGTGCAGCGTCATAATGGTGCTCAGACGGCTGATATCCTCGTCGTCATACTGCCACACTCCCATCACCTTTTTACTGCCCCGCACAGTCCCCAGCTCTCATATTCCCGCAGGATTTCGATGGGATATTGTAGCGCTCGCTCGCCTCATGAATCGTCATCGCTGTCTCCTCAACTCTCCTGAAATACAGTTCCTGTGAAACAAAAAATAAAGGTGCTCCCTTCGGAACACCTTTATTGTAATGCAGTTTATTGTCTATGTAAAATACTTATAACCTATCCCCAGTAATACCTTTGAGGTATTGCGAAGCAAATTCGATAAAACGCTTCTGTTGCCGGAGAAAAAATAGCGTCCTTTTTCCAGACCAGGGCCGTGCGCGACTCAATGACCGGATCGAGTGGAATAAACCGGAGGTTTTCATAGGTGCAGTTTAGCTGAATGCAGAGCACCGCGCCAATCCCGCTCTCCACCAGCATGGCCTCGTTATAGAGGAGGTTTCCCACCGCCGCGATCTCCAGCTTCCCATACAGCTCTCCAAACCAGGTCAGAAGTTCCCCCTGAAAGTCCCTGGACGCAGTTACCAGCGGTATTCCCAGAAGATCTTCGGCGCAGATCCGCTCCTTCCCGGCCAGCGCGGAGTCCTTCCGGACCAGGACTCCCCACGTCTCTTTTACCGGCATGGAGATAAATTCGTATTTGCGGATATCCACCGGCTCGCCCATGACGCCCAGATCCAGGTGCCCGCGCCCGATATAATCTTTAATATTATCCGCGTTGCCGCTGTATATCCGAAACTGCACCAGGGGATGTTTCTCACGAAACGCCACCATGGCCTTTGCCAGCGCACTGGTGCTCTTAAACTCTCCGCTGCCGATGGTAATTTCCCCCGCCAGCTGCGCATCCTTATGGAGGAAATCCCGCTTCGTCTTGTCCGCCAGGGAGAGAAGCTCCTGTGCGCGGCGCTTTAAGAGCAGGCCGTCCTCCGTGAGAATCACATTGTGGTTGCTTCGGACAAACAGCGTGACGCCCAGCTCCTCCTCCAGCTGCATCATCTGGCGCGACAGCGCCGGCTGGCTGATATGAAGCACCCGGGCCGCCTTTGTGATATTCTCCTCTCTGGCAACCGCCAGAAAATAGTTTAATACGCGAAGTTCCATCGTTTTTCTCTCTCCAGTTCTGCATCGGCATATTCCAGTCTCTTCACCCTATTATATCGTAATATTTTATGACATACAAGCTTCCCGGAGAATCCGCGGTACTTTCATGAGCTGATTGCGCCAGACGATCCCCAGCTCCAGCACCACCAGGTTTTTGCCATGGCAGCCTGACAAGTGAAAATTAAGCGTAAAAGGCCATCCCCGTCCCAGTCCGGCGAAAACAACCTGTCAAATTACATTGCTGGACGTGTACCAGGCTGTGGAAGGCGGCAAACCCCTGCTTCATCAGGATACTCACACCAATCCCTCCTGCGGTGTGGGCATGAACATCCAGCTGGTCCTGCGGGACTGCTATGATCTGGTACAGCAGCAGGCGGAAGAAGCCATGCGCAGTATTACACTCCAGGAAATACTGAATCGTTATACCGAAAAACTCTCCCGTTCAGGCAAAAATCCTTCTAAACAGGAAAGGCAGGACACTTCCTGTGCAACAAAAAATGAAGGTGCTCCCTTCGAAACACCTTTATTTTTTAAAACAGTCTAATCAATGAAATTCGTCCGGACTTCTTCCTCATAATAAGGTCGTTCTACCCCGGCCGCATCTCCAGCCTCAATACACTTTAAAAGCCATGCCATATTTCTGGCTAACGTCCGCATGGTCTGCAGCCCTTCCACGTCCTTCTTTACATCCTCCGGCGTAAAGCCGTGAACCTGATTCCAATATTGAGAAGTTACCAATGGCATATTGGTTACCGTAAAATACTTATTCAGGCGGTCGAAGGATGCGGATGCTCCTCCTCTGCGGCAGGATACCACGGAAGCCCCTAATTTTCCTGCAAATCTTGTAGGATTCCGGTAAAAGAATCGATCCAGAAACGCGGTTATCTGACCGGCGGGACCTGCATAATATACCGGCGCCCCCACAATAATGCCCTGGAATTCGTCCAGGCGGTTATCCAGTTCATTCACCATATCATGAAATACACACTGCCCATCTTCGGACGTATGACAGGTGTTGCAGGCAATACAGCCGGCAACCGGCTTCTTCCCAATCCAGACCAATTCCGTATCAACTTCCAGCTGGTGCAGGGTATCTATCACTTCCTGCAAAGCCGTATAGGTACATCCATGCTCATTGGGGCTTCCGTTGATCAACAATACTTTACTCATCTTATGCCTCCTGTATCAGATATTCTTTTTCCCCGGCTTAATACCAGTCATGCTTTTCATTCCGGTCAAGACCATTGATTCTCTCCATTTCATCATCCGTCAGTTCAAAATCAAAAAGCTCTGTATTTTCCTGGATATGGTCCGGATTGCTGGAGCCAGGTATTACCACAACCCCTTTTTGCAGATTCCAGCGAAGGATAACCTGAGCAGACGATTTTCCATGAGCACTGGCTATCTCTGAAATAACGGGATCTCCCAATAATTCTGCCGTGTGCCCACGGCCGCCAAGAGGATACCATCCCTGGACAACGATCCCTTTCTCCTGGATATATGGGATTACATCATTTTCCTGGTAGTAAGGGTGAATTTCATTTTGCACCAGCGCAGGGGGAATCGTCACTTGCGGCAGAAACTCCTCTAATTCCTCCACATACCAGTTAGAAAGACCGATGGAACGTACCGTGCCTTCCTCAACCGCTTTTTCCATGGCGTGGTATGCCTCCACATCTCCTGTCCCTGGATGATGGAGCAGCAGCATATCGATATAACCGATATCCAGGTTTTGAAGCGCTTCCTCAATCGCCGCCTCCGGATTGGAAAATTGATTCGGATAGAGCTTCGTAATTACGAAAATCTCCTCTCTTGGCACTCCGGAATTCCGGATTGCCTCGCCAATCTCCTTTTCATTCCCATAAGCATGGGCTGTATCGATCAGGCGCACACCGCGATTTAACGCTGCCGTTACCGAATTTCTGCATACATCGTCGTGAAGACTGTAGGTTCCAAGTCCATAAATTGGCATTTCATGTCCGCTGTTTAACATCACGGTTCTCGTTTCAAAATTAAAAGCATCAGCCCCATTTGCCGCAGCTTCTTTCTCCATATTTCCCGTTTCGCTAAACGCCCCATAAGACGAAAATCCAACGATCAGCAAAACGATCCCGAACAGAATGACTGCTGTTCTTCCCCGTATCTTCATCTGCCGTACTCCCTTCTCCAATCTCAATCAGCTCATATTCACAGCTGACCGGCATATTTTTCAGTGCGCTTCCAGATCCAATACCTTTTATATGTCTATTCTAATCTTCCGGGTTCAGAATATCAAATAGCTATTTAGAATATAGAAACATGCCTTTTCAGAATGGTTTGACCGTCCTATCTGCCGTTTTAAAAGATATACCGTCCATCTTGATTCCTAAAAAGAGAGGTTCCGTATAATTTTTCTCATATTCTCGATGATATCCTCATAAGCCACAAAGTCCTCTGTAAAATAGCTGGTGATAGACTGATAGTCTTCTTCATAAAAGGAATTATCACAAAACTCTGTAATGATGGCAGATACATCTATTCCTTCTTTTGCAGATGGACACACTGTCATTTGAGCCCGATGCACCCGAACCTCTTTGACCAATGAGGCAAACTGACCGTCAAACTCAATGAGTGGGGTGAGCTTGTAAATATCATACAGATGGCGGGAGTATCTCTTTGATTTTCCCTGTATATAATAATCACAAAGAGCAAAAATCTTATCAATATAAGTTCTTTCCAGTGACTGCAGATTCATTGAAAATCTGTCAAGAAAGAATTGTTCTGCCACATCTGTTCGATTTCGTTTTTCCAGATAATCCCCAATATAATTATGTATTTCTACGGACTGTGTCGGGAATGCATATGACCCCAATGCAGTTTCCAGCTTTATATGCTGCGGCAGTCTTTCATCTTCCAGTTCAAATACAGAGGTATATGAAAAGAAATAAGCGTTATAGTCCCTGTCGCTCTGGGTTTCATTCCAGTTTGCAATCGGCATTTCCAGTTCTTCGCTTATTCCTTTCAAAACAACATTCTTAAGTTTTTTCCTTCTGCTCTCTCCTATATGCTCTTTGAAAGTGATATCAATATCCTCTGAAAAACGATTGATTACATGAAATCCCTTGGATAAAGAAGTTCCTCCTTTAAATACACACAGCTCAAGCTGCTCCGCCAATAATCTAAGGATCAGTGTAACATAGTAGTCTTTTTCTACCACTATAGCTGATCTCCCACTTTGCTCCGCCGTCTGCTCTACTATATCTCTGAACATTTCTCTATCCTTATGAAGATACATACTCTACCTCCGTTTCATATATCGCTTTATATACCTTAAGTGGATAATTTATAATAAACCTGTCAATTTTTTTCTTTGTAATTCCATTTCTTCTGGCATATTCTGTTAAAATCCTTCCACATTCTTCCGGCTCCATCTCTGTGCATTTCTCAATATCCTTAAGACAGTCAAGAAACTGCAGCACTGATGCATTTTCTTCCGTCACTTCCACCACCGGTCTTCTGATAATGTATTGCCTGTTTTTAATCGTCATTTTCCTTACCAGTGCAGGAGCAAAATTGCTGTTTATCTCCTGAATAAACGGAACCTGCGTGGATAAACCTATGCGGTTTGCCAATGTATAGCCGGAATAGTAGCCCACCCGCCTGCCCCTGCGCAGGATATACTTATGAACAGCTACTGTATCTGGGGACAGAGACATCCGCTTGCCGAAAATATCCACTTTAGGGAAATAGTATACTCCCGGCTCAAATCGGCATATGATTCCGCTGTCAGTAAGTTTTTTTAAATGATATCTAAGATTTTCTTCTGTCATCCCTGGGATACCAATATCTCCAGTAAAAATAGGTTCTCCTGGAATATAATTTTCTTTCAAATATTGATATAGCATAACCGCTTTCCTTTCAATAAGTATACTATTTATTTACTTATCGTTAGTATACTTGAAATTATTTTCTCTGTCAATTATATATGGTTTATTCATATTGTTTCCATCTACATTACTGTTTAGCCGCGTCAGCTGCATCATCTGGTGCGGCAGGGCTGGCTGATATGAAGCGCCTGAGCACAGTCCCCTTGCCCACTGATGATACCGTTTCATTTAAACAAAAGGGATCAGCCAACCATCTGACTGATCCCTTTTCAACTAAACGATCTCCATAACCTCGTATCCGATGCCTTCCACCGCTTCCCTCAGCACATCCTCTGAGATCTCACGGTCGCAGGATACCACGGCGGTGCCCGCGGACAGCTTCACCTCCGCGCTGACGCCGTCGATCTGGTTCAAGATTCTCGTCACGTTGGCCACGCAGTGCTCGCAGGTCATTCCCTCGATCTTCATGGTTTTCCTTGCGATCACCGGGCCGCTTAACTTCTTTTTCCTGATTTTCGGCACGGCGCATGCGCCGCCGGACGCAGCCGATGCATTTGACGCCGCTCTTTTTCGCTCTGACCATGTAGCGACCGCGCCCCCGACCAGAACCGCCAGAATAATAACTACAATCACATTTGCCATAATTTCTCCGATTAGTTCGTATGTAAGCTGTACTCAGCCGCGAACTCCGCGTCGGACTTGCGGATTCTCCAGATGATGATGCCCACGAACGCCAGAACCGCGATCAGACCCGGAACGAAGGCCGTTCCAAGAGAGCCTGTGGTGGCCAGGGTGCCGATCTGGTAAACCAGGAACGCCACGGTGTAGCCGGTTCCCAGCTGCAGGCAGATGCCGCCGAGCAGCCATTTTCCGCTCTTCATCTCAGAGTTCATGGCTCCGAGTGCCGCGAAGCAGGGCGGAGTATACAGGTTGAACATCAGGTAAGCCAGCGCGGCCACCTTGGTGAGCGCCATGGTGGTGGCAACCACGTTGCCCTCGCCGACTAATGCCAGCTCCTCCGTATCGATGACGCCGGACAGGCCGTATACGACAGCCAGCGTACCTACCACGTTCTCCTTGGCGATAAAGCCGGTGATCGCCGCAGCGGCCAGCTGCCATGCGCCAAAGCCCAGCGGATGAACAGCACGGCGAACGGATTGGCAAGGCTTGCCAGGATGGACGTGCTCTCCATTCCCTCCTCAACCAGCTGGAACTGCCAGTTGAAGCTCTGCATGATCTGTACGACCGTATTGCAGACCAGGATGATGGTTCCGGCCTTGATGATGTAGGCCTTGCCGCGCTCCAGCATGGAGACGATGGCTCTCATCAGACTGGGAATCTTGTACTCCGGAAGCTCGATGATAAAGAAGGACTTGCGGAACTTCTGTCCGGTGATTCTCTTTACCAGCAGCGCGCCCAGAAGAATCAGCAGGATGCCAACCAGGTACATGGTGGGTCCCACCCAGGTCTCGTCGCTGAAGAATGCGCCCGCAAACAGGGCGATTACCGGAAGCTTTGCGCCGCAGGGCATAAAGGGCGTCAGCATGGCGGTGGTTCTGCGCTCTCTCTCGTTGCGGATCGTGCGGGACGCCATAACGCCCGGGATCGCGCAGCCGGTACCGATGACCATGGGGATGACGGATTTACCGGAAAGGCCCACTCTCTTGAAGATCGGGTCAAGCACAACCGTCGCGCGCGCCATGTAACCGCAGTCCTCCAGGAGTGCGATCAAGAAGTACATCACCATAACCAGCGGCAGGAAGCCCACAACCGCGCCTACGCCGCCCACGATACCGTCGGCCAGCAGGGCCACCAGGAACGGGTTGCGTCCGCCAGAAGCACCTCGCCCACATAGCCCTGGAAAGCCTCGATGTAGCCCACCAGCCAGTCCGCGATCCAGGTTCCCACCGTGGACTGGGAAATATAGAATACCAGATACATCACAACCGCGAAAATCGGAATGCCGATCACCTTGTGGGTGATCACCGCGTCGATCTTATCCTGGAAATTTTTGTCCTTCGTGAAAACGGTTCTCTTCTCCACGTCCTTGACGATGGAGTTTACAAACTCGAAACGCTTTCTGTCGGCGGCCTCCACCGCGGCCTTGTCATGCAGATCGATGTCCGCCTGCACGTAGGGCGCCTTCTGCCCCTGCCCCCTCAAGGCAGCCGCCTGGCGCACAACCTCCTTTAAATCCTCGTGGCCGGAGGACGTGGAAACCGTCTTCACCACCGGGCAGCCCAGCTTCTCGGACAGAAGCTTCTCGTCGATCTTCGTCTGCTTCTTCTCCGTCACGTCGCTCTTATTTAAAGCCACCACCACCGGCACGCCCAGCTCCAGAAGCTGCGTGGTGAAAAACAGGCTGCGGCTTAAGTTTGTCGCATCCACAATGTTGATGATCACATCCGGCTTCTCATTCTTTACGTAGCTGCTGGTGATGCTCTCCTCCGAGGTAAACGGGGACATGGAGTAGGCTCCCGGCAGATCCACCGCGACCAGATCTTCTCCCCCATCATAATACGCCTTTTTAATAAGGCTTTCCTTTCGCTCCACCGTAACACCGGCCCAGTTTCCGACACGCTCATTTCTTCCTGTCAGCGCGTTGTACATGGTTGTCTTACCGCTGTTCGGATTGCCCGCAAAAGCAATTCTCATAACACCAGACTCCTCCTTCACTTTCATTCGATTAGCAAAGACTAACCCCTTGCCAGTCTCAATTTTGAAAATTAAAAAAATTATATTATATTGAAATAGCTCCCGCTAAATCAGTATCCAGATTATATCTTCCATCCTTGATGAAACCACACAGCCGCCCCTCAGATGCGAAATCACAGTGATCGGCTCGCCGCTGTAGCATCCCAGAGAAAAGAGAAACGCCTCCAGCTCCTCATCCTCCGTCGCAATATCTTTGATGATATACTCCTCGCCTTCCCTGGCATCCAGTAAAGTCATATCCTTTTATTCCTCCCAAACGGCATGCTCAAAGTAGTTTTAACTAACTGTATGAGTTAGTATATTTTAACTTTCGGCGTTTGTCAAGGAATATTTTATATTTTCTTGTATTTCCAGGGATTGACCTGTAATCTGCAAGATCAAACCCAACTCTTTCGTGAAATAAAATCAACCCTTTTAAAACATTTATTTTTCCGAGAGTGGACAGGCCACAAAAAGCTCTCAGAATCATACAATGAACTGAAACATAATTTTGATACACTCCGAAACGAAAAATCTCTTGCCGATCAGAAAATTCAAAATCTGGAACAACAACTCAAAAACTTTTCAAAAAACAGCCATTGACAATCCTCCCCATTAAAGGTAAAATCAAATTAAAGAAATATCTATATTACGTCAAAGGACACAATATGGATTGTACGCCGAAGGGCACGGACACCTGTCATGGTGTCCATTTTTTATTCTCTCAGAAAAGGCCTGCCCAGATTGAGCGGGCAGGCCTTTTGCATCTGGGGCATCTGTTGCGACAGCCCCCTATATCTTAACTTAAACCAACGCCGCGCCCAGCGCCTTGCACTCTTCGATGGCCGTGTCATCCGGAGCCTCGTTGCAGATCACGGGATCGCAGGCCAGATTCGCGCCGATGGCCTTGCAGTCGTCCTCCCAGATGCGCATCCACTCGCCGTCTCCCCAGCCGTAGGAACCGAACAGGGCGATTTTCTTGCCGTTAAGCGCCGGCTTGCAGGACTCGAACATCGGGTCAAACTCACCCTCCTCCAGAACCTCCGCGCCCATGGCCGGGCAGCCGAAGGCGATGGCGTCGTACTGATCTACCATGGATACGTCGAAATCGGAGCTGGGGAGAATCACCGCCTCCGCGCCCTTTTCCTTCGCTCCGTCCGCCACTGCCACTGCCATGGCTGCGGTATTTCCTGTCCCGCTCCAGTAAACCACTGCAATCTTGCTCATTTCAAATATCCTCCTGAAATTAAATTTTATCTATGTTCAGGCAGCCACCGTGAGCTGCCAGACACTTCTGCCCTCTCTCCAGAGTCTTTCATAGACGTCCCTGCATTTTTTGTATTTCTCAAACATCCGGACCGTCTCCTTCACGTTGGTGTATACCTTCCAGTACCCCGTGAATTTATAGTTCTTCCCCGCGTTGGCCATGAAGCCGATCACATCGCCCAGGGGATAGCCCAGAAACAGGCCAATCTCATGGGGGAACTGATCACTCTCCGAAAGACGCCGGCTAAGCCTTATGAGCGCCTTCTCCGGATCTGTGTCCTCGTAGCCGCACCATTTTAAAAACTCTGCGGTTCCGGGCTTTTTCATGTCCTCCAGAAGTCTGGCGACACGACAGACATAGACTAACGCCATGCCGTCCTTTTTCTTAAGCACCGCCATGCGGATGCCCTTGGCGCCCATGCGCCGGTTCCACTGGCTGACACTCTCCATAAGCCCCTCCTCCTCCGCATACCGGTAGGTAAACAGATTCGCCGTCTTTAAAGAGGCCAGCGTGGGGGAACAATGTTCAATCAGTTGCTTCTCAAGCATAGCTGCACTCCCTTAAAATCTTTGTCAGCGCCGTGCCGCTGCTGGTGTGACATCTGACCACGCTGGTGCGGTTCTTATCCACCTCGTCCAGCGCGCATTTCACCATCTTGTGGGAGACGGTGTTCGTAAAGAGCACCAGAAGATCCGGACAGCCGATTTTCTTGCTCAGATTTGCGCTCATCTGGGTGAAGACCTTGGCCTTGCACTTGTGCTCCCTGCAGATTGTCTTATACTGCTCGACCATGCGGTCATGGCCGCCGATGATAACTACACTCATGAGTATCTCCTTTCCGTTTTAAGGCTAAACATAATTATGATGAATTTGCAAATGAGTAATTGACGCTTTTACTTTCTTGGTTTAGTTTTTTCTAACTTGTGAAGTTAGTATATCCTAACCTTTGGATAATGTCAACGCATGATGGTGATAATTTTTATCATCTTGACGCAGAAATGCCGCCCCGCACATCCGGGGCGGCACACCGCTCTCCTGGCCTTACAGCCCGGCAATCGCCTGCTCCAGCACCTCATCCCGCCGCGCCGGATCGATGTCCAGGCCCTCGGCGATGTAAGGCACGCAGGTTTCGATCCCCAGCATGGCGGCCAGCGCCTTCACGTACTCAAAGCCCAGATTCCTCTCCCCGAAGAAGCCGCCGCAGGTGGAAAATAGAGAAGCCTCTTTGCCCGGCAGTATCCCACACAGGCCCCGTCCTCCGCGTAACCGAAGGTCAGTCCCGTGACGCATACCTGCTCCAGATAGGATTTGAGAAGCGCCGGGAATGACAGATCCCAGAACGGGGCCGCGATGAGGATTTCCTCCGCGTCCCGAAACTGGCGGGCAAATGCGAACATCGCATCGTCAAAAGCTTTCCTGGCGCAGAGATCGTCACGCCGTCTCAGCCCGTCCGCATCCAGGGACGCCACCTCCTCCCTGGACAGGTCAAGAACCATTATCTCCTCTGCGGGAATCCCCGCCTTCTCCAGATACGCCCGATAATATTTTCTCGTGGCGGATTCCTCCCCGCGAATGCAGCAGTCTACAACTAACATAATACGTCCTCCTTTTTTCTGTACTCCGACGGCGTCACGCCCATGCTCTCCCGGAACACACGGGCAAAATAGCTGGTCTCCTGGAAGCCGCACGCAAGCGCGATGTCGGAGATCCTCCCGCCGGTCTCTCTCAAAAGCCCGGCCGCCGCCTGCAGCCGGTACTGGTTTAAATACCGGCCCGGCGTCATGCCGATGGTATTTTTAAAGCACCTGAGGCACTCGCTGACGCTTAAGGAGGCCGCCGCGGCGATCTGCGGCGCAGTCAGCGCCTCCCCGTAATTCTCCTGGATAAACTCCAGCATCCGTTTCATCCGCTCTCCGTCCCGCAGGATTTCTGCGACGGCCGGACCGAATCGTCCCGGTGCCCGGACAGCTGGAAAATAATCCTCGACAGCTGCTCCCGCACCTCAAATTCATAGCCGTCCGCCTCCGCACTGCAGGCCCGGTACGCAGCCCAAAATGCCTCAAGCGCCCCGCCGCTCTCCTCCCCCGGCGACAAGACAATCCCCCCAGCCGCCGCGTCGTGCATCAGCGGATTCACATATTTTCTCCAGAACACGCTCTCCATCCCGCCGCCCACGATGCGCGGGTGAACACCATCGAATGGAGCCGGCAGGCCCCGGCCCGAAGCCCAGACGCCTGTGCAGGATGCCGGCGTGACGAAGATTCCTCTCCCTCCCGGAGCCTGAAGCGCCGG
>BBZO01000039.1 GCA_001304875.1 Clostridia bacterium UC5.1-2E3
AATAATTGTTATAACGAAGAAAAATTTTTGCTTTCATCGTCATTCATTATATTAAAGGTAACACCTTTTTCCTCAAGATCTATTATCTGTTCATCTATTGTAAGTTTTTTCTTCATTGTAAAAATACTATCCTGCTTTTTGTGGTTGTGAATGTTTATCTGTAAATAGAATACCAATGATGAATGTGTTTTTCAACAATCATTTTTCTTTTTCCCACTTTGAGAATGGAAGAAGTTCTAAATGAAATCTTTTCAAACCGCAGATCAAGGTGTATGATAAACATAATGTAAATATACCGTACATATTTTGAAGAACAGGAGAAGAAAAATGCCCCCATTAAAGATAAGAAACACCCTTTTCGGCGAAGGCCGCCCGAAAATCTGCGTCCCCATCGTGGGAACAACTGAGAAAGAAATTCTCGAGGAAGCGGGAAGCTTTTCCGGCCTGCCCCTCGACATGGTGGAATGGCGCGCCGACTGGTTCGAGGAGGTGACGGACACGGAGGCCGTTCTCTCGGTGCTCGAAAAACTGCGCGAAGCTCTGGGAGAGACCGCGCTCCTTTTCACCTTCCGCACCGCGAAGGAGGGCGGTAAGCGCCCCATCCGGCGGGAAGACTATGCCGCGCTCAATCTGGCCGTCGCGGCCAGCGGAAATGCGGATCTCATCGATGTGGAGGCGTTCTGGGAGCCAGACGGGACACGGATGGATGGCGTCTCCATCGCAGAGGGAGACGCATCCGGCAGCGGGTTTGCCGAGAACCTGATCCGTGAAATCCACGCCCGTGGAGGGCTTGTGGTGGCATCCAACCACGATTTTGACAAGACGCCGGAGCGCGGGGAGATGCTTCGCCGCCTGCGCCGTATGCAGGAAATCGGCGGCGATGTCCCGAAACTGGCCGTGATGCCGCGCACAAAAGCGACGTGCTGGAGCTTCTGGCCGCCACGGAGGAAATGGTCAGAACCTATGCCGACCGCCCCATCATCACCATGTCCATGTCCGGAATTGGCGCTGTGAGCCGTATCTGCGGAGAAATCTTCGGCTCCGCGCTGACTTTCGGAGCCGCGAAGAAGGCCTCCGCGCCGGGGCAGCTGGCTGTGGAGGAGCTGGATGCGATGCTGGACGTGATTCACAGGAGTTTGTAACAGATGTGTATGAGAAAAACATTAAGAAAAACATATTTTGTCTGCCGCGGCGCTGGCTCTGGCGTCCGCGGCATTTCTGACGCTGTCCGGGTGCGCGGGCGGGGAAGATACGGAGTTGACGCCGTCTCTGACTGGCGGAGCGGCGGAATCATCTGCGGACGGACACAGCTCTCTGGCGAGTTCCGATTTTTCCATGGACGAATCTGTGCCTGCATCCGACGATCCAATTGCCCCTGGTTCGACATCTGCTTTGGATGCTGCGTCTGATGCCTCAGGAACTCGGCCGGCCGCCTCTCCTGCCGTTCCGCCGACCGCCTCTCCTGCCATCCTGCTCCGTGACTGGTCTTCTTACTTCGGCGATCTGAACGGCGCCGTCGTCCTCTATGACCCGGAGGAAAACACCTGCCAGGTCTACAATGAGGAATTGGCGGACACCAGGCGTTCCCCCTGTTCCACGTTCAAGATCATTCCTCGCTGACCGCGCTGGAAAGAGGTGTACTGGATCTGGAAAATTCCGTCCGCCCGTGGAGCGGGGAAACCTTCTGGAATAGCGATTGGAACCGGGATATTGGCTTTGCCGACGCATTCCGGACCTCCTGTGTCTGGTATTTCCGGGCACTTATCGACGACATCGGCCCGGAGCGGATGCAGGAGGAGCTGGACCGGCTGCAGTATGGAAACTGCGACATTTCCGACTGGGAAGGCCGCCAGAACACAAACAACAATAACCGTGCACTCACCGGATTCTGGATCGAATCGTCCTTAAAAATCTCCCGATGGAGCAGGTGCAGGTGCTGGAACGGATCTTCGGCAGCCGCTCGGAGTATTCCGCGGAGACGGTGGAGGCCTTAAAAGAGATTATGTTTCTCGAGGGACTGTCTGCGAAAGAGAATACGCTTGCCGGGGATACAGCTGTAGAAGAGAATACGCTCGCCGAGAACACCACTGTGGAAGATAATACTCCCGCCGCGAACACAGCCTTAGGAGAGAAACCGGAACTGCGGATTTACGGAAAAACGGGCATGGGGAAGGCAAACGGCGTCACGGTGGACGCCTGGTTCACCGGCTTTGCCGACAGTGCGGGTCAGAGAATGTATTTCTGCGTGTATCTGGGTGAGACCCCGGGCGCAGACGTGACCAGCACGAAGGCGAGGGAGATTGCGGTCGATATTCTTTCCGATGAATGGCAGAGATGATTTGTATTTGTGCTCTCCCATAATTGGGAGAGCCTTTTTGCGCATATAATTTAATAAAAATGGTGTAGTAATGGTGTGGTACCCCCAAAAAACCAGTTTCACAGAAAATTCGGCCCCCTGCAAACCCAGTAAAATCAAGGGTTTGCAAAAAAATTTAAAAAATATTAGCACTCACCTCTTGACACTGCTAACAACACGTGTTATATTACGACTAGAACAAGAAAAAGAGAGGAGTGATTGCATGAACATCAACAAATTCACCCAGAAATCCATAGAAGCCGTTCAGAAATGCGAAAAGCTCGCCTACGAGTACGGCAATCAGCAGATTGACCAGGAGCATTTTTATATAGCCTGTTGACCATCGAGGACAGCCTGATCTTAAAGCTCATCACGAAGATGGGTATTTCCGGCGAGCAGTTTGTGAATGAGACCGAGGCGGCCATCGGGAAGCTCCCGAAGGTGTCGGGAGGCGGCCAGGTGTACATCAGCGCCGATTTAAACAAGGTGCTCATCAGTGCCGAGGACGAGGCAAAGACCATGGGAGACGAGTACGTCTCCGTGGAGCATCTGTTCCTGTCCCTTGTAAAGCAGCCTAACCGCGCCGTGAAGGAGCTTTTCACGCTCTATAACATCACGAGGGAGCGCTTTTTGCAGGCTCTCTCCACGGTCCGCGGCAATCAGCGGGTGGTCAGTGACAACCCGGAGGCCACCTACGACACGCTGGAAAAGTACGGCTATGACCTGGTGGAGCGGGCGAGAGCCCAGAAGCTGGACCCGGTCATCGGCCGTGACAGCGAGATCCGCAACGTGGTCCGCATTCTGTCCAGAAAGACGAAGAACAACCCGGTGCTTATCGGTGAGCCCGGCGTCGGCAAGACCGCGTCGTGGAGGGGCTGGCCCAGAGAATCGTCCGCGGCGACGTGCCGGAGGGACTGAAAGACAAGAAGCTCTTTGCCCTGGACATGGGCTCTCTGGTGGCCGGCGCCAAGTACCGCGGCGAGTTCGAGGAGCGTCTGAAAGCCGTCCTCGAGGAGGTTAAAAAGAGCGAGGGACAGATCATCCTGTTCATCGACGAGCTTCACACCATTGTGGGAGCCGGAAAGACCGAAGGTCCATGGATGCCGGCAACATGTTAAAGCCCATGCTGGCCAGAGGCGAGCTCCACTGCATCGGAGCCACCACCCTGGACGAGTACAGAAAATACATTGAGAAGGACCCGGCGCTGGAGCGCCGTTTCCAGCCTGTGACTGTGGATGAGCCCACAGTGGAGGACACCATCTCCATTTTGAGAGGACTCAAGGACCGCTACGAGGTCTACCACGGTGTGAAGATTCTGGATAACGCGCTGGTATCCGCGGCGGTTCTCTCCGACCGGTACATTTCCGACCGTTTCCTGCCGGATAAGGCCATCGACCTGGTGGACGAGGCCTGCGCGCTCATCAAGACCGAGCTGGATTCCATGCCCACCGAGCTTGACGAGCTGTCCAGAAAGATCATGCAGATGGAGATCGAGGAGGCGGCTTTAAAGAAAGAGACCGACCATTTAAGCCAGGACCGTCTGGCCGACCTGCAGAAGGAGCTGGCCGAGCTGAAAGACACCTTCGCGGCCCAGAAGGCCCAGTGGGAGAACGAGAAGTCCTCCGTGGACCGTCTGTCCAAGCTGCGTGAGGAGATCGAGCACTTAAACGGCGAGATCCAGGCCGCCCAGCAGAGATACGATTTAAACAAAGCCGCTGAGCTCCAGTACGGCAGGCTGCCGGAACTGCAGAAGCAGCTGGCTGAAGAGGAAGAGAAGGTCAAAAACCAGGATTTAAGCCTGGTGCACGAGAGCGTCACCGACGAGGAGATTGCCCGTATTATTTCCAAGTGGACCGGCATCCCGGTGGCGAAGCTGACCGAGAGCGAGAGGAGCAAGACTCTCCACATGGATGAGCTGCTCCACAAGCGCGTCATCGGCCAGGACGAGGGCGTCGAGAAGGTGACGGAGGCAATCATCCGCTCCAAGGCGGGCATCAAGGATCCCTCGAAGCCCATCGGCTCCTTCCTGTTCCTGGGCCCCACCGGCGTCGGAAAAACCGAGCTTGCCAAGGCCCTGGCCGAGAGCCTGTTCGACGACGAGAACAACATGGTCCGTATCGATATGAGCGAGTATATGGAGAAACATTCCGTGTCCCGTCTCATCGGAGCGCCTCCCGGATATGTGGGGTACGACGAGGGCGGACAGCTCACCGAGGCCGTGAGGAGAAAGCCCTACTCCGTGGTGCTGTTTGACGAGGTGGAGAAGGCCCACCCGGATGTGTTCAACGTGCTTTTGCAGGTGCTGGACGACGGCCGTATCACCGACTCCACAGGCAAGACCGTGGACTTTAAGAATACCATCCTGATCATGACCTCCAACATCGGCTCCCAGTACCTTCTGGACGGAATCGATGAGAACGGAAACATCCGCCCGGAAGCCGCCGACATGGTCATGGCGGATCTGAGAAATCACTTCCGTCCGGAGTTCTTAAACCGTCTGGACGAGACGATCCTCTTTAAGCCGCTGATGAAGTCCGACATCGCCGGAATCATCAGGCTTCTGGTGGCCGACGTGAATAAGCGTCTGGCGGACAGGGAGCTCTCCATCCGTCTCACTGATGCGGCCAGCGGGTTTATCGTGGACAACGGCTACGATCCGGTGTACGGCGCCCGTCCGTTAAAGAGATATCTGCAGAAAAATGTGGAGACTCTGGCGGCGCGGCTGATTCTGGCCGACGGCGTCCGCGCCGGAGACTGCATCGTCATCGACCTGGAGGATGGAAAACTGAAGGCCCATGCGGAGTCCACAGGGCTTCGCGAGGCATAAGAGCAAAAGCCACAGAAAAGCCTCCAGGACCGGGAATTTATTCCTGCCCGGCCTGGAGGTATAAAGAGTTGCATCCTTATTTTACCATGAAATATATGGAAATAACGGCACTTTGCAGAAATGCGAAGTATTGCTGTTGTTTCGCAAAACAGACCGCGGATTTCGACAAAAGATGCGAAAATCCGCGGCCATCATTCCCTATCCCTGTGCCGCGATTCTCTGCGGCACTTTTTTGTCATCCAGTCGATCTCTTCCCTGGAAAATCCCAGCTCTAGAAGTGTCTCGATAAAGCGGAGCATTCCCTCCGCCGGGTGCTCGGCCCCGGCCTGCCCGCGGTCTGTGGCCAGATAGGTATGCTCCGGCCCGGCCAGGCGGATGTTCTTTGCCATCTCCTCCCGGGAGACGGAGCCTTCCGCGATATTCAGCCAGTTTTTCTCGATCAGCACGCCGATGGAGGCCAGATCCGCCTGCACGGAGCCGGGAACCTTCGTGCGGTCCCATTCCGGGTGCGTCAGAATCATGTTGACATGTTCCTTCCGCCCCTCGCGGCAGAGTAGGATGGATTCCTCGGTGCTTAAGTGGCCGGTGGCCAGCCAGCCATCGTATTTTTTCACGATGTCCATGATCTCGCGGACCACGGGCAGCAGGTTTCCGTCCTCATCCAGAATGGTGATGCCTGGGCGGGTGAAGAAATCGCCGGGCATGTCGCCGTAGGCCAGGCAGTTTTTGGAGTCCCGGGTGGGCATCCATATGATGGAGGCCCCGGTCTTTAACGCGTTTTCCACCGAGTAGGGATTGAGGCCCCCGGTGGGCCAGTTGAGTACCAGGCCGCCGTAGGCCTGGCATCTGCAGCCGCTGATTAAGTTTACCAGCGCGGCGCGGGTGGAGGTGGAGCCGTAGTGGGCCTTGATCATCACGCCGGCCATTCCCAGGGCGTCCGCCTCGCGGACCAGCTCCAGGTCGTTGAGCGCCCGCGGGAAGGCGGACGGGGTGGTGTGGGTGTGCAGGTCGTAGGCGCCCACAATCAGTTCTCTTGCCATTTCTCTGAACATAAAAAATCCTCTTTGAAAGATACGCCCGGACGAGCCGGGGAGACGGGGTTTCCGATCTCAAATATCTCTCAAAGAGGAAGGAGGTAACTGCTTTTACAGGGCGCGCTCCCGTATGAACACGTCCAGCTCGTCCAGCTGGCTCTCCAGCATCTCCAGTGTGTGGGTGGATTCCGGCGCGGTCTGCCGGCCCATCTCGGCGATCAGGGCCTCGGTCACGAACATGGTCGCCATGTTGCCGCAGCTGCTGTTCACGGAGTTGGTATCGATGACCACCTGTGCGTATCTGGCGATGGGGTTCAGCATCGTGTTGGTGATGAGGATGACCGGGATCCCCCGCTGGTTCGCCACGTCGGCGGCGTCAATGGTGGCCTTGGTGCAGGGCCAGACGGAAAATACCACGAGCACGCTGTCCGTATCCAGGCGCAGAACCCGGTCCATGAGGAAATCCGGTTCCTTGCTCAGCTGTCTGGTCTTCGGGTAGAAGCGGCCGATGGTGGACTCCAGATAGTCCGCCGCCATCCGCGAGGAGCGCAGCCCCAGAAAATGGATCGTCGATGCGCCGATCATCATTTCCACGGCCTTCTCGATCTGCTGGATATTCTTTGGGGTGATGATATTCTCGATCGTGTGGGTTGTCTCCATCCAGAGCGTATCGACGATGCTGGAGGAAGGACTCTGGATCGCCGCGCTGATGCTCTGCTTGATTCCCCGGTAGGAGGAAGAATTTCTCATGATTGAGATATTAAAGAGATCATGCTTGAAATCTGAGTAGTTCTCATACCCCAGCGTCTTCATCAGACGCATCACGGTGGTGGTTCCGACGCCGGACTGCTGGGCCAGCTCCGCCACGGTCATCATCCCGCATCCACGTAGTTGATCGCCAGGTAATTGCATAGCATGCGCTGTTTCTTCGGCAGCACGTCTTTGATCTGGATGATTTTGTCAATGATATTATTTTCCATAATCAGACCTCTTTTTTTCTGTGTATTCTTATTCTCAGATAAAGCAAAGCTGTAAGTATCTATCATAAGTTATACTCTATCGGCATTTATTAGTCAATCCGGGCGAAAGAACGGTAAATGTTCCAACCGAGGAATGAAAGAAATCATAAAAAGGAATGAAAATTCTAAAATAATATCTTAAAATCAATATAACATCTAAAAAACAGAATGTAAACAACCAAATAGGCGAAAAAGTGCACAAAAACGGAGCCGATGATTTGTTTAAAAGGATTAAAAATATTATTTTTACAAATAAAAAGGTTGAAATATTCCTTTTCGCGGTATATAATGAGCCCATCAAACGGGATGTGGTTCCCGGAAACAAGTCTCATAAAAAAGAAAAGAGGAGAAGAAAAATGAAGACGAGAGAGGTCACATTTTACAGCGAAGGCACAAAGATGATCGGCACTATCTATCTGCCCGATGATTACAAGGAAGGCGAGAAACGCCCGGGCATCATCGCAAACTCCGGATGGACCGGACTCAACAAAGTATATCCGGCCATGTTTGCCCGCCAGATGACAAAGTATGGATTTGTGTGCATGGGCTTTGACTACCGCGGATTCAAGCCCTCCGGCGGCATCAGCGGCATGGATAAATACACCACCCTGGAGATGGAAGTGGACGACGTGAACAACGCTGTTACCTTCTTCAAGCATCAGCCTGAGGTGGATTCTGAGCACATCGGCCTGATTGGCTGGGGCGTAGGCGGAGCGGTATGTGTGAACGCAGCCTACAGAGACAAGACCGTGAAAGTGGTTGCCACCTTAAACTCCTTCACCGACGGCCGCCGCTGGATGAGAATGGGTATGGGCAACGACAAGTACAACAAGATGCTCCGTGCGCTGGAGGAGGATAAATGGATCCGCGTCAGCACCGGTGATCCCGTTCTCCGTCATCCCTACGAGTTCTACCCGAACATCGACGAGTCCGGTGATTTCTATGTGGATCACACCCTGAAAGATTTAAACGGCGGTCTGGAGGAAACCATCGGCGAGGACTACAATGAGCCGTTCCCGACCCCCATGTCCAGCGTCATCGCTGAGTCCTTTGTCCGCTTCAACGTGCAGGATATCCTGCCGAAGCTGGCTCCCGACTGTGCCGTATTCGTAGGCCACGGAAAGTACAACGAGCTTCACGACAGGGAGGAAGCCGACGATGCCTACAAGCTGGCCAACGAGCCGAAGACTCTGTATTTTGTGGAAGGCAAGCACAACGAGTGGATGTTCGACGAGGATCCGAAGCTGCAGGGACTCTGCGCAGCGATGAATGACTTCTTTAAGGCGCACATCTAAAATATAGACACACAGAGACGGCGCTCGAAGCAACCAGAACTTTGAGCGCCCTTTTTAGATTTTTACGGAGGGGCTGCAAATGGACAAATATACAATTGCCCTTATTCAGATGGACTGCGTGTTCGGTGACAAGGCTGCAAATATGGAGAAGGCGGAGCGGCTGGTGCGGGAGGCTGCCGGAAACGGCGCAGCGTTAGTCTGCCTGCCGGAGGTGTTTAATGGGGGCTACTTAGGAACCGATATTCTCGGCATGAAATGCATGGCGGAGCCGCTTGACGGGCCGACCACAGAGAGAATGCGGGCTCTGGCAAAGGAGCTTGGCATCCATCTCCTGGCGCCGATCCTCTACGGGAACGGCGGGGAGGTGGAAAACACCGCGGTTCTTATCGACGACGAGGGAGAGATCGTGGGAACCTACTCGAAGACCCACCCAGTGGCGACGAGAGAGCCTATTTTAAGCGCGGAGACCAGTATCCCGTCTGGGAGACGAAGCTGGGCAGAATCGGCGTGCTGATCTGCTACGATGTGTGTTTCCCGGAGACCAGCCGCCTGCTGGCGCTTGGGGGCGCCCAGCTGATTCTGGTTCCGTCGGCCTGGAGAGCCAGCCACTATTTCAAGGAATGGTGGGATTTGAACCTGGCCTGCCGGGCCCTCGACAATCTGGTGTACGTGGCCGCGGTTAACCGATGCGGGGCGTCCGGCGAGGAGATATTCGCCGGCAAAAGCCAGATTGTCGATCCGGTGGGGCGCGTTCTTCAAAGCTTCGGCGTGGAGGAGGAGGGGATCCTCTACGGAGAGATCGATCTGGGGCAGATCGAGAAGGAGAGAGACTTTAACACGGTGCTGATCGACCGCCATCCGGAAGATTACGCCGGTATTTTAGAAAAATGGGAGGGTAAATAATGGGAGAGACAAGCAAGAAAGACGCAATCAAACTTCGGCCGATGACTTTCTTTCCGCCGTTCATCATTCTCTGCATCATCGTGGCGGTGAGCATGGTGAGCCAGGAGCATTTTCTCGGCATGATAGATACCATAAACAACGCTATTATCAAAAACTTCGGCTGGGCGGCCAGCATTCTGGCCCTGTTCATCACCGGCGTGGCCGTTGTCGCTATGTTCTCTAAATTCGGCGACGTGAGAATCGGCGGCGAGGACGCAAAGCCGGAGATGTCCAATTTCGCGTGGTTCACGGTGGCGCTGACCACTACCATGGCGGCCGGCGTCCTGTTCTGGGGACCGGCGGAGCCCATCGCGCACTATATGTCCCCGCCCACGGAGATCTACGGAATTGACCCGAAGACTCCCGAGGCGCTTAAATTCTCCATGGAGACCATGTTCCTGCACTGGACCATCGTCCCCTATGCGATCTACACGGTTCCGGCAGTGGTGTTTGCGTTCATGTACTACAACGCGAAGAAGCCGTTCTCCATCTCCAGCGAGATGGCCCCGCTTTTAGGCAGGCGCGCCTACAGGCCGATGGTCATGCAGATCATCGACGCCATCACCCTGTTCTCCATCGGAGCCGGAATGGCAGGTTCCGTGGCGCAGGCATTTATGAACGTGGCTGGCGGAATTTCCAAGATCACCGGAATGCCCTCTGACCCGAGACTCTGGCTCATGGTGGGAATCATCGTGGGTGCGGTGTCCATCGCCACCGCCATCTCCGGCATCCAGAAGGCCATGACCAAGATCTCCAATATCAACGTGTACGGATTTGCGATTTTCCTCATTTTCCTTCTGGTGTTCTCCAACGCCTCGTTCCTGTTCAACCTTTCCACCGAGTCTCTGGGCGGATTTGCGGGAACCTTTATTGAGAGAATCCTGATCACCGGACAGTCGGCGGACAGCCAGTGGCCGCAGTGGTGGACCACCTTCTACTGGTTCAGCTGGATGTCCTGGGCTCCCACCTCCGGCGCGTTCATGGGCCGTATCGCCTATGGCCGCAAGGTGAAACATATGCTGGGCATGTATATCGGCGTGTGTGCTACCGTCAGCGCCGTGTGGATGATGCTGGTGAGCGGCACCTCCCTCTGGATCGAGACCTCCGGAGCGGCGGATCTGTGCGCTTCCTACACGGCAGGCACGGAGAATGTGGCCTATGATATGCTGGGAGCACTTCCGCTCAGCGCCATCGTGATCCCGCTGTTTGTTATCCTTATTTTCCTCTCCACGGTTACGGCCTGCAACTCCAACATGATCGCCATGGCAGGCATTTCCACCCGCGGCATCAGCCCGGATAACCCCGATGCGCCCAACTGGCTGAAATTCGTGTGGGGCGTGATCCCCATGGCCGTGGGCTACATCATGATCGCCAGCGTCGGCGTCAACGGCGTGAAGATCATCGCCAACTTCGGCGGCATGTTCGCGGCGCTCATTATGATCGGCGCGGCGGCGTCCCTGGGAATCCTGATCGTGAATCATAAAAAATACGATCTGACGATCGAGGGGGCGAAGGACGAGATCTTTGGGGAGATTGAACAGTAGGTTCCCGATCCGGACAGGAGGAAATTCATTATGGAATACACATATATGTCGTTCGTCATGGACTTTGCATACATGTCTGTATTGCTGATCATCGCCCAATTTATGAGGGCAAAAATTAAATTCTTGCAGAATTTCTTTATACCTTCGTCTCTGCTGGCAGGCCTTATGGGCCTGCTGGCGGGGCCGCAGTTCCTCAATATCATTCCCTGGAGCGGCAGCATCGGCTCTTACGCGTACATGCTGGTGTGTGTGCTGTTTGCGGGCCTGTTTCTGGGAAAGAAGGAGAAAATTTCTGTCGGTAAAATTTTCCGGGAGGTGGGAGACTCCTTCTGCGTAAACATGGCGGCGGAGTTTATCTGCTTCGGATCCGCTCTTCTGATCGGCGGAGCACTTATCATGGTGCTGTTCCCCGGAGTATTTCCGGAGATCTCGCTGCTTCTGCCGTCGGGCTTCTGCGGAGGACATGGATACGCCTCCACCATTGGAACTGCCTTAAATAACCTTTTAGGTCGCGAGGACGGCGTAATCATCGGACAGACCTTCGCGACGCTGGGACTTCTGACTGGAATTTTCCTCGGTGTGGCTACCATCAACTATGCGACCCGCCGCGGCTGCACTCGTTTTGTGAAGGACGCGAAAAGCCTTCCCGAGGACTGCAGGACTGGTATCGTCCCGGCAGGAAAGCGTATTTCCATGGGAGAGGAGACCATCAATCCCATGTCCATGGATCCGCTGGCCTGGCATCTGGCGCTGACGCTCATCGCCACCTGGGCCGGATATACATTTTACGACTGGTATAAGCAGTTCTTGCCGGATATTGAGCTTCCGGTTATGTGCCTGACTATGATTTTCGGTGTGCTTCTGCAGACATTTTTAAATCATACCCCATTTAAGGACAGTGTGGATGAGCATGTGGAGGGGCGTATCGGAAGTATGGTCACTGATTATCTGGTGGGATTTGGTGTGGCCTCCATTTCCATCACCGTGGTCATGGAGTTTCTGTGGCCTATCGTGGTGCTGTGCATCCTGGGAATCATCACCCCGTATATATTTGTATTCTTCATCGGGCGGAAACTGTTCCACAACTTCTGGTTTGAGCGTTCCATCTTCATTTTTGGGTGGATCACCGGCGTGGTGGCAATTGGTGTTACGCTTCTTCGAATTGTGGATCCGGAGGCAAAGAGCGGAACCTTAAACGACTACGGCTACTCCTACACGATCCAGTCCGTTGTAGAGGTGTTCATCATCGCACTGACGCCCAGCCTGGCGGTGTCCATGGGCTGCACGCTTACAGGTGCGGTTCTCTCGGCAATCGGCATTGCACTGCTCCTGTTCTGCGCCAAAGTCTTCGGCGTCCATAACGAGAAGATGGACGAGCTGAGAGAGGGCGAAGCGGAGATTATAAATTCATAAGAAATAGAATGAATATTTCCGTCTTTATGGGCTATAATGTTCAATAAACTCTTACGAAAATCAAGTAGAAGAGCCGTAATAATTGAACAAAAAAGCCTGTATAGGCGGAAATTTTCATTTTATGGAGGCAGGGATCTGGCGGTGCGGCAAATCTCACCTCCTCAAAAATATACAGAGATTACGTGACAGGCAGCAATTCCAGAATGCTGTCCAGCGATATCTCACGGAGTTCAGAGGGAGAAGCGATGAGTATGCCTTTTATGGCGGCCATGCCCACAGAAGAAAAGCTGGAGGCGGAGCTTTGCCCGTTTGCTCTAACTGGGGATTTATTTTCAAAGATGTGGTGAGAAAGGATATTGGAAGACGCTGGTACGATGAGAAAGGAATCACATAAAAAAGGGAGCCGCGCTGCGGCTCCCCTCCCTTTCTTTTAAGAACAATGTTCCCTAGCTGGCTCCCATAATAAGGTTGGCCACGCCCGTCGTGATGAACGGAACGAAGGTAACCAGCGCCAGCACGGCGAAGTTGGAGATCAGGAACGGAACGAGCTCCTTCACAACGCCCGTCAGCTTCGTCTCTCCGATGTTGGTGGCGGCGAACAGACACACGCCGACCGGAGGCGTACACAGACCGATTACCAGGTTGAGAACGACCATAACGCCGAACTGGATCGGATCCACACCAACCTGTGTTACCAGGTTCAGAAGAACCGGGAACAGGATGATGATGGCCGCGATGGTCTCCATGAACATACCAACGAATACAAGCAGCAGGTTAATGAGAATAAGGATGATGTATTTGTTGGTGGTGATGGAGAGCATGGCGTCCGCGATCATCTGCGGGATCTGCTCCTTGGTCAGAATGTACGCGAATACGTTTGCCATACCTACCAGAACCATGATGGCCGCACTGGAGGTAACGGTGGATTTCATGGATTCAATCAGACGCGGAACGGTCAGCTCCCTGTAGATAAAGAAACCTACCAGGATACCGTAAACCACGGCGATGATGGAAGCCTCGGTCGGGGTAACCAGACCGAACACGATACCGGACAGAATGATGAGCGTCATTAGGATCGCGAAGAAGGACTCCTTGGCGGAGTGAATGATTTCCATGAAGGTGGCCATTCTCTCGGCCTTCGGATAATGTCTCTTCTTGGAAATGATCCAGGAAACGTAGATCATTCCGAGACCCATGAGAATACCGGGAACCATACCTGCAACGAACATCTTGGATACGGAAAGTCCGGTCATGGTAGCTGCCATGATCATCGGCACGGATGGAGGAATGATCGGTCCGATACAGGAGGAAGCGGCGGTAACGGCGCAGGAGAAATCCGCATCGTAGCCGTCCTTCTTCATGGCCGGGATCAGAACGCCGCCGACACTTACGGTGTCCGCAAGAGCCGTACCGGAGATACCGGCAAACAGCATGGAAGCCGCCACGTTGGCGATGGCCAGACCGCCGGTGATGTGGCCCACGATCTTGTTACAGAAACCGATCAGTCTCTCGGTGATACCGCCCTGGTTCATCAGAGAACCTGCGAACACGAAGCCGGGGATACACAGCAGGGTGAAAGAGTTAAGTCCTGCAAAGAATCTCTGTGCAAACATGTAGAGGGACATGTCCTCGCCGATAAGTAGAGCAGGGAGGAAACTCCCAGGCTGAAGGCGACCGGCATACCCAGCGCCAAACATACAACGAATGAGATAAATAATACCGCTACCATGCCTTACGCCTCCTTTTTCTTGGAAAATACCAGATAAATTCTCAATAAGTAGCTGAGGATATAGAATCCGAAAAGGATTGCCAGGGAGATGTAGATGTATTTCATCGGGATCTCCAGGGCGGTGGTGACCATGCCGGGCGGCGTGATCGCCAGAAGGCCTGCCGGTCCTACTACACACTGAATGAAAATGAATGCGGAGAAGGCGGTCAGAACCACTAAAAGGATGGTTTTGATTGTCTTCTGAAGACCGATGGGGAACATCTCAACGAGCATCTCCACGCCGACGTACTCGTCGGTGATAACGGCGGCATTTCCGCCGAAAGCTACCATGTAGATGAAAAGGTAGCGCGCCGCCTCCTCGGTCCAGTTGGGGGCCGTCGGAAGGAAGGTTCGGGCGATAACCTGGATCATGACGCTCACGATGAAGCCGATCAGACCAAGGATACCGATGTAGGTCATAACGTCTTTATAGCCTTTGATAAATTTTTCCATATTGACTCCTAAAAATTTTAACAACTTTTTTACATGAGGAATGCCGGTTCCTGTTGCCAGGGACCGGCATCATCTGGCAGTTACGATTAGTTGTTGGCCGGATCAGCGGCAACCATCTTGTCGTAGATCGCTTTCTGCTTGTCGGATAATACGGCGAGAACGCCTGCTACAGCTTTCTCCTTGAACGGCTCCTGATCTACTTCGATGTAGGTCATGCCCTTCTCCTCAAGGGTGGTGAGAAGCTGTGCCTCGTCTTCGAGGAATAACTCGTGCTCGTAGGCGATTGCCTCGGTTGCACACTCCTGGATGAGCTGCTGGGCTGCCTCAGAGAAGCTGGAGAATCTCGCCTCGGAGATTGCCATGTAAACCCATGCTCTTAAGTGCTCGGTACCGATGATGTAATCCTGTACCTCATATAAGGAAGCATCGTAAATGTTTGCTAATGGGTTCTCCTGACCGTGGATAACGCCCTGCTGTAAGGAGGTGAAGATCTCGGAGAATGCCATCGGGGTCGGTTTTGCGCCCATGGCCTCGAAAGCTGCCATCGTCATCTTGGACTCCGGTGTACGGATGATAAAGCCCTGCAGGTCTGCGGGGGTGTGGATCTCTTTGTTGGAAGTAATGTAACGCGGTCCGCGCTTTACTGCGCCGAGGCTTCTTAAGCCTGCCTGGAGCATTAAGTCCTCAAGCTCCTTGCCGACGTCGCCCTCAAGAACGGCATCCATATGCTCGTCGCTGGTGATCGCGTAAGGCATTCCGATGATACCTAACTCCTCGACGTAGGTCTGCATGGACTCGCCGGTGAGTACGATGTCACAGTCGCCCATGCCTGCGATGGCGGACTGTACGGTCTCGATCTCGGAACCAAGCTGGTTGTTCGGGTAAATGGTAACGGTGATCTTTCCGCCGGATCTCTCCTCGATCAGCTCTTTGAACTTCTCGGCCATCTTGTGCCAGGTGTGTGTCTCGGCGTTAATGTGGCTGAAGACCAGCTCGATCTCCTCGTAGTCGCCGGAAGCCGCTGCGTCGCCGCTGGCGCCGCCCTCAGCTGCTGCGGTATCTGCCGGAGCCTGGGTAGCTGTGGAACTGCTGCTGCCGCCCCCGCATGCGGTAAGCATGGAAGCTGCCATGACTGCTGCGGTTGTCAGTGCGACAAGTTTCTTTGCCTTTTTCATTGTAGTAGTCCTCCTCTTTACTTTTTTAAATTTTCCCTATGACATTTTTCGCATCTTAACAAGATTTTAATGCCTGTACTTGTATGTTAGCATAGTGTTAACAAATAGTAAATATGTAATAAAAGATAAAAATGAACCAACGGTTTTGTGCATATTCAACATAAATGTTAATTTGCTGAAAAAGATATTGACTTTTTTCCCAGGGGGTGCAACACTACTTACATACAAGTTAAGTCGGTATATATTTGGGCTATATGCTTAAAGAAGGAGGAAGTTTTACTATGAAAGCTGTTCAAATTGTGAAACCGGATGAGCTTCGTGTGATCGATGTGGAAAAGCCGGTCATCGACGGGAAAAATAACGTGCTTGTCCGCATGACGGCTGCGGGAATCTGCGGCTCCGACGTGGGAATTTATCACGGAACCAACGCCGCCGCCACCTACCCGCGCATCATCGGCCATGAGATGGTGGGACGCGTGGAAGAGATTGGCGAGGGCGTTTCCGGATTAAAGGTGGGCGACCGCGTCATCATCAACCAGGTGACCAGCTGCGGACACTGCTACCCCTGCCGCAAGGGCAGAGGAAATGTCTGCGACAATCTCGAGGTGCGGGGCGTTCACATCGACGGCGGCTACCGCGAGTTCATCGCCGTTCCCGAGTCCGACTGTTATCTGCTTCCCGACTCCCTCTCCGACGAGGACGCCGTGATGATCGAGCCGACCACCATTGCCATCCAGTCCTGCACGCGTGCACAGCTTGAGAAGGACGACATGCTCTTAATTCTGGCGCCGGCGCCTGGGCAGCACGATCCTGAAGATCGCCAGACAGCTCTGCGACCACATCATTGTGGCCGACATCGTGGATGACAAGCTGGAGGAGGCGAAGAAGAACGGAGCGAAGTACACCGTCAATGTCTTGAAGGAGGATCTGGAGGCCAGAGTGAAAGAGTACACAGAAGGCCACGGTTCCACGGTGTCCATCGACGCGTCCGGAACCAAGGATTCCCTGCTTACTTTATTAAAGGTAACCGGAAACGCAGGCCGCGTGATGACCATGGGCTTCTCCACCGCCCCGGTGGAGGCGAACCAGTTCCTCATCACATCCAAGGAGCTGGATGTGCGCGGTTCCAGACTTCAGAATAAGATGTTTGGAAAGGCCATCGAGATGATCAATGAAGGAAAGCTGGATCTGAGCGGTTCGATTTCCCACACGTTCCCGCTGACGAAGGCGCAGGAAGCCTTTGATTTTGTGGATAGCCGCGATCCGTCCATCCGCAAGATCG
Organism: Clostridia bacterium UC5.1-2E3; assembly: GCA_001304875.1. Classification (GTDB taxonomy): domain Bacteria; phylum Bacillota; class Clostridia; order Lachnospirales; family Lachnospiraceae; genus Ventrisoma; species Ventrisoma faecale. The sequence goes on from BBZO01000039.1 coordinate 17,109, forward strand.
TATTTACATTTGACAATCTGTAATCACTCATTATCAGGAGGAGGTAAATAAACATGAAAGCTATTAATCTGTCCGAGCCGTGGAAGATCGCGGTCAAGGAACTCGAGAAGCCGGTCCCGAAGGAGGGCGAGGCACTGATCCGGGTCATCAGCGCAGGCATCTGCGGAAGCGATATCGGCGCGTTCCGCGGAACCAACAACCTGGTATCCTATCCGCGTATCATCGGCCATGAGCTGGCCGGAATCATTGAGCAGGTGCCGGAGGACAACCCGAAGGGATTTAAGGTGGGCGACAAGGTAATTGTCGATCCCTACCTCTACTGCGGACACTGCTATCCATGCAGCATCGGCCGCACCAACTGCTGCACCAGCCTTCACGTGCTGGGCGTCCATGTGGACGGCGGCATGGCCGAGTATTTCTGCCATCCGGCTGATATGCTGGTGAAGATGCCCGAGGACATGACCTGGACCGACGCCGCCATGGCGGAGCCGCTGACCATCTCCCTTCACGGCATTCACAGAGGCGGCTTAAAGGCCGGCGAGTACTGCGTGATCATCGGAGCGGGCCCCATCGGCCTCTTAGCTGGAATGATCGCCCAGGCCTACGGCGCCCACGCCATCATGCTGGATCTGGTGCAGGAGCGTCTGGATTTCGCCAAAGGACTGGGAATCGAGTATGTGATCAATCTGCCAATGAGGATCCGGTGGCCCGTATCAGCGAGATCACCGGCGGCGAGATGGCCCAGCAGGTGATGGAGTGCAGCGGCGCCAACCCGGCGATCCGCGCGTCCTTAGACTATGTAAGCCACGCCGGCCGCATCACTCTCACAGGCTGGCCGAAGAAGGAGACCTCTCTCCCCACCGACGCCATCACCCGCAAGGAGATCGACATCCGCGGCGCACGTACCAGCGCCGGCGAGTTCGAGGAGGCCATCGAGCTCATCTACACCAAGAAGGTGGATGTGCAGAAGATTCTCACCAAGGTCATTTCCATCGACGAGGTGCCGGACACCATCGTGGACATCGAGAAGAATCCGGGCGACTACATGAAAGTGGTTGTTATGATCGGGGAAGAGTAATAGAAGAACAGCTCATTGAATGAAGAGAGCCGGGAGCGCGCCTTTGCTGGCAGCGCGCTCCCGGCTCTCAATTTTATACGAAGTAATCGGGACAGATCCGGTCCAGCTCGTTTTTGTCAAACAGATGCCGGGTCAGATGCCTCGACATGACCATCTCGGCCAGCTCCGCATCCCTCTTCTCCATGGCATACATGATGTTCTCGTGGTCGTTCAGCGTCTGCTCGTTTTTCTCCGTCTTGAGCATCCGGTAGGCCAGCACTCTCAGACGGTCGAAATGCACCATCTGCGTGCGGATAAACTCATAGGTGCGCTGTTTGTTCACGGCCTGGAAAATCAGCTTGTGGAAATCGTTGTCCAGCTCCAGCATCGTGTTGTAGACGCCGGGATTCTGTACGTAGCGGCGCTGGGCTTCCAGATTTTTGTGAAACAGTGTAAGGACATCCGCCGGAATACCCTGCTCGCAGAGCAGACGCAGGGCCGCCAGCTCCAGGGACAGGCGGATGAACTTGGCTTCCTCGATGAGGTCGTAGTCGATCTTGCTGACGAAGCTTCCCTTCTGCGGTAGATCTTCACCAGATCCAGGCGGGTCATCTCGATGAGAGCTCCCGCACCGGCGTCCGGGAGAGGTTTAAGGATACGGAAAGGTCGTTCTCGCTGATCGCGCTTCCCGGCGGAAGTTCCAGATTGATGATGTTGTCTAGTATGATGCGATGGGCGTACATTCTGGCATTTTCACCAGGGCGTTTTTTCTCGATTTTCATGGTAACCTCACTCGTTTTATTTGACTAAATACAGAAAAATAGAGTATTCTAGTCTCTGATATGAGTATATGCATAGAAGCGACGGCATGTCAATACCATAAAAATAAGGGCGGGAAATATTTCCGCCCGGCGCCGCAAAATCATGCCACGAAGCCGTACATCATCACGTAGTGGCAAAGGCTGCCGCCCATGACAAACAGATGGAAAATCTCGTGGGAGCCGAAATTTTTGTGCTTCGAGTTAAAAATCGGCAGCTTCAGCGCGTAGATGACTCCGCCGATGGTGTAGATAATGCCGCCTGCCAGGAGCCAGCCGAAGGCGCCGGCGGGAGCGCCTGCACGATCTGGGAAAAAGCCAGCACGCACGCCCAGCCCATGGCGATGTAGATGAGGGACGAAAACCATTTGGGGCAGCTGATCCAGAAGGCGTTGATGACGATGCCCACCAGGCGATGCCCCAGACCAGTCCTAAAAGCGCGTAGCCCATGCGGTTTCCGAGGACGATGAGACACACCGGAGTGTAGGTGCCGGCGATGAGAATGAATATCATCATGTGATCCAGCTTCCTCAGCCGCCGGTTCACCGACGCCGAGATGTCCAGCGTGTGGTAGATGGTGCTGGCCGCATAGAGCAGGATCATGCTGACGATGAAGACCGTCAGCGCCATCAGATGCACCGAGTCCGAGCCGCGGGCCGCCTTCCCCAGCAGGGGAGCCGCCGCAAACAGCGCCAGAAGCATGGCGATAAAATGAGTCAGGGCACTGCCCGGGTCTTTGATTTTTATTTTCATAGGAAAGCCTCCTTGTAACTTGTTGTTAAAAACTTATTATGTAGTTTTGAAAACTACGTGTAACTATATTATATACTATACGCTTGCAGGGAGAAATATGCAACACTTTTTGGAAAAAATATTTTACGGGAGAGAGACATGATAAAAATAATGTATGAGGATGATTCGATTCTTGTGGTGGAGAAGCCCGCCGGAATGGAGTCCCAGTCCAGCCGCGGCTTTGCCGCCGACATGGTCAGCGAGCTGAAAAAGTACTTGTCCACAAATGAATCCACAAAACGCACAGGGTTCGTGGAAAAACCGGAAAACAGGTGGGCAGTCCCTATGTGGGAGTTATCCACAGACTGGACAAGCCCGTGTCCGGCGTGATGGTCTACGCCAAAACCCAGGCCGCCGCAAATGCTTTAAGTGAGCAGGTCAGAAGCCATCAGATGGAAAAAATTTATCATGCGGTGGTATGTGGAAAGTTTGTGGATAATGTGGGTAACTATGTGGATAACCTGTTGAAGGACGGGCGGACAAATTGTTCAAAGATTGTGGATAAACCGGTGAAGGACAGCAGACGGGCGGAGCTTTCCTACCGGGTGTTGGAGACGGTGGAGGTACCGGGGGCGGCGGAAGTGCCGGAGACCTGGAATCTCGTAGAAATTCATTTGAAGACCGGCCGCCATCATCAGATCCGCGTACAGTTTGCCGGGCACGGACACCCGCTCTGGGGAGATAATAAATATAATCCATGTGGGGAGGGGACGCGGCTGCGGCTGGCGGCGAGGCATCCAGCGTTCAGACGGCCGTGCGGCGCCGCGGCTCCCTGGCGCTCTGCGCCGTGTCCCTCTCCTTCGATCATCCGGTCACGGGGCGCCGCATGACCTTTGCCAGGGAGGTGGAGGGAGAGGGCTTTTCCATGTTTCAGCATGCGTAAACCGTCGGCGCTGAAGACGAAATTGTGAAAAAACTGTGAAATCTTCCCCAGGCTATTGACATCTGGAAAATATGTGTTATATTACATATATAACAAATAGAAAACATATAGCAATGCAATAGATTGGAGGAATGATTTATGTTGATGCCTAGTATTTTTGGAGAGAACTTATTTGACGACTGGATGGATTTCCCGTTTGAGAGAGAGTTTTTCGGAAGAAGAAATCCCCTGTATGGAAAGAACGAGAAAAACCTGATGAAGACCGATGTGAAGGAGGTTGAGAATGGCTACGAGGTGGCCATGGATCTGCCGGGATTCAAGAAGGAGGACATTTCGGCGAAGCTGGAGAACGGCTATCTGACCATCACGGCGTTCAAGGGGCTCGACAAGGACGAGAAGAACGAGGAAGGCAAGTACATCCGCAGAGAGCGCTACAGCGGCAGCTGCTCCAGAAGCTTCTATGTCGGCGACGGCGTGACTGAGGAGGACATTAAGGCCAGATTTGAGGACGGCATCTTAAAGCTGGATATCCCGAAGAAGGATGCGGAGAAGATCGAGCAGAAGAAATACATTTCCATCGAGGGCTAAATCTTCCAGCCGCGGGCTGAATAATCACGGGCGAACGGTTTATACTAGAGGTTGTACAAAAGAAGTACAAATCAAAAAACAGGTGAGTCCATGGTGAAGCCCGGAAAGAAACTGAAGAAAACAATATGTGTTTTGGGAATCACCGGGGCAGTTTACGTAAGCTTCAAGTACTTGCTGTCCCTGGTGATTCCTTTTTTAATTGCCTATATTATTGCAGCGGCCCTTCGTCCGCCGGCGGTGTGGCTGGAAGAGAGAAGTCGTTTCCGTCTGGGAAAGCGGACCTTTCATATTCCGGCGTCGGTGACCGGAGGCGCCATGCTTCTCCTTATTCTGACGGCGCTTGGCCTCATTCTCTATGTGGCCGGGCGTAAATTCTGTGTCCAGGTCTATCTTCTGAGCGACAATCTCCCGCTGTGGGTGGAGCGGTTTGACCGCTGGCTGACGGGCGCCTGCGTCCGTGCGGAGGGGGTCTTTGGCATCGAGGACGGATATCTGGTTGCCGCTGTGCGCCTGATGCTGCGGCAGCTGGTTTCGCGGACGCAGGACGCGGCCATGCCGTTTCTCATGGTAAATTCCGTGTCGGTCATTAATTTCATAGCGAAGGCATTTCTGGTGCTGGTGGTGATTTTCATGGCCGTCATGCTCCTGTTCCAGGAGATGGACGAGCTGAGGGAAAAACGCACCCGCTCGGTGTTCCGTACCGAGTACGCCCTTCTGGGGAAACGCCTGGTGACTGCGGGAAATGCGTATCTGAAAACGCAGCTCACGATTACATTTGTCACCACCTGTCTGTGTATTCTGGGATTTATTGCCATCGGAAATCCCTATCACGTGCTTCTGGGAATTACCGTCGGGCTTCTGGACGCCCTGCCGCTCTTTGGCACGGGGGACGGTGCTGGTGCCGTGGGGAATTTTCCTGCTGGCGCAGAGGGAGTGGGTGAAGGCCGGGGTGCTTCTGGGGCTCTATTTTTCTGCTATGTGATCCGGGAGTATCTGGAGGTTCACCTGATGGGAGAGCAGGTGGGGCTCTCGGGGCTGGAAACGCTGATGTCCATCTATATCGGGCTTAATCTGTTCGGCCTTCTGGGGCTGGTTCTGGGGCCGGTGGGACTGATTATCATTAAGGATCTGCTGGAGCTTTACTGCGGCGGGGACTGCGTGTATAATGAGAAGAAAAACGTGGAGACGAGAGAGTATGGAGACGGAGGAGCAGGAGATGGATAAGAGGGAGCCGGTGGTGGCGTTCCCGCGCACGCCGGGAATTATCGGGATCGATTCGTATAAAAAATTTGCGGTGCTGATGCCGGTCGTTTCTTCTGAAAACGGCCTGGCCGTGGTGTTTGAGGTGCGGGCGGCGAAGCTTAAGAGCCAGCCCGGCGAGGTCTGCTTCCCCGGCGGAAGCCTGGAGCCCGGCGAGAGCGAGGCGGAGGCGGCGGTCCGGGAGACGGCGGAGGAGCTTCTGGTTCCCAGGGAGAGCGTGCGCCTTCTGACCCAGGGGGATATTTTTCTCCATCCGGGCAGCCTGGCGGTGTACCCGTTTCTGGGGCTTCTGGAACAGTATGAGGGCACGTCAAGCGGCGACGAGGTGGAGCAGGTGTTCACGGTTCCGCTTGCATGGCTGATGGAGCAGACGCCGGAGACCTACCGCGTCTCGGTCCGGATGGAGCCGCGGGAGGATTTTCCCTACGGGAGGATTCCCGACGGAAAAGGCTATGCCTGGCGGGCCGGCAGCTACGAGGTGAAATTTTACCAGTACGGCGACAAGGTGATCTGGGGCATGACGGCCCGGATGCTGGAGTCGATGCTGGGACTGCTGAAAACCAGGCCGGAGCTTCTGGCGGCGCTTTCGGAGTGAGAAAGGGAGCGCGTCTGGAAAATTTCCAGACGAATTTCCGGGCGGATTTCCGGACGAATTTCTGGACGAAAAAGCTTGTGGTTCCAGGCCTTTTTGTGCTACAATAAATCTGCCGGACAGCCGGGGATATATTTGCGGGCTGTCACCGTTTGATATTTACTTATGTAAACATGCAGTTCATTCCGTCCGGGTCCTGGGCGGGGAGTGCATATCTTTTTTCTAATTTTCTTATGTTGCCGAGTTCGGCAAGGAATCCAGTGTATACAGATCTTGAGAGCAGGAAACGTCTGTCCGGCGGTGCAGGGATACCATATCAAAGGGACGGTTCATGAATATAGCCTCTGCGGAAAGGCGGCTATATGGTTAAAAAACAGGAAATGCGGTCCGGGGCCCAGCCCTACGAGGACCGGGCGCTCAAAGCGGCA
>BBZO01000040.1 GCA_001304875.1 Clostridia bacterium UC5.1-2E3
CGGCTCCGGAGGCCGGCGCTGCTGCGGACAGCGAGAATGCCCGCCTGGCCCGGATGACGGAGACGGTGACGCAGTACATCCGGGAGAATTATATGTACGATATCTCCATGCAGGAGCTGGCCAGGAACATGAACTACTCGGAGCCATACTTCTGCAAACTGTTCAAGCAGTGTTTCAACAAGAATTTCACCTCTTATCTGACGGAATACCGGGTGGAGGAGGCGAAGAAGCTCTTAAGCCTGGGGACCATGACCGTCAAGGAGGTGGGAAAGGCCGTGGGCTATTCGGATGCCAATTACTTCACGAAGGTGTTCAAGCGGATCACCGGCCAGAACCCGTCGGAGAACCGGTTGTGCACATCACAGAAGAGTTAAGGGAGCGCGTGCGCTCCCTTTTGTCATTTCTGCATAAAGAAAAACGGTACATAGGATAAAATCATACTATGATTCACAAAAATTTACTATGTTCACCGGTGCGGTTTTCTTTTATAATTAAGACAACGTAAGGAAAACGTTAAAATCACACGGAAACGTGTGAAAAAAGCATTAATTTTTTAAAGGAGGAAAAAGTACTATGAAAAAAAGAGTATTGAGCGCAGCTTTATGCACCGTTATGGTAGCAGGCTCCCTCGCAGGCTGCGGCCTTAAGTCCCCGGAGACCACCGAGGCGGCTACCGAGGCTGCAACTGAGGCAGCAGCAGACGCTACCGAGGCGGAGGCAGCTGACGGCGAGGCCGCAGCAGGTGAGCCCGTTGGTCCGGCGGTTACCCTTGTTATGGCAGAGGTTAACCCCTTAGACACCATCGTAGGCCAGATGGACAGCGCGTTCAAAGAGAAAGTTGAGGAGCTGTCCGGCGGTTCCATCACCATCGACCTGCAGGCAAGCGGCGTTCTCGGTTCTGAGAACGATGTTCTTGACACCATGCTTGGCGGCGGCGGTACCATCGATATCTCCCGTATTTCCGCATTCGCACTTACCAGCTACGGCGGAGAGAAATCCATGCTGTTATCTCTTCCCTACACCTTCGTAAGCCGTGAGCACTTCTGGAACTTCGCTGACAGCGATCTGGCTCAGGAGTTCCTTATGGAGCCGCACGAGAACGGTTCTGGTGTAAGAGGCTTATTCTACGGCGAGGAGGGCTTCCGTCACTTCTTCACTGTAAGCGAGATCGCAGGCTTAGAGGATCTGGCAGGCATGAAGCTTCGTGTGTCCAACGACCCGGTTATGAACGGTCTGGTTGAGGGACTCGGCGCAAGCCCGACTGTTGTTTCCTTCGGTGAGTTATACTCCGCTCTGCAGACCGGCGTTGTAGACGGTGCTGAGCAGCCGATCGCAAACTACAAGTCCAACGCATTCCCGGAGGTTGCTCCGTACTTAATCTTAGACGGCCACACCCTGGGCGCTGTACAGGTGATCATCACCGACGAGGCATGGGACAAGTTAACTCCCGAGCAGCAGGATATCCTGGTTGAGGCCGGTAAGTATGCTTCCCAGCTCAACAGAGAGATGTCTGAGTCCGAGGAGAACAAGGTTCTTGAGGAGCTCAAGGCTGAGGGCTGCACTGTTGTCGAGGTTGAGGACATCACCCCGTGGCAGGAGGCTTGTAAGGCTGTCATCGAGGAGAACACTGCAGATAACAAAGAGTTATACCAGCAGATCCTTGACATGCAGTAATCATTAAGCAGTATATTTAACCTGCAGATACCTGGCACAGAGGGAGGGCAGACGCACTGCCTCTGTGCCTCATTTATAGAAGGGGAAGGGGTTTCTCATATGCCAGCAATATTTGAGAAAATTGATAAAATCAAACCGGCTTACGATATTACGTATAAAGTCGTTTTGTTCGTTTGCAAACTGCTCCTCATCGCGGATATCCTCATCACCAGCATGGCGGTGGCGGGAAGATATATCTCGTTTATTCCGGATCCGGCGTGGAGCGAAGAAATTGTACTTACCTGTATGTCCTACATGGCAGTTCTGTCTGCCGCCCTTGCGATCCGCAGAGGCGCGCACATCCGCATGACTGCGCTGGACACTTATTTACCGAAACAGCTTGTTAAATCCCTGGATATCCTGGCTGACGTGGCGGTGCTCATCCTGGCGTTCATCATGATCGTCGTGGGCTGGAACTACGCGACAGGCATCGGAGCCAAGGGTTCCTACGTGAGCATGCCGTGGCTGTCCAGATTCTGGATGTATTTCCCGGTACCGCTGGCCGGCGTTGCCATGCTCGTATTTGAAGTGGAATCTATTTACAATCACATAAAGAGTCTTTTTGTAAAGGAGGAGAAGTAAGATGGCAGTTGATGCAATAGCGATTTGGGTGCTGCTTGGCAGCTTCTTCCTGATGATCCTGCTGCGTTTCCCGATTGCGTACGCAGTGGCGCTCTCATCCGTACTCTGTTTAGTTTACCAGGGACTCCCGCTCACCACGGTGTGTCAGCAGATCGTAAAGGGCATCAGCTCCTTCAGCCTGATGGCCGTTCCGTTCTTCATCACCATGGGATGTCTGATGGGTTCCGGCGGTATCTCTGAAAAGCTGATCGCGCTGGCCAACGCGTGCGTGGGCTGGATGCGCGGCGGTATGGCGATGGTGAACATCGTGGCATCCTACTTCTTCGGCGGAATTTCCGGTTCTGCATCCGCAGATACGGCTTCCCTGGGAACGATCCTGATCCCCATGATGGTGGAGCAGGGATACGATGACGATTTCTCCACGGCGGTTACGATCACCTCCTCCTGTGAGGGACTTCTGGTTCCGCCCAGCCACAACATGGTTATCTACGCCACCACAGCAGGCGGCGTTTCCGTAGGAAGCCTGTTCCTGGCCGGTTACATTCCGGGTGCGCTCCTGGCGATTTCTCTGATGATCGGTTCCTACATCATCTCTGTAAAGAGAAATTACCCGAAGGGCGATAAGTTCAGCATGGGTAACCTGCTGAAGCAGATCAGCGTTTCCTTCTGGGCTCTGGCTGCGGTGCTGATCGTGGTTGTGGGCGTTGTGGGCGGTGTGTTCACGGCGACCGAGTCTGCGGCAATCGCTGTTATCTACAGCCTGATTGTCAGCGTATTTATCTACAAGGGGCTGGATTGGAAGGGCGTCTGGAACGTTCTCGGCGACTGTGTGGACACTCTTTCCATCGTACTGATCCTGATTGCGACCTCCAGCGTGTTCGGTTTCTGTCTGACACGTCTCCACGTGCCGGAGCTGGCTGCACAGGCGATCACCGGGCTTACCACAAACCCGATTCTCCTGGCGCTGCTTCTGAACCTGATCCTGCTGTTCTTAGGCTGCATCATGGATATGGCCCCGATTATCCTGATCGCGACCCCGATCCTTCTTCCGATCGCTACTTCCATCGGACTGGATCCGGTTCAGTTTGGTATCATGGTTGTGCTTAACTGCGGTATCGGTCTTCTGACCCCGCCGGTTGGAGCCGTGCTTTTCATCGGTTCCGCGATCGCGAAGCTGCCTATGGAGAAAGTCGTCAAGGCAACGCTTCCGTTCTACCTGTGCATGATCATCACGCTGCTTCTGATTACCTTCATTCCGGGAATCAGCATGTGGCTGCCGACCGTATTAGGTACGTGATAATATAAGTGTTTTCCGGGAGTGCCGCAAGCTGGCTGGAGTGATCTCGCAGCTTACGGCACTCCCTGTGTCAGTTTAAGGAGAGAGAAATTTGTATCGATATACAGTAAGGCCCACGGCCTCTGATCTGTGGCAGCTTTCCATGTACTATGTGTACGGCTCCCTGGTGGGCGTGTGCAACATCATTTTTACGGCGGCGGTTCTGGCCCTGGCCGTGGCGAAATGGAGCTCGGTGGGGACGGTCTACCGGATTGTCCTGGTGCTGGCCTGCCTGGCGTTCACGGTGATCCAGCCTCTCGCCATCTACCGCAAAGCGGTAAAGCAGGCAAAGAGCATCACGGAGGACACGGAGCTTTTGTTTGACGACAAAGGGATTCATGTGACGGTGGCCGGGAAAAAGAATTTCGTGAGCTGGAAAAAGATTAAGAGGGTTTCAAAGAAGCCGACGATGATCGTCGTTTTTCTGGACACCACCCACGGCTACGTGCTCAGCAATCGCCTGTTGGGCAGCGGGAGGGATGCGTTTTATGAGTTTGTTACATCGAAAATGGCGGGGAAATCCGGCCGGTAAATACGCGGCGGGCGTGCTGGCGGCCGGTGTGGTGCTCGCATTTGCCGGGTGCGGCGGGAACGGGGAGGCGCCCACGGACGAGGCGGTTCCGGAGTTTGTGCTCACCTACGCGGAGAACCAGGCGGAGGATTACCCGACCACCCAGGCGCGTATAAGTTTGCCGAGCTGGTGGAGCAGAGAACCGGGGGACGGGTGAAGATCCGTGTCAACGCCGGGGCCGTGCTGGGCGACGAGATGACGGTTATCGAGCAGATGCAGTTCGGCGGCGTGGATTTCGCCCGTGTGTCCATGGTGACACTCGCTGAGTCCATCCCTAAACTGAACGTGCTCCAGATGCCCTATCTCTACACGGACGCGGATCACATGTGGCGCGTGCTGGAGGGGGAGATCGGCGATGATTTTATCGCTTCGGTCGAGGGCTCGGGCCTGGTGGCGCTCTCCTGGTATGACGCCGGAGCCAGAAATTTTTACAATTCCGTGCGTCCCATCGAGCGGCTGGAGGATATGAAGGGGATGCGGATCCGCGTGCAGGAGTCAAGCCTCATGGAGGACGTGATCCGCGCGCTTGGGGCCACCCCGGTTCCCATCGCCTTTGAGGACGTCTACAGGGCGCTGCAGATCCATCAGGTGGACGGGGCGGAGAACAACTGGCCGTCCTACGAATCCACCGGACATGATGAGGTGGCCAGATACTATACGGTCGATGAGCATACCAGAATCCCGGAGATGCAGATTGTCTCGGAGCTTACCTGGAACAAGCTGTCTTCTGAGTATCGGGAGATTATCCGGGAGTGCGCCAGGGAATCGGCGGAGTATGAGAGAGCCTCTGGAAGGAGAGGGAGAAGATTTCTGAGGAGAGGGTGCGGGAGGCCGGCTGCATTGTGACCGAGCTCTCCGCGCAGGAGAAGGCCAGATTCCAGGCGGCGGTGATGCCGCTCTACGAGGAATACTGTGCGGATTATATGGATATTATCGATGCCATCGTGGCAGCGGGAAGGTGAGTGCACCCCGGCCTAGTCGATCCCTGTGAGGTCGAAGGGCGGGGTGTATTCTTCTTTTGCGCTGCTTTTTCCTGCATGAAGCCATTGGTGAAGCCCAGGCGCAGCGCCTCCTCCACCACCTGGCTGTACTCGTAGCTGGTGATGCGGCGGTTTAGCTCCGGGTGCTCGCTGCTCTTGTAAAAGGGCGTGTACTGGCTTAAGAGACTTATGAGAAAGCGGTCCGGCGCCAGATGGTCGGCCAGCCAGCCGAGAATCTGAAAGGAATCGCTTTTGCAGCCCGGAAGAACCATGTGGCGCACGATGGTGCCGCGCTTTAAGAGTCCGTCCTCGTCCATGACCGGCGGCCCCGACTGGGCGGCCATCTGTAAAATGGCTCTGGACGCCACCTCAAAATAGTCCGCCGCCCCGGAGTATTTTTCGAGAGCTGCGGGGAGAAGTATTTGAAATCCGGCAGCCAGATGTCCACGTACCCGTTTAAGGCGTCGATGAGCCCCGGCTTTTCGTAGCCGCCGCAGTTGTAGACCACGGGGATGTGAAGATGCGGTTTCGCCATGGAAAGTGCCTCGAGGACCGATGGCAGGAAGTGGGAGGCCGTCACCAGATTGATATTGTGGGCGCCTCGTCCTGCAGGCGGAGCATCATCCGGCAGAGGCCGGCGGGCGTGACAGTTTTTCCCAGATTTTCCTGGCTGATGTGGTAGTTCTGGCAGAAGCAGCACCGCAGGGAACAGCCGGTGAAGAAAATGGTCCCGCTGCCTCTCGTCCCGCTGATGCAGGGCTCCTCCCAGTGGTGGAGGGCGGCCCGGGCTGCTGTGGGCGCGTCCAGCTGGCCGCAGTAGCCGGGGGACACGGCGCGGTCGGCGCCGCAGTCCCTGGGGCAGAGATGGCAGGGCGAGCAGGAGAGGGAGAAGGTGTCGCCGCTGGAAGAGCGCGTGTCGGTTCCGGAGAAATGCGTGCCGGCGGCCATTATACGTCCAGCCTCATGTCGCCGTCCTTGATCCAGCCCATTTTCCGGAGAATCTCACCCAGGATGGGGGTCAGAATGGCGGGGATCACGAAGCAGATGAGCAGGATGCCGGCCCACATCCGCGCGCCGCCGTCGGGCATGGCGGTGTAGATGCCGATGGGGCCCACCAGGCCGCAGGTTCCATGCCGGAGCCGGCGGGAATGTTTTCCAGCTTAAACACCAGCGTGGACAGGGGGCCGGTGATCATGGAGACCACCGTGGGGGCGATCCAGATGCGGGGATTTTTCACGATATTTCCCATCTGCAGCATGGAGGTGCCCAGGCCCTGGGCCAGAAGGCCGCCCCAGCCGTTTTCACGGAAGCTTAAGCAGGCGAAGCCCACCATCTGGGCGCAGCAGCCGGCGGTGGCCGCGCCGCCCGCGATGCCGTCCAGACTCAGCATGATGCAGATGGCCGCGCTGCTGATGGGAAGCGTGAGGGCGATGCCGATGAGGGCGGAGACCAGAATGCCCATAAACAGCGGCTGCATGACGGTGGCGGTCTTCACCAGGTTTCCGAAGGCCGTCATAAACGCGGAGACGCCGGGGCCCACGAACTGGGCGGCCAGCACGCCGGAGATGATGGTGACCGCCGGGGTGGCCAGGATGTCCACCCGGGTCTCCTTGGAGATCATTTTACCAAGCTCCGTGGAGATGATGGTGGCGATCAGCGCGCCCACCGGGCCGCCCAGGGCGTTTCCGGCGATGCCGACGGTGGCTGCGGAGAAGAGAACCAGCTGCGGGGCCTTTAAGGCGTAGGCGATGGAGACGCCAAGAGCCGCGCCTGTGGCTCCCTTGGCGTACTCGGCGATGGTGTTGAAAATCTCGATGCCGCTCTTTTCGCCCAGCGTGGCGAAGATGGTTCCGATGAGCAGCGAGGCGAACAGACCGAAGGCCATGGCGCCCAGCGCGTCGATGAAGTAGGTCTGCACCGTGAAATTAATCCCTTTTCTCTTTAAAAATTCTTTGAAACTCTCGTTTTTCATTCTGCGAGATCCCCCTGTGATATGTAAAATTTGTGTGTAAATAATTGAAGGTATTTTAGCATATTTTTCCTCAAAAGCAAGCACATTGATAATAAAATAACGATCTTAATAAAGTTGTCTCTGGAACAGGGGGCGGAATCATGGTATGATTTATGAAAGATATAGATATAAAAATGTTTTTTGGGAATGGAGCGAAGCCATGGTATATACGTGTCCGATCTGCGATCAGGTGATGAAATCGAAGCATTTCTGCCGCAACTGTATGCAGTTTGTGAGAACGCCCTATGTCCGGGAGGTGACCTACTATCTGAACGAGAGGCACCCGCAGGACGAGACGAACTGCGAGTACCACATGCCGTCGGTGCGGGAGAGCGGCGGGGCGGACGGGCGGACGCGGAGCGTTCTGGGATACGAGCAAGGCAGCAGACATCGGGCGAAGAGCGTCCGGGCGAGAGGGCGCGGCGCCGGACGGCGGGCGGAAAGCGTTCCGGGACGCCGACGCGTGAAGCGCCAGATGGCTTCCATGAAGGAGCACGCGCAGGAGATGGCCCGCACGTTTTCAGAGAGCCAGAAGGAGCAGAATAAGAACCCGATCGTCACCATTATCACTGTGATTGCAGGTATTCTTGCGCTGCTGATGTCTATTTCAGATTGACACAGGGCGCAGGCAGGCGGTACAATAATAAGATATGATTCAATTACAGTGAGGTGGACATCAATGAAGATAATCGACATGCTCAGACAGGAAAAGCCCAGCCTCTCCTTCGAGGTATTCCCCCCGAAGGCGGCGGACAAATACGACTCGGTGGAGGCCGCGGCGGCGGAGATCGCAAAGTTAAAGCCGTCGTTCATGAGTATTACATACGGGGCCGGAGGCGGCACCAGCCAGTACACCGTGGATATCGCGTCCACCATACAGAATACCTACCATGTGAACGCGCTGGCCCATCTGACCTGCGTTTCCTCCACGAGGGAGCACGTGCGCGGCGTCCTGGACCGGATCCGGGAGAACGGTCTTGAAAATGTGCTGGCCTGCGGGGCGACCTGCCGGAGAACGGCGTGCTGTCGCCGGACTACCGCTACGCGTCCCAGCTGATCCGTGAGATCAAGGAGTACGCGCCGGAGCTCTGCATCGGAGCGGCCTGCTACCCGGAGGGACACGTGGAGTCGGCCAACAAGGCGGCGGACATCGGATTCTTAAAGGAGAAGGTGGACGCGGGCTGTGAGTTTGTGACGACACAGATGTTTTTCGACAACAACATTTTATACAACTACATGTACCGCATCCGCGAGCGGGGCGTGACCGTTCCGGTGGTGGCGGGCATCATGCCGGTGACCAACGCCAAACAGATCACCAGGATCTGCAAGCTATCCGGAACCTACCTGCCGGCCAGGTTCAAGGCCATCGTGGACCGCTTCGGCGACAACCCGGCGGCCATGCAGCAGGCGGGCATCGCCTACGCGACGGAGCAGATCATCGATCTGATCGCCAACGGGATCAACGGGATCCACGTGTATTCCATGAACAAGCCGGAGGTGGCGCGGGCCATCAAGGAGAGCTTGTCCGAGATCCTCTGATGAGCAAAAATGTTGAGTGAGACAGGAGTTTAAGATGGAGATTCGCCGCAGCGAGATTTACAGATATCTGGGATATAAAAGGGATGCGGTGGATGAGCAGACGAAAAAACTGGTGGAGGACTGCCTTGCAGAGCTGGAAGCGAAGGCGTCTCCCCGGTTTTTGGCCGTTCATACCCCCTGGCGCTCTCCGGGGACAGCCACGTGGATCTGGGCTGTTTTTCCGTGGAGAGCCGGAACCTGTATAAGAACCTGGCGGGCTGCGGGGAGGTCTATCTGTTCGCGGCCACGCTGGGGGCCGGGCCAGACCAGCTGATCGCCAGGTACAGCCGTCTCTCCATGAGCCGGTCGGTGGTCATGCAGGCCGCGGCGGCCGCCATGATCGAGGCCTGGTGCGATGAGAAAAACGGCGAGCTGCGGGAACAATATAAAAAACAGGGGTATTTTCTGAGACCCCGGTTCAGCCCCGGCTACGGGGATTTCCCGCTGGAATGCCAGCGGGATCTCATAAAAGCGCTGGAGGCGGGCAAGCGGGTGGGCATCACACTCACCGACAGCCTTCTCATGATGCCCTCCAAATCGGTGACCGCGGTGATCGGCATCGGCAGGGAGGACACGGAGTGCCGCCTGGCGGGCTGTGAGAGTTGTGAAAAGACAGACTGTGCGTACAGAAGGGATACGAGATGAGATTACGGGATGAGATGAAACACAGGATTCTGTTCTGCGACGGCGGAATGGGAAGCCTTCTGCAGGCCCAGGGCCTGGGGGCAGGGGAGCTACCGGAGACCTGGAACATTAAGCGGCCGGAGGTGCTTCTGGAGGTTCACAGAAGCTACCTGCAGGCCGGCTGCGACATTATAAACACCAACACCTTCGGGGCCAACCGGCTGAAATTCAACAGCCAGACGGAGTACAGCCTGGAGGAGATCGTCGTTCCGGCGGTGAGGAACGCCCGTGCGGCGGTTGAGGTCGAGGGGCACGGCTATGTGGCCCTGGATCTGGGCCCCACGGGGAAGCTTTTGCAGCCGCTTGGCGACCTGGCCTTCGAGGATGCGGTGGACATTTACAGGGAAGTGATCGGGATCGGCGTCCGCGAGGGCGTGGATCTGATTCTCATAGAGACCATGAGCGACAGCCTGGAGCTCAAGGCGGCGGTGCTGGCGGCGAAGGAAAACTCGGAGCTTCCGGTGTTCGCCACGGTGATTTTCGACGAGAAGGGGCGGCTTCTGACCGGGGGCGACGCGGCCTCGGTGGTGGCTCTCTTAGAGGGGCTTAAGGTGGATGCCTTAGGCATCAACTGCGGGCTGGGGCCTGTGCAGATGAAACCGATTTTAAAGGACATTCTGGCGGTCAGCTCCACGCCGGTGATCGTGAACCCCAACGCGGGGCTTCCCAGAAGCGAGAACGGAAAGACGGTCTACGATATCGGCGTGGACGAGTTTGCGGCGGAGATGGCGGACATCGTGGACATGGGGGCCTGCATCGTCGGCGGCTGCTGCGGCACCACGCCGGAGCACCTTGAGACCATGATCGGGCTTTGCCGGGAAAAACCGCTGAAGCTGCCGGAGAAGAAGGAGCGGACCGTGGTTTCCTCCTACAGCCAGACCGTGGTCATCGGCGACGATCCGGTGATCATCGGCGAGCGCATCAATCCCACGGGAAAATCGAAATTCAAGCAGGCACTTAGGGATCACGATCTGGAGTATATTCTTAAGGAGGCCGTGACCCAGCAGGACAACGGGGCCCACATTCTGGATGTGAACGTGGGGCTGCCGGAGATCGACGAGCCCTCCATGATGGAGGAGGTGGTGCGGGAGCTGCAGGCGGTGACCGACCTGCCGCTGCAGATCGACACCTCCGACACCTGCGCCATGGAGCGGGCGCTCAGGCTTACAACGGAAAGCCCATGATTAACTCTGTCAACGGAAAAAGCGAGGTCATGGAGGCGGTATTTCCGCTGGCTGCCAAATACGGAGGCGTGCTGGTGGCGCTGACGCTGGACGAGGGGGGAATCCCCGACACGGCGGACGCCCGCATCGCCATTGCGGAGCGCATTATCCGGCGGGCGGCGGAGTACGGGATCGACAAGAGGGACATCGTCATCGACGCCCTCTGCATGACCATAAGCTCCGACCCCAAGGGAGCCCTGACCACGCTGGAGGCGGTGCGGGGTATCCGCGAGCGCCTGGGCGTGCGGACGATCCTGGCGTCTCCAACATTTCCTTCGGCCTTCCCCAGCGGGAGATCGTGAACGCTACGTTCTTTGCGCTGGCGCTGCAGAACGGCTTGAGCGCGGCCATCATCAATCCCAACTCGGAGGCCATGATGCGCTCTTATATGAGTTACCGGGCACTGGCGGGGCTGGACGAGCACTGCAAAGAGTACATCGATACCTACAGCGGCCAGGTGGCCGGTCTGGGGCAGACCATCCGCGGCGGAAAGACGGCGGAGACTTCCGTGGGGGCGGCACTTTCCCTGGAGGAGAGCATCGAGAAGGGGCTTAAGGAGCGGGCCGGCGAGGCGGCTCTGGAGCTTCTTAAAGAGGAAGACCCGTTAGCGGTCATCAACGGGCGCATGGTGCCGGCGCTGGACCGGGTGGGAAAGGGCTTCGAGAAGGGGACCATTTTCCTGCCGCAGCTTCTGATGAGCGCCGAGGCGGCCAGGGAGGCGTTCGCGGTGATCAAGGAGCATTTGAGCAAAGCCGGTCTGGACCGGGAGAAGAAGGGAAAAGTCATCCTGGCTACGGTGAAGGGTGATATTCACGATATAGGGAAAAATATTGTCAGGGTGCTTCTGGAAAATTACAGCTTTGACGTGATCGATCTGGGCAAGGACGTGCCGCCGGAGACGGTGGTGGAGACGGCCATCCGTGAGCAGGTTCCTCTGGTGGGACTGAGCGCGCTGATGACCACCACGGTGCCCAGCATGGAGGAGACCATAAGGCAGCTGCACGAGCGCGCGCCCGGAGTGAAAATTATGGTGGGCGGCGCGGTGCTGACGGAGGAGTACGCCAGAACCATTTACGCGGACGCCTACTGCCGGGACGCCATGGCGTCGGTCAACTACGCGGAGCGTGTGTTTGCCGGGATTAAAGGAGAGATTTGAGATGGAAAACAGAGCTGCGAAAGCGATTGAAAATCACAACAAGGGATACAACTGCGCACAGTCCGTGGCCTGCGCCTACTGCGACGCGGCGGGAATGGACGAGGAGACCATGTTCAAGGTGATGGAGGGATTCGGCCTGGGAATGGGCGGCACCTACGGCACCTGCGGCGCGGTCACCGGAGCCATCGCCGTGCTCAGCATGAGAAACAGCAGCGGCAACCTGGAGACGCCCGATTCCAAGGGCGGCACCTATAAGATTGTGCGGGAAGTGACGGAAGAGTTCATAGAGAAGAACGACAGTCTGGTGTGCCGGGAACTGAAAGGCATCGACACCGGGCGGATGCTCAGAAGCTGTCCCGGCTGCATCGAGGACGCCGCGGAGATTCTGGCGGAGATTCTGACGAAGCAGGGAGAGTAGGGACGATGGCAGGAGGGATTCGGATGAAGGCCCGCAGATATGATCTGTGCATGTTCGATCTGGACGGCACGCTGATCAACACGCTGGAGGCACTGACCTACACCACGAACCTGACACTCTCCGCCTGGGGACTCAGGCCCATCACGGTGGAGGAGACCAAACGGATCGTGGGTGACGGATATAAAAAGCAGGTGGAGCGGGCGCTCCGCCTGGCGGGGGATGAGGAGCTGACCCATTATGAGGAGGCGCTGGTGCGGTACATGGAGCTGTTTGACCGGCACTGTATGCACCGGGTGGAGCCCTATCCGGGGATCCGGAAGCTTCTGGAGGAACTTAAAAAACGCGGCGTCAGGCTGGCCGTGTTTTCCAATAAGCCCCACGCCATGACCGTCAGAAACATCGAGGGCGTGTTTGGTGAGGGGTACTTCGACCGGATCCTGGGACAGAAGGAGGAGATTCCGAAGAAGCCCGCCCCCGACGGCGCGTGGATGATCGCCGATGGGCTGGGCGTGGACCGGAGGCGCTGCCTCTATCTGGGAGATACCAACACGGATATGAGAACCGGAAAGAACGCCGGCTTCGACACGGTGGGCGTCACCTGGGGATTCAGGCCCAGGGAGGAGCTTTTAAGCTTTCAGCCGGAGTTTATCGCGGACGCGCCGGGGATGTGATCGCGATGGTGGAGGAGAACGATTGATTGATAACAGATGGAAATTAGACAGGCGCGCGTGGTTCGCGCGCTTCTGGCGATGGGACGGCTGGCCTGCTGGCGGGATGCGCGGGCTGCAGCCCGCGGGCGGAGACGGACGGCGCGCCGGACGGGCGTCTGAATGTGGTGACGTCGCTGTTTCCCTACTACGACTTTGCCAGGCAGATCGGCGGGGAGGAGATCGACCTCTCCCTGGTGGTGCCTGCGGGCATGGACAGCCATGCATTTGAGCCGACGCCGGCGGACATGCGGATGATCCAGGAGGCAGATATCATTTTCTGCAACGGCGGAGAGATGGAGAACTGGCTGGAGCAGGTGCTTGCTTCCCTGGACACCTCGGACATCCAGGTCGTGACCATGATGGATTTCGTGGACGCGGTGGAGGAGGAAATCGTCGAGGGCATGGAGGACAGCGGGCACGGACATGAGCACGGGGATGCGGACGATGACCATATGGATGATGCAGATGGCTGGGACGCGGACGGCGGCCATGATCATGACCACGAACATGAACTGGACGAGCACATCTGGACCTCCCCGCGCAACGCGCAGGTGTTTGCCCGTGTGATCGGCGATGCGCTGGCCGGGGCGGATCCGGGCCATGCGGCGCTCTACGGGGAGCGGACGGAGGCGTATATCGGGCAGCTTTCCGCCCTTGACCGGGAATTTGAGGAGCTGACGGCGGACAGCCGCAGGCATATGATGGTGGTGGCGGACAAATTTCCGTTCCGCTATCTGGCGGACGACTATGGGCTCGAATACCGGGCGGCATTTTCCGGCTGCAGCAGCGACTCGGAGCCCAGCGCGAAAACCATCGCCTATCTGATCGACCTGGTGCGGGAGCAGGAGATCCCGGCGGTCTACTATCTGGAGCTCAAGACGCCCCGGGTGGCGGAGATCATCGGGGAGGAGACGGGGGCCGAGCCGCTGCTTCTCCATTCCTGCCACAACGTGACCCGGAGAGAGTTTGAGAGCGGCGTCACCTACCTGCAGCTGATGGAACAAAATGTGGAAAACCTTAGAAAAGGACTTAACTGATGGAGACATTGATAACATGTGATCACATGGATTTAGGGTATGAGAACCAGGATGCGGTTCTGGACGTGACGATCCAGGTGAACGCCGGGGACTACCTCTGCATCGTGGGGGAAAACGGTTCCGGCAAGAGCACGCTCATCAAGGGCATCCTGGGGCTTCTAAAGCCCACCGGGGGGACGCTCACAGTGGCGGAGGAACTGAAGAAATCCGGAATCGGCTATCTGCCCCAGCAGACTGCGGCCCAGCGGGATTTCCCGGCGGCGGTCTGGGAGGTGGTGCTCTCCGGGTGCTTGAAGCGCCGGCAGAACCGGCCGTTTTACTCGGCGGCGGAGCGGGAGCTGGCGAAGCTTAACATGGAAAAGCTGGGGATCACCGATCTTAAGGATCAGTGCTACCGGGAGCTGTCCGGCGGCCAGCAGCAGCGCGTCCTCATCGCCAGGGCTCTCTGCGCTACCGACAAGCTGCTGATTCTGGACGAGCCCATCACCGGGCTGGATCCGTCGGCGATCCAGGACTTCTATCACCTGGTGGAGCGGCTCAATAAAAAGGACGGCGTCGCCATCGTCATGGTGACCCACGATCTGAAAAATGTGCTGCCCTACGCCTCCAAAATCCTGCATTTGAAGCAGCGCACCGTGTTCTACGGCGCGCCTGCGGAGTATGAGGAGAGCCCCGAGGGACGGGAGTTTTTAGGAGGTGGAAGGACATGAATCTGATCGGTGAAATGCTTTCCTACCCGTTTATCGTGCGCGCGCTGGTGGGGGGAATGGCGGTTTCCCTCTGCGCCGCGCTTCTGGGCGTGAGCCTGGTGTTAAAGCGGTACTCCATGATCGGCGACGGGCTGTCCCACGTGTCCTTCGGGGCGCTGTCCATCGCCATCGCCGTGGGCTGGTCGCCGCTTAAGCTGTCGATTCCCGTGGTGGCGCTGGCCGCATTTTTCCTCTTGAGGATCACGGAGAGCGCGAAGGTGAAGAGCGACGCAGCCATCGCGATGATCTCGGCGGTGTCGCTGTCGGTGGGTATCCTGGTGACCTCGTTCACCACGGGGATGAACACGGACGTGAGCAGCTACATGTTCGGAAGCATCCTCGCCATGACCCGCGAGGACGTGATCTGCTCGCTGGCGCTGTCGGCGGTGGTGCTGGTTTTGTATGTATTTTTCTATAATAAAATGTTTGCGGTGACCTTCGACGAGAATTTCGCCAAGGCGACGGGGGTAAATGTCTCCCTCTACAACAGCCTCATCGCGGTGCTGACGGCGGTGACCATCGTGCTGGGCATGCGGATGATGGGAGCCATGCTGATCTCCAGCCTGGTGATTTTCCCGGCGCTGACGGCCATGCGGCTGTTTAAAAGCTTCCGGGGCGTGGTGATCGCGTCGGGGGTTCTGTCCCTGGTGTGCTTCTGCGTGGGGATTGTGTTCTCCTACGCGGCCTCGGCTCCGGCGGGCGCCAGCGTGGTGCTGGTGAATCTGGCGGCGTTTGTGCTGTTCTCGCTGGCGGCGTTTGCGCGGGGGAAGCTGTGAGGGGCTGCCGGGCGCAGGAAGATTTGGAAAGAAAGGTGCGGTAGAACAGGAATATGACGATTGGACGATTCAGTAAAAGTAAAAAAGGAAAATGGACGGCGGGGATGGCTGCGGCTCTCCTGCTCTGCGTTTCCCAGGTCTCTGTGACGGCCCTGGCCGCGGATACGGTCTACGTGGACTGCGACGTGCTGCGGTGCCGCTCCACGGCGGAGATCAATGACACCAATATTGTGACCAACCTCTACTACGGGGAGAAGCTGCAGCGCGTGGGTACCGAGGGCGAGTGGACCGTGGTTCTGGTGGACGGGAAAAACCGGTATGTTTCCACCCAGTATTTAAGTGAGACGGCTCCGGCGGGGAAGGCCGCCGGAAACGGGGGCAGCAGCGGTTCTGGCAGCAGCTTTGGAGCCGGCGCCGGAGGAAATGCGGGCGGAAGTTCCGCGGCAAGCTCCGGCAGCACAGGCGCAGGTTCCGGAACCGCGGGGACGCTGCAGAGCGGTTCCCAGATCGGGCTTTCCTCCGCCTATCAATACGCGGAGTTTTCCAAGATTAACAGTGGAAAGGCGTCGCTCTACCAGTCCACGGCGGCGAACCGCAAGGGGAAGACGGTCTGCGTCAATGCGGGGCATGGCACCAGCGGCGGCAGCAGTGTGAAGACGCTCTGCCATCCGGACGGCAGCCCGAAGGTGACCGGCGGAACCACGGGAGCGGGCGCGACCACCGCGGTGGCGGTTTCTGCGGGAATGACCTTTGCCGACGGCACGGCGGAGAGCAAGGTGACGCTGGCCATGGCGAAGATTTTGAAGGACAAGCTGCTGGCGGAGGGCTACGACGTGCTGATGATCCGCGAGAGCGACGATGTGCAGCTGGACAATGTGGCCAGGACGGTCATTGCCAACAACAATGCGGACTGCCATATCGCGCTGCACTGGGATTCCACCAGCACCGACAAGGGTGCGTTCTACATGAGCGTTCCCAGCAATGCGTCCTACCGCGCCATGGAGCCGGTGGCCTCCCACTGGCAGCAGCACAACCAGCTGGGCGAGTGCCTGGTGGCGGGGCTTCGCGGGGCGGGGGTCAAGATCTTCTCCGGCGGCAGCATGGAGATGGATCTGACCCAGACTTCCTACTCCACGATTCCCAGCATCGACATCGAGCTGGGGGACAAGGCGTCCAGCCACTCCGATGCCACCTTAAGTATCCAGGCGGACGGTCTGGTGGCGGGCATCGATGCATTTTTCGGATTCTGATGAAAACCCGGCAGCCCCTGCGGCTGTCGGGTTCTTGACTTTACAGGGCGTTTGTGCCAAAATAAGAGACGTGCCCCGCAAGGAGCGCATCTGGCGTATGTAAACATTATTTTAAGATAAGAAGGTAGAGAAAAATGACAAAGATTGACATTATATCCGGCTTTCTCGGCGCGGGTAAGACCACATTTATCAAGAAGCTTCTGAAGGAGGCCATCTCCGGCGAGAAGGTGGTTCTGATTGAGAACGAGTTCGGCGAGATCGGCATCGACGGCGGATTTCTGAAGGATTCCGGCATCGAGATCCGGGAGATGAACTCCGGGTGCATCTGCTGTTCTCTGGTGGGGGATTTCGGCCGTTCCTTAAAGGAAGTGCTGACGAAGTACACTCCGGACCGCGTAATCATCGAGCCGTCGGGCGTGGGCAAGCTCTCTGACGTGATGAAGGCCGTCCGCGACGTGGCCGCGGAGGTTCTGGTGACCTTGAACAGCGCGGTGACTGTGGCGGACGCCAGCAAGTGCAGAATGTATATGAAGAATTTCGGCGAGTTTTTCAACAACCAGATCGAGTGCGCCGGGACGATTGTCTTAAGCCGCACGGATATCACCGATCCGAAGAAAGTGCAGAAGGCCGTGGAGCTGCTTCGCGAGAAGAATGCGAAGGCGGCCATCGTGACCACGCCCTGCGAGCAGCTGACCGGGGAGCAGCTTCTGGAGATCATCGAGAAGCCGGACGACCATATGGAGGAGCAACTGATGGAGGAGGCGCTGGCGCATTTCCATGAGCATGAGCATCATCACCACGAGCATGGAGAGGAGTGCGGCTGCGGCTGTGATCACGAGCACGAGAGCCATGAGCATGACCACGAGGGTCGCGGACATCATCATCACGATCACGAGCATGGCGGGGAGTGCGGCTGCGATCATGAGCATGAGGGGCACGACCATGAGAACCATGAGCACGGGCATCATCACCACGAGCATGGTGAGGAGTGTGGCTGCGGCCATGATCACGACCATGAGCATCACGAGCACGAAGGCCACGAGCATCACCACGAGCACGGCGAGGAGTGCAGCTGCGGCTGCGGTCATGATCACCACGGCCATGACCATCATGATCACGACCATCACCACCATCATGCCGATGAGGTCTTCACCAGCTGGGGCATGGAGAACGTGACGGGAATCTCACGGGCGGATCTGGAGAAGATTCTGGACGAGCTGGCCTACGGCGACAGCTTCGGCGAGGTGCTCCGGGCGAAGGGAATGGTTCCGGAGAAGGACGGCAAGGTATGGCTTCATTTTGATCTGGTTCCCGAGCAGTTTGAGATTCGCGAGGCAGCCCGGACTACACCGGCAAGGTGTGCGTCATCGGCGCCAACTTAAAAGAGGACGTTCTGGATCAGGCATTCGGAAGAAAGTAAGAGGAGAGAAGAGATGAACGAAGATCGTATGCCGCTTTTTCTGGTCAACGGATTTCTGGAGGCCGGGAAGACGGAATTTCTGCAGTTCACCATGGAGCAGGAGTATTTTCAGACCGAGGGGAAGACGCTTCTCATCGTCTGCGAGGAGGGCGAGGAGGAGTACGAGGAGGAGCTTCTTGCGTCCACCAATACCACTGCCGTTTACGTGGACGAGCTGGAAAAGCTGACGCCGGAATACTTAGAGGAGCTGGAGCTTCTCTACAATCCGGAGCGCGTGCTCATGGAGTGGAACGGCATGTGGAACCAGGACGACCTGCGCATTCCGAAGGACTGGATGGTTTACCAGCAGATCACCATTATCGACGGCTCCACCTTTGAGCTCTATGTAAATAACATGAAACCGCTTCTGGGCGCCATGGTGCGGGGCTCGGAGCTGATTATCATGAATCGCTGCGACGGGATCGAGGATCTGGACAGCTACCGCCGGACCTTAAAGGCCATGAACCCGAAGGCGGAGCTCATTTTCGAGGACGAAGAGGGGGAGATCGAGGAGATCACCGAGGCCGATCTGCCCTACGATATGAGCGCGGAGGTCATCGAGATCTCGCCGGAGGCTTACGGCATCTGGTACATCGACACGCTGGATAAGCCGGAGCGCTACCGCGGAAAGACTGTGGAATTTGTGGCCATGGCGTTAAAGGCCCCCAATTTCCCGAAAAATAATTTTGTTCCCGGCCGCATGGCCATGACCTGCTGTGAGGCGGACACCTCGTTTCTAGGCTTCATGTGCAAGGCGCGCAACGCCAGGACACTGGAGACGGGGCAGTGGGTGAAGGTGAAAGCCCGCATCGAGTACGAGTTCTGCGTGGACTACGAGGGCGAGGGGCCGGTGCTCTACGCGGATTACGTGGAGCCGGCGGAGCCGATTGAGGAGCTGGTGCAGTTTTAGCGGCGGGGAGGCCATCTCATGTGCGGAAGTTTAGTGCAAAGATTTACCGCTTGTTTGAGGAAATGCGGCAGCAGGGCAATTAAAGAAGCGATACCAGGCGTTTGTGGCCGGGTATCGCTTCTTTTGTATGCAGCTGTCATGCCAGCAGCCAGTCGATCAGATTCAGAGATTTGATGCCATCGTAGGACGTGATGAAGTCTCTGTCCATGGACAGAACAATCTTTTCATAGTTGTCCTGTATCATGCGGAGCGGGCGAAGCTCGCGCTCTCGGGTTTCCGGAGACTGCATGCTCTCGGTCACCTGGATATAAAGCTTGTCATCTGGTTTTTCCGCTACGAAATCAACTTTGGTTTCTCCGACTTTTCCGATATAGACACGATAATCACGGCGCAGTAATTCGAGGAATACGATGTTCTCCAGCATATGTCCACGATCCGCATCGCGATAGCCGAGAAGCATGTTCCGAAAGCCTAAATCAATGATATAGTGTTTTCCAAGTGTTTTTAAGAGCTGTTTTCCTTTCACATCATAGCGCCCGACCGAATAGAAGACAAACGCGCTGCGGAGCATGGAAATGTATCGGGCAACCGTTTTGCCTGCCGTATTTTTCCTCTGGACGGCTGAAGCTCTCCCTCGTTGGAAAGCACGTTTCCGATGCTGTTTGGGGAGGTTATGCTTCCGATATTTGAACAGAGAAAAAGCATGATTTTATGCAGTGTGTTCTGATCGGCCTGGTTATTGCGCTGTAAAATGTCCCGAAGGACGACTGTGGAATAAATTCCTTCCAGGGCCTGATGACATCTTACTTCATTGAAGCGGTATTCCCTGAGAACCGGCATACCTCCGAACTGCATATATCTCTGGAATCTTTCTTCCATTGTGACCGCAGGTTCAAATTCGCAGAAGGTCAGAAACTCTTTGAAGGACAGGGGAAGCATACGGATTTCCACATATCTCCCGGACAGCAGTAGAGAACTCTGTGGAGAGAAGATACGCATTGGAACCGGTGATATAAATATCTACATCGAAATCGAGGCGGAACGATTCGACGGCTTTTTCCCAATGTTCGACAGCCTGCAGTTCATCAAAGATGAGATAGGTTCTTCCCTCTTCGGGAATCCGTGCGCTGACATAATCGTAGAAAGAAAGGTAGTCTGTCAGATCGCGGTAGCGTAATGATTCCAGATTCATATGAATAATGTTGGAATCGGGTACATGATTGGCGCTTAAATACTGATGAAACAGGTCAAGCAGTGAAGATTTTCCGCATCTGCGGATGCCGGTCACGATTTTGACCAGATCGACATCTTTATTTTGGATGAGCTGTGTTAAATATTCTGGCCGGTTGATTAAATCAGACATAATACGCCTCCTTCTTTTGGTTTTATTATACCCAAAAGCCTGATAAAAACAAGAGTTTCTGACATGAAAGTCAAAAACTTTTTCCGGTTTTCAATCCCACCGTGAATCAAAGCCTGCTGGTACGCTCCCACAAGCCCATAGTAATTCATAACCGCAGGATAGCGGTTGGAGGGATGATAGTAGTCCAGGACGATTACCCCGTGGCCGTTGAGCGTTGTCTGGTAATAGAGATTCGGATTCGGATGCTGGTAGTCCTTGATTGTCTCACCCATGATTATGTTGAGCGACGAGATGGTGTATCCGCAGACAATCACGGTGGGATCGATCAGCTCCAGCTCCCGCAGCAGCTCTTTCCGGTCGCAGGAGGCGTAGTGATTGATGAGAGTCATGTCGGAATGGGAGGTCCCGCCGCTCTTTTTCACATTGACGACTGCGG
>BBZO01000041.1 GCA_001304875.1 Clostridia bacterium UC5.1-2E3
ATAAATAGCTTTTTCCAAACTCACTACGGAAATCCTCGCGGCTGCCGTAATGCGCTTCATAATACTCCTGGGCCATCCGCTTCAGACTGTCATCAAACTTCTGGTCCATATGGACGCTGTACGGTGTCATGTTATGCCAGTCCGACCGCAGCGGCACTAAAAAACCGTATTTCTCGGACCGTTTCCGGTTGGCCCCGTTAAATACGTGATGGATTGCCACGTTGCCGTCCCCGGTAATGATACAGTGTTCCATATCGTCCGTAAGGACGCTAAACAGCTTCTTTGCCATCCCGCCGTCTCATGTTCTGCTCGTACAGCTCCAGCATATGCCGCAGCTCGTCCGGCGTCGCCGTCTCGATCCCCGCCTCTCTGCACTCGCTCACCAGCCCGTCGATCAGATGGGACATCTGCGCGGTGTCGTACTGGCTGGAGCCCAGCAGCATCACATAGGTACGGTAATCAACGCCGGTATTCCCGGTCACAACCTCCGAGGTAGGCCGGATATGGAACTCCGACGCCTCCAGCGCCATTTCCTCGGCCTTTTCGGTGTCGGGGATACGGATGTAGGCCCTGGCCCCGTCAATGATGAGGGGCTGGCCGTAACGGCGCAGCATGATGTTATGGGCACGCGGCTTTGATATCTTCATCAGCTCCGCCAGCTTTGACAGGAGCACCCAGTAATAGGCATTCGCGTCAAGGCTCCGTTTCTCCTTCCACTGCTTCGCGATGATCCGGAGTGGCTTGTCCTTGACAGCATCAAGCTGACCGGAAACGTCCTGCTCCATCTCAAATGTCAGCCGGAATTTCCCGGTTGACCAGTCCAGGGCCACACCCTTTAAGGTTCCCTTTCCTTCCATCGCCTACCTCGCGGGAGTGTTCCAGGGAACGCCCTCTTCCTCCGGAACCTCCGGAGGCGGTGACACGGATTCCTTTTTCTTATCCGGCGTGGCCTTGAAACGGTTCATGCAGCTTTTGTACTGCGGGACTGTCATGTCGCTGAGCTTTTCAACCTTGTATATCTTGCAGATTTCACGCCAGCTCACCCCGGTGCGGTCACATTCCTTCATCAAAAGGTTTAACTGCTCCCCGCTGATTCGCTGCGTCTGGGGCTCGTTCTGTGGTGGTGTCTGGGGCTTGTTCTGGGGCGGTGTCTGGGCATCATTCTGTGGTTTTGATGCCGCGGCCCCCTTCTTTCCTCCGGACTTTCCCTCCGCCTTCGGCGCTGTCTCGTGACATTCGGCATCGGGGTCTTTCATCTCCTCCGTCGGGATGCAGAACACCTGGAAACAGGCATACTTAAACGCCACCGCCAGCGCTTTGTTGCTGGCCTTATCGCCGCTGTCCATCCCCTCGCCGATCACGACCGCCTCAATGCTGCTCCCGTCCTCGGCATGGAAAGTATATTTCACGCGGCAGACCGAGTAGATGAGATTCCCGCCTCTGGTGGTCTGCCGCTCCTCCCTGCGCTGCTCCAGCACCTCCGGGACGATGAAAAGACGGTGCTTGATAAAAGCAGGGTTCAGCGCATTCATCACATCGTCAATCCCGCGGTACATGAATCCCTGCTGCTGGTTCTTCTTGTCCTTCCCGATCACGCCCACATCTTCCATGACGGCGTTGATCGTCTCGAATATGTTCTTTTTCTCTGCCATAGTGCCACCTACTTGATCTGGATATTGTTCCGCACCACCAGGCGCGCGCCAGGGATGATCGCGCCTTCTTTGAGTTTCCGTTTAATCTCTTCAAGGCTGACCTCCGGCTTTTTTACCCGGATGCAGGGGGGCGGGAGGAGTGCGATATTCCCCGTAAACTCCGCCGCCTCCGACTTCCTCCAGGTGACAGATACCCGCTCTGTCTGGAATTTCTCCCCGGCCAGCGCATCCGCCACATACCGCTTCAAGGATTTGGCTTTTCTTTCAGCCGCCGCCTGGCGGTCCGCAAAGGCCTGCTTCTCTCTTTTCAGAGCATTGGCATCCGCGGTCAGATTTTTGATCCACAAAAGAATCCCTTCGATCTTCTCTTCACGCTCCATCTGGAGGCCATTCAGCGCCTCATACGCCGCCTCATTGATAATCTCCCCTGTCTCCATGTCAACTGCTGCTTCAAAAGCCGCCATGATCTGGCTGTTGATCTCGTACAAATTCATCCGGTATTCCTCCCTCATTGAAATAATGTTTTTTCCTGCGTCTTCGCTGTTTTCTGCACCGGGCGCAGGCATCCCCGTCGGTGGCCATATACATGGCGCATAAATCGCACCTATCAGTCATCTTGCCAATCCTCCGGTTTTCTGGTATAGTAAAGATGTGTTATTTTTTATGCGACCGTTTAGCTCCTCCAAGCTGACGGTCGTTTTTCTTTTTGGCACCGCGCCAGTAAACCGGCTGACATTCGCCGCCGCGCCGGTGCGGTTTGTCCCGTTTCTTCTCCGGCTCATGCGCTCACCTCCCCGACCAGTCCCTCCTGCTTTAAGCTCCGTACCTGGTCCAGAGTAAGACACCACCGTTTTGCATACGCTGCGTCCTGCTCCATTTCCCGCTGGCAGTCCTCGCAGTACCGGCCCTCCGCCGGGTCCAGGAGCAGTGGCATCGCTCACACTCGTTGCTGTATCTGCGCATATCGGCCACCTCCTTCCTTCAGATCATCATAATGTTCCAGATTTCCCACGCCGCCCAGATCATTGCCGCGACCGCCGCGGCGTTGATAGCCAGCAGCGCCGCCACTGCGTGCTCCAGGTTCTTCTGTACTCCCGCTCCTCCCAGTAGCGGACCCGAAAACTCTTTCTCACTCCTATCCCCTCCTCACATTGTCGTAAAAGCACACAGCCAGCCTAAGTTTGTCCCGATCAGCGCCGCCAGAGTTACCAGCCAAAACGCAAAATATTTTTTCGTTTTCCTCTTGGCATCCTCGATGACCGACGTGGCCAGGTTACTTTCGTAACGTTCCAATGCTTCTTGCATCTTCGCAACGTTCTGGACCACCTGCGACCAGCTCAAGCCTTCGTTATTTTCATGTTTGTTCATGTTATCCATAAATTTTTCCTCCAAATAGAACATTTGTTCTTGCCATTTGCAGGAAATTATGGTAATATAATCTTGCAAATGGCTAGCGTGATTAGTCAGTTGCTCGCCCTGGCGGAGATTAGGCCCTCCGCTGGGGCAACTTTTATTTGTGCAGTAGCGCGATCGTGATAAGCAGCGCAAGCATCACCGCAGCTCCGGTCGTGCATCCTACCCAAAATTCCGGTATATACATCCTTCTACCTCCCTTCAAACTTGTTTCGATCAATCCCCAGGTGCTTGTCCAACATGGCCCGGTAGATTGCAAATTCCCAGGTCTTTTTCCCGGTCTTTTCCGGTGGTGTCGCCACCCCTATGTGCCAGATTTTCCGGCGCATATGTTCCCGCACCGACGCAGGTGAGCATCCGAGCTCACGTGCCGCATCGGCTACGCTCACTCTCTGTGATTTGTTCATTGGCCACCTCCTAACCTACCTGCTCCATGTTCCGTACAGCTTTGCACCAGGGACACCAGAGATATTTAAGATGGCCCAGCTTCGTCTTCTGTGTAGACTTCTTGGGCGCGTACATCTCATGGCCGCATTCCGGGCATCGAAAACATCTGATGTAAAACGACTTTTTATGCCCTCCTGTATCCCTTGGCAAACTCTCTCGCCTCCTGTTCTGTATCGAAAACATCAATCCAGATTTCACAGGTCATGGTCTGGTTTGTGCTGCTTTCCTCTCCAACTTCCGCCGGACGGATTTTGTATACCGCCATGCCGTTGGTGAATATTCTTGCTTCTACTGCAAACTTCATCTTTTCCCCTCCTCACATTTGTGATATACTTATCCGAAAGGAGTGCATACCACATGAATGATTTAAAAATCCGCTTAGCGATTGCATATGCTCAAACAATGCTTAAACACGGCTTAGAATTAAATGCTATTCCGCCATATATATCAACCGATCCATCCATTTCAAGCGGAGTAAAATATTTTTACGACGAATTTACTCATGCTCTGGATGAGCTGGAAAACTATCCGGAGCCGGAAGTTTTAAGCAAGAAAACCCTTTAGCCAAATTATCCACCCTGTCAAGAATTTCTTTTATTTCAAAATAACTTAGGCGGTATTTCTCGAACATCTTCAGTGCTTCGAGAGATACCTTTTCGATCTTCTCCCTCTGCTCTTTCAAGGTCTTGAATTGCTCCTCTGCTTCTTTCTTTAAATCAGCCACTCTCTCACCTCCCTATTCCGAGAAAGATTATTAATCGCCGAACTCAGCGCCCACAAACGTATCGGACAAATTTTGATAAAGGATTTTTATACGCAACCGCTCCCGGTACAATTAGTTGGTCTTGGTGCCGCATCTTTGTATACGGTCTTTGAACTTCCGAAAGATACTTGTCCAGATTTTTCCAAACCTCTGATTTTTCAAGCTTTAACCAATCGCTGGTGGGCACTTGAAAAGAAATTTCTACTACATCTGACAGACAAGTGGAATAGACTATATACTCGGATTTAAGACCGTCTTCGCGCTTAGTTACATATTCCCCTGTCATTCTCGCCCCTTTCCCTTTCCCGGCGAGTGCCTCCCGCATGGCCTCTTTCATTTCCTCTAAGGAAAACGAGGTTTTCCCTTCGAGTTTCTCTACTCGCCTTATAAGGGATTCCCATTCTTCTTTTGATATGGTCATCTCCAACCCCCTTAATCTTGTTTTCTGCCAAATCAAAGCGCTACTTCTCACTATATTTCAGAATTTCATTCATACATAAAAAGTAGACAGTAAATTCTGCTCCGACATTCATATTTTCTGGCGTCACAAACGGAATACTTCTTAAAAGAACTTCGAACAGCGATGCCATAATTGACGCCAGAAACATCCTGTTTATTTTCATCTCCCACCTCCTACTCTAAGAAATACTCAGCGTGATACTGTCCGGCGCGAATCCTCAAATGCCTTGATGTCATCTTCGGAAATCCGGTACTCTTTCCCGATCTTGATCGCCGGGAGTTTCTTCTTGCGAATCCAGTCCCAGATCGTGATGATCTGCACGCCGTATCTCTCGGCCACCTGTTCGCAGGTATACATTTTCGGCAACTTCTCACTTCCTTTCTTGTGTTTTGCGCAGCATAGCCATATAATCAAATAAAAAACGAGGTTTGTCATATGGCTATTGACGTAAGTACAATTCATCTTTCATTTTGCGATAAGATTGCATTAACCTATATCAGAATCAGAAAACGAGTTCGTATAATTGATATAGATTTACACAAGCATTACAAAGTCCTCGCAAAGAAATCATTGATCGAAAACATCCCAACCGAAAACGGCCGCCCACGTCCCACGGAATACTACAGAGTTCATAATATTGGATATGAGTACATTAATTATCGTTCGGAACACAGATTTGATTCTGTGTTATGCCCTATAATTGTGACCATCCTAACCAATGCAGTAATAAACGTATTGCAATGGTTGTCACAGCAGCTATAACCGAGGACTGTAAGCACTCCTGCTTTTGTTCCTTGCTCATATTCCTGTAATGCTTAATAATTTTTTTAAATATCAGCCCTCCCTCCTTTCAAAATAATACTTGCGTTTACTTCGGTTTAGTGATATACTTTGTTTACCAGACGAGATATATCAGCAAACCGAAATACCTCAATATTCATCGTATAGCTTCGTTTTTCCGAGCTGTGAGCATAGTATATCAAACTATTCCGAGCTTGTCAATGCTATTATTACGTTTTTTGAGATATTTCGTAGAAAGGAATGTATGTACGAAATATTTGAAAAACTTTGCGAACAAATGGGAATTACTCCCTATCGTTTTTGTAAAGACACTGGAATTAGCACTTCCACAATCAGTACGTGGAAAACAAAGGGTAAT
Organism: Clostridia bacterium UC5.1-2E3; assembly: GCA_001304875.1. Classification (GTDB taxonomy): domain Bacteria; phylum Bacillota; class Clostridia; order Lachnospirales; family Lachnospiraceae; genus Ventrisoma; species Ventrisoma faecale. The sequence continues at coordinate 5,895 of BBZO01000041.1, forward strand.
CAATGTGGTTCAAAACTGCAAAAAGCCATTTGCGATTATTTCGGAGTTCCAGCAGATTATTTGATGAAGGGAGAAGAAACACAAACAAAATATTATCTCAACGACGAAACCGCGGCCATAGCCCAGGATATTTTTGAAAACAAAGAATTGCGCCTGCTATTTGACGCCGCCAGGGACGCGGAACCAGAAGATTTAGAGACTGTCCACAGTATGCTGCTTGCGCTCAAAAGAAAGGAACGAGGAAATGTCGATTGACTATCATGTCGAATTGATAGCTTTTCCGTCCGGCAAAGTACATGAAGCCGTGACCCTAAACGAAGACGGAAGTGCAACTATATTTTTAGATAAAAATGCAACAAAAGAGTCTCAAATGAAGCGATTCATGCACGTTATAAAACATTTAGACGGATTTGATTTTGACAAAAGTAACGTGCAGGAAATAGAGATAAATGCCCACACAAAGGAGTCTTTGCTGTAATTTGATACCGCCCCGAGAAGAGGGAAAAGATTAAATGAATATTATTGAAAAATTTCTAGATTTGCTTAAATTAGAAAGCACCAGAGAAATGGAACGTGCTAAAAAAGATTTTCCTAATGATTTTGTTTGTGATAGACAGGCTGTAGATCAAGCAAATCCGGACTTTCAAGAAAATTTTTCTAATAAGTCAAACGCGCTCACGTTACTATCGATTAAAAAGTTTTGGAAAACACATGAACAAAATTATATTAATAGAATGTATAGAAGAGCTTCCGCTAATGAAATAGAAGAGTATGCGAAAGCTGATGTTATATCATGTTTTGAAAAACCACGCAACAACGAAAGCTTGTCAGATTTTCGTTTAAGCCAAATTGGAATTACAAATTGGTACAGATTTTTTGATAAACTATTTTATTCGGGTTACCTGCGAGAGGCCACCGCAAAAGAAGTCCTTTCTTCTTATACTCTAAAAGAGCTAAAAACTATTGCGGAAAGTATAGCTGTTAAAAAAACAGGAAAAAAGGCAGAACTAATAGAAAGGATATGCGCTTCGCTTTCTCAAGAAGAACTAAATGAGATTGTGCAAGAGGAAAATTTGTTTACAATTTCAGAAAAAGGGCGAGAATACTTAACTTATCATAGTGATTTAGCCCAACTTCGATCGCATGCTGTGTTTGACGTTTCTTTAGCAGAGTTCAATGATAAAAGATATATAGGAGGAAGAAAAAGAAATTTTTACGATACAATGTTTCAAGTTCTTTCTGAACAAAAAAATTTCTATCAAATCAACAATAATTATGATTCTATGTCAGTTGTATGTAATAGAATTTATGATATTATGCTAGAAGAATTTGAACGCACAGAGCACCATGTTCCTGTAGATATAATGCTTTTAAATTATATGGAAGCCTTATATTTGGCTATATGTTTCTCTTGGGAGGTTCGAAATCTAAAAAACGGTATAACTTGCGATATACATTGCATTTCACTGCCCACTATCAAGACAAGCCTTGCCAAATTTAGTGATTATAAATCTTTGATAAATTATAATGCTGTTTTTGCTAATAAACCTCCAGGATTCATGACGCAAAAAGACTTTGTGCATATGATTGACGAGTTTTTTACTACCGACATGTTTAATTATTCTAAATGGAACAATCTCTTGCAAACGAATTTCAAAAAATATATGAAAATGTTTTAAACGCTGGTTATTTTTATAAAAATGAAAGGTAAATCATAATCACATCTACATTCATTTAAAAATGACGACTTCGAGAAAAACGATGCGCAGGAAATAGAGAATTTTGCTCATAAAGAGTAAATTACTCATTTAATATTTACATAGGGGGCATTATGAGTATTAAGGGAATAAAAAAGGAATTGTATGTTGGTAAAACTGGCATAAATATTATAACTTCCGCCGGAAAACGTACGCCCGTTTCATACGACGAAATGGAGAAAATAGAATATTGCTTTGCCAGTTCACATCAGAATGGATTTATTAACTTTGTAACTGTTTATGGCTCAACGGAAAGTTCAATTTTTCTACAGTAGCTAACGATCCAATACAAAGAACCATTGTTTTTATTAACGAACACGCTTCTACAGTAGAAACAATAGAACGACTTCAAAAGGAAACAACAAAACAATCTCTAACCAAACAATGTAAATTTTGCAAGTCAGATATACCATATACCGCAAAAGTTTGCCCATATTGCACTAGAAAACAAGGAATAAACAAAATTACGGTTGTTCTATGCGCAATAATAGTTTTAGGAATATGTCGTACAGCATTAGATAAAAGCAACACTATAAACGCGAATAAAAACATACACGAAAACCAGGTAACCAAAGCTGCAACCGCTACCGCACAAAACGAAAGCTTATCCGCTCAAGAAACACTTGCCGACAAAGAAGAAACAAACGTGTTTTATGACGGAGACGTATTTGAATCTAATAAAGTAAAAATTATGCATATGGGAAGTGGAGATTATACTTCCGACAACATACTTATTGAGCCTGCGGATGGAAACAAATTTGTATACGTTGATTTATCAATTCTCAATGTAGATGATTCTGATTTAAGCATAGGGAGCTTTGATTTTGATTGCTATGCAGATGACTCTCTCTGTTCACAAGCTTTTGTAACTGCAGACGATCAAATGGTTTCCATCGCTACGGTTTCTCCCAATAAATACTTAGAGGGAAAAATATATTTTGAAGTTCCAGAAACTGCTGAAAAAATCGAAGTAGAATATGAAACCAGTTTTTGGACAGAGGAAAAGATTTATTTTGTTATTGAGTAAATATGGTACCTTGACAATATAATATACTTACCACGGGGACCGTTGGGGTGTTCTGCCAGCCGCCGGACGTTTTACGAAAGGGGGCTGGTGCGAATGGTTACATACGCAGATTTATTCCAGTTTGTAATTATGCTTTGCGCTGTCATAACTCTTGTTGTGCTTTTTATACGCGAAAAGTAGCGCCCTCGCTCTGGTAAGGTAAGGCGCTACTTTTAGTAATGCTTCTTGCCGGCGGCTGGGCTTCATCCAGTCAACGGCCCTCTTGTTAAGTATATTATAGCCCCTACCAGGGGCATTGTCAAACAAAAAAATACCCCAGCGCGCCAACGCCGGGGCAAAGATACATCCGAAGATGCATAAACTTACATACATATAGTATCATCTTCGGGGCGGCCATGCAAGCGGAACATTCGTTCCCGCTGGCTGTTATTTTTATACCCAAAAGGAGGGTGATGACATGCCAAAACGCAAAAAATATCCAAAACTCCCAAATGGCTACGGCTCCATCAAGTACCTGGGGAAGGGCCGGAGAAACGCCTACGCCGTGCATCCGCCAACGAAAGAATTTGCTCTGAACGGATCGCCGGTGACACCAAAGGCCCTGTGCTACGTAGACAGCTGGATCAAGGGTTTTTCCGTGCTGACAGCCTACCGCGCCGGGACGTATTACCAGGGGATGGAACTGGAACTCAATCTGACGGATGATACTGACAATCTGGAGGAGCTGTCACGGAAGATACTGGCCGACTATAACATTTACAGGCCAATCAAACAGATGCAGGAGGAAAAACGTAAAACGTTCGGGGAAATCTACGAAGAGTTTTTGAGTGGAAGTTCCACGAGGGAAATAAACTTTCAGAGGCATCACAGTATGCTTTTCGGGCGTCTTATAAACACTTTGCATCTTTGCAGGACAACGATATACAGGAAATCACCTACGATATCATACAAAACGCCATTGATTCCTTTACACGCAGCCATGCGTCCATCGAACACGATGTGAATTTTATCAAGCAGCTGTTTAAATTCTGTATGATGAAAGAATATATTACATCAAATCCGGCCCAGTACATAATCATCAAAAAGAGGACGACGACGAACCAGGGAAACCTTTCAGCTCTCAAGAATTATCTGTCCTCTGGAGCCACAAAGACGATCCGATCATCGAGTTCCTGCTCATCATGTGCTATTCCGGATACCGGATAAAAGCCTACGAAAATATGGAGATCAATATCGATGAAAAATACTTTAAGGGAGGAGTCAAAACTAAAACTTCCAAAAATCGGATAGTTCCCATACATTCTGCCATTCTCCCGCTCGTGATCCGGCGTTTACAAAGGGATCGGGAGATGCTGCACTCCGCCGCACGGTACCGGCTTGAGCTACACGAGAAATTAGAGCAATTAAACTTGAGAAGCACACGCCGCACGATTGCAGACATACGTTCTCTATGTTATGTGAAAAGGCTGGGATGCCGGAAAATGACCGCAAAAGAATGCTTGGGCACAGCTTTGGAAATGATGTGACTAACGGAGTATATGGTCATCGAGATGTCGAGGACTTGCGAAAATCAATAGAAATGATAAAAGTGTGATTTGTTACTAACTTGTTACTAACCGCCCCTGCTTTTTCCATTATTTTTGGATTTTCCCAGGAGCTTTTAAACCTCCGATTTTCCTTGTAAAATCAAGGTTTTTTCCGAAATTCCCGCTTAAAATCTATATTTCTTTTCAAGTGATTTTTCGAATAAAAAATTCATAATTTATACCGCATTTTGACATATTCAAGCTTAAAAAGCGCGTGGAACTGTGATAAAATCAAGCCAGAAGAGGATTTGTAAAATTTTTAATATACAGGAGGTATCGTATGCAGTACATCAGCCATTACCATTCCCCCTCGGGACATTCTTCTGGCCGCAGATTCTGCGGGGCTGACCGGATTGTGGTTTGAAGGGCAGAAATATTTCGCCCTTTACCTGGACAAGGAGCACGAGGAAAAAGAGCTTCCCGTCTTTGAGGAGGCAAAGCGGTGGCTTGACATCTATTTTTCGGGGAAGAATCCGGATTTCCAGGTACCGCTCCATTTTACGGGCACAGATTTCCAGAATGAGGTGTGGGAGATTCTCTATGCGATCCCCTACGGACAGACCACGACCTACGGGGAAATCGCCGCACAGCTGGCAAAAACGCGGCCTGCCCCGCATGTCGGCCCAGGCCGTGGGCGGCGCCGTCGGACATAATGAAATCTCCATCATCGTGCCCTGTCACCGGGTCGTGGGAGCCAGCGGAAGTCTGACGGGGTATGCAGGCGGGATTGAGAAAAAATCGAATTGCTGAGACTGGAAGGGGCTCTGGAGGGAAGATTTTTTGTGCCGAAGAAAAGCACGGCGCCATAAAAAATTCATACAGCACAAAAGAGAAAAGGCACTGAAACGTGCCTTTTCTGTCTGTCATACCATATATAGTCGCTGACTTTCCGTATCGCCGTAAAAGCCAGTTTCCATCTGCAGTCAGTTACCGGATCTCGCTGTGGAACTCCTGCAGGGACTTCACGCCCAGGACTCCGTGCTTCTTGATCGCCTTGATGGCCTCCACCGTCGCCTTTGCGGCGGCCATGGTGGTCATGTAGGGAATCTTGCCCTTGACAGCGGCCTTGCGGATGTAGCTGTCGTCGGTGGCGCCCTTCTTGCCGATCGGGGTGTTCACGATGAGAGCGATCTCCTTGTTGGTGATGGCGTCGAGCACGTTGGGACGGCCCTCGTCGATCTTGGAGATCTTGGTGGCCGGAATGCCGGCGTTTACGATCTTCTCGTAGGTTCTTCCGGTGGCAACGATGCTGAAGCCGCACTCGCTAAAGCCTCTCGCCACTTCCTCGACCTCGTCCTTATCTCTGTCATTTACGCTGATGAGAACGGTTCCCTCGGTGGGGAGCTTGGTCTGGGTGGCCTCCTGGGCCTTGTAGAACGCCTCGCCGAAGTCTGCGGACATGCCGAGAACCTCTCCGGTGGAGCGCATCTCCGGTCCTAAGAGCGGGTCTACCTCCTGGAACATGTTGAACGGGAACACAGCTTCCTTCACTCCGTAGTGGGCGAATTTCTTCTCCGTAAGCGCGGGAACCGGGGAGGGGCGTCCGGTCAGATGCGCCGTCATGATCTCGGTGGCCAGCTTCACCATCTTGATGTTGCAGACCTTGGAAACCAGCGGAACGGTTCTGGACGCTCTCGGGTTGGCCTCCAGCACGTAAACCTTGCCGTCCTCGATGGCGTACTGCATGTTCATAAGTCCTACCACGTGCATGGTCTTGGCGATGCGTCTGGTGTAGTCCTTGATGGTCGCAATCTGCTCCTCCGTCAGGTTCTTGGACGGCAGGATGCACGCGGAGTCTCCGGAGTGGACGCCGGCCAGCTCGATGTGCTCCATCACAGCCGGAACGAATACGTTCTCGCCGTCGCTGATGGCGTCGGCCTCACACTCAGTCGCATGGTGCAGGAAACGGTCGATCAGAATCGGACGGTCGGGGGTAACGCCGACGGCCTGCTTCATATAGAAGGTCAGCGCCTCGTCGTCGTGCACAACCTCCATGCCGCGTCCGCCTAACACATAGGACGGGCGAACCATCACAGGATAGCCGATTCTGCCGGCGATCTCTAAAGCGTCCTCGACGGTCACAGCCATGCCGGACTCGGGCATCGGGATCTCTAACTTGTCCATCATCTCGCGGAACAGATCGCGGTCCTCGGCCATGTCGATGGTCTCCGGGGTGGTTCCCAGAATGTTGACGCCGTATTTCTTTAAGTCGGAAGCCAGGTTGAGCGGGGTCTGTCCGCCGAACTGGGCGATGACGCCCACGGGCTTCTCCTTCTCGTGAATGCTTAACACATCCTCAAGGGTCAACGGCTCGAAGTACAGCTTATCGGAGGTGTCGTAGTCGGTGGACACGGTCTCCGGGTTGCAGTTGACGATGATCGTCTCGAAGCCCAGCTCCTTGAGCGCGATGGCTGCGTGTACGCAGCAGTAGTCGAACTCGATGCCCTGGCCGATACGGTTGGGGCCGCCGCCTAAAATCATGATCTTCGGACGGTCGTTATTGACCTTGCTCTTCTCAGTAATATGATAGCTGGAATAGTAGTAGGCCGCGTCCTCCGTGCCGCTCACGTGAACGCCTTCCCACTCCTCCACGATGCCGGCCGCGCATCTCGCCTCGCGGATCTCGGCCTCGGATACTTCCAGAATCTGTCCTAAATAGCGGTCAGAGAAGCCATCCAGCTTGGCCTGGCGGAGTACCTCCACCGGCGGAACCTGGCCCTTGTGCGCAAGAAGCTTTTCCTCCTCCTCGACTAACTCCTTCATCTGCTCGATAAAGTAGTGCTTGATCTTGGTCAGCTCAAAGAGCTCGTCCACAGTAGCGCCCTTTCTCAGCGCCTCGTACATGATGAACTGGCGCTCACTGGTGGGCGTGTGGAGCATCTTTAAGAGCTCGGTCTTGGACTTGGAGTTGAAATCCTTCGCGAAGCCCAGGCCGTAGCGTCCGGTCTCCAGGCTGCGGATGGCCTTCTGGAATGCCTCCTTGTAGGTCTTACCGATGCTCATTACCTCGCCCACAGCCTTCATCTGGGTACCCAGCTTGTCCTGTGCGCCTTTGAATTTCTCGAAGGCCCAGCGGGCGAATTTTATAACGACGTAGTCTCCGTCGGGAACGTACTTGTCCAGAGTTCCGTACTTTCCGCAGGGAATCTCATCCAGGGTGAGTCCGCTGGCCAGCATCGCGGAAACGAGAGCGATGGGGAAGCCGGTGGCCTTGGAAGCCAGCGCGGAAGAACGGGAGGTTCTCGGGTTAATCTCAATGACGATATCTCTGTCGGTCTTGGGATCGTGGGCCCACTGCACGTTAGTGCCGCCGATGACCTGGATCGCCTCAACGATCTTGTAGGACTTCTCCTGCAGGCGCTTCTGCACCTCCTCGGAGATCGTCAGCATCGGTGCGGAACAGAAGGAATCGCCGGTGTGCACGCCGAGGGGATCGATATTCTCGATGAAGCAGACGGTGATCAGGTTGTTCTTCGCGTCGCGGACAACCTCCAGCTCCAGCTCCTCCCAGCCTAAGATGGACTCCTCCACCAGTACCTGCCCCACCAGGCTGGCCTGCAGTCCTCTGGCGCAGACAGTCTTTAACTCCTCAGTGTTGTAAACCAGTCCGCCGCCGGCGCCGCCCATGGTGTATGCGGGACGCAGAACCACCGGATAGCCCAGCTTGTCGGCGATGGCCAGGGCCTCGTCCACGGAGTAAGCGACTTCACTTCTGGCCATCTCAATCCCTAAGCTGTCCATGGTGTGCTTGAACTCGATGCGGTCCTCACCGCGCTCGATGGCATCCACCTGTACGCCGATCACCTTCACATTGTATTTATCCAGAACACCTGCGGCCGCCAGCTCGGAGCAGAGGTTCAGACCCGACTGCCCGCCCAGGTTCGGCAGCAGCGCATCGGGGCGCTCCTTCTCGATGATCTGGGTCAGCCGCTCCACGTTAAGCGGCTCGATGTAGGTCGCGTCTGCAGTCTCCGGATCCGTCATGATGGTCGCCGGGTTGGAATTAACTAAAACGATCTCATAGCCAAGTTTTCTGAGAGCTTTGCACGCCTGGTTCCGGAATAGTCGAACTCACAGGCCTGTCCAATGATGATCGGGCCGGAGCCGATAATCATTACTTTGTGAATGTCGTTTCTTCTCATAGTATTTTCCCTTCGTAAGACTTTTTTTGCATTACCTTGTTTCTATCAGTAGCATTATAATAGAATTTTTTTCTAATGTAAATCCGAAATTTACAATTTTTCTCTTTTATTTTTTTGTAAATTATGCTATACTGGGAAAGATAGGGTTAAATCATAGAATGGCTTAGTATTCCCTGCACTGCGGAGGTTTTTTCAGATATGAAAATGATCGTCATCGACGGCCAGGGCGGCAAGATGGGCCGCGCCGTGGTCGAACAGTTAAAGAGCCGGTTCCCCGGCCAGGAGCTCATCGCCCTGGGCACCAACAGCATCGCCACCTCCTCCATGATGAAGGCGGGCGCCGACGCGGGAGCCACCGGCGAGAACCCCATTCTCTTAAACAGCCGGGATGCGGACGTCATCATCGGCCCCATCGGCATCGTGATTGCCGGCTCGCTCCTCGGTGAGATCACCGCCGGGATGGCCGCGGCCGTCGGCGAGAGCCCGGCGAAGAAGATTTTAATTCCGGTCAACAATAAAAACCACTGCCATCATCTGATCGTGGGCTGCCAGCCGCTGGCGCTCGGCGAGTACATTAAGCTGGTGTGCGACGAAGTGGAAAAACTACTGAAACAATAACAGGGAGCCTTCACGGCTCCCCATTTTCTATTCTCTATCCGTCTGCTGTTCTCTCTCCACTCTCCGGCGCACCGCCTCCTTGTCGGACTGCACCTGCGCCTTCAGCTGCTCCACGCTCTCAAACTTCATCTCCGGCCGCAGGAAATCCACCAGGCTCACCCGGATACGTTTGCCGTACAGATCCCCGCTCACACCGTAGATATAGGTCTCGACACCAGCCGGGAACTCGCCCTTGATCGTGGGTTTCCTTCCGATGTTAGTGATACCGTAGAATTGCTCTCCGTCGATCTCCACCCTTGATACGTACACGCCGAACTTGGGCAGATGCTTCGACGCCGGCGGGATGATGTTGACCGTGGGAAATCCCAGCGTCGTCCCCAGGTGCTTTCCGTGAACCACCTGGCCGCTTATGGAATACTCGTAGCCCAGAAGCTCGTTGGCCTTGCGGATATTTCCCTCAGCCAGCATCTCGCGCACGTAGGTGCTGCTGATGACCCGGTCGCCGTCGTGGGCCTTTTCCACCACATAGGCGGTGTAGCCGTACCGGGGCGCCAGCTCCTTTAAAAGCTCCACATCCCCGCGGCGGTTGTGGCCGAAATGGAAGTCCGTGCCGCTGACGATGGCCTTCGCCCGCATCTTCCCCACCAGGATATCGCGGACAAATTCCTCCGGCTCCGTGCCGGCCGTCGCCATGTCAAACGGAAACTCCACCAGATAATCGACGCCGGCGTTCCTAAGATTCTCCATCCGCTCCCCGTTGGTCGTTATCATGGTCTGGGGCTTTCCCTTCGTGAGCTCCAGAGGCGGCGTGCCGAAGGTGAACACGGCGGACGCAAGCCCCTGCTCCCGGCAGGCAAACACCTGCTCAAGGAGCTTTCTGTGCCCCCGGTGAAGGCCGTCGAACTTCCCCAGCGTCACCGCCGTGGGCCGGTCGATCTGAAATTCTTTTGTTCCTGTAATGTATTTCATCTGGTCAGTTTCCCCCAAAAAGTGTGCGCCAGGCGCACACTCGCGCCGGAGCGCGGCTGCCAAAGCAGCCCTATTCCTCTGCGCGGAGTGCGCATCCTCGCGGAGCGTTTTTATTTCATAGGATGCCATTTCCTATGAAAAAAATATCTTGATCGGCTTCATGATTCCCGCCTCGCAGCCGTAGAGGCCGATGAACGCCCCCTCGCTGTCGTAGACGCGGACGCTCTCTGCGCGTTTTACGCTCTCCTTCGCCTCGCCTGCAAGTCCTGTCTCCGACACGGCGAAGGCATTTCCGTTATGGAGCTTTTTGTCCAGCGTCTGCGGGGCCGTGAGCGCCGGGCTGTCGCCAAAGATTGCGTCCGGCGGGATGACATGCGCTGCGATTTCCCCGCTCTTTGCAAGCGCCTCGATCTCAGAAAGTGTCAGACTGTCCGCCAGAGAAAACATTCCCACGCGGGTGCGCAGAAGGCTTTCCATGGCCGCGCCGCAGCCCAGCCTGGCGCCGATGTCGTGGCACAGTGTGCGGATGTAGGTTCCCTTGGAGCAGCTCACGGTCATGGTCACCCGCGGGAGGTCGATCTCCTCGATCTCGATTTCGTGTATGACCACCGGGCGGGCCTTGCGCTCCACCTCCACGCCCTCGCGGGCCAGCTCGTAGAGCTTCTTTCCGTTGACCTTCAAGGCCGAGTACATGGGCGGGATCTGGTCGTAGTCCCCGACGAAGCCTAAAACCTCTCGGCGCACGTCCTCCTCCGTCACCTGTACCGGACACTCCCTCAGAATCTGGCCGGTGGTGTCCTGGGTGTCAGTCTCCACGCCAGAAGCATCACGGCCCGGTAGGTCTTCGACTTGTCCGTCAGAAGATCGCAGAGCCTGGTGCCCTTTCCCAGACAGACAGGAAGGACTCCCTCCGCTGCCGGGTCAAGAGTCCCTGTATGTCCTATTTTTTCTGTTTTAAAATGCCGCGCATCTTAGCCACCACGTCGTGGGACGTGAAGCCCTTTTCTTTATATACATTGATTACGCCGTCCATCACGCCCCGCACTCCTTTAAGCCTGCCTCAATGCGCAGGGACAGATTGTTGATCACGTCGTGGATGCTGCCGCTCATGGTACAGCCCGCCGCCTTCACATGGCCGCCGCCGCCAAAATAGGAGCTACCTTCGCCACGTTTAAATCTCCATTGGCCCGCAGACTTACCTTGTACTGCTGCACGCCGCTCTCGTAGATGAAAATGGCGCACTCCACGCCGTCGGTCACCCGCAGCTGGTCCACGATGCCGTCCAGGTCTTTGCTGTCCACGCCGTAAAATTCCATATCCCTGGCCTTAACCACCGTGAAAATACATTTTCCGTCCATGAACAGGATACTCTCCAGGAGCGCCCGGCCCAGGATCTGATTCTGGACGTAGGTCTTTTTGAAAAAGCTGTCGTCGATGATTTTTTCGCCGTCCAGTCCCTTATCCAGCAGGCGGCCGGCGATGGCCATGGTCTTTCCCGTGGTATTGTTGTGTTTGAATACGCCGGTGTCGTGGACAATGCCGGTATACAGACACTCTGCAGTCTCACGGCCGATCTTCGTCTCATCCAGAAGGCCAAACAGCACCTCGCAGGCAGAGCTGGCCCCCGGCACCACATGGTTTTCCTGGGCGAACCCCGGATTGGTGATGTGATGATCGATGCAGAAGGTCTTCTTTGCGCGGGAAAATATGGCGTCGTACGCGCCCAGCCGTTCCCTGTCGCTGGCATCCAGCTGATGCACAGATCCACCTCCAGGGATTCCGGCAGGTCGTTTTCGATCCGGTCGAAATATCTTAGGTAGGAGAATTTCTCCGAAACCGGCTCTAAAAAGACCCGGACGGAGAGCTCCCCAAAGTTGTCGGCCAGATAATTATACATGCCCAGGCAGGAGCCGACGCAGTCGCCGTCGGGGTGTACGTGCCCCAGAATAGCGACGGTCTCTGCCTCCCCAAGCAGTTTCATGAGAGTTTCCATTCCATCACTCCTGACTGTCTCTCGCTGTCACCTCGTCGATGAGTCTCGACATGTTCACGCCGTACTCGATGGACTGGTCCAGAATGAACGTGATCTCCGGCGTGTTTCTCAGATTGATGCGCTTCGCCAGCTGGCTGCGGATGAATCCCACCGCGCTCTTAAGGCCCTGGATCGTGGCCTTGCCGGCCTCCTCGCCGCCCAGGACGCTTATATATGCCTTGCAGTATTTGAGATCCGGGGTCACCTCCACGGCAACCACCGTGGTGGCCACCGGATGCACCCTGGGATCCTTTAACTCGGTGCGTATGATGTCGCTTAATTCTCTCTGGACCTCGCCGTTGATTCTCGTGTTTTTGATACTGTTTTTACGCATCTTATGCCTCTCTTTCCGACGGGGCGGTTCCTATCTGGGAACCTCCACCATCGCATATGCCTCTATCATATCGTCTTCTTTAAGATCGTTGAACTTCTCAAACACAAGGCCGCACTCGTATCCGCTGTTTACTTCCTTCACGTCGTCCTTGAAGCGCTTTAAGGATGCCACTGCGCCGTCGAAGATCTGCACGCCGTCTCTGGTGATTCTCGCGCTGCAGCCTCTCTGGAACTTTCCGTCAAGCACATAGGAGCCTGCGATGGTTCCGACGCCGGAGGCCTTGAAGGTCTGGCGCACCACCGCGTGGCCGATCACCTGCTCCTCGAAGATCGGGTCGAGCATGCCCTTCATGGCAGCCTCCACATCCTCGATGGCCTGGTAAATGACTCTGTAAAGGCGCACGTCAACCTTCTCCCGCTCGGCGATGGATTTCGCCGTGGCGTCGGGACGCACGTTGAAGCCGATAATGATGGCGTTGGAAGCGGATGCCAGAGTCACGTCGGACTCGTTGATGGCGCCCACGCCGCCGTGGATCACCTTCACCACGACCTCCTCGTTGGACAGCTTCTGGAGGCTCTGCTTCACGGCCTCCACGGAGCCCTGCACGTCTGCCTTCACGATGATCGGCAGCTCTTTTACATTTCCTGCCTTGATCTGTGAGAACAGGTCATCCAGGGACAGCTTCGCCTTGGTGTCCTCGATCAGTTTGTTCTTTCCTTCGGAGATAAATGTCTCCGCGAAGCTTCTCGCTTCCTTATCGTTAGCCGTCGCCACAAACACCTCGCCGGCGTTGGGGACATCGTTGAGACCTAAAATCTCCACCGGGGTGGACGGACCGGCCTCCTTGACTCTGCGTCCCTTGTCGTCCATCATGGCGCGGACTTTACCGAAGCAGGAGCCTGCGGCCACTGCGTCGCCCACGCGGAGCGTACCCTTCTGGACCAGAATGGTCGCCACCGGGCCCTTGCCCTTATCAAGCTCCGCCTCGATGACCAGGCCTCTCGCCTTGCGGTTGGGGTTGGCCTTTAACTCCTTCACCTCCGCGGTCAGAAGAATCATCTCCAGAAGCTCGGAGATACCTTCCTTCGTGTGCGCAGACACGGGAACGAAAATGGTGCTGCCGCCCCAGTCCTCGGCCACCAGCTCATACTCGATGAGCTCCTGCTTTACCTTGTCGATATTTGCGCTGGGCTTATCGATCTTGTTGATGGCCACGATGATCTCACGCCCGCGGCCTTCGCGTGATTGATGGCTCGATGGTCTGCGGCATCACGCCGTCGTCCGCCGCCACGACGAGAATGGCGATATCCGTGGATTTCGCGCCTCTCATACGCATGGCCGTGAACGCCTCGTGTCCCGGAGTATCGAGGAAGGTGATCTGCTGGCCGTTGATCTCCACCATGTACGCACCGATGTGCTGGGTGATGCCGCCCGCCTCGCGGGAGGTGACGTTGGTCTCACGGATGGCGTCCAGAAGGGAGGTCTTGCCGTGGTCAACGTGACCCATCACGCACACAACCGGGGGTCTCGGAACCATATCCTTCTCGTCTTCCTCCTCCTCGCGCAGGAGCTCCTCGATGACATCCACCTTGACCTCTTTCTCGCAGAGGACGTCGAACTCCATGGCGATCTCCTCGGCCTTGTCGTAGTCCACCTCCTGGTTGATGGTGACGATGGTGCCCTGCATGAACAGCTTCTTCACGATGGCGGAGGGCTGCAGCTTCATCTTCTCAGCCAGCTCCTTGATGGTGATAACCTCGGGGATGATGATGGTCTTTACCTCTTCCACCTTCGGCTCCGCCGCTTCGCCGGCATGGCGGGCGCTTGACTCCCTTGCCGCCTCTGGCGTTCTTCGGCTTCATCTCTCCTCGCGGTCCTTCTTATCAACCGGTCGTTCTTATAGTTGTTCTTGTTCTGCTTTGTATTCTGCTGCTTCTGCGCCATGGGGGTGTCGAAGGACGGCTTCGGAATGCCCATATCTCTTCTCTGCCCGCCGCCCTGGCGGTTGTCACGACCCTGGAACCCCTGACCGCCCTGACGGTTGTCGCGGCCCTGGTAGCCCTGGCCTCCCTGACGGCCATCTCGGTTGTCGCGGCCTGGTAGCCCTGGCCTCCCTGGCGGCCGTCTCGGTTCTGGAAGCTCTGGCCGGCATTCTGCCCGGCCGGGCGGCCATCTCGGTTGTCTCTGTTCGGATTGCCCTGACCGTCGCGGCCCTGGAAATTCTGACCTCCCGGACGTCCGTCGCGCTCT
>BBZO01000042.1 GCA_001304875.1 Clostridia bacterium UC5.1-2E3
CGAAGAACCGCCCGGGCGGTTTCCGCCGCCCATAGCACCGCCCATGCCGCCCATATTGCCGCCGCCCATGGGCATCATGGAATTGGTGGAGCTGACGCTGCTCTCTGACACGTAGACCTGATCCCCCTCTTGCAGATCGCCGGAGACGATCTCCACGTAATCGCTGTTGATGACGCCCGTCTCCACCTGGACTTCTCGGAAGCCCGCCGGGACACGCCCCTGAGCCTCCGTGACGCTGTCATCCTTCACATAGACCACATTTCCCCGCTGCAGCGTCCGCCGGAACGGCCAGCGCCTGCTCAGCGGAATCCACGACAATGACGCCGTCCACGTTCATCCCGGGGAGAAGATTTCCCAGCTCATTTAAGGTCACGGTGACCGGGTAATAGGTGACGCCGTTGGAGCTGGTTCCCTCCATGCTCACGTTGGTGACGGTGCCGGAGAACACTTCATTTTCAAAGGCGTCCGCCGTGACCTGCACCTCCTGTCCGGTGCTCACCTGGCTGATGTCCAGCTCGTCGATGTTCATCTGGAAGGTGAGGCTGGACAGGTCGTAGATCACCGCCAGCGTGGACGCGCTGGAGCCGTTCTGTACGTTGTCGCCCACCTTCACATTTTTCGTCACCACGGTACCGGAAATGGGGGCGGTGATGGTGTAATCGTCGTAGGTCTCCTGGGTGGAGTCCAGGCTGGACTGGGCCGACTCCAGCTGGGACTCGGCGGAATCCATGGAATTTTTATAAGAATCGATCAGATCTTTAGCGGATCTGGTTTCCATGGCAAACAACGCGCTGCCGACGGAAACATAGTCGCCCTCGTTGACCAGAACGCTGGCCACCTCCACGCTGGAGGAAAGATCGGCGGAAAGCACGGTGTCCACCGTGGGCTCAAATGTCCCGTCGCCGCTGGAAATAAAGTTTCCCACAATGGCCGTGGCCGTCATGGTGGTGGTAAGTCCTCCCGGGTTTGCGGTCTCGATGGTCACGTAGCGGACCAGACGTCCTCCGTCCAGCGTCTCGTCCATGCTGCTGACGCTCTTCACGACGCCGGCGATCTGCTCCAGCGTGTCGCTCAGCGTCAGAATGGCATTTTCACCGGGGACAATGGCCGCCGCCTCGGTGTTCAAAACGGCACCCGGATCCGCATGATGCTGTCGTTATACAGATCGGCGATCTGGGTGTTTCCGGAACCTTGTCGCCGGCCTCGATATACAGGGTCTTTATGTAGCCCGCCTTGGTGGATTTGTAGGTGTTGCCGCTGTACTTGGACAGTGCCTCGTTGTAGTCCTCCACCGCGGAATCGTAGCTCTCCTGGGCCCGCTCCAGGCTGTTTTTCGCCGAGTTCAGCCTGGAATCCATGGACGTGGCGTCGATGCGGTAGAGCACCTGCCCCTCCGTCACCTGGTCGCCCTCCTCGAAGGCCGCCTCCACCACCTCGCCCTCCGCCATGGAGGTGATGCTGTAGGTGTCCTTCGGGGACAGTGTGCCGGACGCCGAGAGCGTGGCCGTGATATCCTGTCTGGTCACCTCCGCCGTGCGGACGGCTGCCCCTTCCGCCGACGCCCGTTTCGCGCCTCCCCGCATCAGGACGACCGCGCCCAGAATCAGAACGGCCAGCACTGCGGCAGCCGGTATCAGCCAGCGTTTTTTTATCGTCATTTTCATTCTCTATTTCCCCCGTCAGTCAATGTAGTCGATCACGGTGCCGTCGGTATCATCCGCGTCCTCGCCGCTGCTGCTTCCGCTGGATTCCCATACAATGATAATATCGTCGCCGATCTCCATATTCCCATACACGGAAAATGCGAACTGCATATCGGAGCTTTCCAGGGCAAACTCTCTTCCGCTGACCACGATGGAGGTGGGAATCATCACGTCGGATGAACGGTAGTAGACGGCTTCCAGCTCGCCCTCGTAGGCGCCCCGGCCTCCGTTTCCATCCTCAGAGTAGCCGTAGACCGCCTTCGTGGTCGTGTTGTAGTAAATGACGATGGCTCCGTCCTCCACCTCGTCCCTGGTGGTTCCCTCCCCATCCAGATAGTAGGACGCGCTGGACGCGGAGAACGGCAAAATGGTTCCCAGGCTTCTGTCCTTAACCGCGTATGGCCCTTTCAGCTTGCTCTCCAGCGCCTCCAGCGGGTTGATTTCCCCATCGGAGGTGAGGGAGAAATCGAGAACCGAGGCGTAGACCGTCGAGGTGGTCTCCTCCTGCCCCTCAAATTCTTTTTGTTGGTCCGCATCAGATTGTAGAACAGATGCACACAGTCAATCCACGTCAGCGTGTCGCCGCTGACCTTTCCTATATTCTCGTCCAGCTCCAGATAGGCCGCCTTGGCCATGCGGTTGGCTGCCTGATTGCCGGCGAAATCCTCGTCGGTGTAGCCAGAAGCGTCAGCACCGCGCGCACCGCCTCCTGCATGATGACCGGCTGATCGGGTTTAAAATTGCCGCCCAGATATCCGGTCATCCAGCCCTGCTCCGCGGACACGCGGATGTAGGATGCGTACTCGTGATCCCTGGTCACATCGGCAAATACGGAGACATTGTTCTCCTCGCTGACGCTGCTTCTGTAGGTGGACGCCTGCACCAGCATTTTCGCAAACTGCGCCCGGCTCACCGGCTCGTTTTCGTCGAAGCTGGCGGGCATAATACCCGCCGCGATGACCACCTTTTTTCTCATGCTGTAGTTGGACGACGCCTCCGCCGTCATGGGAAATACCGCCGTCACGGCCAGGGAAACCGCCAGCACCGGCATTGCATACCTTCTATACATCTTCTTCCTCCTCATTTCCCGGGATCCACGCGCCGCTTTCATCCACCTGGTATCCGTCCGGCGTGACCGTATCGCTTAACATATATCCCTCTGTGTCAAAATAGTACCATTTTTCTTCGATGAGCTGCCAGCCGTTCATGGCGTAGCTGCCGCCCAGATTGCGGTAGCGCCACCCATCGGCGGTCTCGATCCAGCGCTGCGAGGTTATGAGCGCTGTGGCCTCCTCGGTGGTCACCGTCCACGGCTCCGACTCCTCCCAGACGCCTATGCGGGAGGAATCATAGACCGACCGCACCCAGAACGTGTAGGTTCCGCCCCGGCTGATGTGCTGGGAAAAATCGTACCGGTTGTTATAGACCGTGATCGCGGACGTGACCGGCGTGCTGCCGCGGTACAGGCGTACCTCGTATTTCCTCGCGTCCGGAACCGTTTCCCAGACGCCGACGCCGCTGGTCCCATCCCACCGGCAGCCGTACACATTCATGTTGTACTCCGCGTCCTCGTCCTCCAGCTTGTCGAGGGTGATCTTTATGGTAATGCTGTCCGTTTTCCGCTTTAGGGAGGTGATGGTGCCGTCGGAGCCCATCAGGGTGATGCGGTCTTTGGAAAATCCGCTGGGGAAATAGCTTCTGGACGCCGCCTCCACCGTCACCTCAAGCTTCGGCTGGTCGCCGTAGTCCCACTCGTCGTCCGGGGTGTTGGTGACCTCACAGGAGCTTACGTGGTACTGGCTGGAATCCGCCGTCACTGTGACGGGCGAGTGGGTGCCGCCTTCCTCGATGTAGGATGTGATATGTAACGTTACGCGGTCGATGGGCTCGCCGCTGCTCCCTGCGTATGCCGCGGTGGGGACAGAGACGGCGAGGAGAAGGGCCGCGAGAAATGTGGATGTGTATTTGCGTAGTTTCATTTTGAGGGCCTGCCTTTTTTATTTGATTAAAGCATGGGAACTTTAAATTAAGCTGAAATTTTTTTTGTTTTTTTGCGTTGAAAATAGGTGGAAAAGAGGTTTTCGCGAGAGGCGGGGGCCGTGGAAGTTATGGGCTGGCTGGCGGCGGCGGGAGACTCGATGGGTATGACTAAGGCGCCCGGCACGGTACGCTTCTGGGGACCGGGGATATTCGAGCAAAATTTCTGATGAAATTTTGCTCTCCGTAATCCCCTTTTCGTCTGGCGTTGTACGCCATACGAAACCCCAGAGCTACCCGTGCCGGCCGTCTAAGTCATACCGAATCGAGACCTCTGGCCGCCGCCAGCCTGCCCATAACTTCCACGGCTTCGCGGGCCTCAGGGAAAAAGTTGCTTGCTTCTGGATTTTTTCGCAAAAGGAGAGCCTTTTATCTTCCTGGCATAAGCGATGGATTTTGATGTGAAGTGCGGCTTTTCATGTATCTGGAAGTGCGGTAGAATAAAGGGGGAATTGTTGATATTTTTGAGCAGATGTGTAGTATACCGCTTGAGGAAGACATGATTTTATTTGGAGGGGCAGGCGATGGGCAAACAAATCAACTATTGGCTGGGATATGAAGACTTTTTAAAGATTGCGCAGGCAGCATTGGAATGTGGATGTGTGATCATAAAAAATGCTTCTGGAACACGGATGTATGGTCAAACCTTGGATTTTGTCACAGAACATGAACATTATTATTGGTTTTATGTCCCGGAAGCCGGGGACTTATCGGGGGAAACGCCCCCTTTTAATGGCCAGGAGATTCGAACTTATTCACCCGCTGGAAATACTGTTATAGAAGCCGGATTTTCTTTTAAAAATGATAATGACAAAACAATTTCCCGCAGCAGACTGTATGTAATTTCTGGTTATTATGATGAACAGGGCGAATATATTTCACGGCCGGAGTGTGTTACAAAGATTTATAATAAGTTAGCCCGTATTGTCAAAAAGTGCTCCGCTGACGGAGCTGACAGATACATATATAAGTACAAAGGATGCCACCTATTTACAGGAATACGAATGGAAACATAAAGAATATATTACTCCGGAATATCTCCATCTTAAAGAATCCGGCAATTATAAACTGATCGGATAATCAGACTATGTAAAAAAGTGTGCGCCAGGCGCACACTTGCGCCGGAGCGCGGCTGCGAAAGCAGCCATATTCCTCTGCGCGTAGTGCGCATCCTCGCGGAGCGTTTTATTTAATAGGGAACGCAGTTCCTATTAAATAAAAAGCCATTACTCCTGGGGGAAGGGGTTCCTCGTGACGGAGTAATGGCCGGGGTTGTATTGGTTATTATTGGCTGTTATCAGCAGGTTACGCGGGGAGGGCGGCGCACTCCTCGATGCGGCAGTCCAGCATTAAGAGGACTTCCTGGAGCTCGGCGATGCGCTCTTCCAGCAGCTCGCGCTGCTCGATCAGAGCGTCCTTCTGCTCCCGGCTCCGGATGTTCTGCCGGCTTAAATGATAGAATTTCTCCAGTTCTCCTACGCTCATCATAAGATCATCTCCTTTGGATCTGCTTCTTATGTCTTTACTGTAGCACGGTTGGGCAAGTATGTAAAATGCCCTTTTTTTATGGCTGTTTATACAAAAAAGGCATTCCTCATTTACCTGGCTGATTCGCCGGTATCTGCGTGTTCTTCCAGCATTTCCCGCACCATTCTGACAAACAGGGAGGCGGGGCGGTTTAAGGGTCGGTTCTTTTTCCAGATCATCACGCTGCCGCCTGCGCGCTCGGGGACGAAGGGGACGAAACAGGTGTTTCCGCCCTCGCGGATGCTGCCGGCGCCGCTCATGCAGACCGCATAGCCCAGGCCCCGCTCCACCAGGGGAACGGAGCTTAACAGCAGGTTGTAGGTGGCCACCGGATGCAGGCTGCCGGAATCGCCGAACCAGCCGGCGATCTCGCTGATCAAAAGCTCCCGTTTCGGGACGATGAGCGGCAGATCTCTCATCTCTTCCATGCGTATTCCCTCCCGGGAAGCCAGGGCGTCGTCCCTTCGCATCAGCAGGCCCCAGCGGTCCTTCTGCGGGAAACGGATGTGCTCGTAACGGGCAATCTCGTAGGGCTCCGTCAGAATCCCCACGTCCAGAAGGCCCCGGTCCACCTTGTCCCGCACGTCGTCGCTGCAGCCGCTGCACATATCAAACTGTACTCTGGGATACCGTCTTGAAAATTCCTCGAGAAATTCCGGCAGCATCCACATGGCCTTGGACTCCGCGCTCCCCACGGAGAGCACGCCGGCCACCTCGTCCTTCTGATCGGAAAACTCCCGGCCGGTCTTCTCCACCAGGGACACGATCTCCTGGGCGCGCTGGCGGAAGATCACGCCCTCCTCCGTCAGTACCGTCTGATAGCGGCCCCGCTGAAAGAGCGCGACTCCCAGCTCCTCCTCCAGATTCATCATCTGCCGGCTGAGGGTGGGCTGGGTCACATGCAGGATCTGCGCGGCCTTGGTGATATTCTCCTCCTGTGCCACCGTCAGGAAATATTTAAGCGCACGAAATTCCATATTACACTCCTCCATCCCCGAAAATGTCTCGAAACGCCCGTTCCGCGTACTGTTCCAGGCGCTCCTCAAGTTCTCTGTACTTTCTGAGAAATGCCTTCCCCCTCCCCGGTCAGGAAGGAGACGCCGCCTTTACTTCCTCCGGCCTGTCTGACGAGAAATTCGATTCCCAGCTGATCCTCCGCGTTTTTGACCATTTTCCAACCTTTGCTGTAGGAAATCTCCCTGAGCTGGCAGCGCCCAGCATGGAGCCGGTCTCCTCCACGGCCTCGAGGAAACGCGCCAGTTCCCCGTCGAAGCAGCGGGAAAATTTATTTAAGTTCACCTGCACGTCGAAGGCCAGATCCACCTGATCGCGGTTTTCCTTCTCGTACTGCAGGATCATTTTGTAGTCCTGCTCCGTGTTCGCGTCCATGACCACGCCCTGGTCGTCCAGCTCGATGAGGGAAATCCCGGCTCCGCAGGAGTCCATGGCCCCCCGCAGGCCGCGGTCGCCTCTGTATGCCAGGATGGCCGCAAACACGCTTTGTCCAGCATTACCGGATGCCCCGGGCGGCCGTCGCAGACGGGAACCGTGATCGCGCCGGCTCCGCCTTCATCCTCAGAATGGTCCCGGCCGACACCATCGGAATGTCCGCGGGGAACAAAAGCACCCTGTCCACCTTTTTCTGCATATATTTAAGCCCCAGACATACGGAATCAAACATCTGGGATTTCTCGTAGTTTTTATTGCGGACGAAGACCGCGCCCCTGTGGGCGATGTGATGCTCCAGAATATCCGCCTGGTAGCCGGTAATCACCACAATGGGGCGGATCCCCGCCTGGCGCAAAGTGTCGATCTCCTTCTGGATCATCGTGGTCCGCCCCACTTTCCGCATGGGGCCGGGGCCGTCCGCACTGTCCGATTTGCCCGCCGCCAGTATGATCGCTCCTGTTTTTTCTCCGCCATGATTTTCCCCTCTCTGCAGTGCTCCTATTACACCATGTCCACTAGGCTCGTGAATGACCTCGCCAAGTGCTCCTATTATATCACAAAAGGGCCACGCGGGCTATGTAAATCGGCCGGGGCGTTTTTATTTCACAGGACATCCTATGAAAAAATAAAACTGGCCGCCCCCGGGCTAAGGAAGCGGCCATAATATAGAAATATGAAATTGAGAAAACTTTATTTATTCTTCCAGAAGAAGAATATCTCCGGGCCTCACGGCCACGGTCAGCCGGTCGCCGGCTGAATAGATCGCATCCGTCTGCCCGCTTCTTTTATCCACCTTCCACCAGAGAACGGGGGACTCCTCGAAACTGTGGGCTGCAGTTTCCGCGGGAGCCAGTAAAAGGCTGCGGTTTAACGGCTGATCCAGCGTCTCCGTCCATCGGCACGGCAAACAGTTTTCGCCGGCGTCTGTCTGGAATAAGTCTCTCTCCCGGATGCCGATGAAGCGGATGTTCTCTCCCACTGGCTCGGCCGCCGTCAGAGTGACGCCCCAGTCCGGCAGGAATACGTGGTGTTCATCCACTCTGCGGACGGGCAGTATATTCTTACAGCCGGTTAAGCGTGCGGCCGTCACATTCGCGGGCTTCTTAAAAATCTCCCCGGTTTTTCCGCGGGAAACCACCGAACCCCCGATCCAGAATCAGGCTGTTTTCGCAGAAGCGGTAAACCTCATCCCGGCTGTGCGTGACCAGCAGCGCGTCGCCGCTGTAATTTTTTAAGACTTCCTTTACCTGGAGCTGAAGCTGCTCCTTTAAGTAAAAATCCAGAGCCGAAAACGGCTCGTCTAACATGATGACATCCGGCTCGTAGGCAGGATCCGGGCCAGGGCGGTGCGCTGCTGCTGGCCGCCCGAGAGCTGGGAGGGGTAGCGTTTCTCCAGCCCCTCCATTCTGAAAAGGCGGATCATCTCCCGCACAATCTCCTGCTTCTCGCGCTCGGGGCATTTGAGCCCGGCCGCGATGTTGGCCTCCACGGTCATGTTGGGAAACAGGGCGTAGTTCTGAAACAGATACCCGACGTTTCTCTTCTGCGGCGTCAGATTGATCTTTTTTTCCGAGTCAAACAAAACCCGGTCATTCAGAACGATGCGTCCCTCGTCCGGCGTCTCGATCCCGGCAATGCATTTTAAGGTCATGCTCTTGCCGCTCCCGGATGCCCCCAGAATCCCCAGGACTCCGCTCTCCGTCCGGAGGGAAACCTCCAGTGTAAATCCGGAGAATCGTTTCTTTATATCTGCCTGAAGGCTCATAAGCCTTCTCTCCTTTTTCTGCTTTTCTTTTGTCCGCCGGCGCGCGTTTCCTTCGCGGAAAGCACATTCATCAAAACAACCACCAGGAAGGAAATGACCACGATGATGAGGACGTATTTATACGCCTCCGACATCTTTCCGGCCGCAACCTCCGAATAGATGGCAAGGGGGAGTGTCTGTGTCTTTCCCGCGATGTTGCCCGCCAGCATGGCCGTGGCGCCAAACTCGCCCAGTCCCCTGGCAAACGCCAGGATGGCTCCGCTTAAGACGCCCGGCATGGCCACTGGAAGCATCACCTTCCAGAAAATCTTCCACTCGCTGAATCCCAGCGTCCTCGCGGCGTAGATGAGCGTCTCATCCACCTGTTCAAACGCTCCCCTGGCCGCCCGGTACATGAGCGGAAATGAGATCACCACCGCCGCGATCACCGTGGCCGCCCAGGAGAACACAATTTTTATACCAAAAACTTCCAGAAACAGCTGTCCCAGCGGCCGCTTCACGCCGAAAAGCATCAGCAGAAAGAAACCGGCCACCGTCGGCGGCAGAACCATGGGAAGGGTTAAAATCCCGTCTACCACCATTTTCACCCGCTGGGATTTCGCCGCCACCACCAGCTTTGCCGCCCACAGTCCCAGAAAGAATGTGATGACAATGGTGGCGGACGCCGTTTTCATGGATATGAGAATCGGCGACCAGTCCATAATTACTCGTTCGCGGAGAATCCGTAGTCTGCAAATGCCGCCATGGCTTCCTCAGTTCCCAGGAAATCCACGAATTTCTGGGCTGCGTCCTTCTTCTGGCTGGCTGCACGATGCCTACCGGGTAAATCACCTTGGAAACGCTTCCCTCCGGCGCATAGCCGACGATCTCTACCTGGTCAAACTGATCGCTGGTGGTAGCATCCGTCAGATATACGATACCTGCATCGGCGCTTCCCGCCGCTACCCAGCTCAACACCTCGGTCACGTTGGTTCCGAAGCTGGTCTTGGCCTCAACCTCTTCCCACATGCCAAGCTCTCGAAGGCCTCCTTGGAATACTGTCCCACCGGAACGCTCTCCGGATCGCCGAGGGCGATTCTCTCGGCCTTTGTGATATCCTCAAATCCCGTGATTCCTGTCTCGGAACCGGCGGGAACGATAAGGGCAATCTTGTTCTCCAGAAGATCCACAATGGTGTCAGAATCCATCAGTCCCTCCTCGTCGAGGGCATTCATCTGCTTCGTGGCTGCCGAGAAGAATACGTCCACATCGGCGCCCTCCTCGATCTGTGTCTGGAGCTTTCCTGAGCTGTCAAATGTAAATGCAAGCTTGATATCCGGGTTGGCCTCCTCGAATGCAGGCTGGAGGGCATCCTCCATCACGTACTGAAGGCTGGCTGCTGCCGCCACCAGAATCTCCTGCTGTTCTCCGTCCGCCGCTGCTTCGGTCTCTGCCTCAGCTTCGGTGCTCTCCGGGGCTTCCGCCTCAGTGGCCTCTGTCTCGGCCGCCGTCGTCGCCGGAGCTTCCGTCTCGGCCGGTGCGGAGGAACATGCCGCAAGGGATACTGCCATTGCCGTCACAAGAACGGCGCTCATGATTTTTCTCATTGTTCATATACCTTCCTTTGTCCTTTTTCAGTCGTTATATTTTGTGAAATATAACGTATTTATATTACCTCTTTATGGGGGATTTGTCAATGGGGAGTGGGGGGAAAGATCGCGCGGAATCGTTGCACGGGATAGTCGCGGAAGGCGGGGGCAGAGGGAGGGGCCGGGGAAATGACCGTTCCGGGAGGCTCGATGGGGAGGTCTAAGGCCCGCAGAGCCGTCCGCTCCTGGGACCGGGAGCAGTCGAGACAAATTTTTGAAAAAATTTGCCTCTCCAGGCTCCCTTTGCAGCCGGCGTTGTGCGCCGGCCGCAACCCCAGGGCTCCCTGCTCTGCGGGCCTAAGTCCTCCCGAATCGAGTCCTCTAGTCACTATCATTTCCCCGGCCCCTCCCTCTGCTTCGCTGGCTGGATAGATGTGGGCAGGCGTATTGTTTTCTGAAGGCTGACTGGTCGTGAATGCCTGATGGTTACCTGGAGGTTACCTTGGTACATTATTGTGCGTACTTCACGGGGGAACTGTGTGTTGTTATAATTATGAAAAAGGAGGGCGTTTTTTCTTATGCAGACGCGGGATTATCTCAGATATATTGTGGAAGGTATTCATTCTGTTGTGTTTGCCACGGTGGACAGCATGGGGAGGCCTGTTACGTGTGCCATTGATATTATGGACTATGATGAGGGCGGGCTTTATTTTCTGACTGCGAAAGGGAAGAACTTTTATGGGCGGCTGAAAGGGAATGACAATATCGCATTCACTGCCATGAAAGGGAGGGATACGCTTTCCTGCGTGGCTGTGTCGGTTCAGGGAAGGGCGAGGGAGATCGGGGCGGACAGGCTGGTTGATTTGTTTTTTAAGAACCCGTACATGGAAAAGATTTATCCCGACGCAGACTCCCGGGGCGCTCTCACGGTTTTTCAAATCTATGAGGGGACCGGGGAATGGTTTGACCTCTCCAGGTTTCCCATTGAACGGGCCAGTTTTTCGTTTGGGGGCATACAGGCAGATGAAGCCGGCTACTTTGTGACGGACCGGTGTATTGGCTGCAAATTTTGCCGTTCCAGATGTCCGCAGGCGTGCATCGACACGGCGCAGACTCCTGCCGTAATCCGGCAGGAACACTGTCTGCACTGCGGAAACTGCCTGGAAATCTGTCCCGTGGGGGCAATCGAGAGGAGGAACATCCTATGACACAGGACTTACGCAGGAACAGCGGGTGGATTTTCTCATCCGTTATCTGCTGAATGAACACAAAGAATATGAAGATATTTCGCTGCCTGCCTCACTGGAGGAAAAGGAACGGCTTCTCCGCAGCCTTATGAACGTGCGGCCGCCGGCTCCGGTCAGCGATGATTTTTTAGACGTGCAGGACGGCTATCTGCGGGAACGTCTCGCTGAAAGGGGCGTCACGCGGGTGGAGGAGCTGACGCCGGTTCAGCCGGGGATGTATCTCTGGCAGGGCGACATCACGCTGCTGGCCGCCGACGCGATTGTGAATGCGGCGAACAGTCAGATGCTCGGCTGCTTCGTCCCATGCCACGGCTGCATTGACAATGCGATTCACACCTATGCGGGCGTCCAGCTCCGGCTGGAATGCGCCCGGCTGATGGATGAGCAGAAGGGAGCCGAACCCACGGGCAGGGCAAAAATCACGAAGGCCTACAATCTTCCCTGCCGCCATGTGCTGCACACCGTCGGCCCGATCATCCAGGGCGCTGTCACGCAGGCGGACCGGGAGCTGCTGGCGGACTGCTACCGCTCCTGTCTGGATCTGGCCGCGGCCCACGGACTGCGAAGCGTTGCCTTCTGCTGCATCTCCACCGGCGAATTTCATTTTCCAAATGAGCTGGCAGCCCGGATCGCCATACAGACGGCCGCGGACTGGCGGCAGAAAAATTCTGTTCCAATCGAGGTGATTTTCAATGTTTTTAAAGACAGAGACTACGAAATCTACAGCCGCCTTCTCCGATGACCTGGCCCGTCTCAGACAGGAGCTGGACCGCGCGGACGCGGTGGTCATCGGCGCGGCGCGGACTCTCCGCTTCCGCGGGATTTACCTATTCCGGGGAACGTTTTGAGAAATATTTCGGGGATTTTATCGGGAAATACGGCTTTCACGACATGTATTCCGGCGGTTTCTATCCGTTTGAAACTCTGGAGGAGCACTGGGCGTACTGGAGCCGGTATATCTATATCAACCGCTATCTGGACGCGCCGAAGCCGGTTTACAGCACCCTTTTGAAGCTGGTGCAGGACAGGGACTATTTTGTGCTGACCACCAACGTGGACCACTGTTTCCAGAAAGCCGGTTTTGACAAACACAGATTGTTCTACACGCAGGGCGACTACGGCCTGTGGCAGTGTTCCAGGCCATGCCATTCAAAGACCTATGACAATGAGGAGGCCGTAAGAGCGATGCTGGCCCAGCAGAACAGCATGAAAATCCCCGGTGAATTAGTCCCACACTGCCCCGTCTGCGGCGCTCCCATGTCCATGAACCTGCGGGCGGACGGAAGCTTCGTGGAAGACAGCGGCTGGCATAAGGCCGCGCGGCGCTATGAGGAGTTCCTGCGCCGGCACGAGGAAATGCGCGTTCTGTTTCTGGAATTGGGCGTGGGCGGGAATACTCCGGGGATTATTAAGTATCCGTTCTGGCGGATGACGTATCAGAACCCGAGAGCGGTGTACGCGTGTGTGAATCTGGGGGAGGCGTGGGCGCCGAAAGAGATTGCAGAGCGTTCTGTCTGTATTGATGGGGATATTGGGGAGACGCTGGAATGCTTATAAAAGTATCTTTGCCCTCGCTATTAGAGGGAATGTGTGCTTTTCATATTCTTTAAAAATGATATACTTTAAATATTCACTGGTATAAAGAATAGGGCGGAGGATACATACTTGGAAAAAGAAATTGTATTATTTGAAGATAATGGAATCAAACTGGAGGTTCCGGTAACTCCCGAAGAAGAAACAGTATGGCTCAACCGTGCTCAAATGGCAGAGTTGTTTGACCGAGATGTGAAAACAATAGGTAAGCATATCGCGAATGTCAGACGTGAGGAGTTGGAAGGGCAAGTGGTGGTCGCAAAATTTGCGACTACCACTCCCCATGGTGCGATTGAAGGAAAAACACAGACTCATATAACAGAATATTATAATCTGGATGTTATCATTTCAGTTGGTTATCGTGTAAAATCAAAACGAGGCGTGGCTTTCCGCAAATGGGCAAATTCCGTATTAAAACAATACATTATTCAAGGATATGCCGTAAACAATAACCGTATCAATCAATTAGGAGAAGTGATACGGATTATGAAACGTACCGAAAATGAGTTGGACAGCAGACAGGTGTTGTCCGTTATAGAAAAGTATAGTGAAGCCCTGGAATTGCTGGATTCTTATGACCATCAAAATATGCAACGTCCTTCCGGCAGTCAAGCAAACTATATCCTTACATACGAGGAATGTAAAAACGTTATTGCGAGCATGAAATTCGGAAACGAATCCGAACTGTTTGGAAAGGAAAAGATGATTCATTTGCCGGGAGCATCGGAAATATTTATCAATCTTTGCAGGACAGGAGATTTATCCGACACTGGAGGAAAAGGCAGCGCATTTATTGTATTTTGTAACAAAGAACCACAGTTTTCTGGATGGAAATAAACGTATCGCTGCAACTATGTTTTTGTATTTTTTGGACAAAAACGGCGTTTTGTTTACAGAGGGAAAGAAACTCATTGATGACCATACTCTGGTGGCGTTGACAATCATGATTGCAGAATCAAGACCAGATGAAAAAGAGATGATGATTACAGTTATTATGAATTGTTTAAAATGATTCATTCGTTCAGAAGTTTCGGTGGCGCAATAAACAAAACACCCCGGGGATTATTAAGTATCCGTTCTGGCGGATGACGTATGAAAACCCGAGGGCGGTGTACGCGTGTGTGAATCTGGGGGAGGCGTGGGCGCCGAAAGAGATTGCAGAGCGTTCTGTCTGTATAAATGGGAATATTGGGGAAGTGCTGGAATGTTTATAAATTTTCAGACAAACGCACTTTCTTTCGCACTAATGTTGTATATAATATTAGTATGAAAGGAAGTGAAACCATGGGACAATATGAACAGCTTGACAGAATGCTGGCAGACCAGGATGGGATGCTGCAAACCGCCCAGGTGGTGTCTGCCGGAATTTCTAAACCGGTTTTCTATCATTATGTGCAGGACCGGGAATTGGAACGGGTTGCACATGGCATTTATCTTTCTAAGGATTCCTGGGTAGATGCGATGTACCTAATTCATCTGCGGTTTGAACAGGCGGTATTTTCCCATGAGACAGCCCTGTTTTTTCACGATTTGACAGACCGTGAACCAACTGAGTACACGGTTACGGTAAAGACTGGTTACAATCCCACCAGACTAAAAGAGGAAGGGGTTCAAGTCTTTACCATCAAGACAGAGCTGCATGATGTGGGATTGACAACAGCGCAGACCCCCTTTGGCCATACTGTGCCGGCTTATGATATGGAGCGGACAATCTGCGATCTGCTGCGAAGCCGGAACCGTATAGAGATACAGACGTTCCAGGGGGCACTCAAAATGTATGCCAGAAGAAAGGACAAGAATCTGCGGACGTTGATGCGCTACGCGAAGCTGTTCCGGGTAGAGAAACTTTTGCGGCAGTATTTGGAGGTACTACTATGATAAAAACGGCAAAGCAGTTAAAAGACCTGATCCGCAACCTCTCAAAGAAAAAGTCCGCGGATGCACAGATTTTAATGCGGAACTACATGTTGGAGCGCTTTCTGGAGCGCATCTCCCTTTCGGAGTACCGGGACAAGTTTATTTTGAAAGGCGGAATGCTGGTTGCGGCGATGGTCGGCCTGGAGATGCCCGTTCCACCATGGACCTGGATGCAACGGTTAAAGGGGGCAATGTGAATGTAGATAATGTAGAGAATTTGATTGTGGAGATTGTTTCAGTCCCGATTGATGACGGCGTGACCTTTCGGGTCAATACGATTTCAGAGATTATGGATGAGGCAGAATATCCAGGGATTCGCATAAGCATGACTGCGGTTTTCGACGGAGTGGTTACGCCTTTGAAGATTGACATTTCTACTGGGGATGCCATTACACCGAGGGAAGTCCGTTACAGCTTCAAGCTGATGCTGGAGGACCGTTCCATTGACATCTGGGCATACAATCTGGAAACTGTGTTGGCTGAGAAACTGGAAACGATTATTACCAGAACAACAACCAATACCCGCATGAGGGATTTCTACGACATTTATATTTTGGAACAGCTCCATGGGAATACATTAAGCGCACAGCTCCTCCATGATGCGCTGCTGGCAACCGCACGAAAACGGGAAACGGAATACCATCTCGCTGAGGCCAGGGAAGTATTTGACGAGGTGGAGGAGAGTACGGTAATGCAGCAGCTTTGGACAGCATATCGGAAAAAGTTTTCTTATGCGGCTGATCTGGAGTGGAATATCGTGATGAAAGCAGTCCGCAAGCTGTATTCTCTTACGGAGGGAAGTTAATGGATTGAATGGCACTGGTATTATAATTCTAATTTAAAATGTACAGCGCTGGAAAGTGGGAAAATGGCGCGCAATAAACAAAACACCCTGGGGATTCTTTTTCAGACGGTGAGGCCGACGAATGAATATCATTAAAATGTCAAAGGAACATATGGAATTTTGCGGGTTATGTTTTAAAAGACCAGGCCGGCATTATTGCTCTAAGTATAAGAGCGAAAAAGCCTGGATTAACGGAATGGAATACTATATCGACCAATTAAGAAGAATATGCCATAAACCAGAAACACTGAAAAGAGGAATAAAATGACGACTTCAAATATAAAAGCACTCATCAACAGCGAGCTTCACACCGTCTGGGAAGCCGTTTTAGCCGTCGATCAATACAGCAGCTGGCGAAGTGATTTAAGCCGGACGGAGGTCGTGAATCACAGCCAGTTCATTGAATACACAAAGAACGGATACGCCACCAGGTTTACCGTCACTGCTTCTGAAACCTATAAACGCTGGGAATTTGATATGGAGAACACCAACATGAAGGGACACTGGGTCGGCATTTTCACACCCAGAGGAAATGCAACCCAGATTGATTTCACAGAATATGTGATGATCAAAAAGTTCTTTTTTAAACCGTTTGTAAAATCATATCTGAAAAACAGCAGACGCAGTTCATAAACGACCTGCAAAAAATGCTGGAACAGTAACTTTTCAATTTCAATCCAGAAGGCATGGGAAGCACTCACCCCTTCCCATGCCTTCGTCTCCTGCGGCTCGTCGCTGCAACCATTTCTACCCGAAATCCTCGATCAGCACATCCATCACGCCCCCGCAGACCATTCCTTCATCCTCGGCCGCCTCCGCGGTGAGATCCACGTGAACCACCTTGTAGCGCCCGCTTCCGATCATACGTCTGGCCTCCGTGAGCACCGCAGCCTCGCTGCATCCGCCTCCGATGCTTCCTAAGAGTCTGCCGTCGGCATAGACGATCATCTTCGCCCCCGCGCCTCTGGGCGAGGAGCCCTTCGACTCAATAACCGTGACGACGGCCTTCGGCACGTCCGCTTCCTCCGACAGGCGTTTTAACACCTCAAAATCCACATCCGAGCGGCTGTGCACCCGTTTGTCCTCCCTGGAGAGACGTTTGACAGAAATCACCTCGGCAATGATGGAGATGGCGATTTCCTCCGGCGTCACGCCGCCGATATTCAGGCCGATGGGGCTCTTCAACCGCTCCAGACGCCCGGCGTCGTACCCCTCTGCCAGAAGCTGTTCCTTCACCATGGCCACCCGGCGGCGGGAACCGATCATTCCCAGATAGGCCGGCTCCGTCCCCTTTCCGATCATTCTGAGGCAGTCGGCGTCATGCCGGTGCCCCCTGGTGACAATCACCACGTAATCGCTCTCCCGGATTTCCAGCGTTTCAATCGCGTGGCCGAAGTCGTCGCATAGCACCTGCTCCGCCATGGGGAAACGCCCCGGATTTGCAAAGGACAGCCGGTCGTCCACCACGGTCACCAGAAATCCCACCTTTGCTCCGAACTCCGCCACCGGCAGGGCCACATGGCCGCCGCCCAGAATAATCATTCTCTCCTTCGGGAAAAACGGCTCCGCCATCTCCCAGGCCTCACCATCGCGCACGCAGACCGGGAGCCCCTGGCTGATGGCCCCGGCTCCAACTGCCTCAGCTCCAGCCGCCGCCACATCCGCTCCTCCGATCAGCTTCCTCTCCATCTGGCCAGCTCTCCCTCCAGGCCTCTCCATTTCCGGCAGAGCGCCACGGAGGAGGTCTCCGCGAGCCGTTCCACGATTTCCTTATACATATTCATCCCACACGCCTCCTTTTGCCAGAATCACACGATTTATCAAAAATCACACCGTTTATCAAAAACCACACTATTTTCCAAATCCACAGTTGGGGAAAATGCAGGTGGGACAGCCCAGGCACAGGCCGCCCATCCCCAGCTTCGCCAGATCCTGCGCCGTCACACGCTCGTCGGCCATGACTCTCGGCAGCACCAGATCAAAGATCGTGCGCTTCGCGTACATCACACAGCCGGGCAGTCCCATGATCGGCCGCCCGTCCTTCGTGTAGGCCAGCAGGAACATGGCGCCCGGAAGCACGGGAGCCCCGTAGGAGACGATCTCGGCCCCGGTCCCTTTGATGGCCGCTGGCGTGGTATCGTCGGGATCCACACTCATGCCGCCCGTGCAGACCACCATATCCGCACCCGCGTCCAGAAAGGCCTGGATGGCCTCCGTGATCTTCTCCTGGTCATCATTCATTATGGTCTGTCCCAGCACCTCGGTGTCAAACTCCGCCAGCTTCTCGCGGATCACCGGCCCGAACTGGTCCCTGATACGCCCGTGAAACACCTCGTTTCCCGTGGTGACGATTCCCACCTTCTTGTGATGGTAGGGAAGGAGCGCAAGGAGAGGCTCCTCTCCTACGGCCTCTTTCGCGGCCTCCATCTTCTCCTTCTCGATGACCAGCGGGATGATTCTGGTTCCCGCCAGCTTATCCCCCTTCTTCACCGGGAAATTGCCGTGGCGGGTGGCCACCATCATCTCTCCAAGGCTGTTGAGCCGGATCAGACGCTCCTCGTCCACCTTGAAAAGGCCGTCCGTCTGGGCGGTGAGCTCCACCTTTCCCTCTTTGGGACTGCTGGCCTCCATGTAATCATTCTGACAGAGTCCCCGCAGGATATCCGCGGCCTCGTCCTCGTGGTACATCGTGTCGTCCTTCTCCCAGACATACAGATTGTCCTTTCCGATGGACAGAAGCACGGGAATGTCCTCCTCCCGCACCACATGGCCCTTGCGGAACACGGCGTCCTTCGTGACCCCCGGAATAATCTGCGTCATATCGTGGCACAGCACATGTCCCACAGCCTCCGTCGTCTTAATCAGTTTCATCTGAAAAACCCCCTTGTCTCGCTATCGCAAGCGCACGTCTCGCCAGCTCCCGCCGTCTCCCGACCGCAGCCAGAGCCTCCGGCTGGTCCGCAAACATGCGCCGTTTATACTCAAATCGTTCCTCCACAGAGACCGTTTTCTCTCCCTGCGTCATCTTGTCCGCCAGGTAGACCACCAGGCTTTCGCTTAAACCTCCCAGCTTTTCCTCCGGGAGATCCATGTGGTCTGCCACCACCCGGGCCGCCGCCCCATGCCCCAGCATGGAAAGCCAGCGGGCCGCCGTCCCCGCGTGATCCGGATATGCCTTCGCCATATCGTGGAGAAGCGCCCCGGCCCGCACCAGCTTAAGGTCCAGTCCGGCTCCGGCGCGGTTGCACTCTGCGGCAATCTTCTCCGCCAGCGCCGCCACCGCGCGGCAGTGGCGCACCACCGCCCCGTCAGTTTTAAACCATGCAAGAAGCGCCTCACAGGTCTCCTCATCCGGGATTTCCCGTCCGGCCTCATAGGCCGACAGCCTTAAAAAATCCTCCCGGGTGTCCATATCCATCACCGTTCCCCGGTCCGTCACATCCAGGTGAATCACCCGCTCGCCCAGCCGCTCGTAGGCGCCCTTCAGTCCCCGCTCGCCGTCGTGGGCCAGCAGGAAATCCAGGGCCGACGCCCGTATGAGAAGCGGATGCCCCGGCGCGCCGCCGTTGTAGGGGCAGTACACATCCCCGTCCCCCGAGGCGAAACGCCATTTTTCATATTCCATGGTAAAACGGGTAAATAAAGGCACGTCCACCGGCAGGAAGAAAATCCCGTCCAGGCTTTTTCCCCCCGGCATCCCGCACTTATCGCGGAAATATTTAAGTCCGATGCTCACCGAGTCGAACATTTTCGTCCGCTCGTATTCCTCATTGTGAAGGAACACAACGCCCGGCCCGGACACCTCCGCCCGGATCTCCCCGGCCCGGTGACCCGTGATCACCGCGATCTCCCGCGCGCCCCCGGCCCGCAGCGTCTCCACCTGCCGTCGGACCCACCGTTTTCCCTCCGATCTCCATCAGCGGTTTGAACTCCCCCATGCGGGAGGACAGCCCCGCCGCCACGATCATGGCGTCGAAAATGGAATCCGTTTTCCTGTAGACCTGCCCGTACCCCTGGGGAATCTCCAGCAGATCTCCCAGCTTGCGCCCCTCAAAGCCGGTGATCAGAGCCCGGTTCACCCCCGCGTGGGCCATCACGATCACATTCCCCCGCGAGGCGTTCCGGATGGCCTCAAAGGCCCGCCGCGCCCGCCGTTCGCAGGCCGCAAAGCTCTCCCCGCCGGGAG
>BBZO01000043.1 GCA_001304875.1 Clostridia bacterium UC5.1-2E3
CCCGGTCGGCAGATAGATGTACGCCGTCTGATGCTCCTCCAGAAACTCCTGTTCCCTGAATTTCATTATGTCCTTGAACATGGTGCCGTCCTTCATGTGGTGGCCGTAGAGGACATTGTGGAGCGCCGAGAAATCGGCCTCGTCATCGCAGTCCAGATAAATAGAGCCGGACGGGCTGGAATTGCCCTCGATGTCGGTGTAGAGGTAGGTGCTGTTGCTCTCCGGGTCGTGGAGAATCGGATAGTCGATGACTGTGTCCGGGATCCTGAGCCATCCCACCACGTCCTCGTTGATGGCCCAGAGCTCCTCAAAATTGATGGGGGATACAAAGGGCTCCTCCTCCGGCTCATTCTCTATCTCAATCACTATCGGCTCGCTGGAGGTCTCCGCAGCAAGCTCCTCATAAATCTTCTCCGAGCGGTTCTGCGCCCAGTAGTCCCAGAGCAGCGAGCCGCCCGATCCCAGAATCAGAACGATGGCCACAGCCAGTATAATTTTTCTTCGTCTGCCGTTCATAAATTCTCCCTTAAATATAACTCAATATTTCTCTGTTTCTTCGCCCTGCACTGCCGCGTGCACCACAAATCGGGCATCGTCAAACTCATACGTGCAGGTTGACAGCGTGACAATCCGGTCATCCGCCCCTGGGGTCTCCGCTCCTGCGAAGGCGGAACGGGCAGTGAGCCCCGCAAGCCAGCTCTCTTTGTCTCCGGAGTCAGAAAATACTGTCCGCCAGGCATCCTGTTTCACATCTGCCACATAAGCGGAAAACACCTCCGCCCGCAGTGTCCCCCGGGCGTGGCCAGCAAAATAACCGGATGCTCTGCAAAAATCCCTCATCTCTGTATTTGCTGAGATCTGCGAACATGGAACCATTCTTCATGTGGTGGCCATAAATAATCGTGTTGTCATCCGAAAAATCAGAAGATGCTGCTGCATCCATAAATATGGCTCCCGACGAGTTCGGCCTCCCGTCAAACAGACAGGTCAGATAATACTCGTTGTCTTCTCCCTGGACAATGGGATAATTAATCCTCGTTCCAGGCAGCAGAATCCAGCCAGTCACATCGGGATTCAGCTGACGGAGCGCATCGAAATCCACTTCCAGCGTCTCCGGGATGGCTGCCTTTGTCTGACCGGCATCCGCATCTCCTGCTCCGGATTTTTCTG
Source organism: Clostridia bacterium UC5.1-2E3 (assembly GCA_001304875.1). Lineage (GTDB taxonomy): Bacteria > Bacillota > Clostridia > Lachnospirales > Lachnospiraceae > Ventrisoma > Ventrisoma faecale. Next base: position 1,171 of record BBZO01000043.1, read on the forward strand.
CCGTGTAATTACCTGCGGTCACGAAATTCTCCAGCTTCCCGTAGCTGTCCGTCCCCTTCTTATATTCTGAAAACTCTCTGTAAAGCAGTCCGCCGCTGATAAAAACGCCTATGGTAAACAGCGCGACAAACAGTCTGTATATGATTCTCATAGTCTTAAACTCCACTGGCTGCAATCCATAATCCTGGTGGCAAATCCCTCATAGAAATCCGGCTCATGGCAGATCAGCAGAATGCTTCCCTTATAGGCGGTCAGCGCCCGCTTTAACTCCTCCTTGGCGTCCACGTCCAGGTGGTTCGTGGGCTCGTCCAGAAGAAGGATGTTGGTCTCCCGGTTAATAAGTTTACATAATCTCACCTTGGCCTGCTCGCCGCCGCTTAAAACGCGGACCTGGCTCTCGATGTGCTTGGTGGTGAGGCCGCATTTTGCCAGGGCGGAGCGCACCTGGTACTGGGTGTAGGAGGGAAACTCCTTCCAGATCTCCTCGATGCAGGTGGTGGTGTTTCCGGGCGTCATCTCCTGCTCGAAGTATCCGATGTAGAGGTAATCTCCCAGCGTCACCCGGCCGCCGAGGGGCGGCGTCAGCCCCAGGATGCTCTTTAAAAGCGTGGTTTTTCCGATTCCGTTGGCGCCGGTCAGCACGATCTTCTCGCCCCGCTCCATGGCGAAGGCGAGAGGCTTTGACAGCGGCTCGTCGTAGCCGATCACCAGCTCCTCGGTCTCGAAGATGTATTTTCCAGCGGCGCGGGCCTCCTTAAAGTTAAACTCGGGTTTTGGCTTTTCCTTCGCCAGCTCAATGACCTCCATCTTGTCCAGCTTCTTCTGGCGGGACATGGCCATGTTCCGCGTGGAGACGCGGGCCTTGTTCCTGGCCACGAAGTCCTCCAGCTGGGCGATCTCCTGCTGCTGCCTCTTGTAGGCCGCCTCCAGCTGGGCCTTCTTCACCTCGTAGACCTCCCTGAAATGGTCGTAATCGCCCACGTAGCGGTCCAGCCGCTGATTTTCCATGTGGTAGATGATATTGACCACGCTGTTTAAGAACGGAATGTCGTGGGAGATGAGGATGAAGGCGTTTTCATACTCCTGGAGATATCGCTTCAGCCACTCGATGTGCTGCACGTCCAGGTAGTTGGTGGGCTCGTCCAGCAGCAGGATGTCGGGCTTTTCCAGCAGCAGCTTTCCCAGAAGAACCTTGGTTCTCTGTCCGCCGGAGAGCTCTGTCACGTCCTTGTCAAGCCCCAGCTCCTCTAACCCCCAGGCCCGTCCCACTTCCTCCACCTTGGAGTCTATAATATAGAAGTCATGGGCCATCAGAAGATCCTGGATCGTGCCCATCTCCTCCATCATTTCATTTAACTGCTCCTCGGAAGCCTCAGCCATCTGCTCACAGATCTCGTTCATCCGGCGCTCCATCTCGAAGAGGAACTCAAAGGCGCTCTTTAACACATCGCGGATGGTCATGCCCTTCTCCAGCACCGCGTGCTGGTCCAAATAGCCGGTGCGGACATTCTTCGCCCACTCCACGGTGCCCTCGTCGGGCATCAGACGATCAGTGATGATATTCATAAACGTGGATTTTCCCTCGCCATTGGCTCCGATGAGGCCGATGTGCTCGCCCTTTAACAGGCGGAAGGACACGTCCTCGAAAATCGCCCGGTCCCCGAATCCGTGGCTCAAATGCTCTACATTTAAAATACTCATGTTCATGCTCCTCGCGTTGTTGTTCGCGCTTATTTTACATGAGAAGACCGGATTAGGCAAGCATAAAAAATGCGGGAGCGCGAAGGTTTGATTCCTTCTTCCGCGCTTCCGCATGGATTAACTGTCTTTTTCCGATTTTTCTGATGCTTTGAGGCTCCTCCATTCCAGATAGTAGAGAAGCTCGCGGCGCTCCGTGCTGTCCAGCTGGTTCCAGAAGCCCAGCAGCCGGACGGTCTCGTCGGTCAGGTGAACCCGGTCCAGACCGCCGTAGTCGAAAAGCTCGTTGAGCGTGATGCCCAGTCCGTCGCAGATTCTTATGAGCGTGGTCACATTAGGGATGGTCTGCCGGTTGAACATGTGACTTAAGGCGGACATACTGATACCGGAGGCCTTGGAAAGTTTATAATTGTTAATGTCTCTCTCGTCGCAAAGCTCCCTGATCCTGGCAGCAATCTCCTCTGGTCTAATCATCCCTGCAAACCGCCTTCTCCCTTGACTGATACTATCTTATCGGATAGTCTGGCCCGTTTACAGATTGTATATGTGGCCTTTATATAGTTGAATATAATCAACTAGTTTTTGTCAGATAATTTCTGATCTTTTCATAGACCGCCCTTCTCCTCCTGTAGCTCACCTCCAGCCTGCGTCCGTCCTTTAAGTACAGCTCCTGTCCCTTTATCTTTTTTACGTGGCTCAAATTCACGAGATACCCCTGGTGGATCCTCAGAAACAGCTCTGGCGGCAGGCGTTTCTCGATGTCATCCAGGCGCTCGGTCACACGGTAGCATCCTGCCGCGGTGCAGACATAGGTTTTTCTCTGATAGGACTCGAAGTAGACGATCTCTCTGAGCTCCAGACTCACCACGTCATGGTTGAAGGATGCGCCAAACTTTCTGTATTCTATAGCAGAACAGTAATAGACATTTTCCAGAATCCGCCGCAGGTCGGCAAACATGAACGGCTTTAAGAGGAAATAACAGTTCATCCTCCTAAGCGCCTCCAGCGCATATTCTGTCCCGTACGCGGTATACAGGATGAAAACCTTTTCCTCTCTTTTGCGTGCCTGGCCGCCCTGGCAATCCCCCGCCGTCCGCCTTGTCCATCTCCATATCCAGGATGATCAGATCGTAGCTTCTGCGTTCCAGAGCGCGCTCAAAATCCGCACTGCTTTTGAAGAACTCCACACTAAATTCGAGCCGGGATCCCTCAGTCTGTAGAGATAATCCCCGAGAAGGCGCAGCATATAAATGTCATCATCACAAACCGCAATCCTCATCGCTCAATTTTCCTTTTTACACGGGTTTTAAATTAACATAACTCGAAAGGAAAGACAACGAAGTATGCAGTTTCGCTGCATTTTTCAGCATATTCGCAATAATACATGCGTTTTTGGAAAAGCATGGTATCCTCCGGAGGCTTGCGCGACAAAAAAGCGTTTTTACATCACACAAAAAAGCGCCCTTCTCTCCGAAAGGCGCTTTCTCAAGCGAAGCTTATCGCATCTTACTGCTCTTTTGTCTTCAGATACTCATTGATGGCGTTCACAAGGGGCTCAACTGCAATCCCGTGTACCATGCAAGCCTCCTCCAAAGACTCGCCCTGTGCGGACGGACAACCTAAACAGTGCATGCCGGCTCCCATAAGGATCGGGGCCGCCTCCGGAGCTTTCATAATGATCTCGCCGATCAGCGTTTCTTTATTTACCTGCATCTTGGAATACCTCCTTCTTCCGTTTTACGCTATTATAATAATACTTTTCCCCTTCTATTTCAAGAGACAAAATCGGACAACTCTCTTCCATCTTATTCTTGCTTTAATTTTTAAACAATTTTGCAAGAAATTCCTCTTGAATAATTAGCTGTAATAGTTTAAAATCTATATAGTCTAAAAAATAAAGGAGGTAGTTATCATGGCATTTGTAATCAATGATACATGTGTTAGCTGCGGCGCATGCGCCGGCGAGTGTCCGGTAGGCGCTATTGTTGAGGGAGACGGCAAGTACGAGATCAATGCAGATTCCTGCATCGACTGCGGTACCTGCGCTGGTGTCTGTCCGACAGGCGCAATCGAGGGCTAATATAACACAGACCTACATAAGAGACTGCCGGAAGGCGGTCTCTTTTTCTGTCTCACCGGTCCGGCAGACGGCATCATGCCTGCACGGAATGCCATTTACCGGCTATAAATAGAAAAGGAGAATCCCATGAGAAAACCACTGATCGGCCTAACGGCCAACCGGGACGACGCCCGCTCCCCGCTCTCCGTAAATGCGGCCTACTCCGAGGCCGTCCTTGCAGCCGGGGGAATCCCCGTCCTCCTCACATTTCCCCTGCCGGAGGAGGATATCCTTCAGCTGACGGACACGCTGGACGGCATTCTCTTCACCGGAGGCGGCGACATCCATCCCTTTTTCTTCGGCGAGGAGACACACCGAAGCTGCGGCCCCGTCTTTCCGGAGCGCGACCGGGCGGAGCTGGCGCTCGCAAAGGCCGCGGACGCGGCGGGACTGCCTGTTCTCGGCATCTGCCGGGGCGCGCAGATTTTGAACGTGGCGCTTGGCGGCGACATTTCCAGGACATTCCCTCACAGGCGAAAGGCGGCGGCCCCTTCCCCATCGCCCACCGGCAGCCGTTCTCCGCTCCATCCCCGCTCACCGGGTACAGGTGGAGCCCGGCTCACTCCTGGAAAAGATCGCTGGCCCCGGCCCGCTGGCGGTCAACAGTCTCCACCACCAGGCCATCCGTCGGCTGGCGCCGGGACTTACATGCTGCGGCCTGGCCCCCGACGGGATCATCGAGGCGGTCTGGAAGCCGGAGCACAAATTTTTCCTCGGCGTCCAGTGGCATCCGGAACGGCTTCGCGGGGCGCAGACCGAAATAAAAACCGGTCCGCAGGCAGAGGCATCGGCATGCGCAGACGCCATTTTTGAGGCGTTTGTGCGGGCCTGTGGGATGCGGTCCTGAGAAAAAAAGCCATCAGGCTCTGTATTAATTAAAGGTTTCATCGTATAATACAGGTATGATTATCCAAGGAGGAGAGCCTTACATATGTTAGAGCAACTGAGAACGTACATGGAAAAGCAGAATCTGGACGGATTCTTCGTCCAGAACCACGAGAACGTCCGCTATATAAGCGGATACACCAGCGACGACGCGTACCTGCTCATCACCCGCGGCAGGCAGTTTCTCATCACCGACCCCCGCTACACGGAGCATGCCCAGGCGGAGTGCCCGGACTACACGATTCTAAACTGGCGCGGCGCAGCCCCCAACGTGGGCGAGTACGCGGCGCAGCTGGCTGAACAGGAAGGTCTTAAGGCAGTGGGATTTGAGAAGGACCTTCTGACCGTGAAATTCCATGAGGCGCTGTGCACGGCCCCTCACACGGAGTGGATCGGCACCGAGGGCGTCATCGAGGAGTTCCGCTCCGTCAAGACGCCGGAGGAAATCGAAAAACTGAAGGTGGCCTGCGACATCGCCTCCCGCGCGTTCGAGCGCATCATCAGGGACATCCGCGTGGGCGTCACGGAGAAGGAGCTGGCCTCCCGCCTGTCCCACTACATGGTGATGGAGGGCTCGGACACGAAGCCATACGGAAACATTCTCATATCAGGAGCCAGGACTTCCCTGCTCCACGGCATTCCTTCCTCCAAGGCCGTGGAGTACGGTGACTTTGTGCTCATGGACTATGGCTGTCAGTACAAGGGATATCTCTCCGACATGACCAGGACCGTGGTGGTCGGCAAGGCGTCCGCGAAGCAGCGGGAGGTTTACGAGCTGGAACAGAAGATGGTCGCAGCCTGCGAGGAACAGATGAAGGCCGGGAACTCCGGCCGCATGGTTTACGAGGCGTCCACGGCCGTCATCCAGGACACGGAGTATTTCCCCTACCACTACACAGGCATTGGACACGGCATCGGGCTCTTTGTGCATGAAATCCCATTTATGGGGCCGAAGCACGAAACTCCGTTCAAGGTAAACCAGGTGATCACCGTGGAGCCCGGCATCTATATTCCCGGCTGGGGCGGGGTGCGCATCGAAGATCAGGTGCTGATCCAGGAGAACGGATGCGTGAATCTGGTGAGTGCCACGAAGGAATTGATTGAATTGTAAGAATAGAAGTCCCGGACCGCGCGTTCTCCCGCGCCGTCCGGGACTTCTATTTTCCCGTCTATTCTCATGGCTCCTTCGTATCGCCGGGCCGCAGCTTCCAGTTCAGCACATCCCATACCTCCCCGGTCTCCAGTCCCAGCTTCCAGCCGGCGACGCCGGCCAGCTCGTAGTCGCGGATCAGGTTCATCTTAAGCTCCAGGGATCTGACATCCTCCAGCCAGAGATAGTTCATCCCTTCCTCGTTCTCACACTCACCGTAATACTGCCCCAGCTCCTCCTGCCAGGTCATCTTCACATTATTTTCCTCGATCCACTCTCCGGCCGCCTCCAGGCCCATGGCCCGGGATGTGCAGCTGCCGTCCTTCTCCGTCCATAGACGGGTGTAAAACGGCACGGCGTTGATCAGCTTTTCCTTCGGGACGTCTGCCAGCGTGTCGGCGATCCCCTGGTTTACATAACCAATGGACGCCACGGAACCGGGCTCGCCTCCGGCGTAATGCTCGTCGTACCCCATGATGATCACATAGTCCGCCACGATTCCCTGCTCCCTGCGGTTGTAGAAGCTGTTATAGGCCGCCGGAACGTAGTTGTCCACGGAGAGCACAAGTCCCTTCTCCCGGCAGGCTACGGACAGCTCGCGGATGAACTGGACGTAATGCACACCAGCCTCCTCCCTGATTCCCTCGAAATCCAGATTGATTCCGTCAAAGCCGTACCGGTCCGCCTCGGCCATCAGATCCTCGATCAGTCCGTTCCTCGTGGCGGTGGAGGACAGAAGGACCTCCGTCTGCACGTTATCGCTGAAATTATCCACCAGAGCCAGACCTGCAGTCCCATCTCATGGGCCTGTCCACGTAGGATTTGTCAGCCAGGGACTGGTATCCGCCCTCGTTGTCGGTCAGCGCATACCAGGTGGGGGAAATGACGTTGACCCCCTCTGTGGCCGCAATCAGCGCCTCCATGCCCTTGTTGGCCGCCTGGGTGGTCACCTGGTGCCATACCAGGACAATCTTTTCGTCCAGGGAGATATTCGTGTATACAGGAGCCTCAAAATCGCTGACGGGCTGCTCTGCCCGGATATTTTTGAGGAAACGGTTCTGTATGTATCCCATATGCCCGTCCGGCGTCGCCACCTTCGACCATGATTCCATGGTATCCAGAACGACGACCTCGTCATCCTTAAACACGTCGGTGACGATGGGGCTCTTCACGCCGCCTTTCTGGCGCACCTTGCCGTTCCGGCCAATATCAGCCGTCTCCACAGGCTCCCAGCTGCTCTGAATATAGACGCGCTTCACGTCTCCGCCGTCAAACGCAGACACGCGGATATCCGTGTAGTTGGCCACCAGTCCCAGCGAGAGGTACACGCCGTCCTCCCGGTCCAGAAGCAAAGGCGTGCCGGATGTTCCCATCGTGGACGCGTCGGCGTACACGATGCTCTCGGGAAGGGCGTACACCAGAAGCTTCTCCCCGTCATCCCAGTAGAATCTCTCGTTCAGGTGCTCATTGACCCAGCCGAGCGGCAGGTAGGACTGGCCGTTCTCGTAGACGCCTGCTGCTCCTGCAGCTCATAATCCAGAACCAGCGCCACCTGGCTGCCCTCTGCGCCGTAGATGGCCCCCTGATCCGCCCGCGCCTTGGTCGGCGCATATTTTTTATATAAGACTGCTCCGGCCCCGAGGCCTGCGATCAGACACAAAATGACGAATATAACCGCTGCTTTTCTCATTTCCGAAATCCTCCTGCCCACCATTATATCATAAGATATGTCCCTTTTGATAAATTTTTTCTTAACATTCCTGCGGCAATTTCCCTCCCACGGCCTTCAAGCGTCCTCTCTGCGCCTCCTTTTTACATATTTTTACAGGTATCCGGAAAATCTGCGCTCCCGGGCCTCCCGCCCCCTGCCGCTGCGCCGGGCGCGGATTCATCCGGGGCAGTGAAATTCAGCGCTGGCCGGATTTACACTCCCGGACATGCCGGGGGCATCCTCCTCCCCGCACGGTCTCTCCCAGGCCCCCGGTTCGTCTTCCTCCTCATACTGTCTCTCCCAGAATCCCGGATCATCGTCCTCTTTCAGACGCTCCTCCCAGGACTCGGTCGTCTCTGCATCCGGCGGGCCGCACAGATACACCTTGTCGAAGCGTATCTCCCTAAGCTGGCCCTCGTCCGCTCCCACATAATCCCCCATGTAAAACGCTCCGTCCTCGCTGACCTCGAACAGCCGCTCGCAGTCCTCTGCCCGGCATTCTTTTCCATCAATGTAGATGGGAATGCCCCTCTGGCTGTAGCGTTTCAGCCCCTCGATATACCGCTCCTGCTGTTCCCTCTTGATTTCCTTTGTCTTTTCCATCTCAATTTTCTCCTATTGGCGGGGAAGGCAGGCAAAACAGGCATGTGCCGGTCTTCGTGATATATTATTATTGCCGTCCCCGCTGATTCAGTAAAATTTCAAAGAAGCCGAACATCTCCCCGGTGATCCGGAACGCGTCGGGCCAGAAGGGAACTCTCAAAAGCTCCAGGCGGAACTGCCTTTCGATCTCCCGCTCCGACTCTGCGCTCCCAAAGGTCACAAGGAGCTGCCAGTCCTCTCTGCACGCCTGCCGGTTCCCGCTTATAACGCGCAGAAATTCCTCCTGCCGCCACTCGCTTAAGGAGCCGACCAGCATTTTTTTGCCGCACCGCAGGAAATCTGTTTTCCCCCGCTCAAAATCTCCTCCCAGATCGACGACAATCTCGTCGAAGGGCCCGTTCATGCACGAAGCCAGCGTGGCCGCGGTGGCCGCGCAGAAGTATGTGACGCCGCACACCCGGAAGGAAGCCGCATCCGCGCGGACATCGGCAAAGGCCGCACGGCCGGCGGCAGAATCATCTCCATGCCCGCTGGCGGCCGCCCCGCAGAAGTCTCCAAGCCGCTCCAGATCGCCGCCGGGGCCAAGCTCCAGCAGCGCCGTGCGCTTTCTTCTGGCTCCCGCCAGGTAATTGGCGCAGAGCACGGCCAGATGCGTGACTCCCACGCCGCGGCCGCAGCCGATGATTCCCGTCACCCGCGGCGGCGTTTCCGCCGCTTCCCGCAGACTTTTCTGAAAAATCTTTTCAAAATGCTTCTTCCGTCCCTGCACTTTCCCGCCTCCTCGCATATCCTCCCATGAGTTTGTCCGCCGGCAAGCGCGGCATACAGCGCGCGGCAGAAATCCTCCGCCTTTTCGTCAAGGCGGCCGGGCAGCGGAAAGAAAGGCACGCGCAGAATCTCTCCGCCTTTTCGCAGCACGTCTGCGCCGGCCGGGACTCCTTCTTCTCCCAGATGATTCACCGCTGTCACCATCCGGCATGCCGCCAAAGCGGCCTTCACGGCGCGGGCAGTCTGCTCCCTCTCCCACGGCTTTCCGCCGCAGACCAGGCACAGCGCGTCCGCATCCGCGTCCTCCGCGGCGCGCGCGGCGTCGCTTCCATAATCGAGAAGCCTCACGCCCGCATTCTCTCCCTCTTTCCGGGTCAGCCGCGGCAGATGAACCGCCGGGCCGTAATCGGGCAGAAGTCTCCACGGCCCCGCCAGAATCACGCCCTGGCAGTCCGGGTACGCGCCGGCATCGTCGGCAATCTGCCACGCCGCCCCGCTCTCATTTTTTTCTTCGTACAATACGGGAATGCCCCGGTCCGCCAGAAAGACGGCCAGGCCCAAAGATACATGGGTCACCCCGATTCCGGGTTTGCTTCCTGCAAATGCAATCGTCAGAGATGATAGGTTTTGATTTGAGAAACTCTCCTCTTCCAGAGATATCAGTTCTCTAAGCAATGTGGAAACGCTGTCATAGCGTTCCTCTTTCTTTTCACACAGGCATTTTCCTATGACGCAGTCAGGCCCCCGGCCTTACCCGTCCGGACACGCTCCGGCGTTCGGGAACATTCCCTTTCTCATATAGAACAGGAGAGCACCAATGGCATAGATATCTGTCTGTTCGTCTAAAGGTTCATCCGTATACTGTTCCGGTGCGGCGCATCCAGCCGTACCGCAGCGCCTTGCCGCGCGCCGGCCGCAGGACTTGAATACCGCCTGGTCAAAATCAATTAGTTTCAGCACATCTTGGCATAACAATATATTCTTAGGCTGTAAATCCAGATGTAAAATGGGATTGTCTGCTGAATGATGCAGATAGCTGATGATCCGGCAAAGCTGGATTCCATAGGAAACCGTCTCCGCCTTTGAAAGACTGCCCCTCCTCGATACTAGGGCAAATAACGATTCGCCTTCCAGAAACTCCTCCACAAGGAAGTAACTTCTTTCGTGCGAAAAACATCGTAGATAATGGGGATCCCGGATGCTTAAGACCTTTAAGGATACGGGCTCGCGCTCGGGTTCCTCCCGGTTTTCCTGCCTGGCAGGTATTTGCTTGATGGCCCGGTACTGATCGAGCATCACGTGTCTGGCCTTGTAGACCGTCCCGCTCCGCCCGGCGCCCAACACCCGGCACACCTGATATTTTCCAAAAAGAATGGTGTTCTCTGCCGTTCACACCTCCTCTCAGACATATCATCTCTGTCCTCTCATTCTAATATAAAGTTCCCCGCTTGACAATCTTTTTTTGCAGATTCCGTGAAAATTTTATGAAATTAAGCACATATGAATTGCCAAACGGTTATATTATATAGTATATTGTAAATGTAAAATACTAATATTTTATCTCAGAAGCGGAGGAACGACCTATGAAGATAGAACGTATCAATGAAAACCAGATCCGCTGTACTCTGACTAGCTTTGACTTAAGCGTGCGCAATTTAAACCTGGGGGAATTGGCTTATGGCAGCGAGAAGGCCAGAAGCCTGTTCCGGGAAATGATACAGAAGGCCTCCAACGAGGTCGGCTTTGAGGCGGAGGACATTCCGCTGATGGTCGAGGCCATCCCGCTCTCCAACGAGAGCGTCATGCTGGTCATCACCAAAATCGAGGACCCAGAGGAGCTGGACACCAGATTTTCCAAATTCTCCCCCTACTCCGACGATACATCCGAAAACGGCCTGTCCGACTTAGCCAGCGAGATTCTGGAGGGGGCTGAGAAGCTGTTTGACTTAGACGGGGACAATGCCATCGGTCAGACCGTGAAGGAACTGTTCGACAAAGCCATCGTGGCCCCCCACTTAAAGGGCCAGAATGAACCGCCGAAGGCCAGCCCTGCGCCGACACCTTCCACCAGGATTTACGCCTTTGACAGCCTGGACCGCGTATGCGAGGCCGCTGCCATCACGGGACAAGTATTCACGGAGGAGAACAGCCTGTATAAGAAACCGGACAGCAGCCGCTATTTCCTGGTCCTTAAGACCGCCGATTCCGACTCAGCGCCGTTTGTCAGAACCAGCAACATCCTGTCAGAGTACGGGTCCAAGATCAAGTACGATGCCGCCACCGTGGCCTACTATGAGGAACACTATGAGGTCATCGTCAGAGGGCAGGCGCTTAAGGTTCTTGGGAATCTTTAATTTAAAAACATATCAGAACGAGGGCGTCTGGGACGCCCTCGTTTTTGTCTGCCTTACGGCAGCTGCGTATTTTGTTATAACAGAATTATCTTACAGGAGTGAGTTCACAATCTCCATCACCTTTCCGCCCAGTGCCTCGGACTTCTCGTCCGCATCGGCCATGGACGTACCCTTTATGCCGTAGTAGAACTTGATCTTGGGCTCGGTTCCGGACGGTCTCACGCAGAGCCATGCGCCGTCCTCCATGTCGTAGTAGAGCACGTTGGATGACGGAAGGCCGGTGGGCTTCACCTCGCCGGTGGCCATGTCCTTGATGGTGTCGGCCTTGTAGTCCCTGGCGGAAACCACCTTGTAGCCGCCGATCTCGGCCGGGGTGTTGCTTCTGAAATACTCCATGATCTCCTGGATCTTGGCCAGTCCCTCGATGCCCTTAAGGCCGATGGACTTCACGGCATCCTTGTAGTAGCCGTACTTCTCGTACATGGCGATCATGCATCCCAGAGGGTCATGCCCTTTTCTTTATAGTAAGCTGCCGCCTCGCACAGCGCCGCGGTGGCAGAAATCGCATCCTTGTCGCGGGCGTAGGTTCCGATCAGACAGCCGTAACTCTCCTCCATGCCGAACAGATATGTACCCGTTCCGGTGGTCTCGTTCTTTAAAATCTGCTGGCCGATGTACTTAAATCCGGTGAGAACCTCCACCAGCTCCACGCCGTAGTATTTCGCGATGGCGTCCACCAGGTTGGTGCTCACGATGGATTTGACAACCTGTCCGTCCGCGGGAATCTGTCCATTGGCCTGCTTCTGGCTCAGCACGTAGTCGCAGAGCAGGGAGCCGGACATGTTGCCGGTCAGCGGAATGTAGTCGCCGGACTTGGTGTCCTTCACGTAAACGCCGAGGCGGTCGGCGTCGGGATCGGTGGCCAGCACCAGGTCGGCGTCCTTCTCCTTCGCCAGCTTAAGGCCCAGGGTAAAGGCCTCCTCGGCCTCCGGGTTCGGGTAGCTGACCGTGGGGAACTCGCCGTCGGGAAGCTCCTGCTCCGGAACCACGTACACGTTCTCAAAGCCCAGCTCGCGCATCACGCGTCTGGCCGGGATGTTGCCGGTGCCGTGAAGAGGCGAGTAGATGATGGTGATATCCTTCTGCATCCGGTCGATGGCCGCCTGGTTCACCACCTGGGCCTTCACCTGGGCGATGTATTTGTCGTCGATGGCCGCGCCGATGATCTCGTACTTGCCCGCCGCAATGGCCGCCTCGCGGTCCATGGTCTTGACGGTGGAGAGATCGGTGATGGCTAATACCTCCTCGGTCACGCCCTTGTCGTGGGGCGGGGTGAACTGGGCGCCGTCCTCCCAGTAAACCTTGTAGCCGTTATACTCCGGCGGGTTGTGGCTGGCGGTGACGTTGATGCCCGCGATGCAGCCCAGCTCGCGCACGGCGAAAGACAGCTCCGGGGTGGGACGCAGGGACTCAAATTTGTACGCCTTGATGCCGTTGGCCGCCAGCGTGAGAGCCGCCTCCTCCGCAAACTCCGGGGACATGCGGCGGGAATCGTAAGCGATAGCCACGCCCTTGTCCTGGCCGCCCTGTTTAATGATGTAGTTGGCAAGGCCCTGGGTCGCCCGGCGCACCACATAAATGTTCATGCGGTTGATGCCTGCGCCGATGACGCCGCGAAGTCCCGCGGTGCCGAACTCAAGGTCCATATAAAATCTCTCTTTTATCTCCTTCTCGTCATCCTTAATGGCGCGCAGCTCCTCCTTGGTGGCCTCGTCGAAGTATGGATTCTTAAGCCATTCCTCATAAATGCTCATGTAATCCTTCATAATTGCTCTATAACCCTCCTGCACATTTATTTTACCCATATTATATATGATTCCGGGGCAAAAATAAAGGGAAACGGCATTATTTTATGGCTTCGATGAAACGTTCCCGGGCGAGGGACTGGCGGCCAAGGCTTTTCAGCTTTTCCAGGTTCCTGGCGGGGATCCAGGCTTTGCTGGCGTTGAAGTAGAAATTGATCTGTTTCCAGTATTTTTCGGGGTACAAAAACAGATATTTTAAATACTGTCTGTCAAATGCATCCAGAGGCGTGACGCGGCCGTAGGCCTCCAGCATCTCCATGCCCAGCTTTAAATCCCAGTCGTGCTTTTCCATGACCTTGCGCATGAAGTGGTAAAGGTCTTCCATCTGCACGCCCAGGTGGAGCTTGTTGAACTCGATAATCGCCACGAAGCCTTCCCCCATCAGGATATGGTGCTGGTTCAGCTCCCCGTGGCACAGGCTGGCGGACGGGCTGTCATTTTCCTTTAAAAGTTCCGTCATGCCGCGGAATGCCTCCTGGGCCTGGGAGAAAAATGTGTCGAAGCTCTTTATCACCTCCAGCTCGAACTCGGATTTTCTGCGGTTGCGGCTGATAAAGGTGCGGGCGCGGCGCATCTCCCGGTTGTGCCTCTCCATCTCAAGCTGCGGCGGCTGGGCGATCATGGATCCCAGATTCCACTCCTCGCGCATCTCGATCTGGCGGAGGATGCGGTGCAACACGGCGATCTGGCGGACCGCGGCGACGGCCTCGGCGGGATCCTTTATGCTGCACTCGCGCTTGTCGAACCAGTCCTTTAAGATGAACCGGGTGCCGTCGTCGGCCACGGACACCAGCTCCCCCTCGCGGTTGCGCACGTACTGATCCACATAGAGAAATCCCTGGTCTTTTATGTATGCAAGCACCTGCTCCTCAAATTCCAGACGTCTGACGGTTCCCTTATATTCGCGGAGGAGTTTGAGTCCCTGGTCCGTGTCGCAGATCCACGCGCCCCTGCCCCGGCGTATCCCTGCTGTCTCCACGTCATACTGGTTGATTACTTCTGTATTTCTATCGTTCACGTCCACCCCTCCAATTTGCTCTCATTCCCGATGATTCATAGGCTACTTCTAGGGTATGAGAGGCGCGGGGGAATTATGCCAGAGGTGCAGACGGGCAAACGAAAGGAAGGCTCTTCCAACCAGAAAAGCCTTCCTTCAAATTCTTATTTCAGTTTTATGTCAACCATATCCAGCAATGTCTCTTTCCGGTTTTTCTCCGGCTCCTCCAGCACGCACGCAAACAGATCTCCAAGAATCTGCCCCAGTTGTTTCCCCGGCCGGATTCCGGCTCGATCAGATCGCGGCCGGTCACGGCCAGATCCTTTAAGCGGATGCAGTCGCCGCGGGCGCGGATCTCGTCGCGAAGCGCGGCCAGCACGCGGGGATCCCCGCTCCGGCTGTGACGAACCGTCCAGGCAACCTCCCTAAGCCGCAGCAGATCGTCAAATTCCTCGTCCGTCATGGCGCTCATGGCACGGCGCACCCCGGCGGGCTCCGGGGCTGATGGGTCTGTCAAACCAGTCTGTCAGCGTCCGCACCCGGTCCCTCGTGTCGTTGTCCGACTTGAGCGCGGTCATGATCCCCGCAGCCTCCTTCGGCGCCAGCTCCTTAAGAAACGCAACCCAACGAACGGCCTTCGTCTCCGGCAGAAGCTCCCCGGCGGCCCGCAGAAATTCTTCCTCCTGCTCCCAGTCTGTCACCGCCTCGTCGAAATGCTCCGCAATGTAGGGGGACATCCCGGTCTCGAACACCAGGCGCATCCGCTCCGGGTGGGACGAGAGGAGGAGCTTGGTGAGCTCTGTCATGATTCGCTCCTTGCTCACGTTTTTTAAATTCGGTGCGATAAGCGCCAGGGCATCCCTCGTTCCCTGCTCGATCTCGAATCCCAGCTGGGCGGAGAAGCGGATGGCCCGCAGAATGCGCAGAGCGTCCTCGGTGAAGCGGTCCACGGGGTTTCCCACGCAGCGGATCACTCCCTGCTCCAGGTCTTCCATCCCGCCGAACAGATCCACCACGCCGGTCTCGTGGCTGTAGGCCATGGCGTTGATGGTGAAATCGCGGCGGCGCAGGTCCTCCCTGAGTTCGGCGGTGAACTCCACCGATTTGGGGTGCCTGCCGTCCTCGTACTCGCCGTCAATCCGGTAGGTGGTGACCTCGTAGCCCGTGTGATCTTTTAAGACCGTGACGGTTCCGTGTTGGAGCCCGGTGTCAACGGTGTGCCTGAACACCGCTTTCACCTGTTCGGGCCGGGCCGAGGTGGTGATGTCCCAGTCTCCGGGCGTCCGGCCAAGCATCGTATCGCGGACGCAGCCGCCCACGGCAAAGGCCTCGTAGCCGTGGGCGCGGAGTGTATTCAAAATCCATTCTACATTTGATGGGATATTGATTTTCATTAATATGCCTTACCCCAGTAAACCATTTTCACAGCCGGCTTTCCACAGCATACGCAGGTGTCGGCCAGGTGCTCCTGCTCGAACGGCATGCAGCGGGAGGTGGCGGTGGTCAGCTCCTTGATCTTGTCCTCACAGGCCCTGTCGCCGCACCACATGGCTTTCACGAAGCCGGGCTTCTCCTCCACGGTCTTCACAAACTCGTCAAAGGTGCGCGCCACGTAGGTATGGGCCTCTCTGTGGGCCTTTGCGCGCTCGAACATATCCTTCTGGATGGTCTCCAGAAGTGTTCCCACCTCCTCGGCGATGTTGTCCAGGGAGACGGTGATTTTCTCGTGGGTGTCGCGGCGCACCAGCACAGCCTGGTTGGCCTCCATGTCCTTCGGTCCCAGCTCCACGCGCACCGGAATGCCGCGCATCTCGGACTCGCTGAACTTCCAGCCCGGGCTCTTGTCGGAATCGTCCACCTTGACGCTGAAATTGGAGAGCATGTCTTTGACTTCCATGCATTTCTCCAGAATGCCTTCCTTCTTCTGCTGGATCGGCACGATCATCACCTGGGTGGGCGCAATCCTGGGCGGAAGAACCAGGCCGTTGTCATCGCCGTGAGCCATGATGATGGCGCCGATGAGGCGGGTGCTTAAGCCCCAGGATGTCTGGTGAACGTATTTCAGTGTGTTGTCCTTGTCGGTGTACTGGATGCCGAACGCTTTCGCGAAGCCGTCGCCGAAGTTGTGGCTGGTCGCGGACTGGAGGGCTTTTCCGTCGTGCATCAGCGCCTCGATGGTGTAGGTCGCCTCGGCGCCTGCAATTTCTCCTTATCGGTCTTGCGGCCCTTGATCACAGGGATCGCCAGAACCTCCTCACAGAAGTCTGCGTATACATTTAACATGAGCTCCGTCCTCGCCTGGGCGTCCTCATGGGTGGCGTGGGCGGTGTGGCCCTCCTGCCATAAGAACTCTCTGGAGCGGAGGAACGGACGGGTCGTCTTCTCCCAGCGGACCACGGAACACCACTGGTTGTAGAGTCTGGGCAGATCTCTGTGGGACTGGATGTCATTTTTATAGAAATCGCAGAACAGGGTCTCGGAGGTCGGTCTCACGCACATTCTCTCCTGCAGGGGCTCCAGGCCGCCGTGGGTCACCCAGGCAACCTCGGGGGCAAATCCCTCCACATGGTCCTTCTCCTTCTGCAGAAGCTCTCCGGAATAAACATGGGCATGTAGACATTCTCCACGCCGGTCGCCTTGAAGCGGCGGTCCACCTCCGCCTGGATCTTCTCCCAGATCGCGTAGCCTGCCGGCTTGATCACCATGCAGCCCTTCACGCTGGAATACTCGATGAGCTCCGCCTTCTTCACCACGTCGGTGTACCACTGGGCGAAATCCACATCCATGGAAGTGATCGCTTCTACTAATTTCTTTTCCTTAGCCATTTTCCTATTCTCCTTTTTTGATAAAATGAAAAAGTGTGCGCCAGGCGCACACTTGCGCCGGAGCTTTTTGTTTAACAGGGAACGCCGTTCCTACTTAAATGAAAAAGCCATCCGATCCCTCGCATAAGGGACCGAATGGCTCGGCGGTACCACCCAAATTAGCTGGCCTGACGCCAACTCTCCTCAACTCCCTTAACGCGGGACAGACGCCGTACTTTCATACGGGACTCGGAGGCGGGTTGGGCTCCCAGGGGCACGGAAATCTCGCACCAGATGATTTCCTCTCTGCATGTGCATGGGGACTTACTGTTCCTCGTCATTGTCATGATCTCTGATATTTTCAAAGCCCTGAACCGTTTGCCAGGGTATCCTTGATTTTAGATGATTCACTGGTATTTGTCAAGTGGGCGGGACGGAAAAATGGAGGAGACAAGCCAGCGTGCGGGAGCGGCTGCTCAGAAAGACTGGCCGGCGATGCGCTGACAGCAGCACTCCGCCTCCTCCGGGGTCATGGAAAAGCGGCGGATCAGTTTTTCTACGATCCGGTCACGCGGAATGTTTTCTTCCAGATTGTCGAGGATGAACGCTCGATTCCCTGGGTTCTTCCCTCTGCAATCCCTTGCGTTCTTCCCTCTGCAATTCCAATTTCTTTCCCAATCTCCTTCCCATGCTCCACCAGAATCTCACCTAATACTGTCATACGAAATACCTCCCCGGATATCTTCTAAACAATATTGTATTTTATCCTACGAATTTTTGAAAATAGCTCTCTGCACTCTCCCGGGTCAAAGAAAATCGCCGAATCAGCTTTTCTATAATCCGGTCACGCGGGATATTTTCTTCCAGATTATCGAGAATGAATGCCTCAATTCCAATCTCCTTCCCATGCTCCACCAGAATCTCACCTAACACTGTCATACGAAACACCTCCCATACTTCTTCCAGTTCTTCCTTTGTCAGAAACTTCATCGCCAGCGCATAGAGCACCGACTCCATCTGCCGCTTCTCCGCCTCATCGACAGCTTCCTGCTCCCCGCGGATCATCTTAAGACTTCTCAAAATCCGCTCTTTCCTCGTCATCTCCCCGGACATT
>BBZO01000044.1 GCA_001304875.1 Clostridia bacterium UC5.1-2E3
ACTGCATCGCCTCGTCGTCGGGAAACGGAAGGATGGCGTCCTTTGTGGTGCCCGTGAGACCATAGGTCCACTCGGACACGCGACGCCAGATGCTTTTTTTCATCCGGTCGCGCGTCATCAGATGCTGGGAGATCAGATCCCAGTCGCCGGATTCGTGATAGGCTTCTTTCAGCAGGAACAGCGGGCGAACCTTCTGGGAAAACCACTGCCCGGGGCAGACGATGCCGTCGGAAATGAACACGCTGGCCGGGTGGTTGATCCCGTCACAGGGAGGTTTGGATTTCCATGCCTTGAAATGGTTTCCGATGTCCTGTTGGTATTGTTCGGATTTATTCATGTCTGCCTCGTTTCTGCCGCGGGGGTGTGCGGCGGTGATTTTGGTAATTTCTTTAAATTGTTTCTTGCTTATATCATACCACAGACAGGAGGCTTCTTCATGTGTTTTGCGGAAAACTTCTGCGCGCGTGAATGCCCGCGAATGGAAAAAAACGGATATACAAAGGCGTCTGGAATGGCTATAATAAAATCAGATAAGGAAAAGATGGAGGACTGGTTAGACGGCAGCGGGGCGGATGTCGTGTTGGGCAGAGAAGAAATCGAGGTACTGAATACCTGTGTCAATGCAAAGCTTACCATGCAAAGCAATGAGGAGGCTGTGAAAAATACACAGCCGGGCGGAGAAATTGCTCTTGCATATCTCCGCCCGCTGTGCTATCATAAGCCAGAAACGATAGAGAGGAGTGGCTTGATGTCGGCTATTCGCTGAAAATGGGACAATCAATAATTTCTCATCCGAGCATTCAGATGAGTTTTTTGTTGTACTTGTTTTTGCGGATAGTGGTATCGGGCGGACTCTTTTTATTTTTGAGAAAAAAGGGTGCGTTCTGTCCGTCTGCGTGCAGATGTCTGAGAGACAGCAGGGGAGCAGGGGCGGACCGCGAAACGGGTACACGGACAACTCATGGATGGTGGGTTGTCCTTTTTTGTGCGCGCGGCAGCGCACACTCATTTTGACGTGCAAAATCAAAAGTAGAAAAGCGTAGTGTAAAAAATGAAATTTATAAGGTGAAGAGTAAAAATGGAAAGAAATAGAAGATCAGAAGAAAATAGAAGACCAAAAGAAAACAGCAAGCCATATGTGTGCCCAAACTGCGGATGGACTCCTGGAAACGCCTTTGAGACGGAGCGGACGCACTGCCCCAACTGCCTCTCGGCGGTGCATGAGGAGGACGGGGAAGGCTTCTCGTGCGGCGGCATTCTGGAGCCGGTCAGCATCTGGGTGAAGCCGGACGGAAAGTGGGAGATCATCGGAAGGTGCCGGCTGTGCGGCGGAATGAGCGCTGTGCCGGCCGCACCGGACGACAATCCGATGAAGATACTGTCAATCGCGTCGAAACCGCTGTCCGCGCCGCCGTTTCCCATCGAGAAGGTGGAGGAGCTGACGAGAATGATGGGCGGACAGGGAAGTTTAGGAGGATATAAAAATGAACCGTGAGAATAAGAGAAGAAAATATGATAAGAGATATTTTAAGACACACCCCTGCATGGACGCGTTCACCTGCAGGGCCTGCGGGCGGCTGGTGGTCCCGGAGGGGGCGGGGAGCGGGCACAGGAACCACTGTCCTTACTGCCTGACCAGTGTCCATCTGGACGACTGCCCGGGAGACCGCGGTTCAGACTGTCATGGCCGCATGGAACCCATCGGCGTGTGGGTGAGGAAAAACGGGGAGTGGGCCATCATTCACCGCTGTGTGATCTGCGGGAAAATGAGCTCCAACCGCACGGCGGCCGACGACAACCCCATGAAGCTCATGGCCTTCGCCATGCGGCCCTTCGGCAGCCTGGCGGTCTCCGGGGAGCATGTGAAGAATATGGTGGCGTCCATGGAAGACCGGACAGAAGGATGAGAGGGAGACGATGAGAGGGGGAGAAGATATGAAGAAAACGACACGAGGCGGTTGAAGCGAAGGAGACAATGTGAAGAAGATGATACGGGAAAAGTGATACGGGAAGGATGACACGAAGAAGATGAAGAAAAAGGGCCTGCCGGCGTCAGATCCGGCAGACCCTTCAGGAGGGAATGAAAAGAAGTATTATACAAATCCAAACAGACTCGGAAGGAACAGCGAGATCTGCGGAATGTATGTAGTGAGTAACAGGGTCGGAAGCCAGGCGCCGAACAGCATGACCAGCGTGGGCTTCATGACCTGGTTGAGCGGGGTGCCCGTCAGACGGCAGCCGATGTAGAGCAGGGAGCCGTGGGCGGGGTGATATTTCCCATACCAAGGTTCACGCCGATGATGGCGGCGAAATGGATGGGATCGATCCCGATTTCCTTCATCAGCGGGAGCAGCAGCGGCGTGCACAGAAGCATTCCGGACACGTCGTCCATCAGCATACCGATGATGACCAGGAAAATATTACACATCAGAAGAATGACATATTTGTTGTCGGAGACGCTTAAAAGCGCGTTTTTTAAAATATCCGGCACGCCGGCCATGGTGAAGTTCCTGGCCACGATCATGATGACGAACAGCATGACCATGATGACGCCGGTGGTGGTTCCGGTTTCAATGAAAATGCTCTTTAAATCTCTCCACTTCATGCCCTTGTAGATGTAGATACCTACGGGGATGGCGTAGATGATGGAGATGGCGGCGGCCTCGGTGGGGGTCATGAATCCGCCGTAGATTCCGCCCAGGATGATCACCGGGAACAGGAGCGCCGGGATGCCGACCTTCACGCGCTGTCCGCCGGCTGCGGAGAAATTTCACCCGCTCCTGTGCCACGACCGTGGTGCTGCGGCCTGCATAAATCAGGTTGATGATGCACAGCAGGATGGCCAGGATGATGCCGGGGATGACCGTGGACAGAAAGCACGCCAGCACCGACTCTCCAGCGGACCAGGCGTAGAGAATCTGGTCCGCGCTGGGGGGAATCAGAAGTCCTAAGGGGCCTGCGTTTACAAGTAAAGCGGTGGCGAAGCCGTCGTCGTAGCCGGCTTTCCGAAGTTTCGGCATCATGACGGAGCCGATGCAGGAGAGCGTCGCTGCGCAGCTTCCGGTGATGGCGCCGAACACGGCGCTGGCGATGACGGAAACCGCTCCCAGGCCGCCTTTGATATGTCCGATGAACATATCGATGAAGCCCACCAGCGCGTCGCCCAGCTTGCCCTTCTCAATGATTCCGCCGGCGATGACGAACATGGGGATCGCCAGGAGAACCAGCGAGTTCAGCTGGCTGAAGCCCACGGAGATGGTGGTGGCGGGGGAACCGCCCATCAGAAAGTAATAGTAAATCATGGCGACGCCAAATGCAAAGGGGATGGACACGCCGATGACAATCATAACGATTAAGATAATAATACCTAAAATGACATCCATGCCGTGCTACACCTCCTTTTCCTCGGTTTCCGGTCCGTCGATGAGCGCCCGGAGCAGATGACCGACGTTATATATAAACATAAGGGCAAATCCCACCACGATGGCAAACTGCGGAACGATGTATGGGATTTTAAGGCCCTGGGTGGAGGGCATGCGGTCGCAGTTGGTGATGAAAAGCTGGACCGAGAGCACCACCAGGAAGGCCAGGACCACAAGCTCGATAACCCTGGTGACCAGGCGCAGAATCCAGACGGCCTTCTTGTTCTTTATGAGGGTGGCTGCCACGTCTGCGCGGATCTGGGAGTCCTCACGGCTGCCGTTGACGCCGCCGAAAAAGTAGAACCAGAACACGAAGCAGAGGATGATCTCGTCCATCCCGAACAGGTTCATTTTGAGAACGTAGCGCAGGACGACGGTGGCCACCATGGCCAGCAGGATGATCATTCCGGAAACGAAGATCGCTGTCTGGTAGAAACTCCGGATGCCCTTTGCCAGAAATGACTGGCACATTTTATCGTAAAAATTTTTCACAGAGATCGTCTCCTTCCTTACGTTTATTTGGATGCGTTCTCAATATCCTCGTAGGCTTTGTCCAGCAGCTCTTTTCCGAAGTAGGACTCCAGGTCGGGGGTGATTTTCTCTAATACCTGTGCGCCGATCTGTGCGCGCTCCTCGTCGGTGATCGGAAGAATCTCCACGCCCATTTCTTTAAGCGTCTCGATGCCCTCGTTGACTTCGGTTTCCGTGTTGGGAATGGACTTCTCGGACATTTCCGCGCAGACCTCCTCGATGATGGTCAGGTATTCCTGGGGAAGCTTTTCTGCGGTCACCTGTGACATGACGATGACGTTGTTTTCCATAAAGGCGTCCATGGCCACGTAGTATTTCGCCAGATCGCCGAAGTTCTGGGCCACCATGTAGGAGGGGATGCCGGTCATGCCGTCCATAACGCCGGTCTGGAGGGAGGTGTAGGTGTCAGACCACGGATCGTGATCGTGGAGTAGCCAGGGCCTCGATGCCCAGCGAGTAAGTTTTGGAGTTGGCAATGCGGATGACGGCGTCCTTGTGGGCGTTCACGTCCAGATAGTCGCCCAGCGGCTCCGTGGAGAAAATGCCGTTCACGCCGTTTAAGAAGAACCCTAAAAATTTCATGTCGGTCTGTGCGCAGTGCTCGTCAAAGAGCTGGTAGCAGTTGGACTCCGGCGAGCAGATGTAGGCGATCTGGTCGTAGTTGCTGGCCAGGAACGGGATCGTGGTGATGTCGAACACGATATCGTAGGTGGGATCTAAGTAGCCTAAGTACATGTCGATGGAGCCGTCCATGACGCCCTCGTAGAGAAGCTGTGCGGAACCCAGCTGGTTGGACGGGTAGATCTTTAAGGTCACGTGTCCGTCGGTGCGGGCGTTTACCTCGTCAGCAATCCAGTGCATGGCCTCGGTGGACGGAAGTCCCTCGGCGTCCTGGCTGGCGAATTTAAGCTCGTAGGTCTCGCCGGTGCTGCCGGAACCGGCGGTGTCTGATCCGGCGGAGGTGCTGCCGCCGCAGGCGGTGAGAAGACCAAGACATGCGGATGTGGCTAAAATCACGGGGAATAACTTTTTCATAGATATGTTGCCTCCTTTTTGCAGTTTTACGGTGTTCGCTGTCATTTGTCCTGTCTGGTTTGTGATAAATGACTGTAGGTCATTGACTTACAGTCATTATAATTCATAAAATATCCTCATGTAAAGGTACAAAAATGTCAAAATTTTACAAAAACATTGTGTATTTTTCACAATGGTCTGACAAAATATGACTTATATTTGGATGGTGAAAAAAAGGAAATGTTTATTTGAAATGTATTTTTTGCAGAGAATAAAGCAGACAGGCAGGGAAAACAGGGAGAGCTTCCTCCGCGTTTTTCCTGCCTGTTTTTGCAGTATATAAGAATTGACAAGTAAGTTAAAATGAGTCTGCCTGTTTCATCATGCCGGTGGCCGTCGCCCGGATGGCGTCCTCCGCCATATCGGCCAGGCTGCGGTCCAGAAAATCGAAGCACCAGATGATCTCAATTCCCGCTAACGAGGACATGAGAAGAGAGATGTACCACTCGTTGGGACGGCTGCCGTCTAAAACCTGCTGGCGCTTTCCGTCCTCCACCATCTGCTCCAGGCACTGGTAGAGCTTTCGGTCCTGCCCGTAGAAGTTGCGGCCGGGAGCCGAGAAATAGTTGCTGATCATGGCCTTCATGATGCCGCGCCCGCGCTTTTCAAATTCCGTGTAGGAGAGGCGCACGAAGCGGGTGACCGTGGTCAGAAAATCGGGGCTCTTTGCCTGTGCGCTGGCCTTTAAGTAGATGGCGTCCGAATTTTGGAACGTATAGTGCACGACCGCTTCTTTCGATTCGAAATGGGTGTAAAAGGTTCCCTTGGCCACGTTGGCGGCGGAGGTGATGTCCTCGACGCTGACGTTCTCGTAGCCCTTTTCGTTTATCATTTTCACCGCGGCGACGAAGAGCCTGTCCTTTGTTTTTAAAGCCTGCAGCTGACGCTTGGTGCGTCTGGCGGGTGCCGGCGCGGCATCGTTTAAAATCATTTCCATAGCCTGTCATTCCTCACTTTAAGACATTGGCGGCACCGGCGTCGGTCTCGCCGGGTCGAACACTTCCTCCACGTCGAACAGATCGCTTAAGTGATCGATCTCCGGATCAATGAGATCATAGTACATGCGGTAGCCGTCCAGATTTCTCCGGCCCTGGCGCATGTGGTCGCTGCCGATCTGTACCCAGTACTGGTGGGAGTCCACGTTGCAGAAATACCGGAAGCCTACGGATTTTAAATACTGGAACCGTTCGTTGTCCGGGGAGTAGGCATGCCAGTCTCCGATGTCGCTGCCGAAGGGGAAGAGGATGATGTCGCAGGGACCGGTGAGGGTCTCCACCTCGTTCTCCCACTTGGTGGTGTCGGTGATGAAGTTTTCCATGGAGATCTGTCCCATGTTCCGGTGGCCCCAGCTGTGGGAGGCCAGCTCCCAGCCGTCGTCCCGCAGGCACTGCGCCACGGCGGCGGCCATCTCCCGGTCGGATTCGTAGGTGGGAGATTCGCTGTAGGAGGCCGCGGTGCGGTAGCCCAGAATGCCGTTGTAGCCGGTGAAGGCCAGGACGCCCTTGGCTCCCTTGTAGGAAAAGCCGGGATGCTCCTCAATGAAGCGGTTTAAAATGGGAACCAGGTCGTAGTCGCCGGTCACCACGGAACCGTCGTCCAGCTTCATCTCGCAGGTGGGCTTTCCGTCCTCACCGATGACCATGCGGCTGGCAAATCCGTCGCCATCCATGTATTCGTAGTAGCAGACGTCGTCCTGGGAGAGGACAAACGCCTTCTTGCCGGGGGGCAGCATGATGTCGCCCTCCTTGAAATAGACATTGCCGTTTTCGTCGGTGGTCTCGTAGGCGATATCGTGGAGCCGCACCAGCACGAAGCCGCGCTCATACATGGACTCCATGATTTTTAAGAACTCATCCTTCGTGGTCATCACCTGATTGTAGCCGGCCTCACGGCTGTCGCCGTCGAAGGCCTTGGAGGTGTCCATGATGAGGGAGTGGAAGAACACGTGGGTGATCTCCTGCGGGTTTACGCGCACCAGGGTGGCCTTCTCGTCCCCGATCTCCTTAAGCGCCTCCTGCACCGCCGGATCGCCGGCGTACTCTGTGTCTCCGGTGAGCAGGGCGATGGCTCCGTCGTAGTCGTACATCTGCGCAAGGCCGCGGGCCTGGGAGATCAGAGCCTCCGCGCCGGACTGTGCGTCGGGCTCTGCACCGCTTTCACCGGATCCGTCCGCTTCGCCGTCCGTGCCGGCATTGCCGCCCGTCGTGCCGGCCTCATCCGTGTCTGCCGGAACCGTGTCGGAGGCGGATGCCTTTCCGCCGGTCTCCACGGAGCTTCTGGATTTGAAAAATTTATAGCCCCCGAATCCCAGGCCCAGGAGAACGGCCAGGATGATGAGAACCGTCACAATCGAGGGAGATGGCGCCAGAAAAGGCTGTTTCTTCTTCGGCGCTGCTTCAGCCTGCGCCGGTAATCATGTCTGCTCATATATGTAATCACTCCAATAGTATAACAATTTCGTTTTTAGTTTAAAACAGGACTAAACCTAAGTATAGCACAGAAGATCGGGGCTTGTCACAAAAAAGTTTAAAAAAATATGTAAATTTGTGACAGAAAACGGCGGTTCACGCCGCGGGCTCAATGGATTGCATGAGGACAGGGCCAGAGCTCATATCTTATAGCAGAATAAAATGGATGGAGAATGAATATGAAACGATTTGTGGCAATCCTGTGTGCCGGCGCGCTGTCGCTGCAGGTCTTTGCCGGGACGGCCCTGGCGTCCCAGCCGGATCTGCCGGTTTCTGTGCCTGCAGCGGGCGTTTTCGCGGTGCAGGAGAGTGCGGGCGGAGCTGCCGCGGCGCAGGAGACTGTGGGCTGGGATGCGGGCGCGGATCCCGCGGTGCAGGAGACTGTGGGCTGGGATGCGGGTGCGGATCCTGCGGTGCAGGAGACAGCGCAGGCGCCCGCGTACCAGGGCCCGGAGATCTCGGCGCCTGCGGGATTCTCATGGAGGCGTCCACCGGCACCGTCCTCTATGAGAAAAACGCCGACGAGGCGAGAAATCCGGCCAGCGTCACGAAGATCATGACGCTGCTGCTCATTTTCGACGCGCTGGAATCCGGGAAAATCCGGCTCACCGACGAGGTGGTCACCAGCGCCCACGCCAAATCCATGGGCGGCTCCCAGGTGTTTCTGGAGGAGGGCGAGGTGCAGACCGTGGAGACGTTAATCAAGTGCATCGTCATCTCGTCGGGCAACGACGCCTCCGTGGCCATGGCGGAGTTTATCGCCGGGGACGAGGGCGCCTTCGTGCAGATGATGAACGAGAGAGCGAGGGGGCTGGGGATGAACAATACCCATTTCGAGGACTGCTGCGGGCTGACGGCCTCCACGACCCACGCCGTCTCTGCCAGGGACATCGCGCTGATGAGCCGCGAGCTTATCACGAAATACCCGGAGATCTTCAACTATTCCACCATATGGATGGAAAATATCACCCACGTGACGAAACAGGGTTCCAAGGAATTTTGTCTCTCCAACACCAACAAGCTGCTTAAGATGGCCACCAATTTCCAGGTGACAGGCTTAAAAACCGGCTCCACCTCCCTGGCAAAATACTGTCTGTCGGCCACCGGCAGAAAGGACGGAGTGGACTTAATCGCCGTCGTCCTGGCGGCGCCCGACTACAAGGCCAGGTTTGCCGACGCCGTCAGCCTTTTAAATTACGGTTTTGGGGCGTGCCGGCTCTACCGTGACGAGGCCATGCCGCAGCTTCCGTCTCTCGCGGTCACCGGCGGCGTGGAGCGGGAGGTTCCCCTTGCATATGCGGGGGAATTTACATATCTGGGGCTTCACGGCGAAGATTTTTCCGGCGTGGAGAAGGAGCTTTCGCTGCCCGAGAGCATCCCTGCGCCCGTGGAACAGGGAACGCCCGTCGGCGTGCTGAAATATACGTTAAATGGCACGCCGCTGGGTGAGGTGCAGATTCTCGCCGGCGGATCCGTGGAGAAGGCCGGATATCTGGATTATCTGAAGGATGCGGCAGGGCGGTGCTTTTTTGGCTCTTGTAAACCGGAACAGACCGTAGTACAATGAGGGACACATGAAAATGAATTTTACGAATGAGGGGAACAGGATATGCCAGGGATAGGAACCATTGTCAACGCGGCCGCCGTCATCGCCGGGGGCTGCGTCGGCTTATGCTTAAAGAGAGGGCTGAAACAGAGATACCAGGACACCATCATGCAGGCCATCGGCCTGGTGGTGCTGTTTCTGGGCATCGCGGGGGCGCTGGAGAAGATGTTCACGGTCTCCGGGGGAACCGTCGCCTCCTCCGGCAGCATGCTGGCGGTGGTGTCGCTGGTTTTAGGAGCCGTGACCGGAGAATTTCTGGACATCGAGCGGCGGCTGGAGCAGTTCGGCGACTGGCTGCGGGTGCGGCTTCACAGCGAGCGGGACCCCATGTTTGTGGAGGGCTTCGTGACCACTTCCCTAACCATCTGCGTCGGGGCCATGGCCGTGGTGGGCGCGCTGGAGGACGGCATCGGAGGAGACCCGTCCATGCTGTTTACGAAGGCCATTTTAGACTGTGTCATCGTCATGGTGTTCGCGGCGGGCTACGGGAAGGGGGCCATCTGCTCCTTCATCCCTGTGGCCCTGTTCCAGGGGACGGTGACGGTGCTGGCCCGCGTGATTGAGCCGCTGCTCACTGTTCCCATGATCGACGCCATGTCCATGGTGGGCTCCATGCTGATTTTCTGCGTGGGCGTCAACATCATGTTCCCGGTGAAAATCAAGGTGGCGAACATGCTGCCGGCGCTGGTGTTCGCGGTGCTTTACGTGGGACTGGGTTTCTAGGAAGAAAAGAATTGCCCGCTGGACGCACCATTTTCCTCCTCAAAAATACAATATAGTATTATGTGCTGATTTTTAAGGAGGATTTCATATGAGACGATCACACCGCAGAGGTTCGGCCCTCTGGCTCTCTGCCGCCTTTCTGGCGGCTTCCTTAAGCCTGGCAGGCTGCCAGGGCGGCGATTCGGGAAAGGACGGCCTTACGCCGGTGACGCTGAGCGAGGTGGCCCACTCCATTTTCTATGCGCCCCAGTACGCGGCCATCGAGCTGGGTTACTTTGAGGAGGGAGGGGATCGATCTGACCCTGGTCAATGCAGGAGGCGCCGACAAGGTGATGACGGCCATGATCTCCGGCGATGCCGACATCGGTTTCATGGGCTCCGAGGCCAGCATCTACACCTACGCCGAGGGCGCGGAGGACTACGCCGTGAACTTTGCCCAGCTCACCCAGCGGGCCGGAAATTTCCTGGTGGCCAGGGAGCCGCAGGAGAATTTTGCCTGGGATGATCTGAGGGGGAAGAAGGTGCTGGGCGGGAGAGCAGGCGGTATGCATATATCCATGTAAATTTACCGCACTACAAAGCCATTTCCAGCGAAAAAAGAGAAGCCGGATTTCTCCGGCTCCTCCAGGTATGTGTCCGCAAACACATACCCCAATTACTGTTTATACTATACTACAGCCGTATAAAATATGCAATAATCTAAATTGTTTTTTTCAAAATATCCATGCGGGAATATAGATCCGGATGAATCGTTATCGCTGATATGCCGGGATTCACTGATTTTTCGTATTCCTTTGTTATTTTTTCAAACTCTCTGATAAACGCTTTGATTTCTGCTCTGGGTACTTTTAAAAGCAGCAGATAATAACATATAAGAATGATATAATCTCCGATCGTTTTAAAATTTATATATAGCAATCCCATCTCTAAGACCAGGCACTGCTTCATAGGTCTGGAAGGATCCATTTTTCTAAAACGGGTATCGTAAACAACATCGTTGTGGGCGATTGCATTTCTTAAATCCTTTAAAGCATACACATATTTAAAAACTAATGTACAGTCTGTATCGCTGGATAAATTCAAGCCGATTTTCCGAGAGATTTTCCTCCTCATATCCTTTGTCAGACACGAAAGAAGATAACCAAAATCCCCCATTGTCAGTATTTCAAATATTGCCCAGATTGGGACATCGCTGTAATTTATGTTGTTATAAAAATGGGTAATTTTCGGATTTCCTTTTCGATATGCGGCGGCAATAGAATTTTGAATGGAGCCTGCAGATTCAATTTGTTATTTTGATATTTTTTCCTGATATCCTCAGAGGTTTCTGGCGGAGAATTTTTGTAGCTGCTTACGACCTTATCATACATATCATATATGCTGCTTGAATCGATTTCTGCCATAATCGTATTAAGTGCAATATTTTTGACAGCTGTTTCAATAAACATCATTTTCCCATACAGCAGAGTTTTCAGCCTTGTGTCGTACTGAATCGTTGCATTGATTTCATTGTATGAATGGAACGGGAGCTTACGGTGCGATGATACAAAAAAACGGTATCCTTTGTATCCATGAAAGTATCCGGTATTAATCAGCTGCTGTTTCTGTGAACTTCCAGATATTGAAATTCCATTATTTCTGAGATGCCGCATTAATGCGTCGGTAGATTTGTAATCTGTATTTGACATATCATTCCTCGATTCTGTTAATGTACTAAGTATAATACAATTTTTATGGTTCAACAAGCTTCTTTTCTGCCGGACAGGCATAAAAATACCTCATATTCATATCTTACTGCAAGGATATAGACAAAAGGATGTGACGGTTCTGAAAAAAACGACCTATTATCTCTGGCAGACCGATTTTGTTTCACAGCATGCGCTTCAGACAGAAAAAGAAAAATACGCTGGAATGGGATTTCGGATTGTCGTATTTCTGGACGGGCAGCCAGGTTCCGGTATCCAGGATGGGATAAAAGCGATGATTAAAAATCACATACAGGGAACAGATGCGAGGACGGGCTTATGAATGCAGGTTATGTGCGCCTTTCCAGGGATGACGACAAGAAAAATTATGTGTCCATTGAAAATCAGAAACTGATCATCAGCCAATATGCGGCGGAACACGGCGCTTTTATAGACTGCTGGTATGAGGATGACGGCATTTCCGGTTATGTGTTTGACCGGCCCGGTTTTAAGCAGATGATGGCAGATCTTGAGAAAGAGATTGACACGGTTTATGTGAAGGATTTTTCGAGACTGGGACGGCATAATGCCAGAGTGCTTCTGCTGCTGGATGAATTTAAAGAACAGGGAAAGCATCTGATCGTCATTGATGATCATTTTGATTCTTTAGATTCCAGCGATGATACCGTTGGCATTAAGACCTGGTTTAATGAACGGTATGTGAAAGATACCAGCAGAAAAATCAGATGTGCCATCAGCGCCAGGCAGAAAGAAGGCACTCTGATAACAAAACCTCCCTTTGGCTACTGCCGGGATGAGAAAGACAAAAGCATAATTAAAAATTGTACCGGAAGAAGCGGACTATGTAAGGTTGATTTTTGATCTCTATATTTCGGGTTACGGATACCGGAAAATCGCCAGTTATTTAACTGCCCGGAATATCCCTACGCCCTCTATGGCCCAGAGAGAACGGGAACTCTCCAGAGGCCGCGTTACCAGAAAGAGGGTCGCGCCTTCCTGGTCGGATGCAATGGTGAAGGAGCTTCTGGATAATGATTTCTACATTGGAACATTGCGCCTGAAAAAGCGTGCCAGAACTACCGTTCACGGCAAAGACAAACGGATTCCCAGAGAGGAACAGTACATATTCGCAGACCATCACCCTGCTATCATTGATCAGACTTCGTTTTCTCTGGTTCAGGAACTGAAAGAAAAGCGGAACCGTACCCATTACCGCGGCAGCCGGGGGCAGAGGCCTGGCTCTGAAATTTCCAGTCCCTTTGGAAGCTGCCTGTTCTGCAAAGACTGTAAAAGCCGCCTGACACCGATCCGGAGAAAAACACCTTCCGGAGAGCGGAAGTATTATATCTGTACCACCTATAACACAAAAGGCAGGCGGTATTGCCCCAAGGCGCATCTGATCGAAGAAAACGATCTGATGGAGGATGTGGTGGGCTACATTAAAATGTGCAGAAATGCGCTGTGCGGAGTGATTGCCTCCTGCGATCTGCATGATTTTGAGACGGAAAAGAGAACAACGACAGAAACAAGGCAGAAACTTAAAAGAGAAATTCAGAACAGAAAAGAGCAGATAAAAATTCTTTTGATGCAAAAGGTAAGAGATATGGCCCTGGTTTCCGGCGCGGAACATCTGATTGAAGAGACGTATGATTCCATACAGAGAAACCTGCTGGCGCAGCTTCACAGTATGGAAATACAGCTGAAAGATCTGGACAGAGCCGCCGCCGAAACACCGGACGGGAAAGACAGACTGAAAAATGCAGGAGAAGTGATTGATGCGATCATCAGAGGCGGCGTTCTTGACCGGAGAGATATTGAACTTCTGATTGAACGGATCGATGTGGATGAAAATGGAATGCCGGAAATTTCTTTGAAATACGGGTTGTCTGATCATATCACATATAGTCCTGCGATAGAGATGAACCGCCGGGAAAATACGGTGATCGCTGTTGTGATGGTGTTGACCGCCGAGGATAGCCGCGGCTATACTTCAGCAAAATACCTGTCTGAGCATATTACAGCACTGGGGGTTAGAAAGACAAAGCAGAGCATTCTGCCTTATATCCGCTTGATGAAAAACGAAGGGATCCTGGAGGATACGGACAATCCGCTGAAACCCTATCGGATCCTGAAATCAAAAGAAGAAATCGCAGCACTTGCCGGGAAATACCTTCCGGAGCCGTTCGGGAAATTTACGGCGAAACAGCTGTCGGAGCAATATTTTCATTGTGCATATGAAAACAGGCGGTATGCCGCAGATGGTCTTTGAGTATATCTTAAAGAAAAACGGCATCGACCCGAAATCCGATCTCACCATCGACCAGAGCATCGATTTCGGTCTGACCGCCGCGGCGTTTACCAGCAATGACGCCGACTACACCGTGGAATTTGAGCCCTTCGCCACCTCCCTGGAGAAAAATGGCGACGGCTATGTGGTCGCCTCCCTCGGCGTGGACTCCGGCTATGTGCCTACACGGCCTACAGCGTAAAGAAGAGCTACCTGGCCGAAAATCCGGAGATTGTGCAGTCCTTCACCAACGCCATCCAGAAAGGTCTGGACTACGTAAACAGCCACAGCTCCCAGGAGATCGCCGAGACCATCTCCCCGCAGTTCAAGGAGACAGACGTGGCCGACATCGCCGCCATCATCGAGCGCTACAAAGCCCAGGACACCTGGAAAGGGGACACCGTATTCGAGGAAAAAAGCTTTGACCTTCTGCAGAACATCCTGGAGGAAGCCGGCGAGCTGGAGACACGGGTTCCTACAGCGACCTGGTGATCACGGAGTACGCTGAGCGCGCGAAGGGGAACTAAAAACAGTATCAGAACTATTTCCGGGACACGGCGCAGCTTCGGCTGTGCCGTTTCTCTGTTATACAGATCATTCAGCACAGGTGTTGACAGCAGCTTCTGTCTGTATTATAATATAACAGTGCTATATAACAGTGTTATGCATGGAGGGAAAACAGTGAGTACAGCCGGACAGACAACCTTGGATCTGATCTATCAGGCCGCCATGGAAGAATTTCTTGATAAAGGGTTTAAGTCGGCGTCCCTGCGGAATATCGTAAAGACGGCAGGGGTAACTACGGGAGCGTTCTACGGATATTTTGACAGCAAAGAGGCACTGTTTGAGGCGCTGGTACAGGAGCAGTACGACTGGATGTTGGACTGTTTTCGTAAGGCGCAGCGGGAGTTTGCCGATCTGCCGCAGCAGGAGCAGCCGGACCAGCTGGGGACGATTTCCGGCGTGTGCATGTACGATATGCTGCTGTACGCTTATGAGCATCTGGAAAAATTCAAACTGATTCTTTGTCATTCAGAGGGGACGCGCTTTTCGGATCTGATCGATACGATGGTGGAGATCGAGACAAAGGGCACGCATGATTATCTGGAGGTGCTGAAAAAGTTGGGCAGACCCGCGCCGCCCATCGATGAGCGCCTGGAGCATATCCTGATAACCGGGATGTTTAATACGTTTTTTGAACTGATTATACATGAGATGCCGCTTGAGGAGGCAAAGCATTATCTGGAAGAGATGAGAGCTTTTTATACCGCCGGCTGGATGAAAATTATGGGGCAGTAAGCCCTATAATTTTTGATCAGCAGTTAGCAATGACTAACTAAAAGAGGATATTCGAGGACAGCATTCCGTTCTCTGTATCATAAAAATTTTAAGGAGGTTTCTCGATGAACAAGCAATCCAATTTATCACGATTGATGGGCTATGCGGGCGCGCATAAAATCCTGACGTATCTTTCATGGATATTATCGGTTATAAGCGCGCTGCTTGCCCTTGTCCCTTTCTGGTACATATGGCGGATGATACACGACATTCTGGAGGTTTCCCCGGATTTCTCACAGGCGGAAAATATCACGGGGTATGGCTGGTCTGCCGTATTTTTCGCAGTTTTGTCCACGGCTGTCTATATAGCTGCTTTGCTGTGCTCCCACTTAAGCGCGTTTCGTGTCGCCTCCAATATCAGAAAAGAACTGATGCGTCATATCACCGCCCTGCCGGCTGGCGTGACGGAGAAATACGGAAGCGGAAATCTGAGAAGAATCGTAAATACTTCCAGTGCCGCGACGGAAAATTATCTCGCGCACAGGCTGCCGGATAAGGCGGGCGCGATCGCCACACCCATAGGGCTGCTTTTCCTGCTTCTTTTCTTCGACTGGCGGCTGGGGTTGTTAAGCCTTGTCCCCGTTATTCTTGGCTTTTTAATTATGCTGAAAATGACAGGCGACGGAATGGAACAGAAAATGAAAGAATATCAGAACGCTCTTTCCAATATGTCCAATGAAGCGGTCGAGTATGTGAGGGGCATACCTGTGGTGAAAACCTTCGGGCAGACAATTTTTTCATTCAAGCGTTTTAAAGCCGCGATCGATAATTATGAAACATGGGTCATCGCATATACAAAAGCGCTGAGGCTGCCGATGATGTTTTATACAACTGCGGTCAACGGCGTGTTTGCGTTTCTGATTGCCGGGGGATCCTGTTTACAAGAGACGGCGTGACCAATGAATTGCTGCTGAACCTTATTTTCTATATCGTGATCACGCCGGTGATCGGTACGACGCTCACAAAAATTATGTTTATGAGCGAGGACTCCATGATTGTCAGCGATGCAATCCGCCGGATTGACGGAGTGTTAAAGGAAAAGCCGCTGCCCGAAAGCCGGATCAGCCATGTGCCATCGGATCACTCCATCGTACTGGAACACGTCAGTTATAGCTACGACGGGGAGAAAAATGCGTTAAATGATGTGTCATTGTCAATTAAATCGGGACAGTCGGCGGCATTGGTGGGCGCTTCCGGGGGCGGAAAGACAACGCTTGCAAATATCGTCACAAGATTTTCTGACCCGCAGAAAGGGCGTGTTCTGATAGGAAATACTGACATACGCGATATACCTAAGGAAACGCTGATGAACCAGGTATCGTTTGTGTTTCAGAACAGCCGGCTTATTAAAGCGTCTGTATTGGAAAATGTGCGCATGGCCAGGCCCGGCGCCGCCCGCGAAGAGGTTGTCAATGCCCTGAAGGCTGCGCAGTGCATGGATATTATCGAAAAGCTGCCAGAGGGCATCGATACCGTTGTAGGCACGAAGGGAGTCTATCTGTCCGGCGGTGAACAGCAGAGAATTACCATAGCCCGCGCAATCCTGAAAAATGCGCCCATTTTAATTCTCGATGAGGCCACCGCGTTTGCTGATCCGGACAATGAAGTGCGGGTACAGCAGGCGTTGTCCGCTCTTTCAAAGGGGAAAACCGTGCTGATGATTGCGCACAGACTTTCCTCGATTACAGGCGCAGACTGTATTTATGTCATGCAGAATGGAGAAATTGCAGAAAGCGGAACGCACGATGAATTGATAAGAAAAAATGGTATGTTTACGCATATGTGGAAAAATTATTCGGAAGCTGCGGAGTGGAAGATTGAAAAGGAGGCAGAACTATGATTAAGATGCTGCAGAGACGCTTTGCTTTATCAAGGCAGGGGGCGGCCGATCTGATAAAAGGCTGTATCGCCTGCGTTGTGCAGGATATCTCTTTTATGCTCCCCGTCGGGCTGCTCTACTATTTTGTCATTGATATCATGAACGGGAAGACAGACGGAAACCGGATGATCTTTTATGTTGCCGGCGCGGTGCTTTATCTTGTGCTTATCTTTGCCGCCACCTGGTTTCAATATAATGCCACCTATCTGGCAACGTATGTAGAGAGCGGCGTAAGGCGCATTACCCTGGCCGAGCAGCTGCGGAAAATCCCGCTGTCTTTCTTCGGGAAAAAAGACCTTGCGGATCTGACAAATTCCATTATGGGGGACTGCGCGACATTGGAAACGGCATTTTCCCATTATGTGCCTGCTGGCGGGATCCCTCATTTCTACGACGTTTATCGCTATCTGCCTTTTCGCGTTTGACTGGCGGATGGCTCTCGCCGCAGTCTGGGTTCTGCCGGTTGCGTTTACAATCACGTTTTTTTCTTCGCGCATACAGGAGTATTTCAACAGTAAATCCGTGGCGGCAAATGT
Source organism: Clostridia bacterium UC5.1-2E3 (assembly GCA_001304875.1). GTDB lineage: Bacteria > Bacillota > Clostridia > Lachnospirales > Lachnospiraceae > Ventrisoma > Ventrisoma faecale. Next base: position 17,571 of record BBZO01000044.1, read on the forward strand.
GGCGCTTGAAGATGGCGTACAGGAGTGCATCGAAAGTTTACAGGATTTAAAGGCGAACAACGCGGAAGCAGACTACCTGGGCGGTCTTTACAGGAAGATTGACGACGTGGAAAAAAGACACATTATAACAGAACTTGGAACTGCTCTGTTTGTGGTTTCCTCAACTCTGATACTGAAATTTGGAATTGCAACGGTTGCGCTTGTGGGGTCTGCGCTGCTGATTTCCGGAGAGATTGATATTCCGCTGTTTTTTATGTTTCTATTAGTGGCTTCCAGACTGTATGCCCCGCTGGAGGGCGCACTGCAGAATCTTGCGGCAGTTATCTCCACAAAAACTAATATCAACCGGATGAATGAGATTCTCGACCAGCCGGTACAGGACGGCGGCAGTAAACTGACGAACCAGGGCTATGACATTGTTTTCGATCATGTGGGATTTGCATACAACAGCGGCGAGACGGTGCTTAGGGACGTGACCTTTACAGCCAGGCAGGGCGAAGTGACCGCGTTAGTCGGACCGTCCGGGGGCGGAAAACTACGGTTTCGCGCCTCGCCGCGCGATTCTGGGATATAGACAGAGGAAAATTACTGTGGGCAGCATGGATATATCCCGGATAGAGCCGGAAACACTGCTGTCCCTGTACTCCATCGTATTCCAGGATGTGACGCTGTTTAACAATACAATCATGGAAAATATCAGAATCGGCAGAAAGGACGCGACGGACGAAGAGGTGATTGCGGCGGCGAGAATGGCAAACTGCGAAGAGTTCGCTTTAAAGCTCCCGGACGGCTATGACAGCATGATCGGTGAAAACGGCTGTGAGCTGTCCGGCGGCGAACGGCAGCGGATTTCAATCGCCCGCGCGTTTCTTAAAGACGCGCCCATCATTCTGCTGGACGAGGCCACGGCAAGCCTTGATGTGGAAAATGAAACATTGATACAGACCGCCCTGTCGCGGCTGATTAAAAATAAAACGGTACTTGTCATCGCCCACCGCATGCGTACAGTGAGCGGCGCAGATAAGGTGGTAGTGCTGAAAGACGGAACCGTCGCCGAGCAGGGCACACCGGAAAACTGATGAATACCGGGGAAATTTACCCGCACATGGTACAGCTGCAAATGATCAGTCAGAAGTGGGGAATTTAAAGCAGGCGGGTTCCCACAGCCAGTGAGGCAGGAGACGAAGGCAGGAGACGGCGCGGGGGCAGGAGAGCCCACAGGAGAATGACAACTCCGGGAGACTCGATGGGTATGACTAAGACGCCCGGTCCGGCCGCCTAAGGCATACCTGCATCGAGCCTCTAGTCGCCGTCATTCTCCTGTGGGCTCTCCTGCCCCCGCGCCGTCTCCTGCCTTCGTCTCCTG
>BBZO01000045.1 GCA_001304875.1 Clostridia bacterium UC5.1-2E3
GTGAAGAAAGGCTTCTGCCGCCCCGGGGAGCCGGTTTACGTGCAGCTGGACGGCGGCACCCTGGCCATCCGGATCCAGCCGGACAGCACCGTGTTTATGACGGGTCCGGCAGAATTTGTATATGAAGGAGAGGTAAACCTATGACAATGCCCAACAAACACTACGCGAGCTTAAGAACTCCTATCTGTTTTACAATATCGCCCAGAAGGTGAAGAAATACCAGGAGGAGCATCCCGGCGCCAAAATGTACCGCATGGGCATCGGGGACGTGTCCCTGCCCCTGGGCGCCGCGGTCATCGAGGCGCTTCACGGGGCCGTGGACGACCAGGCCAGCCGGGAGACCTTCCACGGCTACATGCCGGAGTGCGGGGCCCGTTCCTCAGAGAGGCCATCGCGGCCCACTACGCAAAGAAGGGCGTGGAGCTCTCGCCGGAGGAGGTCTTCGTGTCCAGCGGTGCCAGCGACGAGCTGGGGGATATCCTGGATCTCTTTGACCGGGGAAACAGCGCGCTGGTCATCGAGCCGGCCTACCCGGCCTACGTGGATGCCAACGTCATGGCGGGACGGAAGATCGTCCACCTGGCCTCGGGCAGGGACAACCAGTTCCTCCCGGAGCCGGACGACAGCGTGAAGGCGGACATCCTCTACATCTGTTCCCCCAACAACCCGACGGGAGCGGTGTTCGGCAGGGAGAAGCTGAAAAATGGGTGGATTTCGCCAACAAAAACGGTTCGGTGATTCTCTTCGACGCGGCCTACGAGGCGTTTATCGAGGATCCGTCTCTCCCGAGGAGCATCTTCGAGATCGAGGGAGCCAGAACCTGCGCCATCGAGATCTGCTCCCTCTCAAAGACCGCCGGATTCACGGGGACGCGCCTGGGGTACACGGTGATTCCGAAGGAGCTGGAGCGTGACGGCATGAGCTTTAACCAGATGTGGATCCGCAACCGCACCACCAAGACCAACGGCGTCTCCTACATCATACAGAGAGGCGGCGCGGCTGTCTTCACCGAGGAGGGACAGCGCCAGGTCATGGACAATATACGGATTTACAAGCAGAACGCCAAGGTGCTGATGGAGGCGCTGGACGATCTTGGAATCTGGTACTGCGGCGGCAAAAACTCCCCCTATATCTGGATGCAGTGCCCCGGCGGCATGGGAAGCTGGGAAACCTTCGATCTGCTGTTAAATGAGATTCAGGTGATCGGCACGCCGGGCGAGGGCTTTGGAGCCTGCGGGGAAGGGTATTTCAGATTTTCCACGTTTGGCAGTCCGGAGGATACGAAGGAAGCGGCGGCGAGGATACGGAAATTGTTTGTGGGGATGGGGAATAAATAAGGATTCGCAGACGGCGGGGGCCGGAGAAGGGAACGGGGCGCTGTACGTTCCGGGAGACTCGATAGGTATGACTAGGACGCATGTCATGGTCCGCTTCTGGGGACCGGAGGTATTCGAGCAAAATTTCTGATGAAATTTTGCTCTCCGTAACCTCCTTTCCGTCTGGCGTTGTGCGCCAGACGAAACCCCAGAGCTCCCCATGCCCTGCGCCCAAGTCATACCGGATCGAGCCTCTAGGAACGTACAGCGCCCCGTTCCCTTCTCCGGCTTCGCGGGCTGGGGATGCTTTTTAATGGCATGTCTGTTTAGTCTTTTTTATCGGCAGATTTTGCTGTTTTCTCGATCATGTTCACTATAACCGCGTGAAGTTCTGCTGCGTTCTTTGGCGTGATGACGGGATGGCCGGTTTCTGATTCAAGGGCTTTTCTTGCGATTTCGGCGATTTTGCCGCCGCGGTGAGCCACTTCCTGGCTTTTGATAAAGGTTTCTGGTTTTTCGGCTTTGGAAATATCTTTGGTGGAGGTCTCCGCCAGCATATTCAGGATTAATTCTGTTGTCGTCATATTGTCCCGGAGACTTTCTTTTGTCAGACCCTTGAGGCGTTTGTACTGCCGTGTGGTCATGCCGGACCAGGCGCGGGTGATTTCATCGGTGAGGATCGCATACTCGATTCCGGCTTTCACCCCCCGGTCCTGCCATTCGTCGGTCAGCTCCTTGCGGACCTGGATCGCCTGCAGCCGCTGGTTGATCCATTCGCGGGTATAGCCCCTTTTTGAATAGGTTTCCAAGGCGCGTTCAATCGTGAGCTAGGGGTCCAGCGTTTCCTCCACGCGTTCCCGTCCTACCTCTGCCAGCCACATTTTCAGCGGCTCGGCTTTGGGCGAAGGGATGGACTGGATGATGCGGAAGAGCTGTTCTATGTTTGCGACATCGGTTTTATACCGTTTTCCGTCTTTTGGAGATTGCAGTTTCAGTTGCTTACAATTTGTAAGCAGCTGGTCTGCCCCTTCATTCTTTAACCGCTTTTTAAGAACGGCCCAGTAGGTACTTGCTCCTCGCAGTGTTGTTTGCTCTGTCAGAACCCCAACCACATCGACAACCGAAAAATACCACTCTTCCTGCTCCTCATCCCATATCGTGCGGATTTTTTGCTCCTCAAACATCTGAATTGCATTGTCCTGTTTTGTCATTTGTGCTCCTTTCTGCTGAAAACGCACTTCCAGCGCTGTAAAATTTCATCGGGTTTCTCGTTGAAAAATCTGTGCCGATCTGGCAAAACGGATGAAGAAAAAAGAAATGGGAAGCGCCCATCCTGTATGGGAAGGGATGGGCGTCGCCCTGTAGATGATACATGTATTATAGCCGCTTGTCCGCGGATTTTCAAGCCATATCTAATCGTTATAATGATAACTGTCCAGCAGCTGGTTCTTCATATGCCACAGCTCGTTGGACAGATCCACGTGGATCTCGTGGGGTTGATGAGTCGCTTGGACTCCTCCCACAGGGTGTCAAGCTCCCCTTTGCAGTATTTCTGGATCTCCATGACCTTCGGGGAGTGGTATACGCATTCGCCGGCCTTAAATACGGGGATCATCAGCTCGCGGAGCGTGTAGGCGCCGGGGGAGAGCAGCGTCTTCTTCCAGGTCTCGATGGGGTCGAAGAGGAGGAGAGATTTGTCCTCGTCGTAGACCTCGTCCACCAGGCAGATTAAGTCGGCGATGATCTTGCCGGTGTTCTTATTGTAGACGCGGCGGATGGTCTTGTTGCCCGGGTTTGTCACCTTCTCCGTGTTCTCGGAGAGCTTGATCTTGGGGATGAACTGGCCCGTTTTTTTGTCCAGGATGGCCGCCAGCTTGTAGACGCCGCCGAAGGACGGGCAGTCCTTGGAGGTGATCAGGTTGGTGCCGACGCCCCAGGAGTTGATGGTGGCGCCCTGGATCTTCAGGCTGTCGATCAGGAACTCGTCCAGATCATTGGAGGCGGAGATCACCGCGTCGGAAAATCCCGCTTCGTCAAGCATCTTCTTGGCCTGCTTCGAGAGGTAGGCCAGATCGCCGCTGTCTAAGCGGATGCCGTAGAAGGTTAAGGGGATGCCGGCCTCGCGCATCTCCTTAAATACCCGGATCGCGTTGGGGACGCCGGAGCCCAAGGTGTCGTAGGTGTCCACCAGCAGAATGCAGGCGTCCGGGTATAATTTGGCGTAGGTGCGGAACGCCGTCAGCTCGTCGGGGAAGCTCATGATCCAGCTGTGGGCGTGGGTGCCCTTCACCGGTACGTCGAACATCTGGCCCGCCAGCACGTTGGAGGTGCCGATGCAGCCGGCGATCATGGCGGCGCGGGCTCCGTAGATTCCCGCATCCGGTCCCTGGGCGCGCCGCAGGCCGAACTCCATGATGCCGTCGCCCTGGGCCGCGTGCACGATGCGGGCGGTCTTGGTGGCGATGAGGCTCTGGTGGTTGATGATATTTAAGATGCAGTCTCCACAAGCTGCGCCTCCATGATGGGGGCGATGACCTTTATAAGCGGCTCACGGGGGAAGACGACGGTGCCTTCGGGGATGGCGTAGATGTCGCCGGAAAATTTAAAATCCGCCAGATACTCGAGGAAATCCTCGTCAAACATCTTAAGGCTCCGGAGGTACTCCACGTCCTCCCGGTCAAAATGCAGGTTCTGGATGTACTCGATCACCTGCTCCAGCCCTGCGCAGATGGCATAGCCGTTCCCGTCCGGATTGGCGCGGTAGAAGGCGTCGAAGATAACCGTCTCGTTGGCGTCCTTCTCCTTGAAATATCCCTGCATCATCGTCAGTTCGTACAGGTCCGTCAGCAGTGTCAGATTGCGTTGCTCCATGGTCTTTCTCCTTACACATTTGTAAATTCCCGCGCACAGCGAAATTGTGCACAAAATATATTAGGAGTAGTATAACATATTATGAAAAAACACAAAGTTATTGATAGAAAATTATCAATCCCCGGGAAGGGATTGACACGGGACGCCGAAATTACTATAATTAATACCATTGTAAACTGAATAAAGCCATATCAGAAAAACGCAGATGGAGACAGTAGGACTGAAGGAACGCCAAAGCGAGCCGGGGACGGTGAGAGCCCGGTGCCAGTAGCTTCATTTCCGAACATCACTCCGGAGTTTCCCGGCTGAAAGAGTCCGCTTTAAGTAGGCCAGGACGGCATCCACCGTTATCGGGAGCGCATATGTCGGTATGCAGTAATGGGTGGTTAAAAGTGAAGTATGTCTTCATCCTGTTACAGGATGGGGGCTTTTTATTTAATAGGAAACTGCGTTCCCTATTAAATAAAACGCTCCGCGAGGATGCGCACTACGCGCAGAGGAATATGGCTGCTTTCGCAGCCGCGCTCCGGCGCAAGTGTGCGCCTGGCGCACACTTTTTTATTTTTTCCAGGAAACTGCATTCCCTGTTAAAACAGACACTTTGCGCATAGGCGCACACTTTATAAGGAAATGGAGGACGACAGACATGTACGAAAAAGTCTCCACAAACATGAACTTTGTGGAAAGAGAGAAGAACATCGAGAAATTCTGGGCCGACAATCACATTTTTGAGAAGAGTGTTGACAGCAGAAAAGAGGGCGAGACCTACACCTTCTACGACGGCCCGCCCACGGCCAACGGAAAGCCCCACATCGGCCATGTGCTGACCCGTGTCATCAAGGACATGATTCCGCGCTACCGCACCATGAAGGGCTATATGGTTCCGAGAAAAGCCGGCTGGGACACCCACGGACTTCCGGTGGAGCTGGAAGTGGAGAAGATGCTGGGCCTGGACGGCAAGGAGCAGATCGAGGAGTACGGCCTGGAGCCGTTCATCGAGCACTGCAAGGAGAGCGTCTGGAAATACAAGGGCATGTGGGAGGATTTCTCCGCCACCGTCGGTTTCTGGGCGGATATGGATAATCCGTATGTCACCTACCACAATGATTTCATCGAGTCCGAGTGGTGGGCGCTTAAGAAGATCTGGGAGAAGGGCCTTCTCTACAAGGGCTTCAAGATCGTTCCTTACTGTCCGCGATGCGGCACCCCCCTCTCCTCCCACGAGGTGGCACAGGGCTACAAGGACGTGAAGGAGCGCTCCGCCATCGTCCGCTTCAAGGTGAAGGGAGAGGACGCCTACATCCTGGCATGGACCACGACCCCGTGGACGCTGCCGTCCAACGTGGCGCTCTGCGTGAACCCGGATGAGAATTACGTGAAAGTGAAAAATGGCGATTACACCTACTATCTGGCCGAGGCGCTCTGCGACACCGTGCTGGAGGGAGAGTACACCGTTTTAGAGACCTATAAAGGAAAAGAGCTGGAGTACAAGGAGTACGAGCCTTATTCGACTACGCCGTGGACATCTGTGCGAAGCAGAAGAAAAAAGCCTTCTACGTGTCTGCGACGGCTACGTGACGCTGACCGACGGTACCGGCGTGGTTCACACGGCCCCGGCCTTCGGTGAGGACGACTCCAAGGTGGGAAGAAAATACGACCTGCCTTCGTGCAGCTGGTGGACGCCAAGGGCGAGATGACGGCGGAGACCCCGTGGGCCGGCATCTTCGTGAAGAAGGCCGATCCGCTGGTGCTGCAGGCGCTGGAGGAGAAGGGACTTCTGTTTGCCGCTCCCAACTTCGAGCACAGCTACCCGCACTGCTGGAGATGCGACACACCGCTTATCTACTATGCGCGCGAGTCCTGGTTCATCAAGATGACGGCGGTGAAGGACGACTTGATCCGCAACAACAACACCATCAACTGGATTCCCGAGAGCATCGGCAAGGGCCGTTTCGGCGACTGGCTGGAGAACGTGCAGGATTGGGGCATCAGCCGCAACCGTTACTGGGGTACTCCGTTAAACATCTGGGAGTGTGAGTGCGGCTGCCAGCATTCCATCGGCAGCATCGAGGAATTAAAGAGCATGTCTCCCAACTGCCCGGACGACATCGAGCTGCACCGCCCGTTCATCGACAATGTGACCATCACCTGTCCGGAGTGCGGCAGGCAGATGAAGCGCGTGCCGGAGGTCATCGACTGCTGGTTTGATTCCGGAGCCATGCCCTTTGCGCAGCACCACTATCCGTTTGAGAATAAGGAGCTCTTCGAGCAGCAGTTCCCGGCCGACTTTATCTCCGAGGCCGTGGACCAGACCAGAGGCTGGTTCTACTCCCTGCTGGCGATCTCCACGCTCATCTTCAACAAGGCGCCCTACAAGAACGTCATCGTTCTGGGCCACGTGCAGGATGAGAACGGACAGAAGATGAGTAAGTCCAAAGGCAACGCGGTGGATCCGTTCGACGCGCTGGAGACCTACGGCGCCGACGCCATCCGCTGGTATTTCTACATCAACAGCGCCCCGTGGCTGCCCAACCGCTTCCACGGCAAGGCGGTGACCGAGGGACAGAGAAAATTCATGGGAACCTGTGGAACACCTATGCATTTTTCGTCCTCTACGCGAATATCGATGAATTTGACGCGACAAACTATCAGTTGGAGTACGACAAGCTCCCCGTCATGGATAAATGGCTCCTTTCCAAGTTAAACACGCTGGTGAAGGACGTGGATGAGAACCTGGCAAACTACCGGATCCCCGAGGCCGCCAGAGCGCTCCAGGATTTTGTGGACGACATGAGCAACTGGTACGTGAGAAGAAGCCGCGAGCGTTTCTGGGCAAACGGCATGGGCCAGGATAAGATCAACGCCTACATGACCCTCTACACCGCGCTGGTGACTGTGGCCAAGACCGCAGCGCCCATGATCCCCTTCATGACCGAGGACATTTACCAGAATCTGGTCAGAAGCATCGACAAGACCGCGCCGGAGAGCGTGCATTTATGCGATTTCCCGGCGGTCAACGAGGCCTGGATCGACAAGAAGCTGGAGGCCGACATGGACGAGGTCTTAAAGATCGTCGTCATGGGCCGCGCAGCCAGAAATACCGCCGCCATCAAGAACCGTCAGCCCATCGGCCGCATGTTCGTGAAGGCGGAGAACGAGCTCTCCGAGTTCTACCAGGAGATCATCGAGGAGGAGTTAAACGTCAAGAAGGTGGAGTTCACCGACGACGTGCGGGCATTTACCTCCTACAGCTTCAAGCCCCAGTTAAAGACCGTGGGCCCGAAGTACGGAAAGCAGCTTGGGAATATTAAGAATGCCCTGGCCAACCTGGACGCAACGCCGCCATGGATACCTTAAATGAGACTGGAAAGCTCACCTTTAATTTCGACGGAACCGAGGTGGAGCTCACGAAGGACGACCTGCTCATCGACACCGCCCAGATGGAGGGCTTTGTCTCCGAGGGCGACAACACGGTGACGGTGGTTCTGGACACGAACCTGACGCCGGAGCTCATCGAGGAAGGCCTGGTGCGCGAGATCATCAGCAAGATCCAGACCATGAGAAAGGAAGCCGGCTTCGAGGTGATGAACCATATCGCCCTCTACGCCAGCGGAAACGAGAGAATTGCCCAGATTCTCGAAAAATACGGCGACGAGATCAAAGAAGACGTATTAGCAGACAGCATTTTGGAAGGACAGACCGGAGGATATACAAAAGAATGGAATATCAACGGCGAGACGGTGACGCTCGGCGTTGAGAAGACCAGGGATTGATTTAGGAGGTTAAAAAAAGAATGCAGCGAAAGTTTGACAAGAAGCTTTTTAAGAGTTCTGTAATCAACAATGTAAAGAATCTGTTCAGAAAGACCATCGACGAGGCCACGCCGATGCAGATGTTCCAGGCTGTCTCCTATGCGGTGAAGGACATCATCATCGACGAGTGGATTGCCACCCACAAGGAGTACGAGAAGCAGGACGCAAAGACCGTCTACTACCTCTCCATGGAGTTCCTTATGGGCCGTGCCCTCGGCAACAACATCATCAACATCGGGGCGCGCGAGGAGATCAAGGAGGCCCTCGACGAGATGGGCATCGATCTGAATGTCCTGGAGGATCAGGAGCCGGATGCGGCTCTCGGAAACGGCGGTCTCGGCCGCCTGGCCGCCTGCTTCCTGGACTCCCTGGCGACCCTGGGATACCCGGCTTACGGCTGCGGCATCCGCTACCGTTACGGCATGTTCAAGCAGAAGATCGAGGACGGATATCAGATGGAGGTGCCGGACGACTGGTTAAAGGACGGCAACCCCTTCGAGGTCCGCAGAGCCGAGTACGCCATGGAGGTCAAATTCGGCGGCTATGTAAAGACTGTCTGGGAGGACGGCAGAGAGCACTATGTGCAGGAGGGCTACCAGTCCGTGCTGGCAGTTCCCTATGACCTGCCGATCGTGGGCTACGGCAACAACGTGATCAACACGCTGCGCATCTGGGATGCACAGCCCATCAATACCTTTGACCTGGAGAAATTTGACCGCGGCGAGTACCAGAAGGCCGTGGAGCAGGAGAACCTGGCGAGAAACTTAGTCGAGGTCCTTTACCCCAACGACAACCACTACGCGGGCAAGGAGCTGCGCTTAAAGCAGCAGTATTTCTTCATTTCCGCCAGCATCCAGAGAGCGGTGAAGAAATATAAGGAGAAGCACGACGACATCCACAAGCTCTACGAGAAGGTGGTGTTCCAGTTAAACGACACCCACCCGACTGTGACCGTGGCCGAGCTCATGCGTATTCTTCTGGACGAGGAGCGTCTGACCTGGGAGGAGGCATGGGAGATCACCACGAAGACCTGCGCCTACACCAACCACACCATCATGGCCGAGGCCCTGGAGAAATGGCCCATCGAGCTGTTCTCCCGCCTGCTTCCGCGTATTTACCAGATCGTGGAGGAGATCAACCGCCGCTTCCTCATCGAGGTGGGACAGAAGTACCCCGGCGATTATGAGAAAGTGAAGAAGATGGCCATCGTATTCGACGGCCAGGTGAAGATGGCCCACTTAGCCATCGTTGCCAGCTTCTCCGTCAACGGCGTGGCGAGACTCCACACGGAGATCTTAAAGAACCAGGAGCTCAAGGACTTCTACCAGATGATGCCGGAGAAATTCAACAACAAGACCAACGGCATCACCCAGAGACGGTTCCTTCTGCACGGCAACCCGCTTCTTGCGGCCTGGGTGACAGATAAGATCGGCGACGAGTGGATCACCGACCTGCCCCACATCCACCGTCTGGCGGTGTACGCCGACGACAAGAAGTGCCAGCAGGAGTTTATGAACATCAAGTACCAGAACAAGATCCGTCTGGCGAAATACATCAAGGAGCACAACGGCATCGACGTGGATCCCAGATCCATCTTCGACGTGCAGGTGAAGAGACTCCACGAGTACAAGAGACAGCTTTTAAACATTCTCCATGTGATGTTCCTCTACAACCAGTTGAAGGACAATCCCAACATGGACATGGTGCCGAGAACCTTTATCTTCGGCGCGAAGGCGGCGGCCGGCTACAAGCGCGCAAAGCTGACGATCAAGCTTATTAATTCCGTGGCGGACGTGATCAACAACGACCGGTCCATCAACGGAAAGATCAAGGTGGTGTTCATCGAGGACTACCGCGTCTCCAACGCCGAGATCATTTTCGCGGCTGCTGACGTCAGCGAGCAGATCTCCACGGCCAGCAAGGAGGCGTCCGGCACCGGCAACATGAAGTTCATGTTAAACGGCGCGCTGACCTTAGGTACCATGGATGGAGCCAACGTCGAGATCGTCGAGGAGGTGGGCACGGAGAATGCGTTTATCTTCGGTATGTCCTCCGATGAGGTCATCAACTACGAGAACAACGGCGGCTACAATCCGATGGAGATCTTCAACACCGACCAGGATATCCGCCGCGTGCTGATGCAGCTGATCAACGGCTACTACTCCCCGCAGGATCCGGAGCTGTTCAGGGACATCTACAACTCCCTGCTCAATACCATCAGCAGCGACCGCGCGGACACCTACTTCATTCTGAAGGATTTCCGCTCCTACGCGGAGGCACAGAAACGGGTGGACGCCGCATACCGCGACGAGGCATGGTGGGCAAAGGCAGCCATGTTAAACGTGGCCTGCAGCGGCAAGTTCTCCTCCGACCGCACCATCGAGGAGTACGTGAAGGACATCTGGCATTTAAAGAAAGTAAAAGTAGAGCTGGACTAATAAATATGACATTTAATTCCGGCTTCTAAGAATACGGCTCGTCTCATAGACTATATATAGCGATATATAAGTCTGTGGGATGGAGCCGTTTTTTATGAGAAAGACAATTTTTGCATTTTGTGCAGCCGCCGTGCTGGTGCCGTATGTGACGACGCTGGCGTGGAGCGGCGGAAAGAAGACCGGCGGCGCAGGAGCGGTAGCGGCAAGCGGACTCGCGGGCGGCGCGGGAATTTTTGCGGGAGAGGAAAACGCCGCCGGCGCGAATGCCGCCGCGCCCGCTCAGCGCTTCGTGATCCTCGACCGCGGCGCCGGCGGGGAGAGCCAGGTGGACGTGGAGGAGTATCTGATCGGCCTGGTGGCCTGTCAGATCCCGGCGGAGTACGAGCTGGAGACCATAAAGGCCCAGGCGGTTCTCGCGCGGACCCATATTTATAAGCAGATGGGAGCCTCGGGCGCGGTCATGGAGTCGGCCCTGGACGTGGACTACGAGGAGCCGCAGAATCTGGGCGTGGAGGTGTACCGGCGCATCTGCGAGGCGGTCCAGGCCACGAGAGGGCTGGTGATCCGGTATGACGGGGAGCTGATCGACCCGCTGTTTCACCGCGTCAGTGCCGGGAGCACCCGGGAGGGCGGCGCGCTTCGTCCCTATCTCCAGCCGGCGGAGTGCGAAAACGACTACGCTTCGCCGGATTTCCTCCATGAATTTTCCTGGACAAAGGAGGAGCTGGCGGTGAAGTTAAACGGCATCACCGGCGCGGCCGGGGGCATGACTGTGCGGCCGGAGGAGCTTCCCCAGGTCATGCAGGTGGCAGAGAAGGACGGGGCCGGGTACGTGACGGCCATGCAGATCGGCGCGGCCATTTTTACCGGCGAGGAGGTGCAGTTTGCCCTGGGGCTTCCCTCGTCCTGCTACGTGTTCGGCGAGGAGGACGGGCGGGTGACCTGTACGGTGAAGGGCTCCGGCCACGGCTACGGCTTTGACCAGTACGGGGCCAACGAGCGGGCGAAGGAGGGCTGGAGCTTCGAGGAGCTGATTCATTTTTTCTTTGAAAATATTGTTTTGATTTCTGAATAAGTCGCCCCGCTTTGGTAAGAATATTACCGAGGTGATAAACGTGAAAGAGAAAATGAATCAATTATTCAAGGATAAATTGCTCCTTGTAATGTTGGTGTTAGGCCTGCTGACTATTGTTGCCGCAGCAGGAGCAGTCAGAGTCCAGAGAGGAAGCCAGTCAGGTGAAGCCAACCCATACTTAGATATGGAGGAGCCCCAGGGCATCATCGCCCAGGGGGACGGCGCGCAGAACCAGTTCGGCGGCCAGAGCGCGGAGATAGCCGGGGAGACGCCCATCGCCGGCGATTCCAACGCGCTGGCGGACGCCGGGGACGGCGCGGCAGAGGAAAACCAGATTGCTTCCGCGCAGGACGAGCCGCCTGTGGCGCAGGTGGGAGCGGACCAGGCGGCGGCCACGGCCCTCGTCCTCAATTTTAATGACGCGTCCCGTCTGGCCTGGCCGGTGGAAGGAAACATAATCCTGGATTACAGCATGGATTCCACCATCTACTTCCCCACGCTGGATCAGTACAAATGCAACCCCGCACTCGTCATCCAGAGCGCGCCCAGCACCCCGGTGCAGGCTCCGGCCAACGCGCGCATCCTGGAGATCGGCGCGAACGAGGAGATCGGAAACTATGTGACCCTGGACCTGGGAAACGACTACACGGCTGTCTGCGGGCAGCTTAAGGAGATCGATGTGCTGGCCGGGGAGTACGTGGAGAAGGGCGCTCTGCTGGGCTATGTGGCGGAGCCGACGAAATACTACTCGATCGAGGGAAACAACCTGTATTTTGAGCTCCTGTACGGCGGACAGCCGGTAGATGCGCTGGATTTCCTGGAGTGATCTGCGGTCGGGAGACGAGGAGAAGAGGGACTCGCATGGGCGGTTGTGCGGGTTCCTTTTTGCGTGGGATGTCCTGGGATTTTTATGCCGGAATTTCCTGTTTTTAATTTATTATAACTTAAATTATTATACTTAAAATTATTATACTTGAAATTATTATAATTTAGAGTATAATAATTATATAAAGAATTGATTTTTAGGTAAGAAGGGAGGCGGAGCCATGCGTCCGTTTGTTGACCGCGAACAGGAGATGAGAACCTTGCAGAAGGAGTACGAGAGGGAAGGAAGCTCCCTGGTTGTCCTGTACGGCCGCCGGCGGGTGGGGAAGACCACGCTCATTTCTGAATTTATAAAGGATAAGAACGCCCTGTTTTTCCTGGCCAGCGAGGAGTCAGAGGCCCAGAACCGCCGGGCGTTCAAGGACCGGGCCGCAGACTTTATCGGCAGCGAGCTGCTGCGCGCGGCGGAGGTCAGGGACTGGGATACCATTTTTAAAGCCGTCATGGCCGCCCGCTTTGAGCAAAAACCGGTGATCGTCCTGGATGAGTTCCAGTATATTGGGAAATCCAATCCGGCGTTTCCGTCGGTCTTCCAGCGCATCTGGGAGGAGACGTTGAAAGATCGCCCGGTGATGGTGATTCTCTGCGGCTCCCTCATATCCATGATGGTGTCGCAGACCCTTTCCTACGACAGTCCGCTGTACGGCCGCCGCACGGCCCAGATTCAGCTGAAGCCCATCCCGTTCCGGTACTACCGCGAGTTTTTCCCGGAGCGGAGTGTGAGGGAGCTGGTGGAGCTTTACTCTGTAACAGGCGGTGTGCCGAAGTACATCGAGCTTTTCTCGGGCGGCGGCGACATATACAGCGCCATCCGGGACAATGTGCTGGACCGGGCCGGATATCTGTACGACGAGCCGTATTTTCTCCTGCAGAAGGAGGTGGCGGAGATCGGAAATTATTTTTCCATCATACGGGCCATAGCGGCGGGCAGCAGCCGGCTTTCCGCCATATCCGGAGCCCTGGAGGTGAAGGCCACCAGCCTTACCAAATACTTAAAGACGCTGATCGACCTGGATATACTGGAGCGGGAGGTGCCCGTGACGGAGAAAAATCCAGAGCTCTGTAAGCGGGGGCTCTACAGGATCAAGGATAATTACATCCGGTTCTGGTTCGCGTTCGTCTACCCGTACAGAGGATTCTTAGAGAGTGGAAACGAGGGCGTCGTCATGGACCGGCTGCGGGAGGGGCTGATTCCCCGGCACACGGCGTTTGCGTTCGAGGAGATCTGCCGCCAGAGGATGTGGAGCTTAAGCGCAGAGGGGCGCTGGCCGTTCCCGTTTGCCCGCGTGGGCCGTTACTGGGACGCGAGGACGGAGATTGATATCGCGGCGCTGGACGCTTCCGGGGAGCAGGCTGTGGTGGGAGAGTGCAAATACTGGAAGGGCCCGGTGGGGGCCAATGTTCTTTACGGGCTGGAGCAGAAGGTCCGGGGGGCGGCATGGGGAAAACCGCCGAAAAAGATCTGGTATGTTCTGTTTTCCATCGGCGGATTTTCGGACGATTTAAAGGCCCTGGCCGGTCAGCGGGACGATCTGCTTCTGATCGGTGAAAATGATCTCCTTCCATTTTGATTTTCTCCTCCGTATGTGGTAAGATGAAAGTACAAAAACACGCCCTGCGCGTGAAAGGAGAAGGTACCATTATGAACATACATAAGCTGATGGAAAATCTGGAGAAACGAGGGTTTACGACGACCCATTTTGCCGCGAAGGAGGAGGCGGTTTCTTATCTGCAGTCGCAGATCAGTGGAAAGACCGTGGCCTTCGGCGGCAGCATGACGTTAAAGGAGATGGGGCTGGATAAGGCTCTGGCGGAGAACAATACGGTCATCTGGCACTGGAACGAGCCGGACGGGAGACGCTTTTAAAGGCCAGGGAGGCAGAAGTGTATCTGTGCAGCGCCAACGCCGTGGCTGAGACCGGCGAGCTGGTGAACATCGACGGCACTGGAAACCGCGTGTCCATGACCCTGTTCGGCCCGGAGAAGCTCTATTTCGTGGTGGGCGTCAACAAGATTGCCGAAGATCTCCCCGCGGCCATGGAGCGGGCCAGGAATGTGGCCGCCCCGAAGAATGCGGTCCGCATCGGAGGAAAGACGCCCTGCGCTGTGAAGGGCGACAAATGCTACCGCTGTGAGAGCCCGATAATATCTGCCACGCCACGGTGATTCTGGAGCGGCCGGTGAATGGCATGAAGGCCGAGGTGGTTCTGATCGACGAGGAGCTGGGCTACTAAATAAAACTTTTATATTCCTTTGCGAATTATAAGAAATCGTTCACAAAGGATTCACTTTCGTGTGCTACACTTGAAGAATCAAAACATATTGCGAAAGACGGGAGTTTTTGAAATGAATATATTATTTTTCCTGACACCTAAGAGCGAGGTCGCTTACATCAATGACGACGACACCCTGCGCCAGGCGCTGGAGAAGATGGAGCACCACAAGTACGCCGCGGTTCCCATTATCAACCGCCAGGGGCGCTACGTGGGGACGCTGACCGAGGGGGATCTCCTTTGGGGGATCAAGAACAAGTTTAACCTCAATTTAAAGGAGGCGGAGCGGATCCCGGTGACGGCCATCAGCCGCCGCTCGGACAACAAGCCCATCAGCGTCAGCTCCAACATGGAGGACCTGATCGGGAAGGCTCTCAACCAGAACTTCGTTCCCGTTCTGGATGACCAGAAGAACTTCATCGGGATCATCACCAGAAAGGATATCATTAAATATCTGGTGAAGGAGCGGTAGGAGCATTTTGCAGGGAGAATACATAACGCCGCGGACATGGATTTAACCGTGTCCGCGGCGTATTTTTATGCGCGCATTCCCCGGAGAAGGTTTTCATGGGCGAGCACCATGAGAACCAGGGCTGCCAGCAGAAACGCGGGCAGCAGGGCGATGGAAATATGGTTTGCCACGAGGCCGAAAAACGGCGGGATCAGGCAGGTTCCGATGTAGGCGCTGGCCATCTGCACGCCGATGAGCGCCTGGGAGCGCTCCGGCCCGAAGGTGGACGGCGTGGAGTGGATGATGCACGGGTAGATGGGCGCGCATCCCAGCCCCACCAGCAGAAGTCCCGCCAGGCCGAAGGCCGGGGACAGGGGTAGCAGGAGAAGAACCAGGCCTGCCAGAATCACCGCCTGTCCCAGGCGGATCATGGTGTGGTCGTCGAAAGCGGCCGTCAGAAACCCGCTGACACCCCGTCCCGCTGTGATCCCCAGGAAAAACAGGCTGGCCCAGGAGGCCGCCGTGTCCGCGGGGATTCCGCGGCTTAGGGCGAAGAAGCTGCTGAACCACAGCATGGCCGTCTGCTCCAAAGAGCAGTAGCAGAAAAATGCGGCCATGATGCTCCTGGCGCCGGGGATGGCGAGAACCTGGGCGAGGGAGAGCGGAGCGGAGTGCTCCGGATGTTCGCCGGAAGCCGGGGCCTGCCCGCTGGAAGCCGGAGCCTGGCCGCCGGACGTTTCCTTTCCGGAATCGATTCTTGCGATGGTCACTGTCACGTGTTCTTTTTTCATTTTCCAGAGCGGCAGGCTCAAAAGCAGGATGACTGCCAAAGATATCTGCAGCCAGGAAGCATAGCGGTAGCCCGCGTTCCAGCTGCCGCCGCCCGTCAGCGCGAAGCCCATGAGGTACGGTCCCAGGGACGCGCCCACGCCCCACATGCAGTGGAGCCAGCTCATGTGGCGGCTGGCGTAGTGGAGCGCCACGTAGTTGTTGAGCGCCGCGTCCACGCTGCCGGCGCTCAGGCCGTAGGGGACGGCCCAGAGGCAGAGCATCGGAAAGGAGCGGCTCATGGAGAAGCCGATGAGCGCCGCCGCGGTCATCACCGCGCTTAAGGCGGTCACCAGGCCGGGGCCCAGGGCGCGGGTCAGACGGTCGCTCTGCAGGCTGGATACAATGGTTCCCGCGGCGATAATCATGGAGATGATTCCCGCATAGGACACCGGCGCCCCCAGGTCTGCAGAGATGGAGGGCCAGGCTGCCCCCAGAAGGGAGTCCGGCAGGCCCAGATTTATGAATGCCAGGTAGATAACTGGCAGAAGCAGATGAATCATGTTGTATTCCTCCTCATACTGTGATAGGATTATATCACCGGATTTGAAAAGAATATAGGATATTATCGCCAGAAAACAGGAGAAAAACGTCAAAATGGAGGGATACGATGGAGATACGTGCCTGCAGTGCGGAGAGCGACAGCGGAAGACGGGAGCGGATTGCCCACGGAACCGCGGAATTTCCTGTGGCCTGCTATGACAACGATCTGGCGGCGGCCTCCGTGCCCTGGCACTGGCACGGGGGAGTTTGAGCTGGCCGCGGTTGTCCGGGGCGAGGCGGTGG
>BBZO01000046.1 GCA_001304875.1 Clostridia bacterium UC5.1-2E3
CGGGCGGCGGATGTCGGGCACGGGCCTTGGGCGACGGCCTGCCATGCGGCGGACGGTGCCCATGAACCGGCCCGTGAGATCGACGATCTCTACGGCGCGCGGCTCCTTCGCATGAAGCACCCGGTTCTTAAGGAATATCTGAAAAAAGAGCGCGAAAAGGCCCAGTCCCTGCTTAAAGCCCTCGCCGCCGCCGACACCGACGGCGCCAGGGCCCGGGCGGAGAGCCTTTCGCGGGAGCTGGAACGGATTAAGGAGGCAGAAGATGAGATGCAGTGAGATTATAAGCGTGCTGGAGCGGCTGGCGCCGCCGTCCTGCGCCTGTGACTGGGACAATGTGGACTTCTGGTGGGACGCCGGGACAGGGAGGTGCGAAAATCCGCATCGCCCTGGACGCGGACGACGCCGTGGTGCGCCAGGCGGTGGAGGAGGGGGCGGACATGCTTCTCACCCACCACCCGATGATTTTAAGCCGCTTAAAAAGATTAATGACGACGATTTTATCAGCCGGCGGGTTCTGGCGCTGGCGGCGTCTGACATAAGCTATTATGCGATGCACACCAATTTCGACGGTGCGCCCGGCTGCATGGCGGATCTGGCCGCCGACCGCCTGGGACTTGCAAACCGGCAGGTGCTGGAGCCCATGGGAGAGCTTGAGGGAAAGCCCTACGGCATCGGAATGGTGGGAGAGCTTGTGGCGCCCATGACGCTGCAGGCCCTGGCGCTGCGGGTGAAGGAGGCCTTCGGACTTCCCTTCGCCGCCGTTTACGGGGATCCGGAGATGAGAGAGATCCGGAGAGTGGCCCTGTGTCCCGGCTCCGGCGGCAGCATGATCGCACTGGCGAAGGCTGCGGGGGCGGAGGCCTACGTGACCGGCGACATCGGCCATCACGAGGGCATCGACAGCGTGGCTGAGGGAATGGCAGTCATCGACGGCGGCCATTACGGTCTGGAGCACATATTTATCGATTTTATGGCGGAGTATCTGGAGAGAGAGCTGGGAGACCGGGTGGAGGTCAGGAAGACGGCCATCGCGTTCCCGGCGCGGCTGGTGTAGACAGTTTTTTGGATTTGGAGGGCTTGGCAGATGGCATTTGTAACCATTGACGGGGAGAAACGTGAGTATGGAACGGATGTGAGGTTTCTGGATATTGCGCGGGAATACCAGGAGAAGTACGAGGACGACATTCTTCTGGTGTCCGTGGACGGGAAACTCAAGGAGCTGCACAAGACGGTGAAGGAGGACTGCGGGTTAAAGTTCATCACGGCCCGGGAAAAGCCGGGGATGCAGACCTACCAGAGAAGCGCCGTTTTTCTGATGCTGAAGGCATTTTATGACGTGGTGGGACGGGAGAAGATCGAGAAGTTGACCGTGGATTTCACGGTGAGCAACGGATTTTTCGTGGACGCCAGGGGCGATTTTTCGCTGAGTGAGGAGCTTCTGTGCGCGGTGAAGGCCAGGATGAGAGAGCTGGCGGACGAGGCCATCCCGATTATGAAGCGCAGCATCAACACCGACGACGCCGTGGAGCTGTTTCACCAGTACCGGATGTACGACAAGGAGCGGCTGTTCCAGTACCGCCGCGCCTCCCGGGTGAACATTTACAGCATCGGAAATTTCGAGGATTACTATTACGGCTACATGGTGCAGAATACGGGCTACATTAAATATTTCGACTTGAAGCTTTACGAGGACGGATTTGTTCTGGTTCTCCCGCGGCGCTCGGATCCGAAAAAGCTGGAGGAGTTTAAGCCGCTGCCCAAGCTCTACCGCGCGCTCAGGGATTCCTCTGTCTGGGGCGAACAGCTGGGCGTCTCCAACGTGGGAAACTTAAACGATCTGATTGCCCGCGGCGAGATGAACAAGCTGATTCTGATGCAGGAGGCGCTGCAGGAAAAGCAGATCGGCGACATCGCCGAGCAGATTGCGGCGAGCGTGGGAAAGAAATTTATCATGATTGCCGGCCCGTCCTCGTCGGGAAAGACCACGTTTTCCCACCGGCTGTCCATACAGCTCACGGCGGCGGGACTGAAACCGCACCCTATCGCGGTGGACGACTATTTCGTGAACCGGGCGGACAGTCCCAGGGACGAGTATGGAAATTATGACTACGAGGCGCTGGAGTGCATCGACGTGGAGCAGTTCAACCGTGACATGACGGCGCTTTTAGCCGGGGAGCGGGTGGAGCTGCCGCGCTATAATTTTATCACCGGGGAGCGGGAGTACCGCGGTGATTTCCTTAAGCTGGGGGAGGAGGATATCCTGGTGATCGAGGGAATCCACTGTCTGAACGATAAACTGTCCTACTCGCTTCCGGGGGAGAGCAAATTCAAGATTTACATCAGTGCTCTGACCCAGTTGAACGTGGATGAACACAACCGCATTCCCACCACCGACGGACGCCTGCTGCGCCGCATCATCCGCGACGCCAGGACCAGGGGAAATTCCGCCAGGGAGACCATCGCCCGCTGGGAGTCGGTGCGCCGCGGCGAGGACAAAAATATTTTCCCCTTCCAGGAGGAGGCGGACGTGATGTTCAACTCCGCGCTGGTCTACGAGCTGGCGGTGCTCAAGCAGTACGCGGAGCCGCTGCTCTTCGGCATTCCAAAGGACGTACCGGAGTATGCGGAAGCGAAACGGCTTCTCAAGTTTCTGGATTATTTCCTGGGGGTCAGCAGCGAGAATATTCCGCATAACTCGATGATACGGGAGTTTGTGGGCGGGAGCTGCTTCAGAGTGTAAGATGGGCATGGAGTATTTACTTTTCCACTAAAATATGCTAAACTAACCTCGTTTTGAGTAGGACAAATGGTCGCGGCTGCGATGCCGAAAGGCTGCAGGTGAGGAAAGTCCGGGCTTCACAGGGCAGGATGCCAGATAACGTCTGGTGGAGGCGACTCCAAGGACAGTGCAACAGAAATGTACCGCCGGCCTTAGGCCGGTAAGGGTGGAAGGGCAGTGTAAGAGACTACCGCCCGGCTGGTAACAGCCGGGGCACATGTAAACCCCATCCGAAGCAAGACCGAACAGGGAGCACAAGGCGGCCCGTCTGCTCCCGGGTAGGTCGCTGGAGCCGGCCGGTGACGGCCGGCCTAGATAGATGACCATTCAACGACATAACCCGGCTTATCGTCCTGCTCAAAACAGATTAGAATTTCTTCTTCCCGTACTTCTCCTCGCAGTAGGCGCAGCGGTAAATCTGCTTCTCCTCGTCCGCCAGGTAGAACACATGCGGCAGCTCCTGCTCGATGGAGGTGATGCAGCGGGGATTCTTGCACTGGATCACATTGGTGATCTTCTTCGGCAGTTTCAGCCGTCTCTTTTCCACGATCCGGTTGTCCTTAATAATGTTCACCGTGACGTTGTGGTCGATGTAGCCTAAAACGTCCAGATCTACGATGTCCAGTCCGCCGTCGATCTTTATGATATCCTTTTTTCCCATCTTGCTGCTCTTCGCGTTCTTGATGATGGCGATGGTGCAGTCCAGCTTGTCCAGCCCCAGATGATAGTAGATATCCATGCTCTTTCCGGCTTCAATGTGGTCGAGGACGATGCCCTCGTTCAGTCCGCTGATATTTAACATGGTCTTTTCACCTCCAGTAAAGTCATGATGAGGGCCATACGCACGTAAACGCCGTACTGGGCCTGTTTGAAATACGCCGCTCTCGGGTCGTCGTCCACCTCGACGGAGATCTCGTTGACGCGGGGAAGCGGGTGAAGAATGAGCATGTCGTCCTTGGCCAGCTTCATCTTCTTCTTGTCCAGAATGTAGCAGTCCTTCATGCGGATGTAGTCCTCCTCGTTGAAGAAACGCTCCTTCTGCACGCGGGTCATGTAGAGGATATCCAGATCCGGCATGGCCTCGTCCAGATTTTCCACTTCCTTAAACTCGATGTTCTTTGCCACCAGAACGTCGTCCCGGATATAGCCGGGGATGCGCAGCTCCGGCGGGGAGATGAGGATGAATTTGATTCTCTCATAGCGGGACAGCGCGTTGATGAGAGAGTGGACCGTGCGGCCGAATTTCAGATCGCCGCAGAGTCCCACGGTCAGATCGGAAAATTTGCCCTTCAGCGAGTGGATGGACAGAAGATCCGTCAGCGTCTGGGTGGGGTGCTGGTGTCCGCCGTCGCCCGCGTTGATGACGGGGATGGAGGAATGCAGGGAGGCCACCTTCGGCGCGCCCTCCTTCGGGTGTCTCATGGCGCAGATATCTGCGTAGCAGGAGATGACCCGGATGGTGTCGGCCACGCTCTCGCCTTTTGCCGCCGAGCTGGAATCGGCAGAAGAAAAGCCCAGTACGCTGCCGCCTAAGTTGAGCATAGCGGCCTCAAAGCTTAAACGCGTGCGTGTGCTGGGCTCGTAGAACAGGGTAGCCAGCTTCTTGCCGTCACAGACATGAGCGTATTTGTCAGGATGTCTCTCGATGTCGGTTGCCAGTTCAAGAAGCTCGTCGATCTCCTCCACTGTAAAATCCAACGGGTTAAGTAAATGTCTCATGTGAATCTCCTTTTTGTTGCTGCCTATAGTTTGTACCCATTATATAGTATTGCGGCGCATATTTCTACAACTTTTTTACATTTTGTGATATACTTATAAAAAATGAAATTTTACGCCGGAGGAGAGAGCAAGATGGTCAAACACTGGGAGCAGATGATAATGGAACGGCAGGTCACGGAGTGCGTCTCCACGGAGGAGCTGTTCGTGCTCTGGCAGGTGATGCAGCAGATGGAGGCGCCGGAAAACGGTGAAATCTGCTATCCGGAGATCGACCGGCGGACCTTTCACATCGACGGAAAGCTGTCGGAGCAGGGCTACGACGGCACGGTCTACCTCCTGCGGGAGCCGGACATGCGCGCTTATATCCAGCAGGGCAGCGGGATGCCCGCCATCGTGGACGCCAGGCGGATGATTCGGGAGAAGGGGATCCGCTTCGAGCCGGCGCTTAAGCATGTGATCGGGATGCAGAGAATTTTAAACGGCGCGGCGGGGGAGGACATGTCCGACGAGGAGCTGCTGGCCCAGTGCGCCCTGGTCTACGTGAACAAGCGGGGCGGGAAGGAGAGCGGCGACGGGCTCTGCTGCCGCTACGGCCTTTTTTATATCGAATTTCTCCGCCGTCAGTTAAAGCTCCTGGCGCCAAAGCGCATCGTCTGCTGCGGCGAAGATATTTTCCGGCTGGCGGTGAAGGAAGTGGTGGCCAGCAAAAAGCAGATTAAAAATAGGGGGGAGCACACCGTCTGGAAGGACGTGGTGAAGGGATTTACGTGTTATGCCGACGAAAATCTCCGCCCGGCGGGGAGTGAGGAAAGCCGTTCGTGCACTCTGCTTCACATGTGGAACCCCTCGTACCGGGTGAATAAGGAAACCTACGTGTCGCTGGACGAGTATCTTAAGGAATTTAAGAGACGGATCGCGGACGGGGAAGGATGCGCCGATGAGGAAGGGCGCGCGGACGAAGAACATAAACAGGCAGAACAGACGAAAAAATGAACCGCAGAAAAATGTCCTCCGGCCGGAGCGTGTTCCCGGGATAAGCAATGTGAGACCGGACACCTCCGATACGGGCGAAACCGCACTCCTCCCGGAACCGGCGGACGCCTTTATTATACGCCGGATGTCTGAAAAATGCAAGAAATGCAGAATAAGGCGGGTGTTCACCAGAGAGGGATGGACGCCCGTTTTTGGGGGCGAAATCGTAAAGAAACAGTAAGAAAATTATCCTGTACTGTAGTGCGTATTTATGTATAATAGAAGATAGTATTGGGTATCGGCGCGCCGCCGCGTCCCAGGCGAGACAAAGGAGGCTGTGCCGTGGCTTGCGAGGGTCAGAATACAAACGAAAAGGTGCCTGTCATCGAGGTGAAGGGCCTGTATAAAATATACCGCGTCGGCGAGAACAAAGTATACGCTCTGAACGGCGTGGATTTTACGATGAACAGAGGGGAGTTCTGCGCGATTGTGGGGCCCTCCGGCTCGGGAAAATCCACGCTTCTCAATATGCTGGCGGGGCTTGAAAAGCCCAGCAAAGGGCAGATCGTCATTGCCGGAAAGCACATCGAGAAGCTTAAGGAGGATCAGCTGGTGGCGTTCAGACGGCAGCGGGTGGGATTTATTTTCCAGTCCTACAATCTGTTAAGCACCATGAACGCGGTGGAGAACGTGGCCCTGCCCCTGTCCTTCCGGGGGGAGGACAGGAAAATCCGGCTTAAGAAGGCGAAGAAATATCTGAAAATGGTGGGGCTTGAGAAAGTGGAGGATCACATGCCCAACCAGATGTCCGGAGGACAGCAGCAGCGCGTGGGCATCGCCAGGGCGCTGGTGGTCCATCCGGAGATTATTTTTGCGGACGAGCCCACGGGAAACCTGGATTCAAAGACCACGATGGAGGTCCTGAAGCTGATGCAGAAGATCGTCAGAGAGCAGAATCAGACGCTTGTCATGGTCACCCACGACAATCACCTGGCGACCTACGCGGACCGGATCTTTCACATCATCGACGGAAAGATTTTTAAGATAGAGGAGAACCACCGGCGTGCCGGCGGCGAGGAGGATGAGAACGTATGAGAAAGTTGTCAAAATGGATGGTATGTCTGATGACGGCGGTGATGGCTGCGACGGCGGTGCCGGCGCCGGTGACGCCGGGGGGAGTGACGGCGTGGGCGGCAGCGACGCCGTATGATGGGGATATAGCGATCAGCGAGTATGACTCGCAATTTATTGAAGTAAGGAAGACACCCAGCGGAAAAATCGGTGGAAAAATTTCTATGCCCATTGTGATAAAAAATGCGGATGATTACCAGACTGACATTTTGGAACGAGTCACGGTGTATATCGGAGGGAGCTCTTATAACGACGAGATGGATGTAGATGATAGCGACGATGAGGACGATGACGAAGACGAGGATGAGAAAATCGTTTATCATACATTCCCCTTTGAAACAGATGCGTCATTGCGGGTGGGAAAGACGGTTGAAAATGTTAAGACCGAGAAGACAGTGACTCTCAGTGCAAGATTAAGACGTGATCTTGCGGAAGGATATTATCAAGTTCCGCTTGTGATCCGTATTGGGGAAGGACGGGAGCGTGTATTCCATTTTTATATCTGGGTTTCAGCATCAAAGGCGGACGACGAAGAGGAAGAAACCGACCAGAATTTCGAGTTCACCCTCGGCGAGGGCCAGGACACCCCGTTCGGCATTTACCCGTCTGTGATGGATTTTGCGATCAATCTGCGCAACAGCGGAGTGCAGAAGGCCTATGACGTCCGCATGGAGATGCAGCTGTCCGAGGATGTGACCAAATTCCCGTTTGAGATATCCGTCGGAAACTACGACTATAAGCTGGGCGATATCGACGTGGACCAGGTGGTCGCGGTGCCCTACAGCATGGCGCTGCGCGAGGACATAAATACCGGTTACTATCCGATCAAGTTCAACATCCGCTACCGCGAGGACAGCACGGCGGACCTGAGCGAGCCCATCGAGGAGATTTTCTATGTCCGCGTCCAGGGAAAGGACGAGGACGAGCTGGCGGCGGACGCCAATGAGAACGAGCGCACCAAGGCGAGAATCATCGTGGACGGCTACGAGACCATCCCGGAGACGGTCTACGCCGGCCAGCCATTTACCTTGAAGGTGCGCATGAAAAATGCGTCCTCCAACATACAGGCCAGCAATATCATGCTGACCTTCGCCCCGGAGGAGGTGGAGTCCAGCCCCGTGTTCACCACGAAAAACGGTTCCAGCTCCACGGTGATCAACAACCTGGCGCCGGGACAGGTGTCCGAGGTTGTGATGGACTTCGAGTCCGGAGCCACGGTGGCGCAGCGCTCCTATTCCATGACCATCAAAGAGCAGTATGACAGCCCCGAGTTCAAGAACGCCTCGGAGGAAGTGAAAATTGCCATCCCCGTGAAGCAGGTGGCCCGCTTCAACATGGGCACCATCGAGGTTATGCCCGAGAGCATCGAGGTGGGGAACGAGACCAACGTCATGTTTGACATCAACAATACGGGCAAGGTCCTGCTCTACAACGTGATGGCCCGCTTCGAGGCGGACTCCATCGAGCCTGCGGAGGCCTATGTGGGAAACGTGGAGCCGGGAAAGACAGGAAATGTGGACGTTCTCATCCGGGGAAAAGCCCCCACGATGGACGACGGCAAGGTGAAGATCATCATTTCCTACGAGGATGAAAACGGTCTGATCACCGAGACGGAGAAGGAGCTGAGCCTTTACGTGACCGAGAGCATCCCCGAGGACTTCATGGACATGGAGGCTGGCAGCATGGAAGTGGAGGAGGAGCCGTCCTTCTTTGAAAAAAATAAAATCCTGCTGGCGGCGGCCGCGGTGATCATTGCGGGCGGCGCGGCGTTTGGCATCGTGAGACACAGAAAGAAGAAAAAGGCGGAGGAAGCAGAGGACTTAGACGATGAAATTTCTTGATCTTCTGACAATGAGCGTCAATAATCTGCGGCGCAGGAAGCTCAGAACCGGGCTCACGGTTCTGGGCGTTATCATTGGCACCGCCTCCATCGTCGTGATGATATCCCTGGGCATCGGCCTGCAGGAGCTCACCGTGGAGCGGTATGAATCCTACGGAAGTCTGACGGCCATACAGGTATACAATTACGGAAACAGCGGAAGCGACGCGTCGGAGGACAGCTTTATGACGGACAAGACGCTGGAGCAGTTTGCCAGGCTTCCCCATGTGAAAGCGTGACCCCCATGCTGCGCGTGGGTGTGACGGCCAAGAAAGGGGCTTACGAGGGGTATGTGAATCTGCTGGGCGTCAGCCGCAAGTACATGGAGGACATTCCGTTAGGCAGGGGAAAACTTCCGGACCGGGGAGAGTCCAGGCTTCAGATCATCATGGGAAACCGCGTGGCGCAGAATTTCTACAACGCCAGGACCGGAAAAGGCTTCTGGGAGACCGGAGAGTACCCGGATATCGATTTCATGGACGACACGGTTTTTTACTACTTCAATCCGTCGTACTCCAGCAGCTCTGAGGAGACGAAGCCCCCGAAAAAATACCTGCTGGAAACGGTGGGCGTCGTGGAGGGCACCACGGAGGACAGCAACGAGTACAGCTATTCCGCGTACGTGGAGATCGAGGCGCTAAAAAGCCAGCTGAAGCAGATTTATAAAAAAGACCCGATACCGGGACAGCCCACCAACAAGAAGGGAAAGCCCTACAGCTATTTCGTCTATGACGAGGCCGTGGTCTACGCCGACGACATGGAAAATGTGATGGACGTCCAGAAAATGATCACCGACATGGGCTTAGAGGCATACAGTAATATGGAGTGGCTGCAGCAGCAGCAGGAGCAGTCCCAGATGATCCAGGCGGTTCTCGGCGGCATCGGCGCCGTCTCCCTGTTTGTGGCCGCCATCGGCATCGCCAACACCATGATGATGTCCATTTACGAGCGGACGAAGGAGATCGGAGTCATCAAGGTCCTGGGGTGCGCCATGGGCAATATCCGCAACATGTTTCTCATAGAGGCGGGCTGCATCGGCTTCATGGGAGGCGTGATCGGCCTGGTTCTCAGCTATCTTTTGTCCTATCTGGTGAATCATTTCATCGGAGGAGAGCTGATGACCGGGGTGGCGGGCGATATATCCAGGATCCCGCTGTGGCTGGCAGGCTCGGCCCTGGTGTTTGCGGTGATCATCGGAATGCTGGCTGGATTTTTCCCGGCCCAGCGCGCGATGAAGCTGAGTCCTCTGGCCGCGATCCGGAACGAGTAAAAACAAGTTGACAGATAACTGCGGATATGATATAAGTATTTTTATAAAACCGTTGATGGAGAGTAAGTACTTACTGTTATCTCGGCACAGAGAGTCGCTGTCGGTGGGAATGCGGCGCGAGAGGCTTTGAGGAATGGGCTCCTGAGGGCGAGCAGAAGGTTTCAGTATGCGAGACGGAGAAGGCACTCCGTTAACAAATGTCAGCATATGGTTGTATGCGCTGAGAGGGTACGAAGTACCAAGCCGGGTGGCACCGCAGGAGTGAATACATACTCTTGTCCCTGCAGAAAGCATGTGGGGATAAGAGTATTTTTATTTGCAGAAATACCGGTATTCCCCAAAGAATTTTGTAGAACCGAAAGGAGAACGAACCATGAAAGAAAGAGAGATCCCTTACAAAATCTACCTCGAAGAGAGCGAGATGCCGACCCAGTGGTACAATGTCCGTGCCGATATGAAGAACAAGCCGGCCCCCCTCTTAAATCCGGGAACCTTAAAGCCCATGGGATACGAGGATCTGCGCCCGGTATTCTGCGATGAGCTGATCAAGCAGGAGCTGGATGACACCACGCCCTATATCGACATTCCCCAGGAGATCCGGGACTTCTACAAGATGTACCGCCCGTCACCGCTGGTGCGCGCCTACTGTCTGGAGAAAAAGCTGGATACTCCGGCGAAAATCTACTATAAATTTGAGGGCAACAATACCAGCGGAAGCCACAAGCTAAATTCCGCCATCGCCCAGGCCTACTACGCCAAGAAACAGGGCCTCAAGGGCGTGACCACGGAGACCGGAGCCGGCCAGTGGGGCACGGCGCTCTCCATGGCCTGCTCCTACTTTGACCTGGACTGCCGCGTGTATATGGTAAAGGTTTCCTATGAGCAGAAGCCCTTCCGCCGCGAGGTGATGAGAACCTACGGCGCCACCGTGACGCCGTCCCCGTCCACCACCACCGAGGTGGGAAGAAAGATTCTCGAGAAGCATCCGGGAACCAGCGGAAGCCTGGCTGCGCCATTTCCGAGGCGGTGGAGGCTGCCACCGGCATGGACGGATACCGCTACGTGCTGGGCAGCGTATTAAACCAGGTGCTCCTGCATCAGACCGTCATCGGACTGGAGACCAAGGCTGCCTCGATAAATACGGCATTACGCCCGATCTCATCATCGGCTGCGCCGGAGGCGGTTCCAACCTGGGCGGACTGATTTCCCCGTTCATGGGAGAGAAGCTGAGAGGAGAGAAGGATTACCGCTTCATCGCCGTGGAGCCCGCGTCCTGCCCCAGCTTCACCAGAGGAAAATTTGCCTACGATTTCTGCGACACCGGAATGGTGTGCCCGCTGGCGAAAATGTATACGCTGGGAAGCAATTTCATCCCATCCGCAAACCACGCGGGAGGGCTGAGATACCACGGTATGAGCTCCATTTTGTCCCAGCTCTACCATGACGGACTCATGGAGCAGTGGCCGTGGAGCAGACCTCCGTATTCGAGGCCGCCGAGCAGTTTGCGAGAGTGGAGGGCATCCTGCCGGCGCCGGAGAGCAGCCACGCCATCAAGGTTGCCATCGACGAGGCCATGAAGTGCAAAGAGACCGGCGAGGAGAAGACCATCGTCTTCGGCCTGACCGGAACCGGATACTTCGACATGGTCGCCTATGAGAAATTCCACAATCATGAGATGACAGACTACATTCCGACCGATGAAGACTTAAAGGCCGGGTTTGACGGAATCCCCAGATTTCCGGGCAATGAATTTTAATTTTTGGTAAAAGCACTTGGAAAGCCGCCTGAGCATAAACTAGATTAAGTTTAGCTTTAAGGTGGCTTTCTTTGAAAACATTTCCCAAACCGCTGACGGCCAGAGAAGAACGCGAGTACCTAGAACGCTATAAAGAGGGTGACGAAGAAGCCAGGTCCATATTGATCGAGCGGAACATGCGGCTGGTAGCCCATGTGATAAAAAAATACCAGAACACAGATTACGACACGGAGGACCTTCTGTCGGTCGGCACCATCGGACTGATTAAGGCGGTCAACACCTTTAACCAGGACCGCGGCCCCCGGCTGGCGACCTACGCGGCCCGGTGCGTGGAAATGAGATTCTCATGCTCTTCAGGGCCAACAAGAAATATTCCAGGGAGGTTTCCCTCTACGAGCCCATCGGCGTTGACAAGGATGGGGAGTCGGTGACACTGGTGGACGTGGTGGAGATGGATAACCGGGAGATTCTGGATACCATCATCCTGAGCCAGGATGTAAAGGAGCTTTACGACGCTTACGACAAATGTTTAAAGGACAATGAAAAAATGGTCATCCGGCTGCGGTACGGCCTCTTCGGCCTGCAGGAAAAAACACAGCGGGAGATCGCGCAGATGCTGGGCATATCCAGGTCCTACGTGAGCCGTATTGAGAAAAAAGCCATCGAGAAGCTGCGGCAGGAGATAGGATGAACAACAGTCGGACATGTCCGCCGCTTATATTTGTGCAAAATATGATTGAATTGCAGGGCCTTTCCATTTATAATTAATGGAAAGGCTTTTAAAGGAGGAAGAAGAATATGGCAATTTTAGTTACCGGCGGCGCCGGGTATATCGGCAGCCACACCTGCGTCGAGCTTCTGAAGGAGGGGTACGAGGTCGTGGTCGTGGACAACCTCTACAATTCCAGCGAGGAGGCGTTAAACCGCGTGAAGCAGATCACCGGGAAAGAGGTGAAGTTCTACAACGTGGACGTCCTGGACCGCGAGGCGTTGGACCAGGTGTTCAAGAAAGAGTCCATCGACTCCGTGATTCATTTTGCGGCGCTCAAGGCCGTGGGCGAGTCCGTGGCGAAGCGTTGGAGTATTACCAGAATAATATCACCGGCACGCTGACACTCTGTGATGTGATGAGAAACAACGGAGTGAAAAACATCGTCTTCAGTTCCTCGGCAACCGTGTACGGAGATCCCGCGTTTGTGCCCATCACCGAGGACTGCCCCAAGGGAAAGATCACCAACCCCTACGGACAGACCAAGAGCATGATGGAGCAGATTCTTACCGACTTAAATGTGGCCGATCCTGAGTGGAACGTCATTCTTCTTCGCTACTTTAACCCCATCGGAGCCCATGAGAGCGGCCTGATCGGCGAGGATCCCAAGGGCATCCCCAACAACCTGGTTCCCTACATCGCCCAGGTGGCGGTAGGAAAGCTTGCATGTCTGGGCGTCTTCGGCGACGATTACGACACGCCCGACGGCACCGGCGTGAGAGACTACATCCATGTGGTGGATCTGGCGGTCGGCCACGTGAAGGCCATCAAGAAGCTGGAGGACAAGGAGGGCGTCTCCATCTATAACCTGGGAACCGGAAAGGGCTACAGCGTCCTCGACGTGGTAAAAGCCTACGAGAAGGCCTGCGGCAAGCCGATCAAGTACGAGATCAAGCCAGAAGACCCGGCGATATCGCCCAGTGCTATGCAGATCCGACCAAGGCGGAGAAGGAGCTGGGCTGGGTGGCCGAGAGAGGAATCGAGGAGATGTGCGCCGATTCTTGGAGATGGCAGTCTATGAATCCGGATGGGTATAGGAAGTAGGACATAAACAATGTT
>BBZO01000047.1 GCA_001304875.1 Clostridia bacterium UC5.1-2E3
CACCAGACGAACTGCCCCGAACCGCCGGAAGCACCCGCCCCGAAACCACCAGCCGAACCGCCCCCGAAGGATTTCCCCCACGGAAGATCCGAATCGTCAAATCCATCATCTGACGAAAATACAAGATCGTCCCTAGACAAGCCATCCGAAGAGAGCCTTCCGCCCGCCGCGAACCGGCTTCGCCCGCCTTCTTCCTCCAGAAGCTCCGGCGGGATCTCCTCCACGAAGCGGCTGGGCTTCGCATACTGGTCTCGCCGTTGATCATTCGCTGTCTGGCCATGGTGAGCGTCAGCTTCTCCCTGGCGCGGGTGATGCCCACGTAGCAGAGTCTCCGCTCCTCCTCCAGCGCGTCCTTATCGTCGGACATGATGGACATGTAGCTGGGAAACAGGCCGTCCTCCATCCCGCTTAAATACACCTGCGGGAACTCCAGGCCCTTGGCGCTGTGGAGCGTCATTAAAACGACCCGGTTCTCCGAATCGTCCACGCTGTCCACATCGGCCACCAGCGCCACCTCCTCGAGAAAACCGTCCAGCGTCGGATACTCCTCCGTGTCGCTGTAGCTCACCGCCTTGTTGATGAGCTCCTCGATATTTTCCAGGCGGGTCTGGGACTCCACCTCGCCCTCATTTTCCAGCTCCGTCCGGTAACCGGTCTCCTCCAGAATGGCCTCGATGATCTCTTTGATGGAGCTCTCCTCCAGCCGGTCGCGGAAATCCATGATCTGCTCCGTAAACCGCTCGATCTTCTCCGCCGCCTTTCCGACTCCCGGCACGGCGCGCACGCGCAGGAGCGCGTCGAACAGACTCATGCCCTGCTCTGAGGCGAAGGCCGTCATGCGGCCCATGGTGGTCGCGCCGATGCCGCGCTTGGGCACGTTGACGATGCGGTTCACCGCCAGATCGTCCTGCCCGTTGGCAATGGTCTTTAAATAGCAGAGAATGTCCTTGATCTCTTTTCTCTGATAGAAATTCACGCCGCCCACCAGACGGTAGGGCACGCTGTGAAGAATGCATTTTTCCTCCAGAAGTCTGGACTGGGCGTTGGTGCGGTACAGGACGGCACAGTCCGCATAGGGCCGTCCGCTGGCCATGATGTCCTGCACGATGGCCTCCGCCTCGTCGTAGGCCGTATCGAACCGGCGCAGCTTTACAAGCGTTCCCTCCTCATTGTCGGTCCAGAGAGTCTTGTCCTTTCGCCCGCGGTTGTTGCGTATCACCTGGTTGGCCGCCTCCAGAATGTTCTTCGTGGAGCGGTAATTCTGCTCCAGCTTGATCACATGGGCCCGGGGAACGCCTTCTCGAAGCTTAAAATATTTTCAATGTTCGCGCCGCGGAATTTATAAATGGACTGGTCGTCGTCGCCCACCACGCAGAGGTTGCGGTATTTAGATGCCAGCAGATCCACCAGCTTAAACTGCGCCATGTTGGTGTCCTGGTACTCGTCCACCATGATGTATTTGAAACGCTCCTGGTAATATTCCAGCACATCCGGGCAGTTTTTAAAAAGCTCCACGGTCTTGACGATGAGGTCGTCGAAATCCAGGGCATTATTTTTCTTAAGCTGCTTCTGATACTCCTTGTAGACCTCGGCCACCTTCTTCTGCCGGAAGTCGCCGCCGGCATTTAACATAAATTCCTCCGGCGTCACCAGCTCGTCCTTGGCGGAGGAGATGGCGGAGAGGAGCGCCCGGTCCTTGAACTGTTTCGGATCCAGGTCCATGGTCTTTAAAATCTGCTTCATCAGCGTCCTCTGGTCGTCGCCGTCGTAGATGGTGAAGCTGGTCGTGTAGCCCAGATTCTCGATGTGGCGGCGCAGGATGCGCACGCAGGTGGAGTGGAAGGTGCTGACCCAGATGCTCTCGGCCCCGAATCCCACGATGTCGTCCACGCGCTCCCGCATCTCCCCGGCCGCCTTGTTGGTGAAGGTGATGGCCAGGATATTCCAGGGGTTCACGCCCTTCTCCTCGATGAGGTAGGCGATCCGGTGGGTCAGAACCCTGGTCTTTCCCGAGCCCGCCCCCGCCAGGACTAAAAGCGGCCCCTCTGTATGAAAAACAGCCTCCTGCTGTCTCGGATTCAATGTCTCGTATTTGCTCATCTTATACCTCGTTTTCTAGCTGTATGTACTGCGATTTCAGACATAGAATCAGTATAATATATTTGCCGGGATCTGTCACGAGATTTCTTTTTTGTCTCTAAACGCTGCCCGCCGCTCTCATTCCTCCGTCACTCTCTCCGGCCATTTCAGTCCCGCCAGCCTCATGAAATCGATCATGGCCGACGTCACGTATCTCCCCCGCTTACGGCGAACACCACCGGGCGCTGTGCCAGAGGATCCCCCAGCTTATAGTAGACCAGCATCCCGCTGTCCGGCATGTACCGCACGATGTCGGAGCGGACAAACACGGCGCCGACGCCGTTGGAGGCGATGTTGATGGAGGTAAGGACCTGGTCCACCTGCATGGCCACACACATCTGGAATCCGGCGTTGCGGCACATGCTGATGCTTCTCTGGTACATGTCATTCCCAGCCTTCATAATGATAAACGGCGTGCTGCGAAACTCTTCCAGCGGCGCGGGCTCCACCTGTGCCTGCAGGTACCGCCCGTTCAGGATATCTTTCCTCGAAAGCCGGTAGGGCTGCAGCCTGCGGTTTACAGGGTAGATCGCTGGAACCGCCAGAATAATCTGCTCATACTTAAAAATCACCCGCTCGATGGATGCGCTCTCCCCGTCCAGCGCCGTCTCCACCACCAGATCCAGCGTCTCATCCTCCAGCCCCTTCTTCAGCTCCCGCACATTTCCCTCCAAAAGGTCGATGGAGACATTGGGGTGCTTTTCACGGAACCGCCCGATCAGATCGGGAAACAGATACGAGCAGAAGAAGGACGAGCCTCCAAGCGAAAGGCTCCCCACTCCCTGCGTCTGCAGATCCTTAAAATAAGCCATCAGATTTCTCTGCCGCAGCATGATCTCCTCAATTTCCTTAATATAGTAGGCCCCCTCCTTCGTAACGGTCAGCGGGATGGTACTGCGGTCAAAGATCGGCATGCCGATTTCCGCCTCCGCCTTTTTGATCATATTGCTGAGAGCCGGCTGGCTGACAAAAGCTTCTGGGCCGCCTTCGAAAAGCTCCTCTCCCGATAGACGGCATACACGTATTTCATCTCGTTGAGCATACTGCTTTCCCTCCTTTAAAAGGCATCGCAAAACGCCCTTTTTCCGGACGCTCATGGTTCACCACACAAAAAGGGGGATGCAAGAAACAACCGCCTCTTTCATCCCCGATTTTCATTTTATCTGTATGCCTTTCCGGCCAGACGCCGGCTGCTTACTCATCGCCAAGGCACACCACTTTCCGTCCTTCACAATCACAGTCTCGCCAGGCATCCCCTCGTCGAACACGACGGTCGGGTTGTACTGCACCATGTCGATATGTACGGTGCTTCTGGCAGGCTGGCCGTAGTAGAAGCCGTTGCCCATGGCAATGTGGCAGGTTCCTCTGGCCTTTTTCTCCTCCTCGAAGTCGCCGTTGAACATACAAGCCGGGTTTAAGCCGATGCCGATCTCGGCAATGTTGTCGCTGTCCTTCACCTCCGCGATCTGGCGGCGGATCTCCTTGCAGATCTTCGCGTCGCCTCCCACGACCTCGACGATGCGCCCTTCCTCGATCTTAAGCTCAACAGGAATCGTCGGACAGCCATAGTAGCAGATCGGGCCGTCGATGACCAGTGTTCCGTGGGTGGTTCCAATCACCGGCCCCAGGGAAACCTCGCCGTCGGACCAGGCCATGGCGTCGCCCGGATTTCTCGCGATGCCGCACTCGATAATCGGTTCCATCTGGTTCATCTCCATGTAGAGGTCCGTGCCCGCCGGCGTGGTGATATGGGCGGTCTTTTTGCCCCTCCAGATGGCCTGCAGCCTCTCGCCGTCGGCGTAAACTGCCTCGTAGTCGGCCAGCGCGCCGCCGCGGGTGAAGTTGTCGATATTTCTCAGGCAGATGGACACCTCGCGCAGGCTCTTCTTGTTGATCAGCTCCTTCAGATGATTGTTGTAGATGGCCGCGCCGGAGGCGGTGGTCATTCCCACGAATACGTCGCAGGCGTCCATGCCGAGCTCCAGGCTCTTCGGGAAAATGGTCGCCTTGTCCTTGCCGCGAACCGGCATCATGTAGATACCATATTCTGCGCCGCATTTAAGGGCGGCCGCAGCCATGGCATTGGCCATGCGCATGTCGGTCTGCGGGTCGATGACGATTAAAACCTCCTCGCCGGGCTTCACCGCCATAAGGTTCGATAAAATGTAATCTGCTCTCTCGATACACTCAATAACTCTGTTGTCTTCCATGATTTAATTCTCCTTTTTCTACAAATTTTTCAGGCCTTTGCACGGTCATTAAACACATCGTGGTCCAACTCGCCCTGCATCTGGGAAATGCAGACCGACGCCACCAGATCGCCCACGGAGTTGGTGGCCGTGTGAATCTGATCCACGATCCGGTAGATTCCCGCCACCAGCGCGTATGCGTCCAGCGGAAGCCCCATCTGGGTCATCAGCGTAAGACTTAACACAAGCCCGATCTGCGGAGTCGCCGCACAGCCCACGCTTAGGAACGTGGCCTGCACCACCAGCATGATCTGCTGCTCCAGGCTTAAATCGATGCCGTAGAGCTGGGCCGCAAACAGGACGATGATTCCGAAATATGCACAGGTTCCGTTCATCTGCGCCGTACAGCCGAGCGGCAGAATAAAGCTGGCGATATCCTTCGGCACACCCATCTTCTTCGGAGCCACCTCCATGGATACGGGGAGGGCCGCCGAGGACGTGCAGGTGCTGAACGCGATGAGCCAGGGCTCAAACGCCTTTTTCCAGAACGTGATGGGATTGACCTTTCCGATGAGGCTGAGGAGCAGTCCGTATCCCACGACGCTCATGATAATGCCTGCCAGGTAGTCCGTCGCGATAAATTTGAGCACGGGCCCGAAAATCGCCACGCCGTATTTCGCCATGGCCACGGTCATGAGGCCGAACACTCCGTAGGGATGATGCCAATAATCATGTCGATGATTTTAAACATCGCCTGGGAGCAGAGGCTGATCACGTCCGTGAGCGGCTTTGCCTTCTCCCCGATGGTGATGATCGCAAATCCCAGGAACAGGGAGAACACGATAATCTGCATCATCTCGCCGCTGGTCAGCGACTCAAACGGGTTGGCGGGTATCAGGTTTAAAATAGTCTCGTACATGTTGGGAAGCTCGTTGACCTCCACCGATGCCTCGGCGCTGCCTAAAATCAGGCCCTTGCCGGGCTGGATGATGTTCGCCAGCGTAAGCCCGATGTCGCGGATAGCGCTCCCGTAGCCAGAAACCAGATGATCGTCTTGACGCCGATGCTCCGCAGCTTCTTTATATCACCCAGCGACAGGGCCGCGTCGATGATGCAGAAAAACACCAGCGGAACCACAATCATCTTGATGAGACGGATAAACAGATCGCCCACAAACTGGAAAAACGGGATGAGCCAGCTGTTGATCACCGGGTTTTCTGTACCGCCCATGAAATTCAGCACATAGCCGAAGATAATTCCAGCAAACAGCGCAATAAAAATCCTGACGTACAGCGGCATTTTTTTCTTTGTTTCTGCCATAAATAACCCCCTTTAAAATCAAATGAAACATACCATGGTTTTCCTCGCGAGGCTTGTATTTATCCTATCAAATGTCAGAATACTTTTAAAATGTTATAATTTATTCAGAATGTGTTATCATTTTTTCGTGATATCTATTTGATTCAAATAATTCCTGTCCTCTCTTGTCATCTGGTTTTCAATACTATATAATATAGATATCGATGAATTGTCATCGCAGATTACCGAGGAGATGAGAAAATGAAACCAAACAGCCAGCGCCTTAAGGAGCTTACCGAATACATCGACCGTCTGACCCGCATCAAATCCGGGGAGATTCCCGACATCCCCCTCTACATGGACCAGGTCACGACCTTCATGGATGAGCATTTAAAAGAGTATAAGAGATATGAGGACGACAAGATCCTCACAAAGACCATGATCAACAACTATGCAAAGAACAACCTTCTGCCGCCGCCGGAGAAAAAGCGCTACAGCAGGGACCACATTCTTCTTCTGGTGTTTATCTACTATTTCAAGAACGTGCTCTCCTTCACCGACATCGAGGAGCTATTCGCCCCCCTGACCGACGGCCACCTGGCCGGGGAGGGCGGCATCTCCTTAAGCCAGATTTACGAGGAGGTATTCACCTTGAGCGGGAGCAGCACGAGCGGTTAAAAGACGACCTGGAAAATAAATTCGCCGCCGCCCAGCGCGCATTTTCAGACATGGAGCTGTCTGACGAGGACAGGGAATACTTAAGACTGTTCGCGTTTGTATGCGAGCTTTCCTTCGACGTGTATCTGAAAAAACAGATGATTGAGAAGCTGACCGACCAGCTGAGGGAGGAACGTCCCCCGAAGAAGGGGAAGAAAAAATCATAGATTTGTCATTTTTTAAAGGTAAACAAAAAACAGACGCCGGAGGAGCAGTCATCTGTTACACACTGCTCCTCCGGCGTCCTCTATCTCTCCGCCTGCTCCCCTGCCGCCCGCGTCTCCACAAATTTCGTCTGGTTCATCAGCGGATGCCGCAGATGGATGGCCCCCTTCACGGGACAGACCATCACGCAGGAGCCGCAGTAGTAGCACTCGCCCGGGTAGAGAACCACCGGCGGCGCTCCCTTCTCAAACTGGGCCATGACATCCACCTGGCAGACCGAGGCGCACTGGCCGCAGCCGATGCAGAGCTCCCGGTCGAAGGTCAGCGGGTTGACGCTGCAGCTGACCGGCCTGGCCGTAAACTCAACTTTCCTCATATGCAGGCGCCTCCTCTCTGATGTAGTCCTGGTTGCAGGCCTCGTAGCCTGTCTTCACGTCGCCGTAATATTCCTTCGGCACTCTCCTGCTGCGAATCTCCCCGTCCTCCTGGTAAATGGTGATGAAGCACTGGTCTTCCTTCGGGTCCATTTCCGGGTAGTCGCTCCGCTCAAAGCAGAGCGGTGCGGAGCTGGATTTCCTCAACAGGCAGGCGTTCAAGATCAGCTTGCAGACCTCCAGAATGTCCATGACCTCGTGGGCACGCATCAGCTCGTGGGGATTCTTGCAGGACAGGGCGGGCACCCAGTCCTTCTCATAGCTGGCTAAAAGCTCCAGCCCCTGACGCAGCAGCATGTCGTTCTTTATGCCGCCGCAGTAGTTCTGCATCGCCTTGGAAATGGCCTTGTTGAGCTCTCTCCAGTCGATTCCGTCCTCCACATAGAGCGGCGCATAGAGGCGCTCCTTCTCCCGCCCGATTTCGTTCTCCTCCGGCTCTTCCAAAGAGAGAATTTCGCTGGCGGCCGCCGCCTTGCGCCCGGCGTAGTAGCCGGTGGCCGCGGCGAAGCCGCAGCAGTCGGAGGCATAGAGCTGGTCGCCGGCCGCGTAGAGCCCCTCCAGGTTGGTCTTCAAATCCCAGTCGTGGAAAATGCCGCCCGGCGCGCCGAAGAGCTGCCGCTCCTGGGCCAGGAATGACGCCGACTGCCAGCCGGTCCCGTAGGACTGGAGCCGGTGTCTCGTGGGGTCAAAGCCCCGCTCCGTCAGACTTTCCAGCACGGGAATCTTCGTCTTTCCCTCCTGCCCCACCATCATACCCCAGATCACACGCCGCTCGGCGTCGGGCATCCGGCTCAAATCCGCGTAGAAAGGAAGCTGGTAACCGCGGCGCATCAGCTCGTCAAAGGGGAGCGTTTCCGGCCCCCGGTACTCGTACTTGGGTTGTCGATCACGCCGCCCTTTAGGAAAAATTTCTGTCCCTTGGCCGGATAATAGCGCTCTTTTACCGTCTTTAACTCATTTCCGTCCCGGTCCACGTAAGGGATCTCCACGCCCCTGGCGTCCACCATGGTGGCCGCGTACCAGGTGTTGTGGTTGTTGCCGGTGCTGTAGGGCGGGAAGCTCCGGCCGGCCGCCGAAAATTCGCCCTGCACGGACTTCTCCATCATCGTAAACTCCACGCCCGCCCGGTAGCCCATGGCGTGGCCGCTGCCGATGCTCTGGGTGGGACGGAACTCGGAAAGCCCCACCTGGTCTGAGTCGAACAGCCAGATTCTGGCCGGACGCGACATGGCGAGGATCGTGGTCTTCGAGGAAAATACCATGAATTTCCCTGTGCGGACGTTCATGCCCATGGCTCCGGTGACGCGTTTTTTTCCTTTTCCCGCTTTACCAGAAGCGCCGTGGCTTCCGTCCGGTCGATGACCTGCACGCCCAGGCGCTTCAACTCTTTATATAGCGCCGGCTTGAAGGTGGTGCCCCACACGCGGATCGTAAATTTATTTTCATAGTCGTAGGCGAACATGAGGCCCGTCTTCTCGTCCCGGAAATCCGCCCCCGCAAACTCGCCCTCCGCATCGCGGATTTTTCCGCCGAAGGTCTCCATATCCTTCAAGCGGTGCCAGCCCTCCTGGCACTCGATGTAGTGGGCGATTCCATTGCTGTAGCCGTCCTGCTCGTGGATGTAGCGTTGGCGATCTCCTCCGCCGTCACCCTGGAACAGGGATTGGTGCAGGCGGACTCCCAGTGGTCAAAGCCGCTCCCCGCCGCGCCGCTGCGCACCGTGGCCCCCTTCTCCACCAGAATCACCGACCGCCCCTTGCGGGCCGCCGCGATGGCCGCGTAGCAGCCGGCCATGCCGCCGCCCAGCACCAGCACATCGGCGGATAAACGCTCCTCCCTGTCCATCTCATTGGGATAGGGCCATGCTAACTCTGTCATTCTGATTCTCCATTTCTGCTTTCATTTTTCTTCGGATCCGTCACACTGAACACCACCAGGAACACCGCCGAGATCACATAGGCGATCAGCAGCGAGAGGTCCGTGTTCATCTTTCCGTAGAGCGGCCCCGGGATTCCGAAGAGGAAGGACACAACGCCCACGATGCCGCCGGCGATGGCCGCCGCGAAGGCGCCCCGCCTGGTGGCTCCCTTCCACACCAGCCCGCCCAGCAGCGGGATCAGAAGGCTTCCCATGTACGGATAGTTGAAGATAATCATGGCGTCCAGGATGTCCGTCATGTGGAAGGCGAAGAAGATGCCCGCCAGGCTGCCGAGGAACACGGTGGCCTGGGAGATGATCTTCGACTTGGGAAGCTCGTCTAAGTTCTCTACCTCCGGATGGAGGAATTTGTTATAAAAGTCTCGGGCAAAGGAGGCGCCCATGGACAGAATCACGCAGTTGGCGCTGGACATGGCCGCCGCCAGAATCGCCGCGATCACGATGCCCGCCAGAACCGGCGGCAGAACGCCGGTGGCCGCGATGGTAAAAATGCCGTCGGTCACGCCGGGGAACATATCCCTGGCCGCCACGCCGATGGTGGAACAGAGGCCGCCGACGATGATGACCAGAATGCCGCCGAAGATGCAGCCCAGCCGCGCCGTCCTCGCGTCCTTCGCCGACTGGATCCTGGAGTAGGCGTCGTAGGACACGGAGATGGACAGAAGAAACGGCAGAACCAGGTAGACGAACCGGGTTCCCATCCCGTCCGGGATAAAGGGCGTCGCGAAAATGCTCCCGATGGAGCCGCCCATCTGGGTGTATTTAACCAGCATAACCACCGCCAGGATCGGCACGCCCACGGCGATAATGGCCGTCTGAACCACGTCGGTGAGAACCACGCCCCACATGCCGCCCACGGTACAGTAGATGAGGATGACCACAGCGGTGATCACCACGCCCATCTCAAAGGGGATTCCAAAGCCCGCCAGCACGCCGCCGGAGGCCAGAAGCTGCGCGATGAAAATTCCCAGCAGGCTGGGCACATTGCTGATCCAGGCCCACAGGCGGATGCCTTTGCTCTCGCCGTAGCGCTGGGCAAAATAGTCCAGGGGCACGTAGCCCTCCTGCTCCCTCAGCTTCTTCGTGGTCACCAGACCGGCGATGATCAGTCCGCCTCCGCAGCCGAAGGCATAGTACATGCCCGGCCACACGCCCAGGTTATAGCCGTTGGTGGCGCAGCTCAGTACGATTCCCACGCCGATCTGCACCGCCGCCAGCGTGACGGCCGTCATCAGCACGTTTAACTTTCTGCCTGCCACCAGATAATCCGATGTGTCCCGGTTCCTTTTAGCCGCCATAATTCCGATGAGAACCATGGCCGCGAAATAGATCACGCAGACAATGACAACAATACTCTCTCTGCTCATACCCATTCCCTCTTTTCTCATTTTTCCCTGGCGCCTCTCAAGGTCCGCGCCGGGTTTCTTTTTCACTTTAAATCAATAAAGTCATAGCTATTCTATCACTAAACCAGGAATAGGGCAAGCAAAACTTGAAAATTTTCCACGATTTTTTTTTTACAGCTCTTTAACGCGGATTCGCACCAAAATGTGATATATTTATAACACAGAGTTATAAATTCACCACATAAGGAGTTCTCTATGAATACGAGAAAATTTCTGTACGGAGCCATGGGCCTGCTTTCTCTTCTGGGCTTTATCGGCCTGTATACCGGGGAGAAACTGTTTCTGGCCTTTTTCGCGTTCGCCGTCGATTTTGAATACTGGTTTATAAGATCGGACGAGATGCTGGAGGAATATATGAATAAATCCGCTTCCCGCGGTTTTTACTGCGGAATGCTGGCGACCGCCGCCATCACCTTATTTTCATTTTTCATGCAGGGAAAAGACGGCGCAGATGCATTTGCCTCCGGCCTGGCCTGGGGATGGGGAACCGCGGTCATTGTCTATGCACTCTCGACAGCTTACTATGGAATGCGGGAAAAATGGGGACTGGGAAATGATTAAAAACCGTATGAAAGAATTTCGGGCAAAATATGATATGAAGCAGGAGGACCTGGCACAGGCAGTCGGTGTCCGGAGAGAAACCATCGGAAATCTGGAGAAAGGAAAATACAACCCTTCTCTCGTGCTGGCATGGAATATTGCCAGAGTCTTCCACGTTTCAATCGAGGATGTTTTCACCGTCACAGACGACGAACTGCCCGGGAAAAATAATCCGCAGCAAAACAGAGAGACCCCGGAATCCCCGGAGTCTCTGCCATATTTCACATGAAATTATTTCCCGTCCTCTTCCTCCTTAAGCCGTGCAAAGACCATGTCATAGCCGTCGTTTCCATAGTTCAGAGAGCGGTTCACCCGGCTGATGGTGGCGGTGGAGGCGCCGGTCTTCTCGGCGATCTCTAAGTAGGTCTTCTTTTCCCTGAGCATCTTTGCCACCTCGTAGCGCTGGGACAGGGACAGCAGCTCGTTGACGGTACACACGTCCTCGAAAAATGTGTAGCACTCCTCGGCGTTCTTAAGCGTCAGGATGGCCTGAAACAGATGATCGACCGCTTCTGTCTTAATCTTTTTATTCATTCCATGATCCCCTTTTCTTTCTGTCGTTCTTTCAGTTATTGCCATTTTAACATATTAAAGTCGTAACGTCTACAAGTTTTTCCACTGCCGCACCAGACGGAAATAAAAGACGGCCCCGACGCTCCCCGTGATGACCTCCGCGATGGGAAACGCGAACCAGACGTAGTCCAGCCCGATCCGCGAAAGCACATAAAAAATCGGAATCAGACAGAAAATCTGCCTGGTGAGCGCCAGCAGGATGCTGGGAAACGCCTGCCCGATGGCCTGGAAAAACACGGGCAGCAGAAGGGCGGCCACCGTCGGGATAAAGCTCAGCGCGATGATGCGGAAGGCCCACGCCCCCTGGGTCAGCACGATCTCATTCCGGGAAAACAGGCCTAAAAGCGTCTGCGGCATGAACTCAAAGCAGAAGATTCCCGCCAGCATAAGCGCCATGGACGCCAGCATGGAATTTCGGAAAATAGCCCGCGTCCGCCCATACTCCCCCGCGCCCGTAATTATAGCTTAAGGCCGGCACGATGCAGGTCTGAAGCCCCAGAAGCGGGATGAAGAAAAACGTCTGTATTTTGTAGTAAAGCCCCAGGATCGTCACCGCCTCGTCGGAGAAGCCCGCCAGAATGATATTTAAGGCCACGATGTAGAGCGTCACTGTCATCTGCATCAGAATGGACGGAATCCCCAGCTTATAGATCGCCGCGGCGTACCTCCTCTGCTGCGCCAGTGCCGGCGGCCGGCGGCAGCCTCACGCCGGTGACTGGCCGCC
>BBZO01000048.1 GCA_001304875.1 Clostridia bacterium UC5.1-2E3
TAAATTTTATATAACTTGCATAAATAGGTATTATTACAATGATGTATTCATGGATGTTCGCTCACAGTACTTTTACCGAGAACTGTGCAAGCATAAATGCAATAAATACAAGTACACATCCGAACAATTCCATGCCAGTATAATGGTATTGTAATTGTTCACAATAAAGGAAATACCCTTGATTCTCATGAACCATGATCCCTCCCTTCGAATGTAGCCACTGCTTCCTTCAGGCCGGCTAGATCTCTGTTCCACCACCGAAATCTAGAATGATCAGGTGCGATTTATCTTTTAAAATTACCTCATCCAGAGCAGGTTCCTCTTTATTCACGGAAGCATTGCTTTCTGAATCCGGATTAGTTTCATCTTTCTGGAACATATAGCGGTACCAGGCCACTTCCATACCATTTGAAAGACTTTCCATTTCGGCCGGAAGTTTCTGCTCTGTCTGGTCCCACAAATCGGACATGTCTTTTGGATAATACTCGCTGGTTTTGCGAATGATCCATGGAATGGGACTTTTGTATATGGTAACGCCTACCGGCGTTCCAGAACCATTTATTTTAAATTCATCATTCTGGCAGCTTGCAAATATGGTCTGCTTTTTATCGGTGTCCGCCTCTTCTTCTCCCAGAAAATGTGATGCGGCAGCATTACACAGGGGAATGGTAACCATGCAGAGCACAGTGACGCCAACCAGGTATCCCTTCCAGTCATCGTGATTATCACCGCTTCCATTATTCCGAATCCAGCTTCTCACAATAAATGAAACTACTACAATAAGTACAGAAGAAATCATAAAACCGGCTAAGGCCCTCATGGAAGAAGAAAATGTCAATGCTAGAACTCCCAGTATCAGGATACCATCAAAAATTATGACATGCTTTTTAAAATTCATCTTTCGATGCAGATCCATTTTAGGAAAGGTTTCATCGTTTTTGAAAACCCTGGAATACCTTTTGACCCATCAATACAGCTGGACATATGTTACTGTCCAGGAAACACAGATCCCAACCATAAGAAGCGTAAGAAGGAGTTGCAGCGGATCAGAAAACATTTTCCCAGGGTTTTGTATGTATCGGTATATCGCCCATGCTTCTAAGATAATTAATACAGGATAGAAAAGTTTCACCGAC
Organism: Clostridia bacterium UC5.1-2E3; assembly: GCA_001304875.1. GTDB lineage: Bacteria > Bacillota > Clostridia > Lachnospirales > Lachnospiraceae > Ventrisoma > Ventrisoma faecale. The sequence goes on from BBZO01000048.1 coordinate 1,137, forward strand.
CAGGTCCAGGAAAGTGACTTCTGGATCAGGAACTGCTTTTCTTCGGTCATGTCCCCTGTGCGCTCCACTGCATCATCCGTCGTATAAAAATCTGCCAGAAAGTACCGCTGCATTCAAAATTCCAGCCGGCTTCCTGGCACTGCTTACGGAACTGCTCTGCTTTCCAGCTGTCCGCGCCTGTGAGGGAAGAACTTCGCGGAACCAGAAGGGCTGCATATCTTCTCTTTGCCGGTTCTGCTCTATGAAACTTCATGACAGAACCGCCAACGCTCTCCAGAAACCAACCCTGCGTTGCCATTTTTTCTAGGTACTGTTCGAATGCATCCGCTTCCCATAAATTAAAGGACCACCAGACTCGCTTCGTTTGTTTCATCATGTCATCTCCTTTCCAGGGAACAGCTGAATTTTCGATTTTGTATCTATTTTCATTATAGAAATAATAGGAATATCTGACAAGAAAGATTGGATTAACAATTTCTTACATATTTCTATTGATCGGTTGGAATATTCAAATTTTTCATATATGAGCATTCTGAAAGGAAAAAAGTATTGGAATTGGCTACTAAATGAGCTCTTCAGAAGCAACAGAAACAGCTAAAATGTATGACCCGGGCTACAGCATATCTCAGATAAAGAAAAATATAAGACCGGCGTGACGAACCGGTCTCATTTCGTGGTTCAGGCAGGTACCTACAGTGTTTCTGCCCGATCTGCAATATGCTGTTTGAAATTGATCACTTCATGCTTGTAATCACGATTCATATAACAGGATGTAATCATAAAATCCGCAGTGGATTTATTGACGGCCATTGGAATATCGTAGACCTGGGAAATCCTCATCAGGCTTTTACATCTGGATCATGAGGCTGCGCTGTCAGCGGATCCGAAAAGAAAATCACGAAGTCAATGACACCCTCCACAATCTTAGCACCGATCTGTTGGTCTCCACCTAATGGGCCGCTGTTATAACCTTTTACTGTAAGTCCAGTCTGATCCGTGATCATGCGGGACGTTGTACCTGTTCCGTAAAGATTATGCTTCTCCAGCTTAGTTTTGTGTTCTTTACACCATGCAATCAGTTTCTGTTTTTCGTTGTCATGAGCAATCAGGCAATATTCTTTTTCTGGCCGATTGTAAAGGTAATGTATTCTTGAGACATGAAAAAATCCCCCTTATCTAAGTATGGAAAGTGCAGATAGATACAACTTATCACAGAATGGTTTATTACACAAGTGCAAAAATATCAAACTGAAGATTAGAACTCAAATTATTAGAATTTCCCCAGAACAGTCAAAATCAGAAGATTTCTCCGAATATTTGATTTTGACTGCAGTATAAGAATCGAATCCTTAATCCAATCTTTTCCGAACTCTCACATCGAAGAAAATCCGTATTCATTATCATCGTACTCGATGCTGATGATATGGTGTTTTGTGGAAATAATCTATTGCCCGTTCCCTAATCTTAACATTCCACTAAAATCAAAAATTCCAAACTACCAAATTTGGTATTTTTCTTAAAATTTAACATATTTAACAATTATTTGCATTTTTCCTAGTTTCTTGTTTAAAAATTTACAATGTTTTTACTGTTTCATGATAGATGTCAAGGCCATACAACACTATAATCGGAAACTGTGAAACACATAACCAATTCTATTGCCAGACTAACACGAGGAGAAAAACATTATGAAAAAAAATCTAAAATGTCTCACAGCACTTTGCATGGCAGGTGCCATGATCTCTCTGACCGGATGCGGTTCATCCAGTCAGTCTACTTCCGCAGATACCACAGCAGGTTCCGCCTCTTCCGAAGCCACCACTTCCGCCGAGAGCACCGCTTCCGGCAATGGTTCCAAAACCGTTATCGAGTACTGGCACTGTAATGCAGAGAACCAGGGCGGACTGACCGTAGATGAACTGGTAAAAAACTTTAATGAGAACAATGACCACATTGAAGTTGTTGCTAAATATAACCCGGATATGTATAAGGGACTGATGCAGAACCTGCAGGCTGAAGCCGCTACCGGCAATACCCCGGCACTGGTTCAGATCGGCTGGGCTTTCCTGGATTATTTTTCCAACAACTTTTCCTACACCTCCCCACAGGAGATCATCGACCAGTATGATGCTTCTGACAAAACCTTCCTGACCGACAATTTCCTGCCAAACGTCCTGGATCTGGCGGTAAACAGTGATGGCGTACAGGTCGGAATACCGTATTCTTTAAGCAGCCCGGTTCTCTACATCAACCGCGATCTGCTGAAGGAAGCAGGACTTTCCGAAGAGGGACCGAAAACCTGGGAAGAGGTTGATTCCTTTGCCAGAACTGTTCAGGAAAAGACCGGAAAATATGGTTTCTATATGCAGGAGCCGGCAGACTTCTGGGCACAGCAGGGACTCATCGAGAGCAATAACACTTCCATGCTGACCAAGACCGCAGATGGCAAGATCCAGGCAAGCTTCGCAAGCCCGGAAGGCATTCAGGCTATGCAGATGGTTGCTGACCTCATCAAGGACGGAGCCGCTCTCCATGTTTCCTGGGATGAAGGCTGCCAGAGCTTCATTGATGGCAACTGCGCAATGCTCTACACCACCATTGCCCGTCGCGCATCCGTTCAGAAGAGCGCGCAGTTCGATGTCGCTACCGTAAAATCCCCGACCTGGGGCAGCAGCCCGCGTAAAGTTCCGGCAGGCGGATGCTTCTTAGCTATCACCGCACAGACCGATGAGCAGAAGGAAGCCGCATGGGAGTTTGAGAAATACCTGTACAGCGTGGAATCCATGGCTGCATGGACCATCGGAACCGGTTATGTACCGCCAAGAAAGGACGTTGCAGACGCAGAGAACGGACTGAAATCCTTCCTGGCTGAAAATGAGATGATGAAGGCTGCCATTGAGCAGATGGACGGCGTGGTTTCCTGGACATCCTTCCCGGGTGATGCAGGTCTTCAGGCTGAGCAGATGCTCCTGGATATGAGAGATCAGATCTTCGGTGGACAGGTAACTGCCGAGGAGGGTATGACTTCCACCCAGGATGCCATCAATGCCCTGTTAGACGCACAGTAAGCTGACATTCCAGATGCAGACCGGTACTTTCCCTTTTGCTCACGGGAAGGTACCGGTTTTCCTGAATTTACGGAGGTAATCACTTGAATAATGAAACAAAAAAACAAACGATTCTGGGATATCTGTTTCTGATCCCGTCCCTAGCCGTGTTCGCAGTCTTTATGTTTTACCCACTCCTTTATACCTTTTACTTAAGCTTTTTTGAGTGGAACATGGTAAAGCCTGTCAAAAAGTTTGTCGGTCTGAACAACTACATTGCCGTATTCCGAGATCCGAATACCTTTAAGATTCTGGGCAATACCCTTGCTTACATTCTGGTTCTGCTGGTCCTGAACTTTGTGCTGCCCTATATTCTCTCCTTTATCCTCTCCGCCGTGATCCGGCATGGAAAGAGTTTTTACAAGGCTGTGTTCTTCCTTCCCAGCGTCATCTCCCTGGTGGTCGGCTCCATCCTCTATACCTGGATCTTAAACCCGATTTCCGGACCGGTGGCCATCATTCTCGGTAAATTCGGTATCCAGATGCCCTTCTGGTCCAAAACCGACGGATGGGTCATTGCCGTGCTCTGCATCATTACCACCTGGAAGACCTTCGGCTACAACTTCATCAATATTTTAGCCGGTGTCTCCGGCGTATCCCAGGAAGTTATTGAGGCCGCACGGCTGGATCAGGTCCCCATGTGGAAAATCTTTCTGGACATCATTGTGCCAATGAGCTCCGCTACCGGAATTTACGTGTTCATCACCACCATTGTCCAGGGACTCCAGTATGTGTTCACCCCCATCAAGGTCATTACCCAGGGCGGACCGAACTACGCCAGTTCCAACCTGATCTACGCTTCCTACCACGAGGCCTTTACCTTGTACCGGACCGGCACCTCATCGGCCATTTCCATTCTGACCATGCTGCTGTTCATTGTCCTTTTACTTCTGGAATTTAAATTTGTGGAGAAGGGAGTCTACTATGAAAACTAACAATCATTCGGAAATTGGCTGGCACATGATCCTGGGCGCCATCGTCTTCCTCATGCTGGTTCCCATCGTGTTCGCTCTGTCCAACTCCTTCAAGACTCTGCAGGACGCATTTAATACCATTTTTGAGATCATTCCGTCTCACCCGACTCTGGAAAACTACCGGCATGTATTTGAAAAACTGCCATTTGTCCAGATAACCTTAAATACATTTCTGATCGCGGCATCCGTTACCATCTTCAAAACCATTACCAGCCTGTTTGCCGCCTATTCCTTTGTCTATTTTGATTACAAAGGAAAACAGTTTTTCTACTTTATCATGCTGAGTACCATGTTTATTCCGTTCACCGTGACCATGATTCCAAACTACCTGATGATTTCAAAACTCGGTCTGCGGGATTGCATCTGGGGCGTGGCACTTCCGCAGTTTGCGGATGTTTTAGGTATCTTCCTGCTGCGCCAGGCCATGCGCGGAATCCCGAAGGCCCTCATTGAGGCTGCGCGGATGGAAGGCATCGGCAGCCTCAAGATCATGCGAGATATCATCCTGCCGCTGGTACGCCCGTCCATTCTCACGACCGGGATCATTTTCTTTATCAATTCCTGGAACGAGTATGTATGGCCGGTGCTCATCTTAAAGAGCAAGGAAAACTACACGCTTTCCCTGGCGCTCCAGATGTACATCAGCGCTGAGGGCGGCACCGAATTTACCATTGCCATGGCCGTATCCGTCATCACCATGATCATTCCGCTGGCTCTGTATCTTATTTTCCAGCGCTATATCATCAACACCTTTGCCGCATCCGGCGTAAAAGGTTAATCTGTCAGGAGGACTTATGAATAATATCGTTTTTGAACACGTCGTAAAAGCATACGGAAAAAATGTGATCGTCAATGATCTGAATATGGAAATCCGGGAAGGGGAGCGGCTGATTCTGCTGGGCCCGTCCGGCTGCGGAAAATCCACCACCCTGCGCATGATCGCCGGTCTGGAGGATATCACCTCCGGCTCCCTGCATATGCGAGGCCAGGTAGTCAACAATGTTGCCTGCGGAGACCGCGGCGTATCCATGGTATTCCAGAACTACGCCCTTTTCCCGCATATGACTGTAAAAAATAACATCATCTACGGTCTGAAAGCCCACAAAATGGAAGCGGCTGAGATTAACCGCCGCCTGGAGGAAGTACTGGAAATGCTGCAGCTGAAAGGTCTGGAGGACCGCAAGCCGAAGGATCTTTCCGGTGGACAGCGCCAGCGTGTTGCCCTGGCCCGCGCCGTCGTAAAACGCTCTGACTACTTTCTTCTGGATGAACCGCTTTCCAACCTGGATGCACAGCTCCGCCTGCGTGCGCGAAAAGAACTGGTCAAGATCCACGAGATGTACCGTCCGACCATGGTTTATGTCACTCATGACCAGATTGAGGCCATGACCGTGGGACAGCGTGTTGCCATCATGTATCGCGGAAATATGGAAATGCTGGACACGCCAAGCCATGTATACAATATGCCGGCAAGTATTTTCTGTGCCCGATTCATTGGCTCTCCGTCCATGAACATCATCTCCTGCCAGTATGAAAACGGCAATCTCTCCATCGGAGACCAGATGATCAGACTGGCTCCGATGTGGCGTCCGATCGCAGATGCCTGTCCATCCGGAAAATACTGCGTTGCATCCGCCCAGAACATATAGTCTTAAGCAGCCGTCCAACGGAAACTTCCATCTGCGGAACCGTAAAATACGTGGAGGACTATGGAAACCGCTACGGCGTTTATATTGATGTCAAGGGTGAAAAGAGTGAGTTGATTGCCATCTGCAATGACTCGGTCCCGCGCCCAGGCGAAAACATTTTCATGAATATTGATTTCCGCAAACTGCATCTGTTTGATGCCCAGAGCGAGAAGTCCCTTGGATATCCAGAAGAAATTCGCCGTCTGAACGCAGCCCTGGATTTTTCCATGCCGGATGCCCAGAATAAAAACCAGAAAACAGGAGGTAAATATCATGAATCTTTTGGTCAGTACCAATGTGTATAAACCGGGTCAGCTTGCCCGGGTCATCCCGCATTTACATGCCTTCCGTGGTCAGATTGGCGTCGAGCTGTTCCCTATGTTTGACGCAGACTGCTATGAGGAAGAGCTTCTTCATTGCCTGCCGGAGTTTGAAGGAATCCTAGTTAGTTTTCATGGCCCGTACTATGAAACCGAGCACAGCGCAGCCCCCGGCACCCCGGAATATGCGCACTCCATGAACCTGATCCGCCAAACCCTGCCTTACTGTGTGCGCCTTCGAAGCCAGTATCTGGTCTTTCATCACAACAACATCCCGGTGACGGAAGAACGCCGGGAAGAGATGATCCGTGTTTCCAGAGAAAACTACAGGGAAATTGCGGAGCTGTTCAAGCCGCACCAGATCCCGGTGGTGGTGGAGAATGCCGGTGTCCTGGACCGCGGCAACATGCTGTTTGACCAGGATGCGTTTATCCAGCTCTGCAGGGAAGAGCATTATCCCGTGCTGATCGACATTGGCCATGCTTACGCCAACGGCTGGGACCTGGCACAGACCATGGAAGCGTTAAAGGATCAGATCGTGGCTTACCATCTTCACAACAACGACGGTGTTCACGACAGCCATCAGCGGATTTTCCACGGGACCCTGGATTTTCCCCTGTTTCTGTCTGATTATCAGAGACTGACTCCAAACGCAGATCTGGTTCTGGAATACAGCCCGGATGTGGCAGATGATGAATCCGGAATCCAAGAAGACATTTCCTGGCTTCTGGAGCAGATCCGGAGGTAGCTTATGCTTTCCGAAAAGAAACTCTTCTTATTTGATATTGACGGAACCGTGGCCTTGGGCGATGTCCTGCTGCCCGGAGCGGCGGAATTCTTCCAGGAAATTAAAGAGCGCGGCGGGCAGTTTGTATTCATTACCAATAACTCCACCAAAAGCATTGCGGACTACATCAAAAAATTCCGTCAGATGGGTGTCTCAACCGATCCACAGAATTTTGTAACTGCCTCCACCGCTTCTGCCAGCTGGCTACGGCAACACGCAGCTGGAAAGACTATCTATACACTTGGAACACGATCACTGATTCGAGAGCTTGAAGGACATGGAATCCGCGTCACCACGGATCCGGACACCCAGGATATTTCCTTTGTGCTGGTTGCCTACGACAGCGAACTTACCTACAAGAAGCTGACTGACACCTGCCGCATCCTGCAGACCCGCCCTGTCACCTTCCTTGCCACCAACCCGGATCTGGTCTGCCCGGTCCCATTTGGCTATGTACCCGACTGCGGATCCATATGTCAGATGATCACTAATGCCACAGGCCAGGTACCACATTATATCGGAAAACCTTCTACCGATATGGTGGATATTGCGCTCCGGGAAAATCCGTTTACCAAAGAGGAAACCGTGATAGTGGGTGACAGGTTTTACACTGACATTGCATGCGGGAACGCTTCTGGGGTAGAGACAGTCCTGGTACTAACCGGTGAAGCGAAAAAAACAGATACTATGATTCATACGTACTCTCCAACTTATATTTTCGACTCCATAAAAGAAGTAAAGAAAGCCTGGAAGAATTAGTAATCCAGGCTTTCTCTACTTCTTTAAAATTTTCAATGCGGTATGTGTAATGATTGTAAAAGATGAAATAACGCAACAATATAGCATTGCTTACTTATAAAAAAGTAACCGACTCAGAAACGAGAACGATTACTTTTTAGATAGTATGAATTTAAGTGCTGCTTCATTCTAATGCAAAACCGTAAAGATAGCAAGGAAAAGTGACATCATGATGGATATTGCCATATTTTTGCTTAATAATACCGTCTCATATTCGAAAGAGAGTAGTGTAGAT
>BBZO01000049.1 GCA_001304875.1 Clostridia bacterium UC5.1-2E3
GACAAAAACGCTCAGTGACATTCCGACACCGACAGCGAATACCGGTTACGAAAACGGAAGCTGGGATACGGTGCCGACAGACAGTACACCGGTTGTGGACGGAGCCGAGTATACATATACGTATGTAGCAGAGGCAAGAACGCTTACAGTCAACTACATCATGGATGATGATGAGGGCACTGTAGTACACGACCAGTACAATCTGACTACCGCGTATGATGCGGAGTATGACCTAAGCGGGCAGATTCTGACGGAAGTTGACTATGAAGGCAAGACATATGTGCTTGACAGTATGGCAGGCGGAGCCGTAAGCGGAACTGTGACAGACAATGTAGTGATCACCTTGATTTACAGTCTGGATGCAAATGATGACGGCGTTGCCGATAAGTACCAGACAACCGTAACCTTCAAAGCCGTAAACGGTTACTTCTACACCGAGACCAACGAGGATGGCACGGAAACCAAAGTAACTGAGACACAGATTATTGTTGATCTGACAGATGCAAGCGGAGAAGTGTATGATGAGGATGGCACCTACGTTCTCAAAGACAAGGATATTCCGAAAGCTACACCGGATGAGACCTACACCGAGCCTGGAACCTGGAGCCCGGTTCCGCAGAATGCAGAGATCCGCAAAGACGGCAATCGTACCTTTACAATTACCTTCAGCAACAGAGCGAAGTATGAGGCGAGCATCGAATACTACTATGATGATGTTCTGGATGAGAGCGAGACTCAGAAATCCGAACAGACCATAGAGGAAGTATTTAAGATTGACCCGCCGACGACAACGACTCACGGAGACCAGAAGCAGAATTACGTGCTTGGCAGAATCGAGAATAACGGTTTGACTGTATCTGCTGATCCTGCACAGAACGTAATCAGGGTTTACTATGAGCTGGATGTGAAGGGCGAGGAGCCGGCTGGCGGAGATCCGTTTGATCCCGATGGTCCCGATGAGATTCCGGATAAGTATCAGGTGATCTTCAGATACACGACGGATGGAAACGGAACTGTAACCGGTAAGACGTATGAGCGTTACACAACCCCGAAGGATGAGGATGGCAATTATACAGAGTTCAACGGGGCATCTCCGGAAGTAAATGTCACAGTTTCCGGAAACACCTCCAGATACGTCTTTGACTACTGAACAGATGAAAACGGAAATCAGTATGACACAGATGATGTATTAAGAAGAGCAAAATTTGACGATGACACAACCTTCACAGCCCATTTCCGCTACGTCAGCGGTGGCGGCAATGGCGGTGGAGGCGGCGGCGGAAGCTCGAGCGGCGGCAGTCCATACTCTGACCCCGACCACGGCCCCGGCGTTGTGAACATCGACCCGGATGCAGTGCCGCTGGCTCCGCTTCCCGGTGACAACATGTTTGTGATCGAGGATGGCGATGTGCCGCTGGCTCCGCTTCCGAAGACGGGACAGACTCCTGTGGCTCCGGCGATGGGAATGCTGTTCGCGGGTATCTTCCTTGCGCTTGCTTCTCTCAGAAGACGTGAGGAGGAGAACTAATCAGCTTTTTAAATAAGGCTGCAAGGCCCGGCTGGATTCGTCCGGCCGGGCCTTTGGTATTGGAAAGGGAGGATATATGAATCGCAGACAAAGAAAGAAAATGCTGGCGGTCGCCGTGCTGCTGATCCTTGGCTCGGGCGGCTATCTGCTTTGGAATCACTATAATCAGAGCCGTTCGGAGCGCATCTACGAAGAGCTTGCCTCGGAGGCCGCCGTCTCAAGCGAGGCGCCGGAGGTGGAGACGGAGGAGGAGTACGAATCCCCCATCGATTTCGAGTCGCTCTGGAGCATCAATGAGGATGTGGTGGGCTGGCTGCGGATTCCGGACACAGCCATCGATTATCCGATTCTTCATGATCCGGAAAGCAACGATACGTATCTTTACACGGACATCGAGGGAAATCACAGCCCGTCCGGTTCCATTTACCTGGACTGTGACAACGAGGCGGATTTTTCTGATCTTCACAATGTCATTTACGGGCATCACATGAAGGACGGGACAATGTTCAAGGATGTGATGAAATTCCGGGAACAGGAGTTTCTGGAGGAGCATCAGACGGCGTACATCTATCTGCCGGACCGGGAGATAGAAATGCGCCCCTACGCCTGCCTGTATACGGATTCCAGCGGGATCCGGCGCAAAACGAAGTTTGACAGTGAGGAGGAATTTCAGGCATATGTGACGGAAATGACGAAAAATTCCAGCACGTATGTGATCCCGGATCAGGAGATCGGCAGACTGTTTTCACTGGTGACCTGCAGCTATGAGTTTGATGACGCGAGAACGATTCTGTATTGCTATGAAATAGAAAAATAAAACAAAAGTGCCGTAATCCTTGAAAAACGTCTGGATTGCGGCACTTTTTCTCTCATGCTTTGATTTTAAAATACTGCTGGCGGAAAATGATTAGCCGTTTTCGTCTCTGTTTTCTTCCGCTTCCGCCTCCTTCGCCGCCTTCCACGCCTGCAAAGTCGCCTCTATAATCCTCAGCTCCTTCTCATCCAGCGCGTTCAGCAGAGCGTCGATCCGCATCCTGCACTCGCTCCCGCTGTTCTGGGACGGGTAGAAATACTGATCCACGGAAATGCCGAACATCGTGACCATCTGATAAAACGTGTTGAGGCTGGGATGCTGGCCGTCATTCTCGTTATACATGACGGTGCGCGGGGAGCGGTCAACAATGTAGGCCAGCTGTTCCTGCGTCATCCCGCGGGCCTCCCGCGCCTTCTTGATGGCGTGTCCTATGTCGTGAAAATCAAATCGTCGTTCGTCTCGTTCAAACTGCATAACATCACCCAGTGTCATTTTACATTTCGTGTATTAGTATATGAACGATTTTATATTTCATATTACTGACTATTTAATTTCATATTTTTATTGCCATGAAGGTTTTTCTGCGGTAAAATAGGGATAGAAAATCACAAAGCAAAGGAGAACAGGTATGGAGCTTATTATTCTTCTCATCGTCATTTACTTCGTCTGGAGGCATTTTAAGAAAAAGAAAGCCCGTCAGAACGAGAATCACCGGGCATCGGGGCAGCCGCATGTCAGAAGTGCTTCCAGCGCGGCACCATCTGGGACAGATACAAATCGGAGCGCCGGGACGGATTCGGACCTGAGCCCGGAGTTTAAGCAGAAATTTAAGGGCTGTCCGCTTTACACGCCCCAGCGTTTTACCGGAGAGAATCGCAGAATTACCACGATTGTGGAAGATGAGATCTCTAAAAAAGAAAAGAAGCAGTTCGCAGACCGCTTCGGCACAGACACGCCGCAGTATGCGTTGCCTGCGCAAAGAGCTATTATGACAGGTATCTTGCCAAATATCATGATAAAAATCTGAACATCGGCATATCCTCGGCAAAAGGCATTACCCTGTGGCTGGATACTGCGGTGGCTCTGGCCCGGTATTATCAGATCGGATTTGGATGTGAGCGGGATCCGCAGGCTGCTCTGAATCTTATGCTTCCGGTGGAAACCTTCTGTTCGGAACAGACGAAAAGCGTGTCTGCATCGATTCAGAAGGATGAAGATGTGAATGACACCTTTGTTAAAATGGCGGATGTCTGGCTGTCTCTCGCGGAGTGCTATGCCTGTATCGGCAAGAAAAAGGAATCCGAAAAATACTATCGCATGAGCCTTGCCATGGCAAAGGTGCATCACGAGGGAGTATGGGGGGACGGATATTTTGCAATGAAAGTGTTAAACAGCGCAATGGGCGGTTTCCCTGTCCCGGCAAACGCAGATCTTGCGGGAGAGCTTGCGTTGAAACTGATTCAGCAGAACAAAGTGCAGGGAGCATACGCACTGCGGGAATATTATACATTGCGTGAGATGGATTACCAGGAGATCGGACAGAGTTACCAGGACGATTTTGCCATTTATCTCAAAGAAGGAAGAAAAAATGGGAGCGGATATGCGGCGTATAAACTGGGCGAGTGCTATTTATATGGAAAAGGCACCGGGCAGAATGTAGAGATGGGGCTTTCGCTGCTGTACGAGGCCAGCAATGCAAAAAACTTAAATGCAGCCATGGCTATTTCCCTGTATCTGGAGGACTTTAACCCATACAGCTACCGGATGAACATGGGAAGAAAATCAGTTCTTCCGCAAGCTCGGCATTTTATGATGTAAGGGAAATGTGGGAGGAACGTGTCGATCATATGGCAGAGGACACGGCGGAGCTGGCATTTTTCCAGAAGGTGATCGACGGATGCGCGGGCGCGGAAGATGTCATCGGCCCGCGCCTGAAGCCGGCGGCTTTCCAGATGGATGAGGATGCGGCGGAAAAAGCCGGCGATTCGGTCCGGGAAGACGCATCCGCAGGCTTCTTTGCCTTCCCTTATCTCCTCACGGACGACCTGGGCCGTCAGTGGATTCTGGATCACGAGACCGCGGAGGAGGCCCGCTATGTGCTGAACAAAAGCTTTGATCAGCCGGCGCAGCTGGACGTTGCCGATTCGCTGGTGGACGGCACCGCCTATCTGAAGCGGGCGGACATGGCCGGAGGCCGGGCGGTATACAGGGGAAGGACGTTCCGGTGGTAGGGGAGATTATGTTTTTTTGTGCATCTTTTTTCTGTTCAAAGTGAAACTTGGAATGGAAAGTTCTATTGACTTTTTTCGTCGAGCTTGCTAGAATATAGGTACAAAGAAAGTTTACCGCTGACCGATATGCGGTATATAAGTGGTCGGGATGAAAGTTTACCGCTGACCGATATGCGGTATATAAGTGGTTGGGTTGAAAGTATAGTCCTTCGCCGTGAGGCGGAGGACTTTTTCGTTCAATAGGAAACTGCGTTTTCTATTAAATAAACATGCTCTGCAAGGAGACACACTCCCGTATAATGAGGATAGACAAATGAAGAAAACAGGTTTTTATATTATTAGGGATCAATTTTTTGAAGATATGTCAGACCCGTATCTCAAGGGGAACAAGGCAGGAAACAGACCGCATTATTACTGTTTTGAAGATACAAATACCGGGATATACTGGATGGTACCTTTGTCAAGCCGAATTGATAAATATAGACGGATTATGGAGAAAAAAGAAAAAAGCCGGGAAACCTTGTGATATTCTCCACATTGTCAAACTGGATGACAGTAGAGAAAGCGCGTTTCTGATACAGGATATTTTTCCGATCACAGAGGAATATATAGAACGGGAATATACATTCGCTGGAAATCATTTGATGTTGACGAGCGAAAATACTGCCAGAGAGATTGAGAAGAAAGCGAGAAAAGTTATAGGTATGTTGAAACGAGGTATAAAGTTTACTCCTACGCAGCCGGATGTAATGGCGATTTTAGAGCGGTTGAGGGAGCGCAGATAGCCTTTTTTCAGCACCCGCGAGCAGAACGAAACCAGCCAGCTGGATGCCCTGGTTCCCTGCGGGATTCCAGATAAAAATCTGTTCGTGGAGAAGCGAAGCGGAAAAGACTTTGAAAAACAATCCAGCTATTCCCACAAAGCCCGCGAAGCAGGAGAAGGCAGGGGGACTCCGTCAGCGGCTAGAGGCTCGATACGGTAGGACTTAGGTCTGCACAGCCGGCAGCTCTGGGGTTGCCGGCGCACAACGCCGGGCCCAAAGAGAGCGTGGAGAGCAAAATTTTATCAAAAAATTTTGTTCGACTGCTCCCGGTCCCCAGAAGCGGACGGCAGTGCAGGCCTTAGTCCTACCCATCGAGTCTCCCGCCGCTGGCGGAGTCCCCCTGCCTTCTCCTGCCCCCGCCTTTCGCGAATCCCCCTTTCAAAACGGAAATTTTCCTCTCCTTCCGCTGATCCATTGAAATCCCTCACCCCTTCATGCTATACTATACTACAAATCCTACGTCCCTCTGCCGCCCCACGCACCATCCGCGGCTCCCGGACAAACTAAAAACTAAAAAAACAAGAATCGAGGACCCAGACCATGACCTTCAAAGAAGTATCCCCCCAGACCTTAAATTTCAACCCCTTCACCCGCATCGGCTCCGACTGGATGCTCATTACCGCCGGCCAGCCCGGTGACATGAACACCATGACCGCCAGCTGGGGCGGCGCCGGCGTGCTGTGGACGAAGAACGTGGTGACCGCCTACATCCGCCCGCAGCGTTACACAAAGGAATTTGTGGACCGTGAGGACATTTTTACCCTTTCCTTCTTCGACGAGAAGTACCGCCCGGCGTTAAAGCACCTGGTACCGTGTCCGGCCGCGGCCGCGACAAAATCGCCGAGGCAGGCCTCACGCCCTGCGCCATCGAGGGCAGCGCCGCCTTCGAGGAGGCAAATACCGTGCTGGTCTGCAAAAAGATGTACGTGGACGCCATCAAGCCGGAGAATTTCTGCAAAGACTGCGATCCCGACACCTGGTACAAGGAAAAAGATTACCACGTCATATATATCGCCGAGATTTTGAAGGCGTTTGTAAAAGAATAAACACAAAAGCGTCTTAGACAGCCCCCGCAGGTCATAGGATAAACCAAACGACCTGCGGGGGTTATTTTATGATCTATGTGAAATCCGGCGACGGGACGCGGCTTGCGGTCTACGATCCCAACCCGTCGGGACGTCCCTGTGTGCTGCTGATCCACGGGTGGCCGCTGTCCCACGAAATGTATGAGTACCAGGAGGAATTTCTCTTAAGCCACGGCGTGCGCGTGGTGACGATGGATTTGAGGGGATTTGGAAACTCAGACGCCCCGGCCTCGGGCTACGACTACAACCAGATGGCGGACGACGTGTTCTGCGTGGTGCGCCATCTGCGGCTGGGAACCTTTTCCCTGGGAGGCTTTTCCATGGGCGGAGCCGTGGCGCTGCGCTACATGAAGAATTATGCGGGCTACGGGGTGGGACGGCTGATGCTCTTTGCGGCGGCGGCTCCCGGCTTTGTGCGCTGCCCCGGTTTCCCCTACGGCGTTTCCCGGGAACGGGCGGACGCGCTCATTGAGGGAGCCATGACGGACCGGCCTGCTCTCTGCCGGACATTCTGCGAAGAACAGATGTGTGCCCGCCCGCACAGTCCGGCATTTACCGGCTGGCTCGAGAACATCTGCCTGTCCGCCTCCGGATGGGGGACCGTGAAGGCGGCCGTGGCACTGCGGGACGAGAACGGGGAGGACGATTTAAGCCACGTGTCGGTGCCCACCGCCGTGTTTGCGGGGGAGAAGGATCAGGTGGTTCCGGCGGATTTAACCGCCCTGCAGGCCCACCGGATCCGCCAGTCGGTGTTCTGGCGGTTTGAGGACTGCGGGCATGGGATTTTCTGGGATGCCCCGGAAGAATTTAACCGGAAGATGGCAGAATTTCTGCTTTTGTAAAGCGGCGCTTGTCAAATGAATGGGATGAGATTATAATGGTAAAATGACTGACTGAATAAACTTGTGAGGTACACAGAGAATGGAAGAAAGGCAGAGAAGCCGGAAAAAGAAGGAGAGCCCGGAGGGCGGAATGACAAAGCGGACCGCCGTCATCGCGGCGGCCTGCGCTGGTGCTGTGATTGCGGCCTGCGCCGGCTTTTACGTATATAAGAGCGTTACATATAAGAACACATTTCTCCCGGGAACCTGGCTGAACGGCCAGTCTGTGGCGGGGATGACCGTGGAGGAGGCGGAGCATCTGATCGACGAGGGCGCCAGGAATTACAGCCTGTCCCTCGGGCTTCGCGGCGGGGAGAGCGAGACTCTGAAAGGAAGCGAGATCGGTCTGCACACGGTGTTTGACGGGAGTCTGGACCGGGTTATCGAACAGCAGAACCCCTACGCGTGGCCGGCGGGTCTGTTCCATCAGGTGGAGTACACGCTGGACACCATGGTGGCCTTCGACGAGGAGAAGCTTAAGGAGAAGCTGGATTCCTTTGCCTGCTTCGACGAGACCACGACCCAGGCGCCGATGGATGCCTCCATCTCCGCATACCAGGAGGGCAGCGGCTACTCCATCATTCCCGAGACGGAAGGCAGCCGCGTGAAGGAGGACGAGGCGCTGGAGGCCGTGAAGGCGGCGGTGACCAGTCTGAGAGAGAGCATTTCCTTCGAGGAGGAGGGGCTTTACGAGGAGCCGGCGCTCACGAAGGACAGTGAGGCGCTGGTGGCTGTGGCCGACACGCTGAACCGGTATGTGGGGACAAAGGTGACTTACAAATTCGGCGATGTCTCGGAGGTCCTCTCCGGTTCCAGAATCAAGGACTGGCTGAGCGTGGCGGACAACCAGGCGGTCCTCGACCAGGCCGGAGTGGCGGAGTACGTGGAGGAGCTGGCGGACAAGTATGATACCGACCACCACGCGAAGAATCTTAAAACCTCCTACGGGCAGACGGTGCGCATCACCGGCGGGAGCTACGGCTGGCGGATCAACCAGACGGAGGAGACCGCGGAGCTTGTGAAGCTGATTCAGAGCGGGGAGACCGTGGAGCGGGAGCCGGTCTACTCCCAGAAGGCGGCCAGCCGGGGCGCCAACGATTACGGCGACACCTACGTGGAGATCAATCTGACGGCCCAGCATCTGTTCTACTATGTGAACGGGGAACTGCTGGTGGAGTCGGATTTCGTCTCCGGCAACCTGGCCAAGGGCTACGACACGCCTCCGGGCGCCTATTCCATCACCTACACACAGAGAAACGCCACCTTAAGAGGAGAGGGCTACGCGACGCCGGTGGACTACTGGATGCCGTTCAACGGAGGTATCGGGCTCCACGACGCCAGCTGGCGTTCCTCCTTCGGCGGGGTGATTTATAAGACGGGCGGTTCCCACGGGTGTGTGAATCTGCCTCCGGCCAACGCAAAGAAAATTTTTGAAAATATAAAAGCCGGTATCCCGGTGCTGTGTTATTTCCTGGAAGGCACGGAGAACGATCCGGCCAAGGCAGCCGCGGAAGCCCAGGCAGCGGCCGCAAAAGCAGCGGCAGAGGCCCAGGCTGCGGCAGAAGCGCAGGCG
>BBZO01000050.1 GCA_001304875.1 Clostridia bacterium UC5.1-2E3
GCTGTTCGGTGGAGGAGACGACGAAATACTCCATTCCGTACTACGTGGCGATCGGACTGACCCTGGCTGTGTGCATTTTCATCCCGCAGGCAGTTCTGTTCCTTCCGAACTTCGTGTACGGCGGCGCGGGAATTTAATATTTAATAAATAATAAATAGCATTTCGCGGGAGGCCGCTGCAAAGTAGATGATTGAAAGACATCTATGGAGCAGCGGCCTTTTTTCTGAGAAAACGTCCCGTCTAAGAGGTTGCATAACCCCCACGAATCCATTATAATAGGCTAATCGAGAGAAAAACGAGGAGCCAGATCATGGACATTATAAAAGTACTTGAAAACGAACTGCAGATTAAGCGCAGCCAGGTGGAGGCCGCCGTGCGCCTCATCGACGAGGGGAACACCATCCCCTTCATTGCCCGCTACCGCAAGGAGGCCACAGGCTCCTTAAACGACGAGGTGCTGAGAAATTTAGACGAGCGCCTTAAGTATCTGCGCAGCCTGGAGGAGCGCAAGGCCCAGGTCATCGCCTCCATCCGCGACCAGGAAAAGCTGACGCCGGAGCTGGAAAAAAAGATCAATGACGCCGCCACGCTGGTGGCCGTCGAGGATCTATACCTTCCCTACCGCCCGAAGCGCCGGACCCGCGCCGGCATCGCGAAGGAGAAGGGGCTGGAGCCCCTGGCCGACCTTATCATGCTGCAGATGACGAAAAATCCCGCTCTGAAAGAGGCGGAGAGTTACATCGATCCCGAAAAAGGCGTGGAGACGGCCGAGGACGCGCTAAACGGCGCGAAGGACATTCTGGCCGAGCGCATTTCCGAGACCGCTGAATACAGGACCTACATAAGAAACGCCACCTTTAAGGAGGGGAGCCTGGAGGCGGAGGCGAAGGATCCGAAGGCCCAGTCCGTGTACGAGATGTACTACCAGTTCTCCGAGCCCTTAAAGAAAGTGGCCGGCCACCGCGTGCTGGCCTTAAACCGCGGCGAGAAGGAAAATTTCTGTCGGTCCGTGTCAGCGCGCCGGAGGAGACGATCCTGCGCTATCTGGAAAAACAGGTTATCGTCCGCGACAACCCCAACACCGCACCGGTTTTGCGGGAAATGACCGAGGACAGCTATCACCGCCTCATCGAGCCTGCCATCGAGCGCGAGGTGAGAAACGAGCTGACCGAGAAGGCGGAGGCCGGGGCCATCAAGGTGTTCGGCAAGAATCTGGAGCAGCTTCTGATGCAGCCGCCCATCGTGAACCGCGTGGTGCTGGGCTGGGATCCGGCGTTCAGAACCGGCTGCAAGCTGGCCGTGGTGGATTCCACGGGAAAGGTGCTGGACACCGTGGTCATCTACCCCACTGCGCCCCAGAACAAGGTGAGGGAATCCAAGGAAATATTAAAAAAACTGATTAAAAAATACGACGTTTCCCTGATCTCCGTCGGCAACGGAACCGCGTCCCGCGAGTCGGAGATGATCATTGTGGAGCTCTTAAAGGAGCTGGACCGCCCGGTGCAGTACGTCATCGTGAACGAGGCCGGCGCTTCGGTCTACTCCGCCAGCAAACTGGCGACGGAAGAGTTTCCCAAATTCGACGTGGGCCAGAGAAGCGCGGTTTCCATCGCCAGACGTTTACAGGACCCGCTGGCGGAGCTGGTGAAGATCGACCCCAAATCCATCGGCGTCGGGCAGTACCAGCACGACATGAACCAGAAGCATTTGAGCGAGGCTCTTCAGGGCGTGGTGGAAGACTGCGTGAACCGCGTGGGCGTGGATTTAAACACCGCCTCCGCATCTCTTTTAGAGTACGTCTCCGGCGTCAGCAAAACCGTGGCGAAGAACATCGTCTCCCACCGCGAGGAGAACGGCGCGTTCCGAAACCGGAAGGAGCTTTTGAAGGTGGCCAAGCTGGGCCCCAAGGCCTACGAGCAGTGCGCCGGATTCATGCGGATCCAGGGCGGCACGGAGTGTCTGGACGGAACCAGCGTGCACCCGGAGAGCTACGGCGCGGCCCACGCGCTTCTCGAGAGCCTGGGCTTTCAGCCGGAGGACGTGGCCGCCGGAGGGCTTAAGGGAATCAGCAGAAAGATCACGGATTACAGAAGGACTGCCGAAGAGCTGGGCATCGGCGAGATCACGCTGCGGGACATCGTGAAGGAGCTGGAGAAGCCGGCCCGCGACCCGAGGGATGAGATGCCGAAGCCGGTTCTGCGCACGGATGTGCTGGAGATGAAGGATTTAAAGCCCGGCATGACGCTTAAGGGCACGGTGAGAAATGTCATCGACTTCGGCGCGTTTGTGGACATCGGCGTCCACCAGGACGGGCTGGTGCACATTTCCCAGATGACGGACCGCTACATCAAACATCCGCTGGAGGCAGTCAGCGTCGGCGACGTGGTGGAGGTGAAGGTGCTTTCCGTGGACCTTCAGAAGAAGCGCATCGCACTGACCATGAAACTATAACTTTTATTTTTGAGAAATACAGGAGATACCATGAGCATAAAAGTGACATTGACGGCAAACGAATTATTCCGCTTTGCCATGTACCATATTTACCATGCGCGCACGGGGATTTTCAGCCTGATCGCCGGTGCGGTGGCGGTGATTCTGGCCGTGACCCGCTGGGGAAGCAGCTCCACGTTTGAGAAGGTCATTCTCTGCCTGTGCATTTTTCCTTCCTTATATGGGAGCCGCTTAAAAATTTGTCCGCTCAAAGGCGCAGGCGGCTTCGGATGCCTACAGGAATCCGATCACCTTTACCTTCGACGGCGACGGCATCGAGGCGGCACAGGGAAAAAGCCGCCAGAAGGTGCCGTGGAAAAATGTTGTGAAAACCGTGAAAGCCGTGTCTCTCTATATCATTTACATTGATGAGATCCGGGCGTTTCTGATTCCCGTGCCGGCGGTGGCGAATAAGGCTGCATTCGAGGAGATCCTTCGGGCGCACGTGCCGCGGAGCGGAGAAAGGGAGTCTGATCATGAGAGTGGAAACCAATGGACCGGAGGAGACGTATGAGCTGGGGAGACGCCTTGGCGAGAAGGCAAAGGCCGGGCAGATTTACTGCTTAAACGGCGACCTCGGCGTGGGAAAGACGGTGTTCACCCAGGGCTTTGCGAAGGGACTGGGGATCGGGGAGCCAGTCAACAGCCCCACGTTCACCATCGTCCAGGAATACGACGAGGGGCGTCTGCCTCTCTACCATTTTGACGTGTACCGCATCGGGGACATCAGCGAGATGGACGAGATCGGGTACGACGACTATTTCTTTGGGGAGGGCGTCTGCCTGATCGAGTGGTCCTGCCTGATCCGGGAAATCCTGCCGGAGCATGTCATCGAGATTGAGATTAAAAAAGACCCGGAGCGGGGCTTCGACTACCGCTCGGTTGAGGTGGAGGAAAAATAGATGAGAATACTTGGAATCGAGAGCTCTTCCCTGGTGGCGTCGGTGGCCTGGTGACCGACGACGTGCTGACCGCGGAGTATACAATGAATTTCAAGAAAACCCACTCCCAGACGCTTCTTCCCATGCTGGACGAGATCGCGAACATGCTGGAGCTGGATCTGAATACCATCGACGCCATCGCGGTGGCCGCCGGGCCGGGCTCATTCACGGGCCTGCGCATCGGTTCCGCCACGGGAAAGGGGCTGGGGCTGGCGCTTAAGAAGCCTCTGATCCACATCCCGACGGTGGACGCCATGGCCTACAATTTATACGGCTGTCCCGATCTCATCTGCCCGATCATGGACGCCAGAAGAAACCAGGTGTATACCGGCCTTTACCGCTTCCGCCGGGAGCTTGAGACCGTGAAGGAGCAGACGCCCATGGATATGGGGGAGCTCATCGGGGAGCTGAACGCGCGCGGGGAGAGAGTGATCTTTCTCGGCGACGGCGTACCCGTCTACCGGGCCATGATCGAGGAGAAAATGACGGCGGAGTACGATTTTGCCCCGCCGCACGTGAACCGTCAGCGCGCCGCCAGCGTGGCGGCCCTGGGCGCCGTTTACTTCGCGCAGGGGAAAACCGAGTCCGCCGCCGAGCACGTGCCGGACTATCTGAGAAAATCCCAGGCTGAGCGGGAGCTGGACGCCGCCCGCGCCGATAAAGAGAAGATGCAGGCGCTGGCCAGCGGCCACGTGCCGGAGGAGATTTCTCTGAATGTGAGCGCGAAAAAGGAGATAAACTCATGATCCGGCCCGCATCGCGCGCCGATCTTACTGCGATCGCAGCCATCGAGGCGGAGAGCTTTTCCGAGCCCTGGAGTCTTGCGCTCCTGGAAGACAGCTTTGAAAACCCGCTGGACTATTTCTGGGTCGTTACCGACGAAGCAGCCGGCGGCATCTGCGGCTACATGAATGTCCGCGTCATCGCGGGCGAGGGCGAGCTCATGCGCATCGCGGTGCGTCCCGGCTTCAGACGGCGCGGATACGCGAAGAAACTTATGGATGCGCTGGCCCGTTTTCCATGGAGGAAACGCTTTCGGCGGTGACGCTGGAGGTGCGCGCGGGCAACGCGGCGGCCATAAGCCTTTATAAATCCTACGGTTTTAAGGCTGAGGCCATACGAAAGGCGTATTACCGCAGTCCGGTGGAAGACGCCGTCATCATGTGGAACCGGAGTATTTGAAACATTTACCACTTAAATATGCTCCCCCGAACAAGTATAATATAGATAACTGGCGGGGGTGACCCCTCCGGCAGATTCGGAGAGACGGAAAGGTGAGGAAAATGAGAAAATACAAAGGCGGACAGCTGGATTGTGTGATTTGTAACTGCTGTGGAAAGAAACTGGTGGTGAAGGACGGCATTCTCCGCGAGGGGGCCGTTTCCTTTGAACACTGCTGGGACTATTTTTCAGAAAAGGACGGGGAGATTCACCGCTTCGATCTCTGCGAGGAGTGCTACGACGCTGTGATTTCACAGTTTGCCATTCCTGCGGAGGTGGAGGAGAACACGGAGCTTCTTTAAAACGGGGCGCTCCTGTGGGGCCCGGGCATTTCGTGACCCCGGAGCGTCCCCGCTTGCATCCCCCGCTTCTTTGTGATATGATTTCCCCGGCAGAAAAGATAGAGATGAAATGAGGAAATAACATGCTGGATGTTTGTTTGCTGGGGACAGGAGGAATGATGCCTCTGCCCTACCGGTGGCTGACGGCGCTGATGACCCGCTGCGGCGGCAGCGACCTGTTAATCGACTGCGGGGAGGGAACCCAGATTGCACTGAAGGAGAAGGGATGGAGCCCGAAACCCATCGATACCATCTGCTTCACCCACTATCACGCGGACCATATCAGCGGGCTTCCGGGCCTGCTTCTGACCATGGGAAACGCAGAGCGCACGGAGCCGCTGACTCTGGTGGGGCCGAGGGGACTGGAGCGGGTGGTGAACGCTCTGCGCACCATCGCGCCGGAGCTTCCGTTCCCCCTGCGTTTTATTGAGCTTACGGAGCCCCGGGAGCAGTTAAAACTGGGGCCCTACGTGATCGACGCTTACCGCGTCAACCACAACGTAGTCTGCTACGCTATGCCATTTCCATCCCGAGAACCGGACGCTTCGATGTGGAGCGCGCCCGGGCCATGGAGATCCCGCAGAAGCTGTGGAGCCGTCTGCAGAAAGGGGAAACCATCTCAGAAAATGGGCGTACCTATACGCCAGATATGGTCCTGGGGCCTGCGCGCCGCGGGCTTAAAGTCGTCTACTGCACCGACACCCGCCCGGTCCCGGTGATCGCGGAGTACGCGAAGGGGGCGGATCTCTTTATCTGCGAAGGCATGTACGGCGAGGACGGCAAGGAGGCCAAGGCCCGCGAGTATAAGCATATGACCTTCTGCGAGGCGGCCGGGCTGGCGAAGACGGCGAACCCGAAGGAAATGTGGCTGACACACTACAGCCCGTCCCTCACGAGGCCCGAGGAGTTTATCGATAAAGCCAGGGCCATTTTCCCGAGAACCTACCCGGGAAAGGACGGAAAGACGGCGGAGCTTGAGTTTGACGAGGAGTAGGGGACAAGGAGTGACCATGAAAAACATACAGTTGACGAGGATGTGCTGATTCTGGCGATTGAGAGTTCCTGCGACGAGACGGCGGCGGCGGTGGTGAAAAACGGCCGCCAGGTGCTTTCCAACATCATTTCCTCGCAGATCGACCTGCACACGCTGTACGGCGGTGTGGTGCCGGAGATTGCGTCCAGAAAACACATAGAGAGAATAAACCAGGTGATTGAAAGCGCCTTAAAGGAGGCGGGAGTCACTCTGGAAGAGATCGACGCCGTGGCCGTGACCTACGGGCCTGGCCTGGTGGGGGCTCTTTTAGTGGGCGTAGCGGAGGCCAAGGCCATCGCTTACGCGGCGAAGAAGCCCCTGGTGGGCGTGCATCATATTGAGGGGCACGTTTCTGCAAACTTTATAGAAAATCCCGATCTGGAGCCGCCGTTTGTCTGCCTGATCGTGTCCGGCGGGCACACCCATCTGGTGATTGTGAAGGACTACGGCGAGTTTGAGATCATCGGGCGCACCAGGGACGACGCGGCCGGCGAGGCCTTTGACAAGGTGGCCCGCGCCGTGGGCCTGGGCTATCCCGGCGGCCCGAAGGTGGACAAGGCCGCCAGAGAGGGAAATCCCCATGCAATAGAGTTCCCGCGGGCAAAGGTGGCGGATGCCCCCTACGATTTCAGCTTCAGCGGTCTGAAATCCGCGGTGCTCAACTACATTAATCACGCCGACATGAAGGGCGAGACCATCCATGTCCCGGATCTGGCGGCTTCCTTCCAGAATGCCGTGGTGGAGGTCCTGGTCTCCCACGCCGTGGATGCGGCGAAGGAATACGGCTATGACCGCCTGGCCATCGCCGGCGGCGTCGCTTCGAACTCCGCGCTTCGCGGAAAGATGGAGGAGGCGTGCAGGGAGGCGGGGATTAAGTTTTACCATCCGTCCCCCATTTTCTGTACAGACAATGCGGCCATGATCGGTGTGGCGGCCTACTACGAGTATATCAACGGCACGCGCCACGGCTGGGATTTAAACGCGATCCCCAATCTGAAACTGGGAGAGCGGTAAGGAAAGCGGGAGAGAAGAATGGCGGAGAGAAACGCTGAGAAAAGAAGAACAGAGGAAAGAAGAATAACGGAAAGCATAGAAGGGGAGAAAAACGGAAAACGGACAAATCCGGATCCGCATGACTGCCCCGCCGGCCGTGTCGGCGCCGTGGTTCTGGCGGCCGGCCGCGGAAAACGGATGCAGAGCAGGTTCCCAAGCAGTATATGGAGCTTTGCGGGAAACCTCTGATTTTTATGCCCTCAAAGCCTTCGAGGACAGCCCGCAGATCGACGAGATTGTGCTGATCACCGGCCCCGGCGAAACGGAGCAGGTGCGCGCGGAGATCGTGGAGCGGTTCGGTTTCTATAAGGTGAGCTGTGTGGCCGAGGGCGGGGCGGAGCGCTACCACTCGGTCTACGAAGGGCTTAAATGCCTGGAGGGCGCGGACTATGTGCTGATTCACGACGGGGCCAGGCCGTTGGTGGACGAGGGAATCATTTTCCGCTGCGTGTCCGGCGCGGCGGCGTGGGACGCCTGTGTGGCGGCCATGCCGGTGAAGGATACCATCAAGGTGGCGGATGCGGACGGATTTTCCGCAGATACCCCCGACCGGAGCACCCTGTGGGGCGTGCAGACGCCGCAGGCATTTTCCTATCCGCTGATCCGCGAAGCTTACGACCGGCTGTTTGAGTCGGAGGAGAACCAGAGAGGCATCACCGACGACGCCATGGTGGCGGAGAAGCTTCTGGGCACGAAGGTGAAGCTGGTGGAGGGCGCTTACTATAATATGAAAGTGACGACGCCGGAGGACATTCTGGTGGCGGCGGCACTCATGGAGGCGGGAAGAGATGCTGATGATTGAGGCCCCGGCGGGATTGCTGGCATGGGCGTTCCCCATTCTGGGGATGAAAAAGATGATAAAGAGCCCGGCTGCTGCGGTATTTTTGAGTATGGTGTCCGGTGCGGTCTGCGTGCTGGCCGTCCTGAAAGACATTGAGATGCGGGCAGTGGGCGGAGATTACCCGGGGATATTGGATACCATCGGAGCGGATATCTTTGGGGTCACCGTGATGTACGCAGTGGCGATTTTGCTGGATACAGCGATGATTTTTCAGATTTCAAAAAAATTTAAAAATACCCTTGACAGAAAAAGGTAATAGTGCTAGAATAACGAAGTCGCTGACAAACAGCGACTTCGTTTGCAAAAAAGTGGTTATGTACCGGCCTTCAACAAGAAGCTTTGAAAGTAAATAAAAAAACGCTTGACAGAGTTTGAAGTTTACTGTAAAATAGAAAAGCAACTTTGGAGAGGTATCGAAGTGGTCATAACGAGGCGGTCTTGAAAACCGTTTGTCCGCAAGGGCGCGTGGGTTCGAATCCCACCCTCTCCGCTCAACGGTTGATCCGCAGATTATATATAGAAGCAATCAGCTCACAGATGCAGAAGTACCCAAGTGGCTGAAGGGGCTCCCCTGGAAAGGGAGTAGGTCGTTAGTAGCGGCGCGAGGGTTCAAATCCCTCCTTCTGCGTTCTCTTCGAGAGAAGACAG
>BBZO01000051.1 GCA_001304875.1 Clostridia bacterium UC5.1-2E3
ATAATTAGGTATTATCCTCAAAAGTTAAAATCGAGAAGAAACAAGAAAAGAGAACAAATGTTCTAAAAAGGCTATACATTCTTTTCCCTCTATGATATAATTTTCTTATAAATATTCCTAATCCCCTCTCCTCAAAATCCATCCTAACGAGGTAAACTACATTGAGTTTTGAAGGCATCAGCGATTGTTTTTCAACTCCTTTTACTGCAGAAACCGCGACCTGTATTTTGACTGTATCACAGAGTTGATCGAGAAATCGAAGGAGCTTCCAGTGCTTTACGAGATGGATGCGCGTGACTGTCTGATTATCTATCTGCAAAACTGTCAGTGGTTGTCCCGGAGTATGGGGGCTGTCTTCAGAAATTGACGGAAAATGACAGAAGGCGGCTGAAAAATCTGGCGGATAAAGAGATGTATGGGGAGACGGTGAAGTATATGCTGGAGCGTGGTGTAAAATTGGAGCAGGAGGTTGTGAGTCTGCAGTTGTTTGGGAGCCGTGGGGAGCAGTGAGTCGAATGGTGGTATACTTAAATTTGCCAGAAGACGATCAGAAAAATAAGAATATATGCTTATGTAATGGGGTAAGTTAATGGGGTAAGTTAATGGGGTAAGTTAATGGAAAAGTAGCTTTATATATCGGGAGGTTATTATGGCGTTGCCAATTAATATTTCAGATTTAATTAATAGGCGTGTGATTGAAAGTGCGCGTATTGAATATAAAGGGGCCTGGAATCCGGAACCGATTTTGCATTCCATTTGTGCTTTTGCAAATGATCTTGACAACTGGGGCGGCGGTTATATTATTATCGGTATCGATGAGGAGGATGGAATGCCGAAATTCCCTGTCAGAGGACTGAATAAAAGTTCCGTTGACCGAATCAATAAGGAGCTTCTGCAAAAGTGCAATCTGATTGAGCCGCGTTATATTCCGATCGTCGAGCAGATTACGTATGAGGGAAAGGAGATCATCGTTTTATGGGTACCGGGCGGAGCTGACCGTCCTTATAAATGTCCTGTCGTTTTTCCAACAGAAAAGTAGTAAGGGCGGAGAAAGCATATTATATTCGTAAAATGTCCAATAGTATCCGGGCAAATCAGCTGGAAGAAAAAGAATTGTTTATGCTGGCGAATAACCAGCCGTATGATGATCGACCTAATCCTGTGGCAAGAATAGAGGATTTGAAATCCAGCCTGATTTCAGAATTTCTTTACACGGTAAACAGTGATTTATACGAGCATTCTCTGGTTCAGCCGATTGCGGAAACTGCATTTTCCATGCATTTGATCGGCGGTCCCTCAGAATGGAAACGGCCATTAAATGTGGGACTGATGTTTTTAATGAACGCCCGGATGACTTTTTTCCGTATGCCCGAATTGAGGTTGTAGATAGACCGGATCCTACCGGTATTGGGATGACGGAAAAGATTTTTTCCGGACCTCTTGACCGGCAGCTGCGGGATGCACTCAGCTACATTAAAAACTATATTATTAAGGAAAAGGTGATTAAACTTCCGGATCGGGCAGAAGCGGTACGTATTTTTAATTTACCGTATGCAGCCGTGGAGGAGAGTTTATCTAATGCGGTTTACCACAAATCCTATCAAATCGGTGAACCGATCACGGTCACTGTGATGCCGGACAGAATGGAAATTACCAGCTTGCCTGGACCGGACCGCACGATCAGCAATGATGATCTGAAAAAACGCCATTTAGTAGCCCGCCGCTATCGTAACCGGAGAATTGGAGATATTCTTAAAGAATTAAAATTGGTTGAAGGGCGTAATACGGGAATCCCTACAATTCTTCGGGCTATGGAAATGAATGGTTCGGAAATGCCATTGTTTGAAACGGATGAGGACAGAACCTACTGCACGGTAATTTTGCCGGTCCATAGGAGATTTCTTCAAACAGAGAAAAACGCAATTCAAAAGAAGAAACAGCGCCGCAGTCTGGCAGAACTGAAAAAATGTGTAATAATTACTTTAGAAGAAAATGGGAATCTTTCTACTTCGGAGTTGGCCAGAGAACTTGGATATACAAAAGTAACCTCCACACTTGCCAAAGCATTAAAAGAATTGATGGCGGAAGGAATCGTTCAATATTTAGAACAGGAGAAAGTGCGCTCCAGAAATCAGAAGATATGTCTTGTGCAAATAGATAATAGAAAATAGTCGAGAAAAACGGTCTGCTTATGGTATACTATAAAACGATCAAAAGTATATTCAACGATTAATCAGTGACGAATAACCAATTTCCTTCCTACAGACTCCGGAGGTACTCTTCATGCAAAGTGAACAAAACATTTTCAAACTCCATTCCGAATACGCCCCCACCGGCGACCAGCCCCAGGCCATCGAGGCTCTGGTCAAAGGCTTTAAGGAGGGCAACCAGTTCCAGACGCTGCTCGGCGTCACCGGATCCGGCAAGACCTTCACCATGGCCAACGTGATCCAGCAGCTACAGAAGCCGACGCTGATCATTGCCCACAACAAAACTCTCGCCGCCCAGCTCTACGGCGAGTTCAAGGAGTTTTTCCCGGAAAACGCGGTGGAGTATTTCGTGTCCTACTACGACTACTACCAGCCCGAGGCCTACGTCCCGTCCACCGACACTTACATCGAGAAGGACTCATCCATCAACGACGAGATCGACAAGCTCCGTCATTCTGCCACGGCGGCGCTGTCGGAGCGGAATGATGTCATCATTGTGGCCTCCGTCTCCTGCATTTATGGGCTGGGCAGCCCCATCGACTACAAGGAGATGGTTATTTCCCTGCGGCCCGGGATGATCAAGGACCGGGACGAGGTGATTCACAAGCTGATCGACATTCAGTACAGCCGCAATGACATGGATTTCAAGCGCGGCTCCTTCCGCGTGCGCGGGGATACCGTGGAGATCTTTCCGGCTTACTCGACCCAGCACGCGTACCGCGTGGAGTTTTTCGGCGACGAGGTGGACCGCATCACGGAGATCGATACGCTGACCGGGGAGATCAAGGCGCAGCTGGGGCACGTGGCCATTTCCCGGCATCCCACTATGTCGTATCCAAGGAAAGATGGAGCAGGCCGCGAAAAATATTCTGGAGGAGATGCGGGAGCGGGTGGCCTACTTTAAGAGCGAGGACAAGCTTCTGGAGGCGCAGCGCATCGCGGAGAGAACCAATTTCGATGTGGAGATGATGCGCGAGACGGGATTCTGTTCCGGCATCGAGAACTATTCCAGGCATCTGGTGGGATCGGCTCCGGGGGAGCCGCCGTGCACGCTCATCGACTATTTCCCGGACGATTTTCTCATCATCATCGACGAGTCGCATATCACTCTGCCGCAGATCCGCGGCATGTATGCCGGCGACCGCTCCAGGAAGATGACGCTGGTGGAGTACGGGTTCAGACTGCCCTCGGCGCTGGATAACCGGCCGTTAAACTTCGGCGAGTTTGAGAGCAAGATCGATCAGATGCTGTTTGTGTCCGCGACGCCCTCGGTTTACGAGGCGGAGCATGAGCTTCTGCGCACGGAGCAGATCATCCGTCCCACGGGACTTCTGGATCCGAAGATCGACGTGCGTCCGGTGGAGGGACAGATCGACGATCTGATCTCGGAGGTGAATAAGGAGATCGACAAAAAGCATAAGGTGTTAGTGACCACGCTGACCAAGCGCATGGCGGAGGATCTGACCGATTACATGCGGGAGGTGGGAATCCGGGTGAAATACCTGCACTCCGATATCGACACCCTGGAGCGCGCCGAGATTATCCGCGACATGCGTCTGGACGTGTTCGATGTGCTGGTGGGCATTAACCTGTTGAGGGAGGGACTGGATATTCCGGAAATTGCGCTGGTGGCGATTCTGGATGCGGACAAGGAAGGCTTCCTGCGGTCCGAGACCTCGCTCATACAGACCGTGGGCCGTGCGGCAAGAAACTCCGAGGGCCACGTCATCATGTACGCCGACACCATCACCGATTCCATGCGGGCCGCTATCAGCGAGACCGAGCGAAGGAGAGGCATCCAGCAGAAATACAACGAGGAGCACGGCATCACGCCGACCACCATCAAGAAGGCGGTGCGCGATCTCATCAGCATCTCCCAGGCGGCGGACGGAATCGAGAACAAGGTGACGAAGGATCCGGAGTCCATGGACGCGAAGGAGCTCGGCAAGCTCATCAAGGAGATGACGAAGAAGATGCACCAGGCGGCGGCAGAGCTCAATTTCGAGGAGGCCGCCAGACTGCGCGACGAGATGATCGAGTTGAAGAAAATGCTCCTGGAGCTGGAGGGCTAGGTTTATTGACAATTATTCTCGATAAGAGTACAATTTCAGAGTACAAAAGTGAGAATAAGGAGAACCACATGAAACTCTATGAAGGCAGCATCGGCTCCTGGTATCTGGTGGAGCAGGTGCGCGTGGACGAGAAGATCACCCGGCGCCTGGAAGCACTGGGGATCAATGAAAAGACAAGGATTCTTATTTTAAATAAAAAGCGCAGCGGTACCGTCATCATCAAGGTCCGCGGCACGCGGCTGGCCATCGGGCAGAAGATTGCCGACGGTATCGAGATCGGGGAGGTGACAGATCATGGAGAAGTCGCCTAGACATGGGGGACATGGGGAAGCGGCAGCCGGTCACGGCTCCGGGACGGCAAAGCCCATCTGCGTCGGCTTCGTTGGAAACCCCAACTGCGGAAAAACGACGCTTTTTAACGCGTTTACCGGCGCAAAGCTGAAAGTGGCCAACTGGCCCGGCGTGACCGTGGAGCGGGTGGAGGGAAGAACCAGCTACAAGGGACAGCCCATCCGGGTCATCGACCTGCCGGGCATCTATAGTCTGACCTCCTACACCATCGAGGAGCGCGTCACGAGAAAATGCATCGAGGAAAATGAGGTGGAT
Source organism: Clostridia bacterium UC5.1-2E3 (assembly GCA_001304875.1). Classification (GTDB taxonomy): domain Bacteria; phylum Bacillota; class Clostridia; order Lachnospirales; family Lachnospiraceae; genus Ventrisoma; species Ventrisoma faecale. The sequence continues at coordinate 4,889 of BBZO01000051.1, forward strand.
GTCCTCATTAACGTGGTGGACGCCTCCTCGCTGGAGAGAAACCTCTATCTGACGCTGCAGCTTCTTGAGCTTAAAAAGCCAGTGATCGTGGCTCTCAACATGATGGACATTGTGGAAGAGCGGGGGGATGGAGATCGATCTTCACCGCCTGCCGGAGATGCTGGGGCATGTGCCGGTGGTCCCGGTCTCGGCGAGGAAGCGGACCGGCCTGGATGTGCTGATGCATGCGGTGGTCCATCACTACGAGGAGGGCCCTCAGGGCGTCGTGGTTACCTATACCCGCGGTCTGGAAAATAAAATTGCCAAGACCGAGGAGGCTCTGCGTGCCCGCTACGGCGAGATGGAAAACATGCGCTGGCACGCGGTGAAGATGCTGGAGTGGGACGAGGAGGTCATGCGGGATCATCCGGTGGATCTTGCGGGCATCGCCGATGTGAGCTACGAAAAGCAGATCATCAATGAAAAATACGACTACATAGAAGAAATTATCAGGGAATGCCTGTTTAACAAGGAGGAGCGTTCCGCGTGGACTGACCGGGTGGACCGGTATCTGACGCACCCGGTTCTTGGGATCCCCATTTTCCTGGGAATTATGGCGCTGGTGTTCTTCCTGACATTTACGGTGGGCGATTTCCTGAAGGGCTATTTCGAGCTGGGGCTGGAACTGTTCTCCGCGAAGACGCTGGCTGCGCTGGAGGCCATGGACGTGGCCCCGTGGCTGATTTCCCTGATTGTGGACGGCGTCGTGGCGGGAGTGGGAGGAATCCTCACATTCCTTCCCAACATTTTCATCCTGTTTCTGGCGCTGGCGTTTCTGGAGGACAGCGGCTATATGTCCCGCGTGGCCTACGTGATGAACGAGACCATGGGCATGGTGGGGCTCTCCGGAAAGGCATTTCTCCCGATGCTTCTGGGCTTTGGCTGCACGGTTCCGGCCATCATGGCCACCCGCGCGCTGGAGAGCCGGAAGGACCGGCTGAGGACAATCCTCATCACGCCGTTTATGTCGTGCTCCGCCAGACTGCCCATCTATGTGCTGTTTGCGGATGTGTTTTTCGGGGACCGGGCGCTGTTTGTGGCCTACTCCCTCTATCTCATCGGCCTGGTGGTGGCCATCCTGGTGGCGCTGGTGGTTTACAAGACCTCGGACGGAAGCTATGACAATATCCTGCTCATCGAGCTGCCCGAGTACAAGACGCCCAACGCCAGGACGGTGGCCATCTATGTCTGGGAGAAGGTGAAAGATTACTTAACGAAGGCGGGAACCACTATTTTTGTGGCCTCCATCATCCTGTGGTTTGTGCTGAATACGGGACCTGGCGGTTTCATGGCCGATGTTTCTGAGAGCTTTGCGGCCATGATCGGACGGTTCCTGGTGCCGTTTTTGGCCTCGGCAGGCCTGGGCCAGTGGCAGATCGCTGTGGCTCTGATTTCGGGAATTTCCGCGAAAGAGGTGGTGGTTTCCAGCTTTTCCGTGCTCTATGGGATCGGGAACATCAACTCGGCGGGAGGCATGGCCGAGCTGGGGAATATCCTGGCGGGCGCCGGATTTACCGGGTTAAACGCCTACGCGCTGATGGTGTTCTGCCTGCTCTACACCCCGTGTATTGCGACGATTGCGACGATCCGCAGGGAGACAGGCTCCGTGAAGTGGACGGCGGGCATGGTCGTGTTCCAGCTCATTCTGGCCTGGGCGGCGGCCACGGCTGTGTTCCAGCTTGGCAGCCTCCTGTGCGCGTGAATTAGAGAGTGAGATCGCAGGCGGACGTGCCTGCCGGGATTGTGATTCGGTCGGACGTTCTGGAGTAGAGATAGACATGATTGGAGAGGCGGTCCTCTCTGGGGACCTCCGCCCGGTTGATCATCTGTATCATCTTATTCAGTTCGCTGAAATGAACGGGCTCGCTTAGATCGAGCAGAAGGACTTCGTGGATGCTGGATGGAAGAATGACGACGTCATTGTTCGTCCGGTCTGCGAAGTCTTTTAATATGCCCGGATAGAGAATGCATCCGTCGCCGGCCAGGCCCTTCTGATTGGTCAGCACGGAGAGGTCGTAGTCATTTTCCCGGTGTGTGACAGGGACGCCGGTGACGCGCTCGATGACTGCGGAGAGCTTCTCGATGCGGGCGGGCAGGAGCCGCGGCGTGTTTTCCATGGAGAGCTGGTAGAGCTCCTCCTCCGTGATACCCCAGGCGGTCATCTGCTCCAGGGTGACCGTGGAGGTCATCTGTCTGTCCTCATTGTCATCCACGAGAAGGCAGTAGATCAGGGACAGATCCAGGAAATCCCGGTGCGGGAGCGCGCCAAGCCGGTCGCGGTTGGCATTGGAGTTGATGAGGCGGAACACAATGTTCGTCTTCGCCATTTCAAAATCCAGCGCCTGCTCCAGCTGGCGGGTGGGAACCGGCTGTCCGCCCTGATAGGCCTGGATGAGAAGCCGGGCGATGTGCTCTAAGGACATGCCGCGCAGATACTCCTGGTAAAAGGCGTCTAAGTACACGGTGGGCGAGTAGCGGGAGCCCTTTTCGGTGAATGAGAGCCCGTCAAAGGGTGTCCCGTTGTTCTTCTGCACCCGCACCAGGGAAACCCGGCAGCCGGGCGGGAGACGTTTTTCCACCTCCAGGCGGATGGAATCTAAAAAGTTTTCGTACAGCAAGCTTGTACCTCCTTTAAAATATATTATGTTAACCGCCTGGGCATGGAATAAAGGCGGAAACACGCGTAGCGATAAAATATAAAAGCATATAAAAAGCAAAAGTATAAAACGATACAGATTAAAATGGGATAAAACAATTATGGGGAATTAAAAACGTCTCAGAAACTGCCTGATACTTGTACGGTAGAAATTGTATTGCAAGGGGAGAGCCCCGACGCGCCAGAAGCGCCTGATTTGGAAAAATGCATCTGATAGGAATCGAACCTACGCACGCGGCTCCGGAGGCCACTGCTCTATCCACTGAGCTACAGATGCATCTTAGTCAGTTTACTATATTTTGCGGAAAACTTCAACCCCCTATTTTTTAAATTGTTGCTTTTTAGGGGGATTTTGTTAGAATAGAGCGGAGAATTTTAAGGGAGGTGAGGCGATGGCGAGAAGCAGAAAGCGCCCGGATTCCGATCGGGCGGTGCGAAGCAGACGGCGTCTCGTCATGCTTCTGATCCTGCCTTTTATCGCCGTGATTGCCGTGGTGGTCATGCTGGCGTCGGGCCGGCTGCCGGTGTGGCTGGCGGATGCGGCTTCCCGCCGGGCGGCTGCCGCGCAGGCGGGAG
>BBZO01000052.1 GCA_001304875.1 Clostridia bacterium UC5.1-2E3
CACCTGCCCCGGCACCCGCACCCGCTCCGGCGGCAGCACCTGCTCCGGCTCCGGCAGCAGCACCTGCTCCCGCTCCCGCAGCATCCGCCGGCTCCATCACCGTTGCAGCTCCCATGCCCGGCAAGATTCTTGGCGTGAAGGCATCCGTAGGACAGGCTGTAAAGCGCGGCCAGGTACTTCTTATCCTTGAAGCCATGAAGATGGAAAATGAGATCGTAGCTCCTGAAGATGGAACAGTTGCCAGCATCAACGTGGCCGTTGGCGATTCCGTAGAGCCGGGTGCAACTCTTGCCACCTTAAACTAAAGAATCGTGTGCTGACACATAAATTCCACATGGAGGGATCAAAATGAGTTATTTAACAACCACATTTTCAAATCTTCTTCAGCAGACGGCGTTTTTCAATCTGACGTTCGGCAACCTGGTGATGATCTTTGTGGCTTTCATCTTCCTTTATCTTGCAATCAACAGAGGATTTGAGCCGCTGCTTCTCCTGCCGATCTCGTTTGGTATGCTGCTTGTTAATATCTATCCGGATATTATGCTGAGCATTGAAGATTCCGCTAACGGCGTCGGAGGCCTGCTTCACTACTTCTACTTAATGGACGAGTGGAGTATCCTTCCGTCCCTGATATTCATGGGCGTCGGCGCGATGACGGACTTCGGTCCCTTGATCGCGAACCCCAAGAGCTTCCTGCTGGGAGCTGCCGCCCAGTTCGGTATTTACACCGCTTACTTTATGGCTATTTTTATGGGCTTCAACGACAAGGCTGCAGCCGCCATCTCCATCATCGGCGGAGCGGACGGCCCGACCTCCATCTTCCTGGCTGGTAAGCTGGGACAGACCGGACTTATGGGACCCATCGCCGTGGCAGCTTACTCCTACATGGCTTTGGTGCCGATCATCCAGCCGCCGATCATGAAGCTCTTCACCACGGAGAAGGAGAGAAAGATCAAGATGGAGCAGCTTCGTCCTGTATCCAAGCTTGAGAGGATCCTGTTCCCGATCGTTATCACGGTCGTTGTGTGTCTGATCCTCCCGTCCACCGCTCCGTTAGTAGGTATGCTTATGCTGGGCAACCTGTTCAGAGAGTCCGGCGTTGTAAAACAGCTGGCTGAGACCGCTTCCAACGCCCTTATGTATATCGTTGTTATCCTTCTGGGTACGTCCGTCGGTGCGACCACCAGCGCGGAGGCATTCCTCAACATGGATACCATCAAGATCGTTATTCTGGGACTCGTGGCGTTTGCAGTTGGTACTGCCGCCGGCGTCCTGTTTGGTAAGCTGATGTGCGTGGCTACGCACGGCAAGGTAAACCCGTTAATCGGTTCCGCCGGTGTGTCTGCCGTTCCGATGGCAGCCCGTGTATCCCAGAAAGTGGGATCCGAGGCAGATCCGACCAACTTCCTGCTGATGCACGCCATGGGCCCGAACGTGGCCGGCGTTATCGGTACCGCAGTTGCGGCCGGTACATTCATGGCTATTTTTGGAGTTGTGTAAACCACAGCCTGTCAGTGTCTGAAAGAATTTAACAGGAGGTAATAAACAATGGCAGAAACAGTGAAAAAGCCGGTCAAGATTGTGGAGACCGTCCTTCGTGACGCGCACCAGTCTTTGATCGCAACGAGAATGACCACCGAGCAGATGCTTCCTATCATCGACAAGATGGATAAGGTCGGCTACCACGCCGTGGAGTGCTGGGGCGGAGCGACCTTTGACGCCTCCCTTCGTTTCCTGAAGGAAGATCCGTGGGAGAGACTCAGAAAGCTGAGAGCCGGATTTAAGAACACCAAGCTCCAGATGCTGTTCCGCGGACAGAACATCTTAGGCTACAATCACTATGCAGACGACGTGGTGGAGTATTTCGTGCAGAAATCCATCGCCAACGGTATCGATATCATCCGTATTTTCGACTGCCTGAACGATATCCGCAACCTGGAGACCGCTGTAAAGGCCACCAACAAGGAAAAAGGACATGTCCAGATCGCTCTTTCCTACACCCTGGGCGACGCGTACACCCTGGATTACTGGAAGGACATTGCCAAGAAGATCGAGGACATGGGCGCAGACTCCCTGTGCATTAAGGATATGGCCGGACTGCTCACCCCGTATGCAGCGGAGGAGCTGGTGACTGCCCTCAAGGAGTCCACCACCCTTCCGATTGACCTGCACACCCACTACACCTCCGGCGTAGCTCCATGACCTACTTAAAAGCGTGGAGGCAGGCTGCGATATCATCGATACCGCCATGTCCCCGTTCGCACTGGGAACCAGCCAGCCGGCCACCGAGGTCATGGTGGAGACCTTCAAGGGCACTCCCTACGACACCGGTTTAAACCAGGAGCTCCTGGCGGAGGTTTCCGAGTACTTCAGACCGATGCGCGAGGAGGCTTTAAAGAGCGGCCTCATGAATACCAAAGTTCTCGGCGTGGATATCAACACCTTAAGATACCAGGTTCCGGGCGGCATGCTCTCCAACCTTGTGTCCCAGCTTAAGGAGGCACATGCGGAGGATAAGTACTACGAGGTGCTCAAAGAGATCCCGAGAGTGCGCGCCGACTTCGGCGAGCCGCCGCTTGTAACTCCGTCCTCCCAGATCGTGGGAACCAGGCCGTGTTAAACGTGCTGATGGGTCAGAGATATAAGATGTTCACCAAGGAGTCCAAGAAGCTCCTCATGGGCGAGTTCGGACAGACCGTAAAACCGTTCAATCCGGAAGTACAGAAGAAGGCCATCGGCAACGAGAAGCCCATCACCTGCCGCCCGGCGGATCTCCTCGAGCCGCAGCTTAAGAAGCTGGAGTCCGAGATGTCCCAGTGGAAGACCCAGGACGAGGACGTATTATCCTACGCCCTGTTCCCGCAGGTAGCCAAGGAGTTCTTCGAATACAGAGAGGCCCAGAAAACCGGCGTAGACCCCAAAACCGCCGACAAAACCAACAAAGCATACCCCGTTTAATTAAAAAACCGGAGTTCTCTTAAAAACCAATCGCCCGCGCATCAGAGCTGATGTGCGGGCGGTTTTATTTGGAAAACCGGCCTGGAAAACTCTCCGTTTCCGCGCGTTCGGAATTGTGGCAGAATAGAAAAAATAGCGATAAACTGGAAGAAGAGGAAAAAACAGTGGAAGATAAAAAAATATTACTTGATAATATTAATAAAATTCATACAACGGAAGGGGGCGTTGATAGAATTAAAAGAAACTTGAAAATAGATACGGCAGATGTTGTAAAATACTGTATCAACAAAATTTCAGATAAAAGCTGCCATATATACAGACAAGGTAAAAATTGGTATTGTGAGGTCGAAAATATAATAATCACAATCAATTCACACAGCTATACAATCATTACAGCACATATTGTTAAGTAAAGGAGAATTTCCTCACGGGACAGATCGCAATTAATACCCGGCCCGCGAAGCATGGAAGGCAGGAGAACTCTGAGCGCGACTAGAGGCCCCGTCCGGTTTAGATGTTCCCATCAGGTCTCCCGGAGTGCTCAGAGTTCTCCTGCCTTCCCATGCCCCCGCCCTCCGCGAATCCCTCTCTTTCATCCCAGCCATTCTTCCCCTTCCCCTTTATTACGAATCTCTGAACTTTTCCCCCATAAGGTTGACATATAACGCCATTTGAAATTATAATGTACCTAATGTCGGTTTTTTTACACAATTCAGACCCGACTGGCGGGAGAGTACAGATGAAAAGACTTAATTATAAACGGGCGGCGGCCTTTCTGATGGGGTGCCTCTTAGCTGTAAACACCGGGCTCGGCGGTTTTTCCGGCCCGATCGGCGGTATTGCCAGCCTTGCATATACGGAGAGATCGGCCACGGCCAATGCCAACGGCACGCTCAATGTTAGAAGCGGCCCGGGGACGACCTATTCAGTGGTGGCAAAGCTGTCCCAGGGAGCCGCGGTGACGGTGATTGGAGAGGCCAGTGCCTCGGACGGAGCGCTGTGGTATCAGATCCGTTTTACAGGATCCGGCGGAGCGCAGACCACCGGCTACGCGTCCAGCGCATACATACAGTTTCCGGCGTCCTATTCCAGCGACTCCGATTTCGAGGCGCATTTGAACAGCGAGGGATTTCCGGAGAGCTATAAGCCCGCTCTGCGGCAGCTTCACCAGAAGTATCCCAACTGGGTGTTCCGTGCCCAGAAGACCGGGCTGGACTGGAACGATGTCATCACCAACGAGAGTATTGTGGGCCGCAACCTGGTGCAGAACGGAAGCGTTTCCTCCTGGAAGTCCACGGAGCCCGGCGCTTACGACTGGGATAACAGCAGCTGGCCGGGATTTGACAGCGGCAACTGGGTGGCGGCGTCCTCCGATATCATTCGCTACTACATGGATCCCAGGAATTTCCTGGATGAGACCTATATTTTCCAGTTTTTGCTGCAGTCCTATAACGGCTCCACGCAGACGCGGGAGGGACTTGAGAATCTGGTGAGCGGCACCTTCCTCTCGGGAAGCTATACGCCGTCCAGTAATTCCGGTTCTTCGGGAACATCTTCCCAGGGACCGTCCGGCTCCTCCGGCGGTCCGGGCGTGTCCGGTCCAGGCGTATCCGGCTCCAGCCCCAGCGGGGGCTCCGGCGTGCTGACTCCGGGACAGACCTCGGGGCCAGGTATGGCGTCCATCGAGAGCAATCATGTGGGACTGGTAGCTGAACCTACGGTCCCGGCATGAGCGGGGATCCGACGCTTACGGGCGGAAGCGGCCCCAGCGGCAGCACAGACAGTCCGGCTCCGTCCGGCGGCCAGACGGCGGCTCCGGCGGCTCCAACGTTTCCTATGTGGATGCGATTATGAGTGCAGGGCAGCAGTCGGGGGTCAATCCCTATGTGCTGGCGGCCATGATCCTGCAGGAGCAGGGGAAGGATGGAAGAGGCGGAAGTATTTCCGGCACGGAGGCAGGATATCAGGGCTATTATAACTTCTTTAATATAGAAGCCTATGCTTCCGGAAATCTGACGGCGGTGCAGAGAGGCCTCTGGTACGCCTCCCAGTCGGGCAGCTATGAGAGACCGTGGAACTCGGTGGAGAGATCCATCCTGGGCGGTGCGGTCTACTACGGGCAGAATTATGTCCAGGCCGGACAGGATACCTTTTACTTAAAGAAATTCAATGTGCAGGGAAGCAACCTGTATAAGCATCAGTATATGACCAATGTGCAGGCGGCGGCCAGCGAGGCCTCGGAGCTCTCCAAGGCTTATACGGCGCAGCTGAAGCAGACGGCGCTGGAATTTAAGATTCCAGTGTTCAACAACATGCCGGAGAATGCGTGCGCGAAACCGACCGGCGACGGAAGCCCGAACAACAAGCTGTCGAACCTGTATGCAGACGGATTTGTGCTCACGCCCACGTTTAACAGGGATACGGAGTCCTACGATCTGATCGTGGATCACTCTGTGAGCAGTGTCACCATTGGAGCGACGGCGCTGGATTCCAGTGCAGGCATCAGCGGAACGGGAACCATAGAGCTCCAGAGCGGCAATAACGACGTGGCAATCCAGGTGAAAGCACAGAATGGTCATGTGAGAACGTACACAGTGCATGTGGTGCGCCAGAGCGGCGGCCCACCTACACGAGCGGTGTGGGCGGAAGCAGCGGCAGCGGCGGACCTGGTGCGAGCGGCGGTCCGGGCGTGTCCGGAGGCCCCGGTGTGGGAAGCACCGGAGGTCCCAGCACGGTGAACCCGGATGGAAGTACACAAGACAGCGCTGGCACGGGAAGCGGACAGACCCCGGACGCCCCGGCGCCCACGCCGGCTCCCGGTGACAGTGGTACACAGGCAGGCCCGACACCTGTCTCCCCGGCAGGCCCGGGCACCATGGCAGCGGGTCAGCAGGAAGCCTGCAGGCGACGGCCAGACAGGGGGAAGCCCTGCGGTCAGCCCGGATGGCGGCCAGCCCGGCACACAGACAGGCGGAGCCCAGACCGGACAGACGGCGGTGCGCGGCGATGTCAACGGCGACGGCACGGTTACCATTCTGGATGTGACTCTGATACAGAGACATCTGCTGGGCATCGAGACGCTGAGTGGCAGCTCGCTGACGGCGGCTGATGTGGACGGAAACGGAAGCATCGATGTCGCGGACGTGATCACCATTCAGCGGGACATTTTAGGAATACAGTAAGACAGGAGAGATTATGAATAGAAGATTGAGACAGTTTATAAGTGGATTTCTGCTTGTCTGCGTGCTGGCTCTGGCGGCTCCGTTCTCCGGAATGGAGTCCTGGGCCTCCAGCGGAAAGATATCGTTCTCGGATCCGTCCGCCATGGTGGGCAACCAGGTGACGGTAAATGTGAAGGTGACGGCCACGGAGGGAGCTCTGGGAGGCGCGGATATCATGCTCGCCTATGACCCGTCCGTGCTGGAATTTGTGAGCGGCACCAATGCCAACGGCGGCGCCGGCTCCATCCGTCTCATCGGAACCATGGATTCGGACAACACGACCTCGTTCAGCTACACGCTGACATTTAAGACCCTGCAGGCGGGCAACACGGGAATCACCGTGGCCAACTACGAGGTCTACGACAAGGATCTGCAGGCCATGACCATGAGCCATGTGGGTTCTTCCAGCGTGAAGGTTACTCCGCTGGCGACCTACTCCTCGGAGGCGGCGCTCTCGAGCCTGCAGATATCTCCGGGTGAGCTGACACCGGCATTTTCCCCGGATGTGACGAGCTACACTGCCAATGTGGCCGGCGACGTGGATAAGATTGCGGTCAGCGCGGCCCCCAAGGACAGCAAGGCGAAGGTGGTCATCAACGGAAGCTCGGACCTCAAGGTGGGAGAGAACACCGTGGTCTGCAAGGTGACCGCGGAGGACGGGCAGACGGTCAAGAATTACACGATCACTGTTACCAAGGCGGAGGGACCGCTGGAGCCGGAGGCTCCTGTAGTCGGTGATCTCACGGCTACCGTGGGAGACCAGCAGCTCAGCGTGGCCAGCGCCTTTGACGAGACGCTGCTGCCGGAGGGCTTTGAGGCATCTACTGTCATGTACGGCGGCACGGAGGTGATGGCAGGTAAGGGAATTGAGAAGGATCTGACCCTTATCTATCTGGTGGGAGCCGACGGAAGCGGCGACTTCTACATCTATAACGAGAGCACCGGCAGCTGCTCGCCCTACGTGAGCATTCATGTGACGGAGAAATCCGTGGTCATCCTTGCACCGGACGATACGGTTGTCATACCGGAGGGATTTGCGGAGAGCACCATCGAGCTGGAAGGCCGTCAGGTGACCGGCTGGGTATGGGCGTCCGATCCGGAGCAGAGATACTGCGTATTCTACGGCATGAACTGGAATGGAGAGAAGGGACTCTACCGCTATGACATCGGAGAGAAGACCATTCAGAGGTACTTTGAGGATCCGCAGGCGGCCGGAACCTACTCCGAGGAGCAGTACGTGCAGGTGGCACAGCAGTACAATGATCTGCTGGAGGACTACGACCTGCGGTTTAAGGTGATTATCGGGCTGATCGCCTGTGCCTGCTGTTCCTGTTCCTTTTCATCAATACGCTCCTCAGAAAGGGAGAGCACGGACACGACGGCAGGGACTACGACGACCGGGGAGGCCGCGGCGGCCGGGAACCGCGCGATGGCCGCAGCG
>BBZO01000053.1 GCA_001304875.1 Clostridia bacterium UC5.1-2E3
CGCCGGTGATGGCCGCCGCCACAAACTGCCCTGCACCGTGGCCCAGGCCGCGCCGGCAATTCCCATCTGCGGCGCGGGCCCCCACCCGAAGATCAGAATGGGATCCAGCACAATGTTGGTGAGCGCCCCCGCGATCTGGGCCGCCATGGGCAGCTTCATGTTTCCCGCCGCCTGGTGCACCTTCGTCCAGTTACTCTCCAGAAACATGCCGAGACTCCCCACGCAGACGATGGTTCCATAGGTCATGGCCGCCTCCACGGCCTCCGGCGACTTCGCCGACGCCTCCACGTAGGGCCGCAGGGCCGCCAGTGAAAGCAACGCGAACACCGCCCACATGAGAACCGCCAGCACCATCCTGTGCCCGCGGTCCGGTCCGCCTCCTCATAGCGGCGGTAGGCGTAGAGACGCGCCATATACGTGTTCACGCCCACGCCCGTCCCGATGGCCAGCGCGATGATCACGAACTGCACCGGGAAGATGACCGACAGGGCTGTCAGCCCCGCCTCCGAATACTGCCCCACAAAATAGCTGTCCACGATATTGTAGAGGGCCTGTATGAGCTGCGCCAGCATCACCGGCGGGGCAATCTGAAACAGAATCCTCCATATATTCTCATCGTCAAAAATATTTCCCTCTCTGGCGGTCTGTGCCATTGTTCCTGTCCTCCGAACCTGTCTGATCAATTAAAACGCTAAAAAAGCCGGCTCTCACGCCCGACTTCTTTCCATTCAGTATAGCAGATTCCCCGGCTTCCGTAAAGCGAAAAAAGGCGCGGAGACCATTTCCCCGCGCCTGCAGATTTTCTGAGTCTATATTTTGCTCTCCCGCACAATCTTGCGGATCGGCAGAATCCTGGACGGGGACACCGACAGCTCGTCGATTCCCATTTCCAGGAACGTCTCCGTCAGCGTCTCGTCGGCGCCCAGCTCCCCGCAGATGCCGACCCAGCAGCCCTCGCGGTGCCCGTTGTCGATGACCGTCTGGATCATCCTAAGCACCGCCGGATGGTGCGAATCGTAGAAATCATCCAGCTTTGCGTTCTGCCGGTCGATGGCCAGCGTGTACTGGGTCAGATCGTTGGTGCCGATGCTGAAGAAATCCACTTCCTTCGCCAGAAGGTCGCTGATCACCACCGCGGCGGGCGTCTCGATCATGATGCCCTGCTCGAAATCACCGTAAGGAATCCCGGCCCCGTCCATCTCCTTCTTGATCTCCTCCACCATGGCCTTGACGCGGCGCACCTCGTCCACGGAAATGATCATCGGGTACATGACCGCCAGGTTCCCGTAGGCGCTGGCCCGCAGGATGGCGCGAAGCTGCGTCTTGAAGATCTCCGGACGGGCAAGGCAGATGCGGATGGCCCTGAAGCCCATGGCCGGATTGTCCTCCTTGCCCAGGTCGAAATAGTCCACCTGCTTGTCGGCTCCGATGTCCAGCGTGCGGATGATGACCTTCTTTCCAGCCATGGTCTCCGCTACCGTCTTGTAGGCCTTAAACTGCTCGTCCTCGGTGGGGTAGCCGCTCTGTTCCAGATAAAGGAACTCGCTCCGGAACAGTCCGATGCCGCCGGCGTCGTTGGCCAGCGCCCGGGCCGTGTCGCCGATGCTTCCGATATTGGCGTAGAGCTCGATCTTCCGCCCGCTCAGGGTCACATTTTCCTTGCCCTTGAGCTCCGCGAGGAGCTTTCTCTTCTGTTCCTGCTCCTTAAGCTTCTCCCGGTAGGCCGCCAGCGTGGCCTCGTCCGGATCCACATAAAAGATCCCCTCCTCGCCGTCGATAACCGCCATCTTTCCGCTCATCTCCGGCTTTACCGGCACGCCGATGAGCGCCGGGATATTCATGGTGCGGGCCAGGATGGCCGTGTGTGAGTTGGCGGAGCCAAGCTCCGTCACGAAGCCCAGCAGCTTGGACTTATCCATCTGGACCGTCTCGCTGGGGGCCAGGTCCTTCGCCGCCAGAATCACAGGCTCGTCGCCGATGGACCACTCCTCGCCCTTTCCGTGGAGGAGCTTCACCACCCGCTCCGACGCGTCCTTGATGTCCGCGGACCGGGCCTTGAAATACTCGTCGTCCATCTCGGAGAACATTTTCGCAAAATTGTCCCCGGTGACGGCCACCGCGTACTCGGCGTTCACCTTCTGGGCCTCCATCATGTTGCGGACGGCGTCATTGAAGTCCTCGTCGTCCAACATCATGGACTGGACGTCGAAAATCCCGGCGTTTAACTCGCCCACCTCCTTGAGCGCCCGCTCGTAGAGCTGTGCCAGCTCCGCCTGCGCCGCCTCCCTGGCCTTCTCGTATCGCGCAAGCTCGTGCTCCGCGTCCTCGACGCTGCGCCGCTGGACCATCTGCTCCTCCTTCTCATAGAACAGAATCTTCCCGACGGCGATTCCCTTTAAGATCGATTTTCCCACATACGTTACCATACTAACCACCCTTCCGCCTGTCTGTGTCCTGCTTACAGGTTCGCCTCGAAGAACTCCTTCATCGCCTGGGCCGCCTGCTCCTCGTCGTCGCCCTCGACCGTGATCGTCACTTCCATGTCCTTCTTGATTCCCATACCCATGACCGCCATCAGTTTGCCCGCGTCGGATTTCTTTCCGTTGCCCTCGATGGTCACCTTGGACTGATATTTCTTGACTTCCTTCACAAGCAGTCCTGCCGGTCTCGCGTGAATACCTACCTCATCTTTAATTACATACTGAAATGTCTTCATATTGTTTTCCTTCCCTTCTGTTTTTTTATTTTTATATTTTCCCCTTTTCAAGGGGTATCTCACTGTTTCCTGTAGAGCACGATGGTCTCGTAGGGCCGCAGCGAGAAGGTTCCGTTCTCCTCCTGCATCCCGTCATAGTTGCCTAAAAGCTTTTCAAAGCCATCCAGTGAAAGTCCCGATTCCCACCGGGTCTTTCGGATGTAGAAATTGCTGACGAGAAGAAGCTCCTCCTCCCCGTACCTCCTGCGGTACGCGAACACCTGCGGATGACGCTCGGCCAGAGGCTCGAAGGAACCGCAGGCGATGACGTCATACTCCTTTCTCATTTTTATCAGTTTCCGGTAAAAATGGAAATGGAATCCGGGTCTGCCAGCTCCGCCTCCGCGTTGATGCGGTCGCAGTTTTTATTGACCTCGATCCACGGCTCCCCGTTGGTGAATCCGCCGTTCTTCCCCGCCGTCCACTGCATCGGCGTGCGGCTGTTGTCTCTGGAGTGCACCTGTAAAATCCGGTAGGCGTCGGCCTCCGTGAGGCCCTTGTCCTGTAAAATACGGAAATGATTTAAGCTCTCCACATCGCGGTACTGGGAAATATCCGTGAAACCGGCGTTGGTCATCCCCAGCTCCTCGCCCTGGTAAATGTAAGGCATTCCCCGAAGCAGGTGGATCGTGGCCGCCAGCATTTTCGCCGACGCCTTCCAGTAACGCCCCTCGTTTCCGAAGCGGGACACCACCCGCGGCTGATCGTGGTTGCACCAGAACACCGCATTCCAGGCATCGTGCTCCTGCATTCCCTTCTGCCAGGAGAACAGGATATTTTTAAGCTTCTGAAAATCCGCCGGGACCAGCACCCACTTCTCGTTCCCCATGAAGTCCACCTTCAGATGGTGGAAGCTGAACACCATGGACAGCTCCTTCCCGTCACCGTTTCCGTACTGGTAGCAATTCTCCATGGAGGTGCTGGACATCTCGCCCACCGTGATGATCTCGGTGTCCGTCCCGAAGGTGGCCGCGTTGAGCTCCCGGAGATATCGGTGAATGTTGGGGCCGTCGGTGTAGAAGCGGCGGCCGTCGCCCTCATAGTCGTCCTCGTACACGCTCTTGCTGATGAGATTCACCACATCGAAGCGGAATCCCTTCACGCCCTTTCCCATCCAGAAACGGATCACCTTCTGGAGTTCCTTCCGGACCTCCTCGTTGTCCCAGTTTAAGTCGGGCTGGGTGACGTCAAATAAGTGCAGGTAATACTCGTCGAACTTCTCCACGTACTCCCAGACCCCGCCGCCGAACTTGCTCTCCCAGTTGGTGGGCGGCACGCCCGGGGCCTTGCCCTTGCGGAAAATGTAGTAATTTTTGTACTTCTCGTCCCCCTCCATGGCTTTTTTGAACCACTCATGGCGGCTGGACGTGTGGTTGAACACCATGTCCAGCATCAGGCGGATGCCCCGTTTCCCGGCCTCCGCCGCCAGCTCCTCAAAATCTTCCATGGTGCCATAGCGCGGGTCGATGTTGTAGTAATCCTCCACGTCGTACCCGTTGTCATTCTGGGGGGACACGAAAAACGGCGTCAGCCAGATATAGTCCACCCCCAGCTCCTTAATATAATCCAGTTTCGAGGTGACTCCTTTTAAATCTCCCCGTCCGTCCCCTTTGCTGTCGCAGAACGATTTGGGATAAATCTGATATCCCACGCTCCTTCTGAAATCACTCATTCCTGTCTGTCCTTTCTACTCAAACGATGCGATCTCCGTCTCTCCGGCCTGCGTCTTCATCCCTGTATGGAACTGGAGACTGGACGCATTTCCCTCATCCGTCACCACGAACACCGTGACGGTGGGATGCCGGCGGCCAGAATCTTTTTCTTATCAAAACGGATCAGTGGCTGTCCCGCGCGGACCTTGTCCCCCTCCTTCACGAAGAGCTCAAACCCGTCGCCGTTCATGCTGACGGTGTCGATGCCCACGTGAATCAGAATCTCCAGGCCATTTTCCAGCGTCAGGCCGCAGGCGTGGCGGGAATCCTCCATGACCGCGCTGACCGTGGCGCCAGCCGGGGCCACCACCATCTCGTCCTCCGGCTCGATGGCCAGGCCGTCGCCCATCACGTGCTGGGAGAACACCTCGTCGGGCACCTCCTCCAGCGGGATGGCGCGGCCGCTTAAGAACGCCCTGAAGACGTTGGGGGCGGCGTCTGCTTCGTCATCTGCTGCACTTCCTGCTGCCTTATTATCTGCCGCGTTTTCTGCGGTCTCGGCGCCTGCCGCGTTTTCTGCCGTCTCCCTGTCCTGGCCCGCTTCCGCGCTGCCGGACGCGCCCCTGGGCGCCACGATGCCTCTCTCCTCCGCCGACAGCTTCCGGCTGCCCACGATAAAGGTCAGTGTGAACGGAATCACCACCGCCACCACCATGGCCGCAAAGAAGATCAGGTAATACTGCGGGAAGATGGAGAGGATGCCCGGCAGTCCGCCGACGCCGATGCTGGTGGCCTGTACGCCGAAGCCCACAGAGATGAGGGCCGCACAGGCAGAACCGATCATGCCGCAGATCAGCGGAAAGCCATATTTTAAGTTTACACCGAAGAGGGCCGGTTCCGTGACGCCCAGATAGCAGGAGATGAGGGCGGGAACATTGACCTGCTCGGCGCGCTCATTTTTCTTCTGCAGAAGGCTCATGGCCAGCACGCTGGAGCCTGGGCGATATTGCTTAGGGCGATCATGGGCCAGAGCATGGTGCCGCCGGTGGAGGTCACCAGCTGGGAATCGACGGCGTTGGTCATGTGGTGCAGTCCGGTCATCACCACCGGCGCATAGAGAAGGCCGAAGGCGAGGGCAAACACAAACCGGAAGTTGGAGGTGAGTCCCGCATAGACCACGTTTCCGATGGCATTTCCGATGGTCCAGCCGATGGGGCCCACCACCATGTGGGCGATGAACACCGCCGGCACCAGCGAACAGAACGGAACCACGATCATGCTGACCACCGCCGGGCAGTGCTTCCTGAAAAATTTCTCCAGGTAGACCAGGACGAAGCCGGCCATCATGGCCGCGATGACCTGTCCCTGGTATCCGATCATCCGCACGGTCGTAAATCCGAAATCCCACACCGGAATCTGATCCGCCGGGGTCGTGGCCACGTTAAATCCGTTGAGCAGCTGGGAGGAGACAAGCGTCAGTCCCAGAACAATACCCAGCATCTGGGTGGTTCCCATCTTCTTCGTGATGGACCAGACGATTCCCACCGGCAGGAGCCAGAACACCGCCTCGCCGATCAGCCACAGAAAGCTGTCCACGCCGGCCCAGAACTGGGAAATCTCCACCAGTGTCTTCGTACCGTTTTCAAAAAATGCAATGCTGTCGATCACGTTCCTGAAGCCCAGCACGAGACCGCCGCAGATAAGCGCCGGTATGATGGGGGCGAAAATCTCGCCCAGGTTGCTCATCAGCTTCTGGATCCATGTCTGATTGCTTTTCGCCGCCTGCTTGGCCGCGTCCTTGCTCACGCCCTCGACGCCCGCATACGCGGTGAACTCGTTGAAAAATGTGGAGACATCATTTCCTATGATCACCTGGAACTGTCCCGCCTGGGTGAAGGTCCCCTTCACGCAGGAAATCTGCTCGATGCGCTTCATGTCGGCCTTCTTCTCGTCTGCCAGCACGAACCGCATCCTGGTCATGCAGTGGGAAACCGCTGAAATGTTTTCCTTCCCGCCGATGGCTTCCAGAAGCTCCTTCACTTCGTTTTGATACTTCGCCATTGTCTGCTCCTCCTTGTAATCCCCTAACTTGTTTGAACAACTTTACGTTTAAGATAGCATACTTGTTTAAACATGTCAATATATCTTCTTGACTTTTTCCGCTGTTCTCCTATAATATTCTTTAAGATGTTTAAACAGGACAGGAGGAAGCATATGCCAAAATGTAAATACGACGTCATCTACAAGGATTTAAAGCGCCGGCTGGAGGAAGGCGAATACCCCCACGGCGAGCTTCTTCCCTCCGAGAACACGCTGATCGGCGTGTACGGCTGCTCCAGAAACACCCTGCGGCGCGCCATCAGCTGCCTGGTCACCGACGGCTATGTGCAGACCATGCAGGGAAAAGGTGTCCGCAATATTTATCTTCCCGTGGAACAGACTTCCTATACCATCGGCGGCATCGAATCCTTCAAGGAATCCTCCATCCGCAACAAAAAAAGGGCGAGACGCGGGTGCTGCGCTTCGTGGAGCTGACCGCCGACGAGCGGATCGCCGCCAAAACCGGGTTCGCGCCGGGGACGGAGCTCTACTATATCCAGAGAGTCCACTATCTGGACGGAATGCCTCTGATTCTGAACCACAACTATTTTCTGAAAAGTGCCGTCCCCGGACTCAGCGCGGAGATTGCTGCGGCGTCTATCTATGAGTATCTGGAAAACACGCTTCACGTGACCATCGTCAACAGCCGGCGGGTGATGACGGTGGAAAAGATTACGGAGATCGATGAGAAATATCTGGAGCTGGATGTGAACGATTATAATTGCCTGGCGGTGATCAGCAGCCATACGTACAACAGCGACGGGGTGATGTTCGAATATACGGTTTCCAGGCACCGGCCGGATTATTTCAAATTCCAGGATAATGCGGTCAGGAGAGGGGCGGGGAATCCGGGGTGAGAGACGGGATTCA
>BBZO01000054.1 GCA_001304875.1 Clostridia bacterium UC5.1-2E3
TCCCGGCTATGACGAGTACCGCTATGACCTGGACATGATCGGCCACGACCCCCATGAGCTGGCGGCCTACCTGTCCGCTGTGCTGCAAGGTTACACGCGGGCAAGCGCCCAGGCGGAGCTGGAACGCATCTTCGCGGCCCAATACCAGCTGACGCTGACCGAGGAAGTGGAGGTGCGCTACCGCACCGAGACCCGGACGGACAGCGAGGGCAACGAGTATGACGTGGAAGTGCCCTACAACTACTACATCTTAAATGTGACCCTCACCAGCAAGCCCATCTCCTCCGTGGCTTCGGAGCTGCTGACGCCGGACCAGCTGGAAATGTACCAGGTGTACCGGCAGACGCTGGGCAACAAGCCCCTGATCTTTGGCGGCGGGTCCGCCGACACCAGCGATTCCGAGAGTTTGGCCGGTGTGGAGTTTGTGAACGGCACCCGGCCCGGCAATCAGGCGGTGGTGGACATCGCCAAAAGCCAGGTGGGCAACGTGGGCGGCCAGCCCTACTGGAGCTGGTACGGCTTTAGCTCCCGCGTGGAGTGGTGCGCCTGCTTCGTGTCCTGGTGTTACGGCCAGATGGGCCTTTCCGAGCCGCGCTTTGCCGCCTGCCAGTCCCAGGGCATCCCCTGGTTCCAGTCGCATGGACAATGGGGCGGGCGGGATTACGCCAACATCGCCCCCGGCGACGCCATCTTCTTCGATTGGGACCTGGACGGCAGCGCCGACCATGTGGGCATCGTTGTCGGCACCGATGGCAGCCGGGTTTACACCGTGGAAGGCAATTCCGGCGACGCCTGCAAGATCAAGAGTTATTCCCTTGATTATCAGTGTATCAAAGGCTATGGCTTGATGAATTGGTGACAAATTTTTATGAAGAATAGGAGTGATTTGACTATGGCTAAAAACAAAATCGAGCGAATCGACCAGGAAATTTCCAAGACCCGCGAGAAAATCGCGGAACAGCAGGAAAAGCTGAAAGACCTGGAAGCGCAGAAAACCGAGGCGGAGAACCTGGAGATCGTCCAGATGGTGCGTGCCCTGCGCATGACACCGGCCCAGCTGTCCGCGATGCTGTCTGGCGGCATGGTGCCCGGCCAGGCGGCGGCTCCCGCCAATCCCGAACAGGAGGAAATGACCCATGAAGAATAAAAAGATTTTCAGAACCTTTGCCGCCCTTTGCACCTGTCTGATGCTGATGGGCGGCTTCTCTGTGACCGCCTTTGCCCAGGGCGCTGACCCAGCGCCTACGGCTACCCCTGCGGCGGACGCCACCAACGACAGCAACGTGGTGGTGGAAACTGAGGACAGCCCCGCCCTGACCCCGGAGGGCAACGCAGCCTTGGTGGATGATTTCGGCGGCAACAAACAGCTCATCACCGTCACCACCAAGGCGGGCAACTACTTCTATATCCTCATTGACCGCGCCAACGAGGACAAAGAGACTGCCGTCCACTTCTTGAATCAGGTGGACGAGGCCGACCTGGAGGCGCTGATGGAGGACGGCGAGACGGCGGAGGAAACGCCCGCTGTCTGTAACTGCACGGAAAAGTGCGCCGCCGGTGCGGTGAATACGGCCTGCCCGGTGTGCGCCGTGAACATGGCGGAGTGTACGGGCCAGGAGCCGGAACCCACGCCCGTCCCGGAAACAGAGCCGGAGCCGAAACAGGAACCGGCGGGGCTGAACCCGGCGATGCTGCTGGTGGTGCTGGCTGTGCTGGGCGGCATCGGTGCGCTGGTCTACTTCAAATTCATCAAGCAGAAGCCTAAGACCAAGGGCAGCGACAATCTGGATGATTACGACTACGGCGAGGACGATACCGAACAGGAGGACGAGGACCCCTGGGAGACCGAGGAATCTGACGAGCCGGAGGACGCCGGCGGGGGCGGCGATGAGGAAAGCGAGAACCCGGCCAAATGACCCGGTTCACCGACAGCCCTATGAACCCATGATGACGCGCAGGCCGGAGGGCGGGAAGGCAGCTTCCCGTCCTCCCTCTTTATCTCCCGGCCACCCCTGTTATGGCTGTGGAAACTACCGTCCCGGCCAGCCCTGCGTGGGCTTTTGCCACAAAGAGTTGACCGCGTGGCTGCGTGAAAGGAGAAAAGCAAAATGAATTATTTTATCCAATTTCTCATTGTGTTCGACCTGATCTGCTTCGGCGTCTACTTTGGCGGCGACATCGTTTGCACGGCGCTCGCCAAGGTGCGCAAAAAGACAGACGAAGAAGAATTTGAAATCTACAAAGTGGAGGACGATACAGACACCTCCAAACCGGCGCTGTCCATCGACGCCATCCGCCACTTGTTCCGCGGCGAGGTCCGCGATTTTGTCTGCAACAAACTTCTGCCCAGTGGGCAGGAGACGCTTTCCGCCCTGACCGAGCCGGAGCAGACAGCGGCCAGGTTCCTGTTCTGCGCCTTGATCGGCTATCTCAAAGAGGAAGCCCGATGGATGAGCAGAGCTTCCCGATGGTGATGGAGATGCTGAACTACGCCGAGGGCGCGAAAGAGGACGGCGACAAGGACGTGATTGACATTCTGATGGAGGAAACCGCCGCCCGGACCCGCCAGCGCGAGGAATATTTCAGCGATTACCGCCGTTACCAGCTCATGCAGGTGGATAAGGCGCGGGTGCTGCTGGCCTGCCGTGTCATCATCAACGACCTGCTGGGAAAGCTGTACCGCTATGATTACAACGTCGGCTATGACTGCCTTCTGGACGATGGCAACAGCATTTCCAGAAAAACTGAAAAAATCCAACGAAGAAATGGAGGTTGAGGAAGATGCGCCTTGTGATCGCTGAAAAGCCCTCGGTGGCCCAATCCCTGGCCGCCGTGCTGGGGGCCACTTCCCGCAAAGACGGCTACCTGGAGGGCGGCGGTTGGCTGGTGTCCTGGTGCCTGGGGCATCTGGCCGGGCTGGCGGACGCCGCCGCCTACAACCCCGACTACGCCAAGTGGCGCTATGATGACCTGCCCATTTTGCCGGAGTCCTGGCGCTTCACCATCGCCAAGGACAAGCGGGATCAGTTTGACGTGCTGCGGACCCTGCTGCGGCGGGAGGACGTGACAGAAGTAGTCACGCCTGCGACGCCGGGCGAGAGGGCGAGCTGATTTTCCGCACCGTTTACTGCCTGGCGGGCTGTCAAAAGCCCATGAAACGGCTGTGGATTTCCAGCATGGAGGATTCCGCCATCCGGGAGGGTTTTGCCAACCTGCGCCCCGGCGCGGACTATGACGGGCTGCACCAGGCGGCCCTCTGCCGGGCCAAGGCCGACTGGCTGGTGGGTATCAACGCCACCCGACTGTTTTCGGTGCTGTACCACCGCACCCTCAACATTGGCCCGCGTCATGTCCCCGACGCTGGCCCTCATCGTCCAGCGGGAGGCTGAGATCGACGCTTTCAAGCCGGTGCCGTTCTATTCTGTGGCTCTGGACCTGCCCGGTTTTACCGCTGCCAGCGCCCGCATGGACAAAAAAGCCGATGCCGAACAGCTGAAAACTGCCTGCCAGGGCGGTACGGTGACGGTCAAGCAGGTGGAGCGCAGGGACAAATCCGAGAAGCCGCCCGCCCTCTATGACCTCACCACTCTCCAGCGGGACGCCAACCGCCTGCTGGGGTTCACGGCGCAGCAGACACTGGACTACCTGCAAAACCTCTATGAAAAGAAGCTCTGCACCTATCCCCGGACGGACAGCCGCTACCTGACCTCCGACATGGCCGAGGGCCTGCCGGTGTTGGTGAATCTGGTCGCCAACGCCATGCTGTTCCGCAAAGGCATCGCCATTTCCTGCGATGCGGCGGCGGTCATCAACGACAAGAAAGTGACCGACCACCATGCGGTGATTCCTACCCGGAACATCCGGGAGGCTGACCTGTCCGCTCTGCCGGTGGGCGAACGGACCATTCTGGAGCTGGTGGCCCTGCGGCTGCTGTGTGCCGTGGCCCCTCCCTATATCTATGATGAAACTTCTGTCACGGTGGACTGCACCGGTGCGGAGTTTACCGCCAAAGGCCGCACGGTGAAGCAGCCTGGCTGGCGGGCGCTGGACGCCGCCTACCGAGCCAGCATGAAAAGTGCGCCGGAACAGGACGGCAATTCCGAAGATAAGGCGCTGCCGAAACTGGCCGAGGGCCAGGAGCTGCCGGTCACGGGGGCCGCCGTCAAGGAGGGTAAGACCACCCCGCCCAAACACTTCACCGAGGACACGCTGCTTTCTGCGATGGAAACTGCCGGGAAGGACGATATGCCGGAGGACGCCGAGCGTAAAGGGCTGGGCACCCCCGCCACCCGCGCCGGGATTTTAGAGAAATTGGTCTCCTCCGGCTTTCTGGAACGCAAAAAGAGCAAGAAAACCGTGCAGCTTTTGCCGTCCCACGACGCCATTTCCCTGATTACCGTCCTGCCGGAGCAGCTGCAATCCCCGCTGCTGACCGCCGAGTGGGAGTACCGGCTGGGCGAGATCGAGCGCGGCGAGCTGACCCCGGAGGATTTCATGGCCGAGATCACCGCCATGCTGAAGGAGCTGGTGGGGACTTATCAGGTCATCAAGGGCAGCGAGTACCTGTTTGCCCCGCCCCGCGAGGTGGTGGGCAAATGCCCCCGCTGCGGCGGTGAGATTGCAGAAATGCAAAAAGGCTTCTTCTGCCAGGACAAATCTTGCAATTTTGCAATCTGGAAGAATAACAACTGGTGGGCAGCGAAGCGCAAGCAGCCCACCAAGGCCATTGTGGCGGCGCTGCTGAAAGATGGCCGCGCCCATGTGGCGGGGCTGTACTCCGAGAAAAGCGGCAAGACCTACGACGCCACCGTGGTGCTGGAGGATACCGGCCAGTACGTCAACTTCAAGCTGGAATTTGACCGGCAGAAAGGCGGCGGCAAATGAAACTGAGTTTGTATGAACAGGAAACCATTATCCTCTACAACCAAGCCGAGGCCACCGCCGAGGTCTATTCCCACGACCCGCGCCTGCTGGAAAAGCTGCGGCGGCTGGCCGAGAAGTACCCGGATCAGATCGCGAAAAAGGACCGCCAGACCTTTACGGTGCCCAAACGCTGCGTGTCGGTGCGGGAGCCGTACAGCGACCAGCGCCGCAAGGCCGCCAGCGAACGGGCCAAGGCTGCCGGGTATAAACCGCCCGTCCCGAAAGCGGGCGGCAAGTAAGCATGGGCGAGAGCGTCTTTGAAGTCGTAAAACAGTCCGTCACCGCCAGAGAGGCGGCGGAGCTTTACGGCATCGCGGTGGGGCGCGGCGGCATGGCCTGCTGCCCCTTCCACGATGACCGCCACCCCAGCATGAAGGTGGACACCCGTTTCCACTGTTTTGGCTGCGGCGCAGACGGCGACGTGATCGACTTCACCGCTAGGTTCTACGACCTGTCCCCTAAGGAGGCCGCCGAAAAGCTGGCCCAGGATTTTGGCCTTTCCTATGACAGCAAGGCCCCGCCCCGGCGAAGTTATGTCCGGCAAAAATCCGAGGCGCAGGCGCGGAAAGAAAAACGGGAACACGGCTGGCGTGTCCTGACGGACTACTACCACTTGCTCCGAAAATGGGAGGCCGACTATTCCCCCAAGACGCCGGACGAGGACCCACACCCGCGCTTTTTGGAGGCCATCCAGAAAAAAGATTACATGGGCTATCTGCTGGACACCTTCCTCGACAGCAGCACCGAGGAACAGGACCAGTGGATCGCAGAACACACCGCTGAAATTTCGGCCATAGGGAGGAGAGTGAACATCATGGCTGACAAACCTACCAACCGGGAACGGTTGCAGCAAATCACGGCGGGCATTGAACAGGGTATCAAGGAGCTGTTCGAGAGCGAAAAGTATATGCGCTACCTGTCCGTGATGTCCCGTTTCCACCGCTACTCCGTCAACAACACCATGCTCATTTATATGCAGAAGCCGGACGCCACGCTGGTGGCCGGGTACTT
>BBZO01000055.1 GCA_001304875.1 Clostridia bacterium UC5.1-2E3
CCCCGGCTATGACGAGTACCGCTATGACCTGGACATGATCGGCCACGACCCGCATGAGCTGGCGGCCTACCTGTCCGCTGTGCTGCAAGGCTACACGCGGGCAAGCGCCCAGGCGGAGCTGGAACGCATCTTCGCGGCCCAATACCTGCTGACGCTGACCGAGGAAGTGGAGGTGCGCTACCGTACCGAGACCCGGACGGACAGCGAGGGCAACGAGTATGATGTGGAAGTGCCCTACAACTATTACATCTTAAATGTGACCCTCACCAGCAAGCCCATCTCCTCTGTGGCGTCAGAACTGCTGACGCCGGACCAGCTGGAGATGTACCAGGTGTACCGGCAGACGCTGGGCAACAAGCCCCTGATCTTCGGCGGCGGGTCCGCCGACACCAGCGATTCCGAGAGTTTGGCCGGTGTGGAATTTGTCAACGGCACCCGGCCCGGCAATCAGGCGGTGGTGGACATCGCCAAAAGCCAGGTGGGCAACGTGGGCGGTCAGCCCTATTGGAGCTGGTACGGCTTTACGTCCCGTGTGGAGTGGTGCGCTTGTTTCGTTTCCTGGTGCTATGGTCAGATGGGCCTTTCCGAACCGCGCTTTGCGGCCTGCCAGTCCCAGGGCATCCCCTGGTTCCAGTCACATGGACAATGGGGCGGGCGGGATTACGCCAACATCGCCCCCGGCGACGCCATCTTCTTCGACTGGGACCTGGATGGGAGCGCCGACCATGTGGGCATCGTGGTGGGCACCGACGGCAGCCGGGTCTACACCGTGGAAGGTAATTCCGGCGACGCCTGCAAAATCAAGAGTTATTCCCTGACCTACGAGTGCATCAAGGGCTACGGCTTGATGAACTGGTGACAAATTTTTATGAAGAATAGGAGTGATTTGACTATGGCTAAAAACAAAATCGAGCGCATCGACCAGGAGATCGCCAAAACCCGCGAGAAGATCGCGGAACAGCAGGAAAAGCTGAAAGACCTGGAAGCGCAGAAAACCGAGGCGGAGAACCTGGAGATCGTCCAGATGGTGCGCGCCTGCGTATGACCCCGGCCCAGCTGTCCGCCATGCTGTCTGGCGGCATGGTGCCCGGCCGGGCGGTGGGTTCTGCCAATCCCGAACAGGAGGAAATGACCCATGAAGAATAAAAAGATTTTCAGAACCTTTGCCGCCCTTTGCACCTGCCTGATGCTGATGGGCGGCTTCTCTGTGACCGCCTTTGCCCAGGGCACTGACCCTGCGCCCACGGCCACACCGGCGGCGGACGCCACCAACGACAGCAACGTGGTGGTGGAGGAAACCGAGGACAGCCCCGCCCTGACCCCGGAGGGCAACGCCGCCTGGTGGATGACTTTGGCGGCAACAAGCAGCTCATCACCGTCACCACCAAGGCGGGTAACTATTTTTACATCCTCATTGACCGCGCCAACGAGGACAAGGAGACCGCCGTCCACTTCTTGAACCAGGTGGACGAGGCCGACCTGGAGGCGCTGATGGAGGACGGCGAGACGGCGGAGGAAACGCCCGCCGTCTGCAACTGCACGGAAAAGTGCGCCGCCGGTGCGGTGAATACGGCCTGCCCGGTGTGCGCCGTGAATATGGCAGAGTGTACGGGCCAGGAGCCGGAACCCACCCCTGACCCGGAAACAGAGCCGGAGCCGGAACAGGAACCGGCAGGGCTGAACCCGGCGATGCTGCTGGTGGTGCTGGCTGTGCTGGGCGGCATCGGTGCGCTGGTCTACTTCAAATTCATCAAGCAGAAGCCCAAGACCAAGGGCAGCGACAACCTGGATGATTACGACTACGGCGAGGACGATACCGAACAGGAGGACGAGGACCCTTGGGAGACCGAGGAATCTGACGAGCCGGAGGACGCCGGCGGGGGCGGCGATGAGGAAAGCGAGAACCCGGCCAAATGACCCGGTTCACCGACAGCCCTTATGAACCCATGATGACGCGCAGGCCGGAGGGCGGGAAGGCAGCTTCCCGTCCTCCCTCTTTATCTCCCAGCCACCCCTGCTATGGCTGCGGAACCTACCGCCCCGGCCAGCCCTGCGTGGGCTTCTGCCACAAAGAACTGACTGCGTGGCTGCGCGAAAGGAGAAAAGCAAAATGAATTATTTTATCCAATTTCTCATTGTGTTCGACCTGATCTGTTTCGGCGTCTACTTTGGCGGCGACATCGTTTGCACGGTGCTTGCCAAAGTGCGCAAAAAACCGGGCCAGAAAGACCCCTATGAATTTGAAGTGGAGGACGAACCCGCTGAACCGCCTCTGTCCATCGACGCCATCCGCCACTTGTTCCGCGGCGAGGTCCACGATTTTGTCTGCAACAAACTTCTGCCCAGCGGGCAGGAGACACTTTCCGCCCTGACCGAGCCGGAGCAGACAGCGGCCCGGTTCCTGTTCTGCGCCCTGATCGGCTATCTCAAAGAGGAAGCCCCGATGGATGAGCAGAGCTTCCCGATGGTGATGGAGATGCTGAACTACGCCGAGGGCGCGAAAGAGGACGGTGACAAGGACGTAATTGACATTCTGATGGAGGAAACCGCCGCCCGGACACATCTGCGCGAGGAATATTTCAGCGATTACCGCCGTTACCAGCTCATGCAGGTGAACAAGGAGCGTGTGCTGCTGGCCTGCCGGGTCATCATCAACGACCTGCTGGGAAGCTGTACCGTTATGATTACAACGTCGGCTATGACTGCCTTCTGGACGATGGCAACAGCGTTTCCAGAAAACTGAAAAAATCCAATGCAGAAATGGAGGTTGAGGAAGATGCGCCTTGTGATTGCTGAGAAGCCCTCGGTGGCAAAATCCCTGGCTGCCGTGCTGGGGGCTGCCACCCGCAGGGACGGCTACTTAGAGGGTAATGGCTGGCTGGCGTCCTGGTGCCTGGGGCATCTGGCCGGGCTGGCGGACGCCGCCACCTACAACCCCGACTATGCCAAGTGGCGCTATGATGATCTGCCATTTTGCCGGAGTCCTGGCGCTTCACCATCGCCAAGGACAAGCGGGATCAGTTCGATGTGCTGCGGACCTTGCTGCGGCGGGAGGACGTGACCGAGGTAGTCAACGCCTGCGACGCCGGGCGCGAGGGCGAGCTGATTTTCCGCACGGTTTATTGCCTGGCGGGCTGCCAGAAGCCCATGAAACGGCTGTGGATCAGCAGTATGGAGGATTCCGCCATCCGGGAGGGCTTTGCCAACCTGCCCCCCGGCGCGGACTATGACGGGCTGCACCAGGCGGCCCTCTGCCGGGCCAAGGCCGACTGGCTGGTGGGCATCAACGCCACCCGGCTGTTTTCGGTGCTGTACCACCGCACCCTCAACATTGGCCGCGTCATGTCCCCGACGCTGGCCCTCATCGTTCAGCGGGAGGCCGAGATCGACGCCTTCAAGCCGGTGCCATTCTATACCGTGGCGCTGGATCTGCCCGGTTTTACCGCTGCCAGCGCCCGCGTGGACAAGAAAGCCGATGCCGAACAGCTGAAAAGCGCCTGCCAGGGCGGCACGGTGACGGTCAAACAGGTGGAGCGCAAAGACAAATCCGAGA
The DNA here is from genome assembly GCA_001304875.1 of Clostridia bacterium UC5.1-2E3. Lineage (GTDB taxonomy): Bacteria > Bacillota > Clostridia > Lachnospirales > Lachnospiraceae > Ventrisoma > Ventrisoma faecale. Next base: position 3,554 of record BBZO01000055.1, read on the forward strand.
AGCCGCCCGCGCTCTATGACCTCACCACCCTCCAGCGGGACGCCAACCGCCTGCTGGGCTTTACGGCGCAGCAGACGCTGGACTATCTGCAAAACCTCTATGAAAAGAAGCTCTGCACCTATCCCCGGACGGACAGCCGATACCTGACCTCCGATATGGCCGAGGGCCTGCCGGTGTTGGTGAATCTGGTCGCCAACGCCATGCCGTTCCGCAAAGGTATCGCCATTTCCTGCGATGCGGCGGTGGTCATCAACGACAGGAAAGTGACCGACCACCATGCGGTGATCCCCACCCGGAACATCCGTGAGGCGGACCTGTCCGCTTTGCCAGTGGGGGAACGGGCCGTTCTGGAGTTGGTGGCGCTGCGGCTGCTGTGCGCGGTGGCACCGTCCTATATCTACGATGAAACTTCTGTCATGGTGGAGTGCGCCGGTGCGGAGTTTACCGCCAAGGGCCGCATGGTAAAGCAATCCGGCTGGCGGGCGCTGGACGCCGCCTACCGGGCCAGCATGAAAAATGTGGAGCCGGACAAAGAGACCGAGGACAAAGCCCTGCCGGAACTGACCGAGGGCCAGGAGCTGCCAGTCGCCGGTGCCGCCGTCAAGGAGGGCAAGACCACCCCGCCCAAACACTTCACCGAGGATACCTTACTCTCCGCGATGGAGACTGCCGGAAAAGACGATATGCCGGAGGACGCCGAGCGCAAGGGGCTGGGCACCCCCGCCACCCGTGCCGGGATTTTAGAGAAGCTGGTGTCCACCGGCTTTCTGGAACGCAAAAAGAGCAAGAAAACCGTACAGCTTTTGCCGTCTCACGATGCCATTTCCCTGATTACCGTCCTGCCGGAGCAGCTGCAATCCCCGCTGCTGACCGCCGAGTGGGAGTACCGGCTGGGCGAGATCGAGCGCGGCGAGCTGGCCCCGGAGGACTTCATGGCCGAGATCACCGCCATGCTGCGGGAGCTGGTGGGGACCTATCAGGTCATCAAGGGCAGCGAGTACCTGTTTGCCCCGCCCCGCGAGGTGGTGGGCAGATGCCCCCGCTGCGGCGGTGAAATTGCAGAAATGCAAAAAGGCTTCTTCTGCCAGGACAAATCTTGCAAATTTGCGATCTGGAAGAACAACAACTGGTGGGCAGCGAAGCGCAAACAACCCACCAAGGCCATTGTGGCGGCGCTGCTGAAAGATGGCCGCGCCCATGTGGCGGGGCTGTACTCCGAGAAAAGCGGCAAGACCTACGACGCCACCGTGGTGCTGGAAGATACCGGCCAGTACGTCAACTTCAAGCTGGAATTTGACCGGCAGAAAGGCGGCGGCAAATGAAATTGAGTTTGTATGAACAGGAAACGATTATCCTCTACAACCAGGCCGAGGCCACCGCCGAGGTCTATTCCCACGACCCGCGCCTGCTGGAAAAGCTGCGGCGGCTGGCGGAAAAATACCCGGACCAGATCGTGAAAAAGGACCGCCAGACCTTCACGGTGCCCAAACGCTGTGTGTCGGTGCGGGAGCCGTACAGCGCCGAGCGCCGCAAGGCCGCCAGCGAACGGGCCAAGGCCGCCGGGTACAAACCGCCCGTCCCGAAAGCGGGCGGCAAGTAAGCATGGGCGAGAGCGTCTTTGAAGTCGTAAAACAGTCCGTCACCGCCAGAGAGGTGGCGGAGCTTTACGGCATCGCGGTGGGGCGCGGCGGCATGGCCTGCTGCCCCTTCCACGATGACCGCCACCCCAGCATGAAGGTGGACACCCGTTTCCACTGTTTTGGCTGCGGTGCAGACGGCGACGTGATCGACTTCACCGCCCGGCTCTATGGCCTGTCCCCCAAGGAGGCCGCCGAAAAGCTGGCCCAGGATTTTGGCCTTTCCTATGACAGCAAGGCCCCGCACCGGCGAAGCTATGTCCGGCAAAAATCCGAGGCGCAGGCGCGGAAAGAAAAACGAGAACACGGCTGGCGCGTCCTGACGGACTACTACCACCTGCTCCGAAAATGGGAGGCCGACTATTCCCCTAAGACGCCGGACGAGGACCCGCACCCGCGCTTTTTGGAGGCCGTCCAGAAAAAAGACTACACGGCGTATCTGCTGGACACCTTTCTCGACAGCAGCACCAAGGAACAGGACCAGTGGATCGCAGAACACACCGCTGAAATTTCGGTCATAGAAGGGAGAGTGAACATCATGGCTGACAAACCCACCAACCGGGAACGGTTGCAGCAAATCACGGCAGGCATCGAGCAGGGTATCAAGGAGCTGTTCGAGAGCGAAAAGTATATGCGCTACCTGTCCGTGATGTCCCGTTTCCACCGCTACTCCGTCAACAACACCATGCTCATCTATATGCAGAAGCCGGACGCCACGCTGGTGGCCGGCTTTTT
>BBZO01000056.1 GCA_001304875.1 Clostridia bacterium UC5.1-2E3
GTACCCATATGCTTTGTTCATAGTTATCCTCCTTTAAGTCCACTAAAATATAAAAATCCGAGAAAACTGCTCGAGATTTCTCGGATAACTTTTTATACTATGAAAATGTTATGCTTGGTAATAATAAAATCCGCCACCTAACTTTAGGTAACGGATTTTAACATTAAATATTCGGACGGACAAATATTAAATCATTTAGGTCAACATCGTCACGGGCATAAAGCTGAGGAATATTTTCACCAGGAATGCCTTCCAATAGTAATTCAGCTATAGCTTGATTGAATGAAGTTTGCAGTGAACGCCCAAACCCTATAGATGAATACAACTGAGCAGCAAACGTGCAGGCGGTATCATCCCTGATAGAATCCGACATACCGATTGCAGCTTCAATATGTTCCACGACACTTTTAGCCTGTGTTTCCGAAAAGCAGGCATTAAAAACAACCAAACGTATTGTATCAGATGCAGTTGACATGGCCATTGTAATTGCTTCCTTTGTAACTGTCTTTGTACTTCCATCTGGATTCAATAAAGCAAGTTCCCTGACGGGGCACCATGACCACTAAAATGAACGATTGTAGGGTTCGTTTCATTAATTGCCTGCAAAATGTCTGATGCACGGGTAGCCCACCGACTTTCAAAATGAACCGAATCACGATATTCCGACAGGCGGATTTTTTCTTGAATAGAGCGTGCTTCTTCATCCAGAGAAAGTTGGGGCGTATCTTTAGGGTTTGCAGCGAGAAATAAAACTGTGATTTTTTCAGGCATTGCTTTTAAACGTTCAATTTCTAACTGCATATGTGATTGAACATTTCCGTATTCTTTTAGCGAACGTTTAAATGCAGCCGCTTGGCGGATTGCATCCTGCTGGCGTTTTTTCTCTGCCTCCATGTTCTTTTTGTTTACCTTAGCTTCTTCATTCCTGTAGTTTTTCTCCGCAGTAGACCGTTCCTTTTCTTTCTGGGCGATTTTTTTCTTGGATATCACCGCATTTTTTTGAATATCAGAGATTGATTTTTCTGCCCGTTCAATCTCATTGAGTTTAGATTTTATGGTGGATTGGCTCTTCGTCCGGCTGATAGCACCCTTGGCTGATATGATTTTCTTCTGTAGAGGTGCTATTTTGGCCTGTTCTTTTGCCATATCCTGGTTTAGTTTTGATATGTCTTCCTGCTTTTTTAACAACGTATTTCTGTATGTATCGAGCTGAGACAAAAAATCACCTTCTTCCTATTTTTATAATTATACAGTTCAATCTTCACCAAAGCAATAAAAATGTCGGTATTCTGCAAAAAGAGCATATATAGATGATATTGAAAACCCTTCCGGAAGTACCCAGATGATTTTTAACGATATAAAAATGGCAATGCCTGAGCTAACGGCTTAGGTGCATCCTCTATATTTTTTTCCGGGATAGGTTTCCCTCGTTCATCAAGATATTTATTTGCCAGTTCAGGCGTTACCTGTGCGTAGACAGTTGTTGTTACAATACTGGCGTGGCCCAGAAAGGCTTTTATGGTTACAAGCGAATCGCCAGCCTCAAGCATATGGACTGCTATCGAATGCCGGAATGAATGAGGGGAATATCCTTTTTCAGGAAATTTGTCTGGGTGTTCCTGCCTGCAGACAGCCAGATATTTTTTACAATCCCTTCCACACACGATATGGACATATGCTCATTTGTGCGGCTTGAAAAAAGATGCCTGTTCTGTATGCCGGGATCATTTGAGCAGAAGCCCCGGCTTTTCATATAGCCTTTTAACAAAACCGCACAGTTTTGGGGGATGGTGACGATCCTTGACTTGTTCCCTTTTCCAGTGAGTTTTATTTTTGTCGGGGCAGAGAAGGAAATATCTTTTATTGTGATATCACAGAGTTCCTGCGCCCTGGCACCTGTTGCATAAAGTACGCTCAGCAGGGTTATATCCCTCTGTCCGGTCAATGTATTGGTACTTGGCGCAGAAAGGATGATAGACACTTCCTCTTTGGTAAAATATTTGATGGAAGCGTTTTTCGGTTTCTTTCTTTTTCGGGGTTTTTACCATTGCCGTATAAAAAGGCATGGATGCCGTAAAATCCTTGTCTGCCGCATATTTCGCAAATGCCATGAGCGCTGCCCTCCGCAGGTTCCGGGTCTTCACTGTACAATGCCGCTGCTCCTCCAGATACGCAAGGAAACTGTCAACAGCCCCGCCACCGAGTAGCTCAAAAGTCACTTTGTCCGGCTGGATGCATTTTTCATCTGAGAAATATGTAAACAGGAGCCGGAATGCATACTGGTACGCTTCCAGGGTGTTGGTGCTGACCCCTTTGGAGGATGGGAGGTAGTCTGTGAAGAATCCCTCTAATAATGGCAGTATCGATCCTTTTTTCATTCGAAATCTACCTCCGGGAAAATATGTCCTATGGATTGTTCCATCCGCTCCTGTGAACCTTTATATAAAGTATAGTCTGTAGCAAGATACCTTTCCGTTTCCAAAAGCGACCTGTGCCCCAGGTATGCAGAAAGATATGGGACAAACTGCTCCAGCGTCCGCCCTTTTGATTCTGCCTGAAGGAAGGATTTATAAGTAAAATAGTGCCGCAGGGTATGCGGGGAGATTCCGCGACCATACTTTTCCTGCCGTTCATTGCTTATTCCCGCCTGTTCCATGACCGACAGGAACCAGTTACGGAAAGTCCATCCGAGGTAAGGTGTTCCGGGAACACGGTCGCTTTCAAAAACATAAACAGAATCCGGGTTTTCAGAAAGCCTGCGTTTTTTATACATTTTCAGCAGACTTATCAGGGACGAATCCATCGGGACGTCACGCTCCTTATCATTTTTCGCTTTCCTGATGTGCAGGATTCCTGTCCCAAGATCTACATTTTCCCAACGGAGCGCAAGCGCTTCCCCAAGCCTCAGCCCGCATCCGTAAAGCATTCGTAGCAGCATAGGGAATGCCCGGGATGACTTTGTGCTTTCACGTCGATTTCCTAAAAATTCATCCGCCGCATGGATGATTGCAAGGAACTCTTCATCAGTAAAAGTGTAAGGTATAAAATCAGAATGTTCTCTCATGTACTCAGGTTCAAAAGCCGGGATTTCCAATGCTCTCAGGTATCTAGAGAATACCCGGATATGGGTTATCCGCCGGTTTTTTGACTGTGGCTTGCAGGACAGAGAATCCAGCCATCTGCCCACGGTTTCCTCTGCCAGCGCCTTCTCCTGTCCGGGAATTTCCGAGAGAAAGGTGTCAAGGGACTTAAATGTCGCCTCATATCCCGTGTCTGCTGTCCGGCATCTCTGACTATGACCAGAAAACTTTTAAATTCCAATGCAAAAATGCTTTGAAATATATAAGCCATAAATTCATTCCTCCTTAAGGTAATCTGCAAATTTTCCAGTCGCTCCCGGCACCGGGAGTGCACAGGAACGCAGGCTTTCCGTTGCCAGTACTACATAATGGGATACCGATGCTTTGTCCTCATGCCCAAGAAGTCTGCTGACAGCTTCAAAAGGCACGTTTTTGGCAACCAGTTCGCTTGCGAAAGTCATGCGCAGTGAATGTGAGCCATGATGGCGGTCTCCCGGATCAATCCCAGCCTGTTTGAAATATTTGTCAACTATCAATGAAACGGCAGACCGTGACAGCTGCGTTTTCCTATAAGTAAGGAAAATGTATGGTTCATCCGTTTCCGGGCGCCCATTTTCAATGTAATCCCGCACTGCTTCCTCTACTTCCGGAAGCAGTGAAAGGGTCTGTGGGACACTGGTTTTAAACTGGACATAAGAAATTTTCCTGTTTTTGAAATTGACATTCGGGAAACAGAGCAGCCGGATATCGGAAGCCCTCATGCCCAGCCGGACTGCCAGCAGGAGGACGGCATAATCCCGTTTCCCCATTGGGGTGTTGCGATCCACGCATAACAGCAGTTTTTCTACTTCTTCATATGTGTAGACGGATGGCACCCTCTTTGGATAACGTACCGTAGGGAGTATACCTGAATAATTGGCGGCTGTAATGCCCTGCTCCACAAGATAAGCAAAAAACTTTCTGGCATATGTAGCGAATATCGCTCTATTTGCTGATTCCCCAAAAGCCTGCTGTACACATCCGGCATTGACATCTTTCCATGAAGCAATGCCGTTTTCCGAAAAACAGCGGAGCATTTTTACAAGCTGTGTGCGGTATTGGCGTATGGTAATCTCTTTGTAGCCTTCATCACGGAGAGTCTGTAGAAAAGCCTCCAGTTCACTCTCAAAACATTCGGGGCATTGGTAAAAAGCCTGAGACGGGCAAACGTATAGTTCCTGCCGTTTATGTACTCATCCAGGCGGCGGATCACAGTAGCTTTAAAGCTGAGCGCTTGGGGTTCCATTCCCTCAGCCGGGCTTCGGACTCTAAAAAAGCCTGACCAATTTCAGGGGAGTATTCTGTATAACCCAATGCGTTGGCATAACGGATAAGAAAGTCAATCTGTCCCCTGTAATGTGTAAAGGATGACTTGCCATAGCCTTTTTCCCGTAAAAAATCTATAAAGCCATCCTTTAGCTGATACCAGTAACTATTTTTTTCGTTCATTTCGAACCTCCTATGAAATGGATTTGATCTTAATCAAAGACCATACATAGGATTATACCGCAGCAAAAAGTTATCCGAGCAAACCATGCGGTAACTGCCCGGATTTGATATAAAAACTACGATTAAGGAGGATAACTATGAACAAAGCATATGGGTTCTTATCCGATTAATTGGAT
>BBZO01000057.1 GCA_001304875.1 Clostridia bacterium UC5.1-2E3
CGGGTGCGGATCCCCTACAGCCACGGCTACGCCGTCGCCGCGGTGGTGCTGGCGGCGGGGAATTTTGTGGTGAAGAATTATTTTGCGGTGTGCAGAGGGGTGGATGTGATGGCGTGGATTGAAGGGCTTTAGCGCGGGGAAAAAGAGCTGACAGTACGGAAAATGATGATTCACCGTTCTGTCAGCTCTTCGCCTTTATTGATCTGAAATCTCCTGCCTTTTTATGTGATTTTTTAAAACCATGTTTATATATTGGCTGAAAGAACGCTCGTCATTTTCGGCTAACTCTCTGATTTTCTGAACAATATCTTCATCCAGCGTGATGCTCACTTTTTCTTTCAACGGTTTCATTTTTCACCATCCTTTAACTCCGAATTTACTATAAAGACGATAACATACGCACCAATAGGATATTGAAAAGTAGGATAAAATATGATAAAGTAGGATAAAAAGGAGGAAAGGGGAAATTGTAATGATGAAACTGTTAAAAAGAAAAATCGGCATGCTGTTAGCATGGTCAATGATATTTAGCATAATTCTGCCAGGGACTTTTCCCTGGCCTGTTTTAGGCATGGGCCTGTCTGCGCATGCGTATACAAGCAATGCCAGAGACGGTCTTGCAAGAGCATCTTCGTCGGATGTGCCGCCGGCAACGGCATCAGAGATTGTCCTTGCCACGGCGTCACAGCTGCTTTTGTTTGAGGAGGAGGAAGTCAGCCTTGAGGTGATTGACGACAGCGGTGAGTTGAAGGATCTGGCCGGAATTGAGGTGGAATGGTATAACGACTACGCGGTTTCGGAGGACGAGAGAACCGGCGCCGTTCTTGTCACGGACAGTATGGGAATCGCAAGCGGCATGGCGGTATCCGGAAGAACTGGTGCGTGGAAATTGTCGGTGGATACATTGCCGGAAGGGTACACGGCGGATCGGATAAAAAGCGTCTGGGGAAAGGCAGAAAAGGATGTGGTCATACATATTAATAAGCCTGAAAATTTGTGCAGTGTGAGTGTGAAGCTCGGGACGGCAGCGGGAGGAAGCCAGGATTTATTTGAAAATCTGACGGCAAAGCTGGTAAAACAGGAATCCATTATTGCATCATCTGTAGTGCAGAGTGTGAAAGTGGAGACGGATGGAACGGCATATCTGGGAGCTGTTTATCCCGGCAAGTACAGGATTGAACTGGATACTGCGAGTTGGACGACAAAAGATACCCTGGCCTGGCAGATTCCCGGAATTGAGGAGGCGCAGAGCAGAGAGATAACAAAAGAAGATAAAAGCTGGTGCGCAGAATATGAGATAATTCCCGCCGAAAAAAACGGAAGTGCAGTTTTGCATGTGACAGACGAATCTGGAGTTCCTCTCGGTGGAGTGCAGGCTGAGCTTTTTATATAGATGGAACTATGACACAGACGACCGGAAATGCGATAGAAATGCTGGGAACCTTTACTAGCGATGAATCTGGAATAATCGAGATAGATGGTCTTTACCAGAGAGTTCCCACGCTGCGTGTGGGCTACAAGATACGTGGACTTGAAGATGAGAAAAATGCAGATTATGGAAGTTTTGAGGTACCGTCGTCAGATGTGCCGCGGGATGTTTATATCAAAGTTTACAGTGAAAAACACAGATTATTTTTGATTCTTATGAATTTTCCAACGAACTGGGAGAAGTGTCAATTTTATTTAAGTATCGGGATGCAGAGACGGGAGAATGGGTTGAGAATGCAGATTGTAAATTGGGAACTGCAGCCGATATTCCCCGGATTCATCGGATTGAGGACGGGCGGATTTATGTGACAGTTGATAATGTGCCGGAGGGGTACTCTGTTCTTGGAGAGGAAAACAGCTTTTCTTACGATCTGCTTCATGGCGAGACAAGCAGTGCATACGATAATGCTGGCAGTGCAAAAATATACAGGATTCAAATGCCGGTCGTAAAAATGCAGGCAGACCAGGGATTTCTAAGATTTCCTGTCAGTGATGTGGAGTACGAGCTCTGGACCGGTATTGATGAGAGCGAGGATGGTGAAATCATATTTGAGTATGAGATGGTTCCGCGGGACCAGATGCATTATTATGGATACAGCTCCTATGATGCGGATATCAAGGTGACATTCACAGGGGGCGGCCTGGAATGGCCGAAGGAAGATACTGGGTCTTCCAGAATGGTGGCGGACGGCTATGCCTATATTCCGGTGACAGCCGGCATATATGATGTGAAGATGGAGGTGGATGAATTTCATCATGGTGTGGGTTTTGGCTTCTATTATCCATTTCACAGCAGAGAGAAAGAGTATGTACGGAAAAATGTGTCCATTGAACCAGGACGCGTCACGGATGTGGATCCGGAGTGGCCAGTGATTCGGGAATACAGAAAAAAGCTTTGCGGTCAGGTAGCAGTGATGGATGCGGAAAATCACCCGCTTTCAGGGGTGACGGTAGGGCTTTTTGCGGCGAATGATCTCTATGCAGCAGATGGAACCTGGTATATAAAGAAGGATCAGCTGATTCGCACAGCAGTGAGCGGAGAAGATGGAATGGCCGATATTGGCCTGGAAAACCTGCCGACAGGAGCCGTATTCTACCAGAGTGATGAGTATCATCCGGTCAGCCGTCTGCGCGCAGCAGAGCCGCGCAGCGGTGTCAGCGGTCCGTTTTATTCTAACCGGTACTATGTGAGAGCGATGGTTCCAGAGGTAATAGTTGAGAAAGTGGACAGTGAGAAAAAGGAACCGCTGACTGGCGCGGAATTTGTAGTGGAAGATATGGAGGGAAATAGTAAGGATCGCTGGGTTTCTGACGGAACTCCTCATGTGGTGGAAGGGCTTGAACCGGAAACTTCATATGTTCTAAAAGAGATGAAAGCCCCTGAAGGTTATGACAGGGCCGATGATGTGCTGTTTGAAACTGGTACAGGAACAGCCGGGGAGATTGTTGAGTTTGCCGGGGTAATTACTGGCGGGAACGGCGGGGACGGCAATACAGATGAGGAGTATGAAGAACGGGAAATCGTGGTTACAGCGAATGCGAATGCTGCAGGGGTTGTGCTTGTGGTAGAAAACGAGAGGGAGGATGTGCCGGATACACCGGAGGGGCCGGATACACCGGAAGAACCGGATGTGCCCGAAGAGCCGGATGTGCCTGAAGAGCCGGATACACCGGAAAAGCCCAGCCGTCCCCACAGCCCGGGAGGAGAAAGCAAGCGGCCGTATACTCCGGAAGAATCTCAGACTTCCTCTGAGCTTCAGGAGATTATTGACGGGGAGATTCCGATGGCCGATGCTCCATATCCTGATATTAACTGGCTTCCGGTTATGGGAATAAACGGACCTGGGTATCAGAAACAACAGGAAACGCCGGAAGTCACTGGATATAAAGCTGTGGCTGAAAATCTTCGGACTCTTTATGAAAAGAATGGAGACCTGGGCGGATGGCTGCGGGTATACGGTTCTGGAAATGGCTATCCAGTCATGTGCACGCCAGACAATTATCTGTATTATTACAGCCGTGATTTTGAGAAAAACCCAGTGAAACGGGACTTCCATTTATGGGGAAGTACTGTGATGCCGGCAGTGACAATATTCTGATTCATGGGCATAATGTGAATGGTCAGCTGCAGTTTGGATCTCTCTGGGGCTATGAGTCGCGGGACTGGTTTCTTCGCCATCCGTCCATTGAATTCCAGGATATTTTTGGTGTGCCGAAGCAATACGATGTAATGGCAGTATTCCTGGCACCCGTATATGGGGCTGATTTCAAATGGTATCAGTATGGAGGCAAATTAAATCAGGCGCAGTATGATACCTATGTGGAACAGGTTAAGGAGATGGCGCTGTATGACACTGGAGTGACAGCGGAGTATGGACAGCGACTGATTACACTGGAGACCTGTGCATCTTCTGAAGACAGCACCCGCTTTGTCGTAGTGGCGCGTGAGAGGATGGAAGATAAATAGAATAAAGGCATGAAGTTAAAGTGACAGAGTCAGAGCAGCCGTTTCAGAATATGCTATAACGGCTGCTCTGGCCTTGTTTTTGCTGGACAAACATGCTACAATAAACTTGCCGGACAGCCGGGGATATATTTGCGGGCTGTCGCCGTTTGATATTTACTTATGTAAACATGCAGTTCATTCCGCCGGATCCTGGGCGGGGAGTGCATATCTTTTTTCTAATTTTCTTATGTTGCCGAGTTCGGCAAGGAATCCAGTGTATACAGATCTTGAGAGCAGGAAACGTCTGTCCGGCGGTGCAGGGATACCATATCAAAGGGACGGTTCATAAATATAGCCTCTGCGGAAAGGCGGCTATATGGTTAAAAAACAGGAAATGCGGTCCGGGGCCCAGCCCTACGAGGACCGGGCGCTCAAAGCGGCG
>BBZO01000058.1 GCA_001304875.1 Clostridia bacterium UC5.1-2E3
GACGGACAGGCGGCGCATCGGCCCACAGCAGCCGGATCCGGCAGCCAGAAACAGCCGGCAGGTCCCGGCGAAAGTGCGGGAAATCCGGAAGGCCCCAGTCCGGCAGGGCCGGGTTCTGATGGCTCCCCAGGCGGGGAAAAGGGCCCAGGAGTCTAGGATTTGGAAAGAAGGTTTGACGAAAGATGGCAGGCAGGTTTATCGGTGTACTGAAGGAGAATAAGGAATATGTGCGCACGGCGGCTGGCATGGCGTGGCCCTCGGTGCTGGAATCATTTTTCGTGGCGCTGGCCGGCATGGTGGACTCCCTCATGGTGAGTGCCATGGGCCCGGCGGCGGTGGCCGCCGTGGGACTGACAACCCAGCCGAAATTCATCGGTCTTTCCATGTTCATCGCCATGAATGTGTCCGTCTCGGCGCTGGTGGCCCGGAGAAAGGGCCAGAAGGACCGGCGCGGGGCCAACCAGGTGCTGATGATCGCACTTTTATTTACGGTGGCGGCCGGGGCTCTCGTGAGCCTTCTGTGCGTCACATTTGCGGATTCCATCATCAATTTGTGCGGCTCCAACGCGGAGACCCACGACAGCGCGGTGATCTATTTTAAGATTATCATGGGCGGCATGCTTTTCAACATCGTGTCGCTGGTCATAAACGCGGCCCAGCGGGGGTCGGGCAACACGAAGATCGCCATGACCACCAATGTGACCTCCAACGTGGTCAATATGATCGGAAACTATTTCCTCATCGGCGGAAACTGCGGCTTTCCGGAGCTGGGAATCCGCGGGGCGGCCATTGCCACCGTGTTCGGAACCGTGATCGCCTGCATCATGAGCACGCTGTCGGTGGTGCGCGGGGACACATTTGTCAGCATTCCCTACATGCTGCGGGAAAAGATAAAGCTCACGCTCCAGCCCATACGCAACATGGTAAAAATTGCCTCCAGCGTATTTACGGAGCAGATTCTCATGCGGATCGGCTTCATGGCCACGGCGGTGATGACGGCCACCCTGGGAACCTCCGCCTTTGCGGCCCACCAGGTGGGCATGAATATTCTGTCCCTGTCCTTTTCCTTCGGGGACGGCATGCAGGCCGCGGCGGTGGCCTGATCGGACAGAGCCTGGGCGAGAAAATGTGGAGAAGGCGAAACTCTACGGTACCATCTGCCAGCGCATGGGAAACGCCATTTCCCTGTGCCTGGCGGTCATTTACCTGATCGGCGGGCGGGCCATCTACGGGCTGTATTTTGACGAGGAGGACATCGTGGCCATGGGCGTGATGATCATGCAGATCATGGTCATCGTGGTCATGCTTCAGATATCACAGGTTATTTACATGGGCTGCCTGCGGGGCGCGGGCGACGTGCTTTTTACCATCGTCGCCTCCACCACCAGCGTGACGGTGGTGCGGACGGTCGCTTCCTATGTGCTGTGCTTCGTATTTGACCTGGGGCTTCTCGGCATCTGGCTGGGCATCATGTCCGACCAGCTGTCGCGGTTTATTTTCACGCAGTTCAGGTTCCGCTCAGGAAAGTGGACGCAGATTAATATTTAGATGACGGCGAGGAGAGAGATTATGGAGAACAAGACACTTGAGAAACAGATACGCCCGTCAGTCTTCGAACTGACCCCCTACGTCCCGGCGAAGCCGGTGGAGGAGATGCGGGAGGAGCTGGGGCTTTCGAGGATTGTGAAGCTGGACGCCAACGAGAATGCCCTCGGCACGTCCCCGCTGGCCTTACAGGCCATGGAGAGCCAGATGGGGAGCCTAAACCGCTATCCCGACGGTTATTTCCAGGGGCTTCGCCGGGCGCTGGCAAAGCACTGGCACGTGGACGAGGAGCAGGTGATCGCGGGCAACGGATCCGACGAGGTGCTGTCCCTGATTGCACAGACGTTCCTGGGCGAGGGCGACGAGATGATTGTGGTGGATCCCACCTTCTCCTCCTACGAGTTTTACGCCACCATCATGGGGGCCCGCGTGATTCATCTGTCCCTGGAGCCGGACACCTACGGGCTCAGCGTGGACGGGCTTCTGGGTGCGGTGACGGACCGCTGCAAGATCGTCTGCGTCTGCACCCCCAACAATCCGACGGGGCTTCTGATCGACGCGGCATCCATGGAACGTCTGGTCCGCGAGCTTCCGAAGGACGTGCTTTTAGTGGTGGACGAGGCGTACTTTGAGTACGTGACCGACGAGCGGGCAGTGTCGGCGGCGGAGTATCTGGACGAGGACCGTCTTCTCCTGGTCAGCCGGACCTTTTCAAAGATCTACGGGCTGGCGGCCCTGCGGGTGGGCTATGCGCTGACCTCGAAAGCAGTGGCCGGCTTCATGGGACGGGTGCGGTCTCCGTTCAACATCAATTCCCTGGCGCAGGCGGCGGCCGCTGCGGCCATCGGCGACGAGGCGCACCGGGAGGCCAGCCGGGCGATGAACGAGGAGGGAAAACGGTTTCTTTACGGGAAACTGAAGGAGCTGGGGGTCCCCTATCTTCCGACGCAGGCCAACTTATTTTCGCGAAGACCGGAAACGCCGCCAGGGTGCGGGAAATGCTTCTTGAAAAGGGCGTGGTCATCCGTGCCAGCTCGTCCTACGGGGAGGACTGGGTGAGAATCACCATCGGCACCATGGAGGAGAACCGGATTCTGGCCGGGGCGCTGGCGGAGGTGCTGGCGGAGCGCTGATCCGCGGGGCAGACGTGCAAAATGGTGCGGATCCGGATGCAAAAACCGGTTTACAATTTCACGAATCGGTGCTAGAATGATCTGGAAAATGAAATAGATGAACGTCAAGGGGAGCTTGTGGACAGGCTGAGAGGAAGTTGAAAACTTCGACCCATTACCTGATTTGGATAATGCCAACGTAGGGAGCGAAACGAAAGATTCTTGTGTGCTGCGTCGGCTTGCCGGCGCAGCGCTTTTTGTTTTGCAGGACATTGCGCCGGGGAGGCGCGCACGTTTTAGTACAGGGGGAGCAGATGATGAAAGATTACTCGAAACACATGGTTCCCGCCGCCGTGATCATAGGTCTGGTGGCGGTCTGGGAGGCGGCGGTGCGCATAAAAGACATTCCGCTTTACGTGCTTCCGGCCCCCACGGATGTGGTGCGGGCGGTGTTTGCGGAGGCCCCCAATCTGGCGCGCCACGGGGCCGTGACGGTTCTGGAGGCCCTGGCCGGCATGGCCATCGCGTTTCTTCTGGCGCTGGTGCTGGGGATTCTGATGGACATGTTTCCCTTAATGAAGCGGGCGGTGTATCCGCTTCTGGTGGCGACCCAGACCGTGCCCATGATCGTTCTGGCGCCCATTCTGATCATCTATCTGGGCTTCGGCATGACGCCGAAGATTCTGACGGTGGTATTGATGTGCTTTTTCCCCATCGCAGTCAGCTTCACCGACGGCATGGCCCAGCTGAATCCCCAGTACGTGAACCTGGTCCGCTCCTACGGGGCGAAGGGCTTTGCCATATACCGGCTGGTGAAGATTCCGGCGGCAATCCCCTCCCTTCTGTCGGGAATGAAGGTGGCCGCCACCTACAGCATCAGCGGAGCCGTGGTGGGAGAGTGGATCGGCGCCCAGCAGGGCCTGGGCTACTATCTGATCCGAGTGAAAAATAATTACATGCTGGACAAGGTGTTCGCCTGCGTGCTGGTGATCGTACTTTTAAGTCTGGCCATGAACGGTTTCATCAAGCTTTACCAGAAGCTTGCAGGGAAATAGAAACAAGAAAAAAGGAGAGACAATTATGAAAAAGACAGGAAAGATGCTTGCAGTATTGACCGCGGCCCTGATGGCCGCAGGCTCCGCGGCAGGGTGCTCTGCGCCGGCCGGCGGGAG
>BBZO01000059.1 GCA_001304875.1 Clostridia bacterium UC5.1-2E3
CTGGTTACTCAATGATGTGTTGGCTTGAAGACAATTCTCATTGAGACTGTTTAATATGGCGACATAGCCAAGTGGTAAGGCGTGGGTCTGCAACACCCTGATCACCAGTTCAAATCTGGTTGTCGCCTCTGAAGGAATCACAGAGATGTGGTTCCTTTTTTGTGTAATAAAAATAGAGATTTATTGTAATCTTTTCAAATTTGTCATATACTAACGTTGTTTTATATGACAGGAGAATGGATATGTGCGGAAGATTTTCGATTGATGAGACGGTAATTCCGGAAATTGAAGCGATTGTGGGGTATGTGGACAGCAGGCTGAGAGGCGGATTCTGCGGCGGAGCATGCGGGAGGGATATCCATCCGTCGGAGGAGGCGCCGGTTCTTGCGGTGGACAGTTGCGGGAAGATGCAGAATGGCCCATGTATCGCCTGGTACCGCTGGGGAGTTCCGGGATTTGACGGGAAAAGGCTGATTTTTAATGCGAGAGCCGAGTCGGCGGCGGAGAAGCGGATGTTTCGTGAGGGAGTGCGGGCGCACCGTGTGGCGGTTCCGGGAAGTTCGTTTTATGAGTGGAATGGAAAGAAAGAGAAATTTACGTTCCGGAGAACGGACGGCGAGGCGCTGTTTATGGCGGGCTTTTGTGTCTGGACGGACGGCGGTGAGAGATTTGTGATTCTGACGACGGAGGCGAACGAGTCGATGGCGCCGGTGCATTCCAGAATGCCGCTTATTTTAGAGAAAAATGAAATCGTTTCCTGGATTACGGAGGAGGAGCGGCTGGAGGAGTTCCTGAAGAAACGTCCGGGGCCGCTTGAGCGCCAGTCAGATTATGAGCAGCTTTCGCTTTTCTGAGATAAGTGTCTGCTTTTGACGTTTTTTCGGGTTTTGAGAAAAGTGTTGATAAAAAAAGAGGCTTTTAGTATACTTGGAACTGGGCAAAAAACGATATTATTTTGCAGAAATTATTTTATAGAAAGGGCAGGTAGACAGATATGTTGGAAGCAGGAATCAAGGGCAGACAGGAAGTTATGGTTGAGGAGGGAAACTGCGCGTCTGCGGTGGGCAGCGGCCTTCTGAAAGTATTTGCGACTCCGGCCATGATTGCACTGATGGAGAAAACTGCGTGGATGAGCGTGGCTCCGGAGCTGGGCGAGGGAGAGGGAACCGTAGGAACACTTTTAAATGTGACGCACGACGCGCCGACCCCCATCGGGATGAAGGTGTGGTGCGAGAGCACGCTGGAGGAAGTGGACGGCCGCAGGCTGGTGTTCAGCGTGGAGGCATTTGACGAGAAAGGCAGAATCGGCGGCGGCAGACATGAGCGTTTTATTGTCGGAAATGAGAAGTTCCAGGCGAAGGCTGACCGCAAGAATGCCGCGGAGTAACGTGACAGCGATAGAGCTGAGAAAGGGTTGGAGCGAATGGGAACTTGGAGTACCAGAGGACTGCGTGGGTCCACACTGGAGGATCTTATCAATCACACAAATGACAGCTATCGGGAGAAGAAGCTGGCGCTGATTCAGAAGATCCCCACTCCCATCACCCCGATCCAGATTGACAAGACAAACCGGCATATTACGTTGGCTTATTTTGAGCAGAAGAGTACGGTGGACTATATCGGAACCGTGCAGGGGATTCCGGTGTGCTTCGATGCGAAGGAGTGCCGGGTGAGGACGTTTCCGCTGCAGAATATTCATCCCCATCAGATTCAGTTCATGAAGGAGTTTGAGGAGCAGGGCGGGATCGCGTTTATTCTTCTGTATTTTACGGGGGAGGATGAGATGTACTACCTTCCTTTCGACCACGTCTACCGCTTCTGGACGCGGATGGAGAGTGGCGGGCGCAAGAGCTTTACATACGACGAGGTCGATAAGGAGTGGCGGATTCGCGCGCACAGAGATATGCTGGTGCACTATCTTGAGGGCATTCAGAAGGATCTGGAGCGGCGTGAGTGAAAAATGGGGTCTATCCTATGGTAATCTCAATCAGCCCGCCTTTTTTGCTGTACCCGGTGTCCCATAGTTCCTTCAGGTTCATCCAGAAAAATGTGCCGTAGGTTATGGCTTTCACATAAAACTCCCCGTCGAACTCTTCATACCCCGCCAGATTAAACCAATGCCACTGAAAGTCCTTGAACACGCTGCTTTTATGGAGCAGAAGCAGGCAGGGCACCAGAATCCCCCTGTCAATCTGACGGCGGATCAGGTCTGCGGCTTCCTGCCATGGCGCGGTTCCGGAAAGTCCCGTCCCTTTTATGCAGGAAATACCAGCATCCGCCAGATAAGCTGAAAGGCCGGAAAGATAGATCTCCAGTGTATCGATTCCGCTGCGTCTCGGCCGCAGATAGGGCTTCATGATATTGGAAAACCGCAGATAATCTTCTTTGCGGGGATGGGACGCATCAAATGGATATAAGCCGGAAATCTGTTTTTCTCTGGCCAGGTACAGGCAAAGGTCACAGGCCGTCACGGCGGCGCAGCGCCCTTGTTCATCCACCATTCTTTAAACCAGTCCTGATTCCAGCCGATGGCTCCGTCAATTATAAAATAATTTAGTTCTTTCAATGCAGCAGCCGCCTTTCCCGGATCGGTCTCTCCAAAATCCGTCTGCTTTTATTATAGCTCAGGCAGGTCTCATGTCAAATGCAAAAAAATGCTTGACATTTTGGAAAATAAAGTGTAGAATATCTTTGTTGCGGTAATGCAGCGAGTACATCAGTGCACGACGCCCAGATAGCTCAGTTGGTAGAGCAGAGGACTGAAAATCCTCGTGTCACTGGTTCGATTCCGGTTCTGGGCATTTCAACTTCATATTTTATATGCGGGTGTAGTTCAATGGTAGAACACCAGCCTTCCAAGCTGGATACGTGGGTTCGATTCCCATCACCCGCTCTTTTTTTATTTGAGCGCCGGAGCCTTATTTTTATAAGGCTTTCCGGCGCTTTTCCCATGCCTTGAAAAGGCCGTTAAGTGGATAGAGTTGGATAGAGTCAAAGTGCGGCATGTTGTTGGCTGCAAAATAATTTTGCCAGGGTAATCAGGTTGCTTGTGCTGGGATTGTTCAGTGAAATTTCCCAAAATCATTTCTTAATTGAATCATATCGGAATTCATATTTTTTGTGGTTTTTATCTGACTGCTATAAACGTTCTGTATCCCCCCTCACATTTTTATATAAAGGAAAGGAATAGGAAAACTATGGACAGAGAAAAATAAAAGATCAGACAAATAAAAAATGATGAAAATGAAATAATAGAAAAAAGCTATTTTATATATAAA
>BBZO01000060.1 GCA_001304875.1 Clostridia bacterium UC5.1-2E3
TGAGACCGGTAAGATGGTAACCAATCAGTGGTTAAAGCTCGTATTAGACGACGCTGATATCGACGATCCGAACGGAGACGGCGAAGGTTGGTTCTGGTTCGACAGCAAGGGTAAGAAAGTTACCGATATGAAGAAGACCATCAACGGCAAGGTATACTTCTTTAACGACGACGGCGTTATGGAGTATGGCTGGTACGAGGATGATAAAGAGAACGTATACTACTTAGGCGACGAGGACGACGGTGCCCGCAAGTCTGGCTGGTTATGGTTAGAGAGACCGGACGTTGACAATGATGAAGTAAATCTTTGCGACGACGAGGACTGCACCGACTGTGAGGAAGAGGCTGGTACTGGTTCGCCAAGGACGGTAAGGTATACAAAGACGCCAAGCAGAAGAAGATCGATGGCAAGTACTACTACTTCAATGAGCATGGCCAGATGCTTTACAACTGGATCATTGCTACCGAGAATCAGCCGAACAGAAAGGACAACGACGATCTGGATAGCATCACCAAGGATATCGCTTCCATGGACTACGCGTTCAACGTAGACAAGGGTTGGAGAGTAAACGGCTGGTTAGAGGTTGATGGCTCCTACAACATGGAGAGAGAAAACGACCAGGATTGGTACTTCTTCGATGATGGCGATGTTATTTATGCTGAGAAGAGCAATAAGACCAACGTTGCCAATGTATTAACCGATTACAAGTTTGACAATGACGCGAGATATCGTGCAAAGATCAAAAAAGAGGGCAAATGGTTCTGCTTCGATCAGGATGGCCGTATGAAGACCGGTCTTCAGGCTATTACTGAGGACGGAGAGACCTACGAGACCTATTACTTTGACGAGTCCGGCTTCATGAAGACTGGTAAAGTCAGCAACGTAGAGTTAGACAACGGCGATACTGCCAACTTCTACTTCGAGACCTCCAATTCCAGAAAGGGCCAGGGTGTAACTGGTGAGGAAGGCGGTTACTTATACTACAAAGGTATGAGACTCGAGGCTGATGACGATTACGAGTTCTATGCTATTCCGGCAAAGGATGAGGGAGATGACCCCGCAATCTATCTTGTAAACAAGAGCGGTAAGATCCAGAAGGGCAACAGCACCAACGGAAAGAAGATCGATCCCGAGAAGATCGAGAACAAGAATTATGGTATCGTAGGTCAGATTCCTAATGAGGCCGATGCTGATGATTACGATGCATATGTGCATACCAACAAGGATGGCAAGGTAGACAGCGTAAAATTAGTAACCAAGACATCTGAGCTCGAAAATGCAGCGAAGATCGATCTTGTGAAAGAGAAGCTTGTTACTTTCGCTGATGACACCAACGAGGTAGACTTCGGCTGGGAGGACTAATCCTTAGTCAGCAACAATATCTAAGAAATTCTAATTGCCGACAGGCGGTGGAGCAACCCACCGCCTGTTTCGTAATATTTGACTTTGATATGAGAGTGTCGCAAAACTTATGCAGACCTGCAAACGGATGTCGATGAAACATACTGGTTTGCAGGTTTATTTATGATCACTTGCCGGATTAAGGGCAGATCTATTCTCGATTGGGGATTTCCCTTAAAAAATGAATAAATTATAAACAACATCCCAAATATCGGTTTCACTCAAAATGATTTATATGACATATCATAATTGAGGTTCTTTAAACAAAGCTAGACGTAACAGAACAGGCGGCGGAGTAATCCGCCGCCTGCTGGCAATTAGAATTTCATTGTTCTGTTATTAAAGTAACAGATTAGTCACACCAGCCAAGATCAACAAGACCGAGATCCTCGTCGCCATTTAACTCCTCCTCGGCAACAACGATGATAGCATCGATTGTTCCCTGCTCGTCTCCGGCGTTATCAGCATCGTTCGTCCAAAGAACTTTGTTTTCCTTGCCATCTTCACCCGCAATCGCATCCTTTACATAGATGCTCTTCATGACGTAGTTCTTAGTGGTTGCAACATAAACGTACTCGTTCTCGTCATCGTTCGCTTTGGCGATATTGATATCCGGATCCCAGTTCTCGATCTTACCAGCGTCGATCTTCTTGCCGGAAGTGGACTTCTGGATCTTACCATTGGTGTTTACGAGATAATTGTCACCGTCAACCTGGAAGATCTTGTAATCATCCTCAGCCTCAAGTCTCATACCCTTGTAGTATAAGTAACCATCCTTCTCACCGGTCACACCTTTACCTTTGTTGATATTGGAGGTGGTGAAGTAGAAGGTAGCAACGTCGCCGTTATCCAGCTCTACGTTGGATACTTTACCAGTCTTCATAAAGCCGTTCTCATCGAAGTAGTAGGTATCGTAGTCCGCTCCATCCGTGGTGATAGCCTGAAGTCCAGCCTTCATTGCGCCGTTCTGGTCAAAGCAGAAGTACTTGCCCTCTACCTTCTCTCTCTGACGGATACGCGGATCAGTAAAATCGTTGTATCCTTTGCTGTTTAACACGCTGATAACGTCCCGGTTCTCATCTGCATACTTGGCCTCGCCCTTCTTGAAGAAATACCAGTCCTCGTCATCCTCTTTGCCTACGCTATAGGAACCGTCCAGAAGCAGCCATCCGTCAACGCGGTTACCCTTGTCAACGTTGAACGCATATCTCATCTCGTCGATGGTGTTGGTGGGATCATCATAATCCTCGTTCATGCTGTCCGGAATGAAAGCCTCTGCAGCGGTAGCAATCCAGTTGTAAAGCATCTGGCCATGCTCGTTGAAGTAGTAGTACTTGCCATCGATCTTCTTCGCCTTGGTGGCATCTCTATACAGCTTACCGTCTTTGGAGAACCAGTACCAGCCTCTTCCTCGCAAAGCTCACAGTCATCTTCCTCGATGCTGACATCCTCCTCAGTCGGCTGCTCTAACCATAACCAGCCGGACTTACGAGCGCCGTCGTCCTCATCGCCTAAGTAGTAGATATCGTCATCGTCCTCGAACCAGCCATTTTCCATCTGGCCATCGCTGTCGAAGAAGTATACCTTTCCGTTGATGGTCTTCTTCATATCGGAGACTCTCTTACCCTTGCTGTCGAACCAGTACCAGGCCTCGCCGTCGCTGTCGGGATCGTTTACCTCACCCTCATACGGAACGAGCTTTAACCAGGTATTGGTTACCATCTTACCAGTCTCGTCAACGTAGTACTCATCGTCGACCCAGCTCTCGGTGAGCATCTCACCGTTCTCGTCTAAGTAGTAGTAGTTAGAACCGGATTTCTTCCACTCATTGGTTACTAACTCGTCATCGTTGTT
>BBZO01000061.1 GCA_001304875.1 Clostridia bacterium UC5.1-2E3
GATGGCGACGATGAGTTAGTAACCAATGAGTGGAAGAAATCTGGTTCTAACTACTACTACTTAAACGACGACGGTGAGATGGCTACCGAGACCTGGGTTGACGACGAGTACTACGTTGACGAGACCGGTAAGATGGTAACCAACGCATGGTTAAAGCTTGTTGATGAGAATGCCGATTACGACGATCCGAACGAGGATGGTGAGGCCTGGTACTACTTTGACAGCAAGGTTCCAGAGTAGAGGACACCAAAAAGACCATCAACGGTAAGGTTTACTACTTCGATAGTGATGGACGTATGGAAGATGGCTGGTACGAAGATGACAATAACATCTACTACTTAGGCGATGAGGACGACGGTGCCCGTAAGTCTGGCTGGGTATGGTTAGAGAAGCCGGATGAGGACGAGGATGATGTTGATGTTTGTGGTGACGATGACTGCGTAGACTGCGAGGAAGAGCTGGTACTGGTTCGCTAAAGACGGTAAGATGTATAACAAGGGCGGTCAGAAAAAGATCGACGGAAGATACTACTACTTCAACGAGCACGGCCAGATGCTTTACAACTGGATCGTATCCACCGATGATGACGTACCGAACAAAAAGGATGACGAGGATATGGATGACAGCGACATGGCTACAGATATCCGCGACATGAGATACGCGTTCAACGTAGACAAAGGCTGGAGAGTAAACGGCTGGTTACAGGTAGACGGCAGCTACAGCCTTGACAGACAGGACGATGAGGACTGGTACTTCTTCGATGACGGTGAGGCTGAGAACGCTATTTCTGAGAAAGGCAAAGATGTAACCCCGTTACTGAATAAGGACGGTGAGTACGGACTTGAGGATGCTAGAATTCTTGCAAAGATCAAAGTTGAGGCAAATGGTTCTGCTTCGATAAGGATGGCCGTATGAAAACTGGTCTTCAGGCAATTGCCGATGATAAGAGCGGTTACGACGTGTACTACTTCGATGAGAACGGTTTCATGAAGACCGGTAAGGTAACTAACGTTGAAGAGGATGACGGAGACGTTGAGACCTACTACTTCGAAACTTCCAATGCTAAAAAGGGCCGTGGTGTAACCGGTGAAGAGGGCGGATACCTGTACTACAAGGGTAAGAGACTTGAGGCCGAGGATGACTACAAACTTTACCAGGTTGAGGAAGAAATCTATCTTGTAAATAGCAGCGGTAAGATCCAGAAGGGTACAAGTGGCAAGAAGATCAACGACGGTAAGATTGAGGATTTCGACTATGATGGTTTAGTAGACGAGGACGGCGATGATACCGATACCGTATACGTATATACCAACAAGGATGGCGAAGTTCAGAAGATCACCGCAATCAAAGATGATAAGGCTGCTGATATCATTGATAAAGCAAAGATTGCAGTAGCTCCGCAGGATATCGACTTCGGTTGGGAGGACTAATTTTTTTAGTCAGTCAATAGTTTAAAATTTCTAATTGCCGGCAGGCGGTGGAGTAATCCACCGCCTGTTTGTTACAATTTGAATATGCATTCCATTTTTATAGAAAACAAACTGGCTGTAGTTAAATGAGCCAATGAATGTTTATTTTAACAGTAATAAGAAATGTAGGACTTCTAAATTCATTTGTTTATTAACGAAACAGGCGGTGGAATCGTCCACCGCCTGTCGGCAATTAGAATTTCTTAAATTAAGTCGATTAACTGATTAAGGATTAGTCTTCCCAACCAAAGTCAACATCTTCTCTGTCGTCTGCTCTGGTAACGAAACGAGAATCCGCGTCAGTATCAGCGCCATCTTTAACCTTTAAAGTAAGATCAATCTTCTTATCAGCAGTTACAGTAGTGCTGGTAGCGGCCTTAACCCAATCAATCTTACCGGTATTTCCGGTCTTAACGTAAACATTGTAATCGTCAATGTCTTTGTCGGAATCAAATTTAGAATCACTCTCAATGATGTTAACGATATCATAGTCTGCGTTTTCGATCTTCTCGGGATCAATCTTCTTACCGTTGTTTCCGGTTCCCTTCTGGATCTTACCGTTCGTATTTACAAGATAGTAATCATACGGCTCGGAAGTCTTACCGGTCGGAAGTGCATAGAACTCATAATCATCCTCTGCCTCGAGTCTCATGCCTTTGTAGTAAAGGTAGCCATTCTCCTCACCAGTTACACCGCGACCCTTGTGGCTGTTGTTAGTCTCAAAATAGAAGTTAGCGGTTTCGCCATTATCTAACTCTACGTTGCTGACCTTACCAGTCTTTAAGAAACCAGATTCATCAAAGTAATATACCTCGTAGTCTCCACCGTCACGGATTGCCTGGATACCAGTCTTCATACGGCCATCCTCATCAAAGCAGAACCATTTGCCTTCTACTTTGATTTTAGCACGATATCTCCAGCCATCAGATGCATCGTTTACTGCATAGCCTTCCGTCTTAAGAAGGGTGCCTACGTTGTTCTTGTCGTCAGTTGTTACAGCAGCAAACTCCGGCTCACCGTCATCGAAGAAGTACCAGTCTTCATCGTTCTCGCGCTCCATATTATAGGAACCGTCAACCTGTAACCAACCGTTTACTCTCCAACCTTTGTCTACATTGAACGCATACTCCATGTCACTGATTGCGCCAATGTTCGCACCATTGTCTTCGTTGTCTTTGTAGTTTTTATCGTCGTCTTTGGTGGTCGTTCCACTTGTGGATGCAATAATCCAATTGTAAAGCATCTGTCCGTGCTCGTTGAAGTAGTAGTACTTACCGTCGATCTTCTTCTGCTTAGCATCTCTGTAAACTTTACCATCTTTAGCGAACCAGTACCAGCCTTCTTCGTCGCAGTTGAGACAGTCATCACCATCTGGCAAAGGCTGATATCATCGTTATCATCATCCGGCTTCTCTAACCATAACCAGCCGGACTTACGAGCACCATCGTCCTCATCGCCTAAGTAGTAGATGTTATTGTTCTCATCCTCGTACCAGCCATACTCCATAACACCGTCGCCGTCAAAGTAGTAAACCTTTCCGTTGATGGTCTTCTTCATATCGGTAACTTTCTTACCCTTGCTGTCGAACCAGAACCAGCCCTCGCCGTCTCCATTCGGATCGTCGATATCAGCGTCGTCTAATACGAGCTTTAACCACTGATTGGTTACCATCTTACCAGTCTCG
>BBZO01000062.1 GCA_001304875.1 Clostridia bacterium UC5.1-2E3
ATAGCTGAAGATACCGGAAAACGCCAGGATCATGGTGGTCACGGAAAGGTCCTTCACGCTGCTCACCAGGCACTCTTTAAAACGCTCAAGGTTTAACTCCTTATAGATGAACACACCCACAAACAGGGCGTAGAACACGGCGAACGCACCGGACTCGGACGGAGTCATGACGCCGAAACGGATGAACACGATCAGAAGAATCGGGAACATCAGCGCCCAGATACTCTCAATGCAGGCCTTTACGATCTCCTTAGCGGATGATGGCTTCTCGTGATCCGGCTTGTAGCCGTAGTGGCGCGCCGACCAGGAGGTGGCCGCCATCATCAGAATACACATGATGATTCCAGGAACAAATCCCGCAATAAACAGTCGTCCAATGGACACCTCGCCCACGGTTCCGTAGAGGATCAGACCCATGGACGGCGGGATCGTCGCCACGATCAGTCCGGATAAGCAGTTTACGGCTGCCGCCCAGCCGGGCGCGTAGCCTCTCTTCGTCATCTCCGGCCCCAGGATACGGCACTCCATGGCCGCATCCGCCACTGCTGAACCGGACACGCCTCCCATCAGGGTGGAAAGCACGACGGAAACCTGTCCGACAGAGCCGTACATGTGGCCCGTCAGCACGTTGGCCAGCTTTACCAGCCGGGAAGTGATACCCGTGTTGTTCATCAGGTTGCCCGCAAAGATGAACAGCGGGATCGCCAGCATGGTGAAGGACTGGGTCGTGGACAGCGAGCGCTGTACCAGGATCGTCCACGGGATCTCCGGCCGTGTGAGGAAGAATGCGAAGCCCGAAATGGCGATGGCGAAGGCCACCGGCATTCCCAGGAATAAAATAATCAAGAAAAAGCCTATTGCACTTAACATTAATTCTCCCCCATTTCTCGACCGGCGTCTTAAGATCCGTAAACAGCTTTGCGCCCATGGTGAAGAACAGAAGAACAGACCCCACCGGGACGGAAAGCGTACACCACGCGTAGCTCATTTTCATCGTCTGGAACGTTCTGTACCAGCTCTGGGATACCAGAAGGAAGCCATAGACGATAAGTATAACCAGGAACAGCACGATGGCCACGTCAAACACCAGCGTCAGTATCTTGCGAATCCCCTTTGGAAAATACTTTTCCAGCATATCGATCCGGATCAGATTTCCCGTCTTGGCCACGATGTCCGCACCGATAAAGGTCAGCCACGCAAAGGCCAGCAGGGAAATGTCCTGCGCCCAGTTGATGGGCATGCCGACCGTTCTGGCGATTGCGGAGAAGAATACCAGAACTGAAATCAGAATCAGCATCGCTCCGGCCAGAACCTCCTCAATCCTCAGGACGGCATTTGAAATCTTTTTCATAAGTTAAAACACCCTCAATCTTGCAGTCGTTGTATAGAATAAATAGGAATTTACCGGCTTACTCTGTCTTGCCGATCTCAGCCCAAAGCTGATCTCTGAGCTCTGCGTAACCCAGCTTCTCGTATACGGCTCAACAGCTGCTTTGAACGGCGCAACGTCCGGCTCAACCACGGTCATGCCGGCTTCTACCATCAGTTTCTCATCTTCCTCTACCTCTGCCATAACGTCGGCGGCGGTCTCTTTACCGATCTCCACAGCGGTCTCCTCAAGAAGCTGCTGAAGGTCTGCCGGAAGGCTGTCGAACCATGTTTTACCGCAGATCAGGCCCTGCATTAACTGGAAGTGGCCGGTCTTGGACTGGGTGTTGCATACCTCGTAGATCTTGGACGGATAGGAGGAGGTGTTCTGAACCTCACAGCCCTCTAACGCCTTGGACTGGATGCCGTTGTAAACCTCACCCCAGGACATGGAGATCGGAGTCGCGCCCATGGCTGCGATGGTCTCGGTACAAACCTCCTGGCCGATGGTACGGATTCTTAAGCCCTTTAAGTCGTCGGGAGTGTTGATCGGCTTGTTGGTCATGAACTCACGGGGACCGTCATAGAATGTGAAGGAAAGCACCTTGATGCCGTGTTTCTCCTCCAGCTCGTCACACCATGCCTTGAAGGTGTCGGTCTGGGTCACTGCATATCCCTCATCATAGCTGTCGATAAAGTATCCCATCATGAAGATGGAGAAATCCTTCACGTACTGACCAAGACGGGAAGCGTCGGTGTTAACGGCTACGTTTACGCCCTGGATTCCCTGCTCGAGAACGTCCTCGTCGGTTCCCAGCTGTCCGGCCGGATATACGCTCACGTTCAGTCTTCCCCCGGATCTCTCGTTCAGAGTATCAGCCAGCTTCTGGTAGTTTCTGGTGATCAGAGCCTGCTCGGTCTGGGATGTGGAAATGCGAAGCTCGTAGACGGTGTCGTCCGCCCCCGATGTGCTGTCCCCGCTGTGCTGGCTGTCAGCCGCTGCTGTGGTCTGGGTATTTCCCATCCCCGGCATACCGCTGCATCCCGCTGTCGCCAGCATCACCGCCGCCATAAGTGTCGCTAAAAGTTTTTTTCTCATTGTTTGTTTCCTCCCTAATATACTGTCTTTTTACAATCATCGGATGGTTGTATATCTCATCCTTCTATTGATTTCTGCCAGGTCTGCCTTTTTGTAAAGCATTGCCTCCTCTCTTCTGTATTTTCCCGCTTTTCCTGCATGTATGAATGCATATTCCGCGGCTTTTGTACCGGCAGTCCTGCCGTACACCTGGCATGTAATCATCCTATTACCTGTAAAATTCCCTCTTTTTTTATATGAGTTGCCAGCATCAGTGTAGCATATAATAATAAGAAACAGAAGAAAAGACACCGTTAAAGTTCTGCAAATTTCTGGGATTCATTTTTACAGATTTGACAAAATGGATTCGTAGGGGGTATGCAACCTCTTAGACGGGACGTTTTCTCAGAAAGGAGGCCGCTGCTCCATAGATGTCTTTCAATCATCTACTTTGCAGCGGCCTCCCGCGAAATGCTATTTATTATTTATTAAATATTAAATTCCTGCGCCGCCGTACACGAAGTTCGGAAGGAACAGAACTGCCTGTGGGATGAAAATACACACAACCAGGGTCAGTCCGATCGCCACGTAGTACGGAATGGAGTATTTCGTCGTCTCCTCCACCGAACAGT
>BBZO01000063.1 GCA_001304875.1 Clostridia bacterium UC5.1-2E3
GCAGGGAAGTGGAAATCAATAAACAGAAGAATATAAAAGAAGACAAAGAAATACTATTTGATTTTGTTAGAAAAACAGGCATTATTCAATAAAATACCGCCACTATTGAGAGTGCATAATATGTGCGTTTTAAAGAATAATTATTCGGAAATGTGAAGATAATTTGTTTGCGGAATTATATTATTATCGCATCTAAGTTTCACTATTCGCAGTAATTTAGTAATAGGAAAATTAGTAAATTGTGCATAATTCGCTTTTCTCTCTTTTCCACCGTCAAGCAGGGATATTGCCCTGCTTAACGATGTTTATCTTTAATTTTCTTCCCAAATACCATCATGCGCTCTCACTTGATTTGCGATAAGCTGGGTATATTGGCTTCTCCTGCTGCCTGTAGATATGCAGCACTCAAATCTTACCCAAACGATAACAACTATATTTTCCATTGCCTATTTTAACAAGAATTCCTCTTTCGACTAACTCACGAATGATTAGAATTGCGGTGGATTGGGATACATTTAGGGCAGTTTCAATATCCTTACGAGTAATCGTTTCCTGTGTTTCAAACATGCTTACGATGATCTCATCACGCATTTCCCGGGTTATCACTTTTTGGGGGACGGTTTTCTGCGATTCCGGGGTAAAGGAACTTCGCCTCTATAATTTGTATTGGGCAGTGTGATTTTGAAAGCGTTATTGGTAGCTTCGATTTTGGGCTTCACCTCAAAATCATTATAGCATTCGTTGATTTTCAGCATTCCGGTACCATAGGCCTCTATGAGACGCAGGCGATAGAATACATTTGCCAGGTGCTTGTTCCGCAGAACGGACACGCCCAGCATGATATCATCGAAAGAAATACCACGTACCAGCCCGCCGATGGTTACAATTTCAATGCGGTCATCAAAAATACTGATAAGCGTAGGGCCGCTGATAGCATAATCGCGATGGACGATAGCATTCAAAAGAGCTTCACGCAGCGCCTCTGGTGGATAATCCCGTTTATCAATCCGGTCAAGCCCCTCAAACTCCGCGCGAATGTGATTAAATTTGTCAATGTAGGAATAGGCTTCTTCCAGCTGCTCCAGCAGGGAACCAGTCAGTTCCTGCCTGTCCCGGAAAGTACTTTTCTTACTGCCGTCGAACACAGCCATTTTAATTGTGTGTACGCATTGGTCAGACAGCAGCATACCAAGATTGGAGTAGGTTCCATCCTGGCTGATCAAATTCAGAGTGCGTTTCTGTGCTTCGCCAAACTCGACCTTTTTTCTTTTAAAATAGGCGGCAGTTTTATCAAAGGTCAGCTGCTGATTGATAGAGCGGGCATCTTCGTAACAGTCACCGCTGGTTTCCTTAATCATATTCAGAATAGCAGTCTCAGAAGCCGGGACAGAGGAGGCCCCTTGGCGTACATAAACGCCCTCCGGTCGTACGCCCTTGCTATAGAGATAATAGGGTCTGGCAGTACCACGCTGGACAGTCAGAACAACGATGTTTTTTCCGTCCATAACTTCAATATCGCAATCAACAAACATAGTAACATCGGGACGCACAGCATCCCGGATCATATTGGTCAGCCGCAGCATGGTATCATCTGTATTTTCAACTCCAAGAACACTTCCATCGTCGTTAATCCCGATATAAAGCTTTCCGCCATCTGAGTTGGCAAAAGCTATGACGGCATATTTGATGTCGTCCAGGTACTCCCGTTTGAATTCTGTAGTTTTATTTTCTATCATAGAAGCAATTTCCTTTCTGCTAATTATTGCTAATTACTACTAATCATAATTATAGCCATGATTAGAAAGAAATCAAGATATATTTTTTAAATTGGAAAATATATTTGTATCTTGATGGAAATGGAAAACCGACTGCCAATTACTCTGCTAACCAAAATGCTGCCCGTAGGAGTTTGGGGCTCCTACGGGCGGAGACGGGGCCTGTTCTCTATAATTTGAGATTTTTTCGAATCATAATAATGCTGATTTTATTATAAAGCATCTTATGCCTATAAATATCTCTTTTTACGCAACTTTGGAATAATCAATAATGGAAACTTCCTGCATTACAACCTTAGCAATTTCAATAATCTTTTCTAAATGCTCTACCACATCACCTGTATAAAAAAATTCATCGCATTCGGTGCATTTATAACAGGGTACATTTCTAATAATTACAAGACAATTTCCCAGATCAGTAACATTCGTTGTAGTACCCTTTTCCATTTTAGCGTCACATTTAAAGCACTTCATTTTTATCGTCCCTTTCTTATCTTAAAATCTGCTTCCCATTGTTCTAAATTAGGAAAATATGCTGTGATTGCAGCTTGGAAATGGTCTGGCATTATCATATTGCTTGATAATTTCACCGGTGTTTATACATTTTATAATATCCCACATGGCGATATTTCTTTCATTCAATCTTCGCTACGCAGTGCGTAGCTATTTGGAAATATCAAATAAAATTGCTGCATGTTTTTTAAATTCACTACGGTAAATCCCTTTCCGAGCCCTTTGACATTTGCCTTGACAATTCTTTTAACAATCCAGCACCATACTCCGCTTTTTCCTTGCTACCCTGTTCTTTAATAATGATTTCCCTATATTCCAATAGGCTTCAACCCTTGCAAAATTAGCTGAAGTCCCCTTTTTTCCGAATTTATTTTTCTTTTTTTGTGCGCAGGATTTCTATGTTCATGGACAAGCAATATTATAAAAATTGCAAGAATACTGTCAATGCATATTGAATTTATTGTATTTAAATAATGTAGTATTGCCAATCTGGTGAAGAATAAATATTCTATTGGTTTTATATATTATACATTCAATCGAAACATATAGCAATTGTATTTTTGCTTTAGTTTTCAGAAAAATACGGCAAATTCTTCTGATTTTATTTCCATATTCTTCGTTTTTAATATTTCCACTTCCCTGC
>BBZO01000064.1 GCA_001304875.1 Clostridia bacterium UC5.1-2E3
ATCTGGTTAAGCTAGAAAGAGCGCAGGGTGGATGCCTTGGCACTAAGAGCCGATGAAAGACGTGATAAGCTGCGAAAAGCTTCGGGGAGGAGCAAATATCCACTGATCCGGAGATATCTGAATGGGGAAACCTGGCTGAGCAAACCTCAGCCGTCATAACGTGAATCCATAGCGTTATGTCGGGAACCCGGGGAACTGAAACATCTAAGTACCCGGAGGAAAAGAAAGAAACATCGATTTCCAGAGTAGCGGCGAGCGAAATGGAAGGAGCCTAAACCTGGATGCGTGCATCCAGGGGTTACGGACTGCATCATGTGAGCCGATTCGTTACCGGAACGGTCCTGGAAAGACCGGCCAGAGAGGGTGAAAGCCCCGTACGGGAAAGCGACAGGCAGCAGGCAGGATCCAGAGTACCACGAGACACGTGAAACCTTGTGGGAAGTCGGGGGGACCACCCCCCAAGGCTAAATACTACTTAGTGACCGATAGCGCATAGTACTGTGAAGGAAAGGTGAAAAGAACCCCGGGAGGGGAGTGAAAGAGAACCTGAAACCCTGTGTTTACAAGCTGTGGAACCACATTCAAGTGGAACCGCGTACTTTTTGTAGAACGGTCCGGCGAGTTGCGGATGCTGGCAAGGTTAAGGACTACAGGTCCGGAGCCGAAGGGAAACCAAGTCTTAAGAGGGCGTCATAGTCAGCATGTGCAGACCCGAAACCGGGTGATCTACCCATGTCCAGGTTGAAGCTGCCGTAAAAGGCAGTGGAGGACCGAACGCACATCCGTTGAAAAGGGTGGCGATGAGGTGTGGGTAGGGGAGAAATTCCAATCGAACCCGGAGATAGCTGGTTCTCCTCGAAATAGCTTTAGGGCTAGCCTCGGTTTAGTCTCATGGAGGTAGAGCACTGAATTTCCTAGGGGGCGTCAAAGCTTACCAAAGAATATCAAACTCCGAATGCCATTGAGATGATGACCGGGAGTCAGACGGCACGAGATAAGTTGGGTCGTCAAAAGGGAAAGAGCCCAGACCTGCAGCTAAGGTCCCAAAGTGCGTGTTAAGTGGAAAAGGATGTGGGATTTCGAAGACAACTAGGATGTTGGCTCAGAAGCAGCCACACATTCAAAGAGTGCGTAATAGCTCACTAGTCGAGAGGTCCTGCGCCGAAAATGTCCGGGGCTGAAACACGACACCGAAGCTCAGGGATGTAGTAATACATCGGTAGAGGAGCATTCTTAAGGCACCGAAGCCATACCGGAAGGAGTGGTGGAGCGTTAAGAAGAGAGAATGCCGGAATGAGTAGCGAGATGGAGGTGGGAATCCTCCAGGCCGAATATCCAAGGTTTCCAGAGTAAAGCTGATCTGCTCTGGGTAAGTCGGGACCTAAGGCGAGGTCGGAAGACGTAGTCGATGGACAACAGGTTGAAATTCCTGTACCGCGTATCATCAGAACTGTGGGGACACAGAAAGATACCCAAACCCGGGAATGAAAAGACCGGGGCAAGCGAAGTTAGGAGGTGTGCAGGCAAATCCGCACATCAATCCGAAAGCGTGATGCGTACCGAATTAAAGTAGGGAAGTTGGGGATTCGGGCTGTCAAGAAAAGCCGCTATTGTGTGATACGTGCCCGTACCGTAAACCGACACAGGTGGATGAGGAGAGAATCCTAAGGCCGGCGGGAGAAGCATTGTTAAGGAACTCGGCAAAATGACCCCGTAACTTCGGGAGAAGGGGTGCCTCGAAAGAGGCCGCAGAGAATAGGCTCAAGCAACTGTTTAGCAAAAACACAGGTCTATGCGAAACCGAAAGGTGAGGTATATGGGCTGACGCCTGCCCGGTGCTGGAAGGTTAAGAGGAGAGGTTAGCGCAAGCGAAGCTTTGAATTTAAGCCCCAGTAAACGGCGGCCGTAACTATAACGGTCCTAAGGTAGCGAAATTCCTTGTCGGGTAAGTTCCGACCCGCACGAAAGGCGTAATGATTTGAGCGCTGTCTCGACAATGCACCCGGTGAAATTGAAATACCAGTGAAGATGCTGGTTACCTGCGCCAGGACGGAAAGACCCCATGGAGCTTTACTCCAGCTTGATACTGGGATCCGGTATCGCATGTACAGGATAGGTGGGAGGCTATGAAACGGGAACGCCAGTTTCCGTGGAGCCGCTGTTGGGATACCACCCTTGTGGTACTGGGTTTCTAACCAGCCGCCGTGAACCGGCGGTGGGACAATGTCAGGTGGGGAGTTTGACTGGGGCGGTCGCCTCCGAAAGGGTATCGGAGGCGCTCAAAGGTTCCCTCAGAATGGTTGGAAACCATTCGGAGAGTGCAAAGGCATAAGGGAGCTTGACTGCGACACCGACGGGTGGAGCAGGTAGGAAACTAGGACTTAGTGATCCGGTGGTATAAAGTGGGATTGCCATCGCTCAACGGATAAAAGCTACCCTGGGGATAACAGGCTTATCACTCCCAAGAGTTCACATCGACGGAGTGGTTTGGCACCTCGATGTCGGCTCATCGCATCCTGGGGATGAAGTAGGTCCCAAGGGTTGGGCTGTTCGCCCATTAAAGCGGTACGCGAGCTGGGTTCAGAACGTCGTGAGACAGTTCGGTCCCTATCCGGCGCGGGCGAAGGATATTTGAGAGGAGCCGTCCTTAGTACGAGAGGACCGGGACGGACTGACCTCTGGTGTACCGGTTAAGAATCAGTCTTACGGCCGGGTAGCCAAGTCGGGCCGGGATAAACGCTGAAGGCATCTAAGCGTGAAGCCCCCCTCAAGATGAGATATCCCATTCGCAAGAAGTAAGACCCCTTGAAGACGACGAGGTAGATAGGGCAGAGGTGGAAGTGCAGTAATGCATGGAGCTGACTGTTACTAATCGGTCGAGGGCTTATCCAGAAGGTTAGGGTAAAAGGTAACGGATGAAGAA
>BBZO01000065.1 GCA_001304875.1 Clostridia bacterium UC5.1-2E3
GGATCCGGCCCTGGAGCTCAAGGTGCTGGTCCTGAACATCAATCCCGGGTACAATGAGGAACTGATGCAGAGCTGCCGGACGCTGTGGAGTATTCCGAGTACGTGGCGAAGGTGCGGGAGTATCACAAGACTCTGCCGTTAAATCACGCGGTGCAGCGGGCAGTGGATACCTGTATTGAGAATGGGGTGCTGACAAAATTTCTGAAAGAACACAAAGCGGAGGTGATTGCTGTGAGTATTTTTGAGTACAACGAAGAACTGCATATTCAGATGGAGCGAAAGGATGCACGGGAAGAGGGGTATGCCGAAGGAAAAGAAGACGGTATTTTAACCATGGTCAGAGCCATACTCAAGCCAACGAGCCTTAGAGAAGATACTCAGATACTCCGGACTGTCCCCGGAGGAGATCGAACGGCTGAAATCTGAATAGCCTTGATTGAGCCAGAATGCTTTAAAACGAAAACGTAGTTTCTGGAACATAATTTTTCAAGAAACACGAACGGAGGTGATTGCTGTGAGTATTTTTGAATACAACGAAGAACTTCATATTCAGATGGAACGAAAAGGCGCATGGGCGGAAGGATATGCCGAGGGCATACAACAAAGAAGATGTCAGATTGCCAAAGTCATGCTCGATGCCAACGAGCCCTTAGAAAAGATCCTCAGATACTCCGGACTGTCCCCGGAGGAAATCGAACGGCTGCAATCCCAATAGCTCCGTCTCCCCTCTTGCAGTTTTCACAGCAATTCTGTAAAATTGAAATATCCGGGCCCCACAACCAGCACATTACACTGCCCGGAGATTGGAGGGTATTACCATGAGACACAGAAAATTGACAGGACTCATCGTCAGCCTGGCGCTGACCCTGTCCATGTCAACCACTATTTTCGCCGCTCCGGCCGTCACGGACGCCGCAGCGGACACGTCCCCCATTGTCATCCTTCACACCAATGACGTACACTGCGGAATTGACGATTCCATCGGCTACGCAGGACTCGCCGCATACAAATCCGAGATGGAGGCGCAGTACGGCGCGGACCGCGTCACGCTGGTGGACGCAGGCGACGCCATCCAGGGCGGAGCCGTCGGCACCTTGAGCGACGGCGCCTACGTAATCGACATTATGAACCAGGTGGGTTATGATCTGGCCGTGCCGGGAAACCACGAGTTTGACTACGGCACCGGCAATTTCCTTGATCTGGCGACCAACCGCGCCAAATTCCCCTACCTGTCCTGCAACTTCCGGGAACTGGCCACGGGCAGCACCGTATTAAACTCCTACTGGATCGAGGACTACGACGGCGTCAAGGTCGCCTATGTGGGCATTTCCACACCGGAAAGCCTCTCCAAGACCACGCCTGCCCATTTCCAGGACGGAAACGGTGTGTTCCTCTACGACTTTTTCCAGGGAGCGGACGGCCTGTACCTGTATACGGCAGTGCAGGCGGCGGTCAATGACGCCCGCGCCAGGGAGCCGATTACGTGGTAGCCATCGGCCATCTGGGAAATACGGGAATCACACCGGCATATACCTCGGAGGCAGTCATCTCCCACACCACAGGCATCGACGCTTTCATCGACGGGCACTCCCATGAGACCTACGAGCGCACCGTGTCCAACGCGGCCGGAGAGAAAGTGATCCTGGTGCAGACAGGTACCAAATTAAACGCCATCGGAAAAGTGGTCATCGAGCCTGCCACTGGGAACATTTCCTCCGGGCTGGTGACAGATTATGCAGAAAAAGATCCGGCAGCCAGCGCATTCATTGAATCCCTTATGGCTGATTTTTCGGATACGCTGAACCAGGTAGTCGCCTCCTCTGACGTCACTCTCACCACCATGGATCCCGCCACCGGCCTCCGCCGTATCCGTAACGACGAGACCAACCTGGGCGATCTGGTGGCCGACGCATACCGCGTCGTGATGGGCGCCGACATCGGCATGGTGAACGGCGGCGGCATCCGCGCAGATATCGAGGCCGGTAACGTGACCTACGAGGATATTATAAATGTTCACCCTACGGAAATGAGATGTGTCTGGCGGTGGCCACCGGACAGGAAATTCTCGACGCCCTGGAACTGGGCGCCATGAACGCACCGCTGGAGGACGGCGGATTCCAGCACGTGTCCGGCCTCACCTACACCATCGATCTATCCGTCCCCTCCTCTGTGGTACTGGACGCGACAGGCTCCTTTGCGGGAGTTGCCGGCCCATACCGGGTGACCAACGTGCTTGTAAACGGACAGCCACTGAATGTAAATTCCACCTACACGGTCGCCTCCCACAATTATATGATTAAGGAAGGCGGCAGCGGCTTCAACATGTTCATGGACAACACGCTGCTCCAGGACTGCACCATGCTCGACAACCAGCTTCTGATCGACTACATCACCGAGTATCTCGGCGGCACCATCGGAAGCCAGTACGCGGATCCCTACGGAAGCGGAAGAATCCAGTACAGCGGCGTCCAGGCAGCAGCAAACGCAGCTTAGTTTGCTATTAAGCTGGAAACAGAGGTATAAATAAAAATCTCTGTTTCCGGCTTTTTTCTCCGGTTTTATCCAAATTATTTTCGTCCGAATGCCTTTCCGGGCAAACACCGGACAGATTCCTGATAACTCGTGGAAAATTAAAATAAATTCGTGTACAAATTTCCATTTAATCAGTGACAACGCATCTGCCAGGTGTTATAATACCG
>BBZO01000066.1 GCA_001304875.1 Clostridia bacterium UC5.1-2E3
AGAGTTCCAGATAAGTACCAGAAAACTGTAGTTTACGAAGTAGTAAAGGGTTATTTCAACAACGATAAGGAATTAATCGAAGTTGAGCAGCACTATGTAATGGCAACAAGAGACGAAGATACGAATGTGTGGACACCTAAAGATATATATCTGGAAAACATTCCTAACCCGACACCAAAGGAAGGTTATGGAAATGGTAAGTGGACGCCGGCAACTCCGACAGATGCGACCAGAGTGGATGCCGCAGATAAGTATGTGCATACATACACAGCCCAGCCCAGGACTCTGAAAGTAAACTACGTGGACGATCAGGGAAATGTTCTCAGAAATCCGTATACAGCGGATACCTTCTACAATGAGCCTTATGATCTTGCAGATCAGATCTTGGACAATATTGAGTATGAAGGACAAAAATATGTATACGATGGTATGAGTGGTGACGAGACGAGCGGAACTGTAAAGGATAGTGTAGAGATTACAGTTATTTATAGCTTGGATGCCAATGAAGATACTGTTGCGGATAAATACCAGATAGAAGTTGTTTTCGCAGCTGTAAACGGTACATTTGATGAGAACGGAACGACTCAGCTGGAGAAGATCGTAACTCTGAAAGATCCGGTCACCGAAGAACCTTCCGAGGACGGCACCTATACATTCCCGAAGGATCTTGTTCCGACCGCTACACCTGCTACCGGTTACGTTCAGCCTGGTGTATGGGATAAAGATCCCGCTGTGACAGCAATCACTAAGACTGAGAATCATACCTTCACCATTACCTTCGATGACAAAGATAAGTATCAGGTAACTGTCGAGTACTATTTCGACGATGTCAAAGATGAAGATATGACAAAGACGTCAGATGCATCCTTCGAGACAATTTACGAAGTGACGCCTGACAAGGCGATTGTTCACAATGATACAGCCTATGCGCTTGACCGCGTTGAGAACAATGGTCTCTTAGTAAGCAGCGATTCCACTAAGAATGTAGTTAAGGTTTATTATGCACTCGATGAGAAGGGCGGCAAGCCTGGAACTGAGGAGCCGGATGAACCTGGCAAACCTGACGAGATTCCGGATAAGTATCAGTTGGTATTCAGATACAGAACTGATGGAAATGGAACCGTGACGGGTACAACCTACGAGACTCACACCTTTACGGACGATGATGGAAATTATACAGAGATTTCCGCAACCTCTCCGAAGGTAGCTGTAACAGTTTCTGGAAACACCTCCAGATACGTCTTCGACTACTGGACCGATGACGATGGAAACCGTTATGAGACAGATGCAGACCTTAAGGCAGCAACCTTCACTGAGGATATGACCTTCACTGCGCACTTCGACTACACAGGCGGAGGAAGCAGCAGTGGCGGCGGTGGCGGTGGCGGCGGAGGCACCAGCAGTGGTTCCGACCCGAACAACGGCCCCGGTGTAGTGAACATTGAGGACGGCGACGTGCCGCTGGCACCGCTTCCGGGTGACAATGGCCTGTATGTGATTGAGGATGGCGACGTGCCGCTGGCACCGCTTCCCAAGACAGGACAGAAGCCCATGGCAGCGACAGTGGGAATGCTGTTCTCCGGAATCCTCTTAGCGCTCAGCACTTTGAGAAAGCGCAAAGAAGAGAACTAAATCAGCCGCTTAAGGCATGACTTGAGCCCGGCCGGATTTGCCCGGTCGGGCTCAGTTGTATCATTTTTAAAGGGAGAATTTATGAACGGCAGACGAAGAAAAATTATACTGGCTGTGGCCATCGTTCTGATTCTGGGATCGGGCGGCTCGCTGCTCTGGGACTACTGGGCGCAGAATCGCTCGGAGAAGATTTACGAGGAGCTTGCCGCAGAGACTTCCAGCGGGCCGGCAGTGGTCGAGACAGAGGATGAGCCGGAGGAGGAGCCCTATGTATCCCCCATCAATTTTGAGGAGCTCTGGGCCATCAACGAGGACGTGGTGGGATGGCTTAGGATCCCGGACACGGTCATCGACTATCCGATTCTCCACGACCCGGAGAGCAACAGCACCTACCTCTACACCGACATCGAGGGCAATTCCAGCCCGTCCGGCTCCATTTATCTGGACTGCGATGACGAGGCCGATTTCTCGGCGCTCCACAATGTCCTCTACGGCCACCACATGAAGGACGGCACCATGTTCAAGGACATAATGAAATTCAGGGAACAGGAGTTTCTGGAGGAGCATCAGACGGCGTATATCTATCTGCCGACCAGG
>BBZO01000067.1 GCA_001304875.1 Clostridia bacterium UC5.1-2E3
GCAGGGAAGTAAAGTATGGATAATCTTTGATATAAGGAAATGATTAGTCGTTTTGATGAGAAAAAGCAGAAAAAATGTAGTTAAATTGCAAAGTTTCCAGCAGCCATACTTTGCATAAAAAAACGATTTTAAAGAATAATTATACTTTAAGAAACTTCTCCGATATTGCGTAATTTTCTTCGAAATGTTATACTGATAAAATCTAAAATACAATACCGAGGGCATAAAGAAAATGAGTAGAAAGATCGTAAATTCATCGAAAACAATTTCACCTCAACATAAGAAAAGTCTTCAAAAGATAGTAAGCATATATGTTTTCATGATGCTGATTTATTTTTCCGCTGTTTTTTACTGATTTTTATTATAATATTTTAAAATCTAAATATTTCTTTTTCTGCACCGCAGCCATAGCATGTGCCGTCATTTTACTTGTATATAGTATTAGCAAGGGTATACGCCTATTTCCGCAGCATTCATTTATGAAATATATTTGGTCAAATCTGACAGTACCGGACAAAACTCTGCTTATATTCTGGCTGTCTCTGGCCATTTCCACGGTACTTTCGGATTTCCGCTCACAGGCATTTTGGGGGAATGAGGGCCGGCTGACGGGATTGTTTTATTACACGATTGTGCTGGTCATATATTTTATCGTAACCAGATTGTATAATTTCAATGAAAAGATTCTCAATCTGGCGTTCGTCATCGGCGGGGCTGCATGCTTATTTGGAATTACTGACTACTTTAAAATGGATCTGCTCCATTTCAAAGCAGAAATTGGCGCCAGACAGAAAGCCCTCTATGTCTCAACAATAGGAAATATCAACACATACACAGTGTACGTTGGAATCCTGCTTGCTTTGGCAGTAGTGCTCTTTGCTACGGCAAAAACCTGGAAAAATGTGGTGTTTTATTATATCTGCTCCATTATATTCATGTTTGCACTGATTATGGGGCAGAGCGACAATGCCTATTTGTCAGTGGCGGCAATTTATGGTTTTACCCCGCTCTATCTTTTTAAAGATCACCGGGGAATCCGCAGATACGCTATTTCAGCTGCAAGCTTTTTTACTGTCATACAATGCATTGATTCTATAAATCAGAATTTTGCGGATCATGTATATGGTATTACCGGGGTATTTAAGGTCATCACTAACCTGAGTTTTCTTCTTGCCGCAGTGGTTTTCCTGTGGGGCGTTGCGATCATTTTATCGATTATCTGCAAAAAAGATATGCCGGCAAATAAATGGTGGAAACGTGTATGGTTTGGGATTCTTATAATAGGGCTTTTCGCGCTCGTATTTGCCCTTTTTGACGCGAATTATGCAGGTAATGCAGAAAAATACGGTGTGCTCAAAAATTACTTGAAATTCGACGATTCCTGGGGGACTAACCGGGGATTTGTGTGGAGAATTTCGATGGAGCTGTTTAGCGGATTTTCTCTGCTGAAAAAATATTTGGTTACGGACCGGAAACATTCGGGATCCTTACAAATATGTATTATTACAATGAAATGGTTTTGAAATATCAGCAGATTTATGACAGCGCCCACAATGAGTATCTTCAGTTTTTGGTTACGATTGGTATAGCGGGACTGATTGCATATTTAAGTTTTATGTTTTCTTCAATCTACCGATTGGTGAAAAGAGGATTTGAAAAGCCCCATGTGATGGCTGTTGTTTTTGCGATCGCAGCGTATATGACACAGGCAATCGTTAACATTAATGTTCCGGTTGTGGCGCCGTTTCTTCTGACGCTGTTAATGACTGCGTTGGCGGAGTGCAGAGAGTCTGGTGTGAAATAGTAAAATATAGATAGGAAATTTAGACGCGGGTTGTTGCCTGCGTCTTTATTTTTTGTGCAAAATGGGGATGTGTAAGATCGGAACTAAAATTTTGAATAAATATTCCTGTAATTTGCGTATTATGCAATTATGCACAATAACCTCAAGCAGGGGAATTTGATAAGTTTTTCTGATAATATGTGTTTCCTTTCTTTTCTTTTCTACTTAAAAACTTTGTTTTACATTTTATTACTTCCCTGC
>BBZO01000068.1 GCA_001304875.1 Clostridia bacterium UC5.1-2E3
GGCCGGAGCCGGTGCCGGTGCAGGAGCTGCGCGCGTGCCGGCGCGGGAGATGAAGCGAGAACAGGAGTCGGAGCCACAGCTGCCGCACCTCTGGAGAGCGGGTTCGCCGCATCTACTCTCTCTACTACAACTTCATATCTTTTTCCGTTTAAAGTTGCGATATATTTCATTTCAAAAACATCCTTTCAATCTCAAGATTCTAATTCAGAGTGAGCAGTACGTCGCCGGTCTCAACGGTGTCGCCGCTCTTAACAAGTACGGATGCAACGGTTCCATCCTTCGGAGCCACAATCTCGGTCTCCATCTTCATCGCTTCCATGGTGATAACTACCTGGCCAAAGGACACTCCCTGTCCTGCCGCAACCTTGACATCCAGAATCTTTCCGGGCATCGGGCTCTCCACGTTGGTGCTTCCAGCCGCTGCAGGTGCGGGTGCCGGTGCTGCTGCAGGCGCAGGTGCCGGAGCCGGTGCTGCTGCCGCCGGAACGGGTGCAGGTGCAGGCGCTTCTGCCGGTGCGGGCGCAGGTGCCGGTGCTGCTG
This sequence comes from Clostridia bacterium UC5.1-2E3, assembly GCA_001304875.1. Classification (GTDB taxonomy): domain Bacteria; phylum Bacillota; class Clostridia; order Lachnospirales; family Lachnospiraceae; genus Ventrisoma; species Ventrisoma faecale. Next base: position 541 of record BBZO01000068.1, read on the forward strand.
CGGGCATCTCCTGTCCAGCGCGGGGGATCGGGCTATACTCTTCTACACGCTCAAGTTCCACCTCATACTGCTTGCCATTCAATGTAGCCATGTACTTCATAATTCCTGTAACCTTCCTTTCAATTCCCTGTCTTTTTACTAAATCTCTCTGATCTCTACGATCTTAAACTGATCCATCGGCAGATTCAGGTCTTCGCTGATTACAGACATCAGCACCGCAAAAATCTCCTTGTCCGCCTCGTCAGATACGGGAGCCGCAGCTGCAGCCGCCGGTTTTGTCGTCTCGTCCTTAATAATAAGTCCAAGAATCTTGGAAATGACGATGATAGCAACCGCCAGAGCAATCAGCGTACAGAACACTACTGAAAGTCCTAACAGCGATGCCACGACAGACTCCAGAAAGGTCATGGTTTCTCCAGCCCACATATACTCGTTGCACCTCCTTTTTATAGGTCTCTCTCTGAGACCCTCCCCGAATCGGAATCCATTACAGCGAAAAAGACGCGAAACTTAGATACCTCTATAATTCCGCATCGTGGAATGCATTCCATTTTTGAAAAGAAAATTTTGGGACCTAGTGCCCCTTTGTAAATTCTGACACATGTTACACCTGTATCTTCTTGAATTTATATTCAAATTATACCAGCATCCGGGGGTGTTGTCAACCGATGGTTTCATAAATCGCGCACGAAAACGACAAAAAAACCGGCTGCCGCAGCCGCCGGTTTTCTGCTCTTTTTACTCCTGCCAGACCAGCAGATTTTTCCATCGGATTTCGTCCTTTTCGGAGACCCCCAGGGTGTATCCCATGTTCGCGTCGCTGACCGCCATCACGCGGTACACCCGGCCCGCCGGATCGTACTGCCAGCTCTCATCGATGACCGTGACGCCGCCGTCCGCCTCCAGACGCCAGAGTCCTTCCTCGTCCTCCCCCAGCGCGATGACATACTCAAACGAGCCGTCCAGAAGGTCGTCCCTAAAACGCCCCAGCTTCTCCGAGCGGAGGGTCCCCGCCGCGCTTCCGTAGCAGCAGTAGCCGCTCCTGCCCGGGCCGTTCATCTTTCCGTCTCTCCACTCTCCCCCGGAGTAATCGTAGCGGGGCTGCCCGGGATTCACCACCTGGAAGGCGAGATTTTCCCCCTCCGGCTTTCCATCCGCAAACTCTCCGCAGAAGACGAGGCTGCCTTTTTTGAGGACAATTCCCTCCCCCTCCAGCTCATCCGTCCAGCCGCTGTCTCCCAGAAGCCACGCCTCTCCGCCTAACGTCTCATAAAAAGGGAGGACAGCGCCTCGCGGTGGACATCCATCCACACGGCGGCCTGCGCGTATTCGCCGGTTTCCAGGAACCGGCGAAGGCTGCTGACGGTCAGAGTCTCCCCGAGAGAGGCGTCCGCGGGGCGGTATCCTGCGCCGCACCGCCTGCCTGCGGGACCGCTCCCGCGGCG
>BBZO01000069.1 GCA_001304875.1 Clostridia bacterium UC5.1-2E3
ATTTAAAATTTTTCGGATTAAAAAATACTATTTTTATTGGGGGATATAATGGTTCACAAATATGAAATTAAAGAAATTACATCTACAAAAGATCCAGATTATCTTCCTGCAATTAAGATATATATTGATGTTACGCCTGCTGATGTCCGAACAGATACAAATGAAATTGCAAAAGCTATAGATGATCCATTGGCAGAAAATGGAAGAAAAATGTTCTTCTTTTCATTGCATTATCAAAGAAAAATTGTTGGTTTCGCTCAATTCGCTTTTCTGCCAAAGATGAAAATTATATTTATGGATTATATGGCTATAGCGGATGAATATAAGAAAAATAGCATTTTTTACCCGTTTTTCAGTATGCTCATGCTATATTTTAATGATACCGGTTTAGATTATAGTTATTTCATTACAGAAATAGGCGCGCAAAATAATGATAAATATGTCGACCATGACAGTGCTTTTTTACGAAAAGTTTTAGCAATGGAAAATTTTAGTATTATCGATAGCCCATATTTTCAGCCATGTTTGGGAAATAACAAAATAGAAAGTAATATAGATGCTCATCTATATCTTAAAACATCTGCACCCCTAAATAAGTTGTCAAAGGAACTTTTTTTAAAACTATTAAGAGAAATTCTTTACGAACATTACGATAGCTGGTATAAAATAATGTTATCTAACAGCGAATATAAAGAATATCATCAATATATTGTTAATGAATATGAACGAATAGAAAGTGCCATAACTCTAAATGATAAAATAGAGTTAATTGATTGTGTTTCAAGCGAGTGTAAATACTATAATCCCTTGTGTGCTGCACCTCATATTTCAAACGTAAATACAGCTGGATATGCACCTCAAATAAAAAGCAAAGCATCAAAATTCCCATTTGTATTATTGGCAATTTTGACTACTTTTTGTGTTTCTATTTTGTTTTACAAATTTATATCTTACCTAAAAATTCCTGTAAATAGTTTTTCAACCATTTATGCTGCGACCATTTCGTTAGCTGTTGGATTTACAGCCTACCTTTTTAATCATAAAAATTAATTTTTTCTAAATAAAAACATGGCATTATGGGCAGAATATTTTAATGCTGGAATGATATACTTATCATAATGAGCCAACGAGCAGATAGCTGATCATTGTGAAGAAAACGCGATATTATACTGCTCATTCCATGAAAGTATTCCTTCTGCAGTAAAGTATATTGACATTTTTTTAAATATGAATAGACGTATTTATCTGAGTAAAGCCATAAAGTATGTTCTTGAAAATTATAGTGATATTTCTTGGAAAAAATTTGTTTTCCATAGTATTGAGTAAACCAAAATTCGGCACTCAAACTACGTTCAAATTCTATTAACAATAATCCGTTACATTTTAAAACTCTGGTAAATTCATATAGAGAACTATATAGATCAGCATAATTCAAAACGCTCCCAACGCAGATAATAATATCAAAGAAACTATCTGCAAAAGGAAGGTTGTCGATACTTGCTATTACTGGATGAGGAGAATTTTGCAATTTTTTATCTGCAATATCACAATCATATATTATTCCTTTACTCTGAAATCGTGTATCACCAGAACCTGCATTTAATATAATACTTTTATCTGTAGCGAATTTATCCAAAAAATAGATACTTTTCGATATATATAGTTACTTGTATATTGATGCCAAGCGTCATTGATTGGCCATGTCTCATTCGCACTATTGTATAATAACCTTACATTTTCTAAATCATTCTTTTCCACATTATTATTCCATTTCCAATATTTTG
>BBZO01000070.1 GCA_001304875.1 Clostridia bacterium UC5.1-2E3
CAGAAGCTTCCGCTTCCTCCTGATAACTCAACAATAAGACAACCCCTACTTCTTCTTCCCTAGAAAGGAGGTGATCCAGCCGCACCTTCCGATACGGCTACCTTGTTACGACTTCACCCCAGTTACCTGCCCCGCCTTCGACGGCTCCTTCCTTGCGGTTAGGTCACCGGCTTCGGGCGTTGCTGACTCCCATGGTGTGACGGGCGGTGTGTACAAGACCCGGGAACGTATTCACCGCGACATGCTGATTCGCGATTACTAGCGATTCCAGCTTCATGTAGTCGAGTTGCAGACTACAATCCGAACTGAGACGTTATTTTTGGGATTTGCTCCAGGTCACCCTCTCGCTTCCCTTTGTTTACGCCATTGTAGCACGTGTGTAGCCCAAGTCATAAGGGGCATGATGATTTGACGTCGTCCCCACCTTCCTCCAGGTTATCCCTGGCAGTCTCCACAGAGTGCCCAGCTTCACCTGCTGGCTACTGAGGATAAGGGTTGCGCTCGTTGCGGGACTTAACCCAACATCTCACGACACGAGCTGACGACAACCATGCACCACCTGTCTCCCCTGTCCCGAAGGAAAGGCGACATTACTCGCCGGTCAGGGGGATGTCAAGACTTGGTAAGGTTCTTCGCGTTGCTTCGAATTAAACCACATGCTCCACCGCTTGTGCGGGTCCCCGTCAATTCCTTTGAGTTTCATTCTTGCGAACGTACTCCCCAGGTGGAATGCTTATTGCGTTTGCGGCGGCACCGAAGAGCTTTGCTCCCCGACACCTAGCATTCATCGTTTACGGCGTGGACTACCAGGTATCTAATCCTGTTTGCTCCCCACGCTTTCGAGCCTCAACGTCAGTTACTGTCCAGCAAGCCGCCTTCGCCACTGGTGTTCCTCCTAATATCTACGCATTTCACCGCTACACTAGGAATTCCGCTTGCCTCTCCAGCACTCCAGCCGTACAGTTTCCAAAGCAGTCCCGGGGTTGAGCCCCGGGCTTTCACTCCAGACTTGCACAGCCGTCTACGCTCCCTTTACACCCAGTAAATCCGGATAACGCTTGCCCCCTACGTATTACCGCGGCTGCTGGCACGTAGTTAGCCGGGGCTTCTTAGTCAGGTACCGTCATTTTCTTCCCTGCTGATAGAGCTTTACATACCGAAATACTTCATCACTCACGCGGCGTCGCTGCATCAGGGTTTCCCCCATTGTGCAATATTCCCCACTGCTGCCTCCCGTAGGAGTTTGGGCCGTGTCTCAGTCCCAATGTGGCCGGTCACCCTCTCAGGTCGGCTACTGATCGTCGCCTTGGTGGGCCGTTACCCCGCCAACTAGCTAATCAGACGCGGGTCCATCCCATACCACCGGAGTTTTTACCCCTGCACCATGCGGCGCTGTGGTCTTATGCGGTATTAGCAGTCATTTCTAACTGTTATCCCCCTGTATGGGGCAGGTTACCCACGCGTTACTCACCCGTCCGCCACTCAGTCAATCTGAAATCCATCCGAAAACTTCATTCAAATCGCTTCGTTCGACTTGCATGTGTTAAGCACGCCGCCAGCGTTCATCCTGAGCCAGGATCAAACTCTCATGTTAAAAAGTCTGCATCCCGGTCAAAACTTAGCTTGGCTAATTTTAACCGTTCTACTGTTTGTTTGGTTCGTTTAAACCGTTCTGAAATTTCTCTTTTTAGAATTTTCAGGGTTGTCTTATTGTTCAGTTATCAAGGTTCTTT
>BBZO01000071.1 GCA_001304875.1 Clostridia bacterium UC5.1-2E3
AAAACAGATCGAGGCAGCGATTGCCCGCGCCAACCGCACAGGCAAAAAGGAACAGTCCGCCCAGGACAGCATCCCCTATGAGCGGATGTGGCCGGACGGCATCTGCAAGGTGGCGGATGGCCGCTACACCAAGACCATCCAGTTCCAGGACATCAACTACCAGCTGAGCCAGAACGAGGACAAGACCGCCATCTTCGAGGGATGGTGTGATTTTCTCAACTACTTCGACAGCTCCATCCGTTTCCAGCTGTCCTTTTTGAACCTGGCGGCGTCCCAGGAGACCTTCGCCAACAGCATTACCATTCCGGCCCAGGGAGATGACTTTGATCCCATCCGGATGGAGTACACGCAGATGCTGCAAAACCAGCTGGCGCGGGGCAACAACGGCCTCATCAAGACCAAGTACCTGACCTTTTCCATCGAGGCCGACAGCATCCGCTCCGCCAAGCCCCGGCTGGAGCGCATCGAGACCGATGTGCTGAACAACTTCAAGCGGCTGGGCGTGGCCGCCGAGGTCCTGGACGGCAAAGCCCGGCTGGCCCAGCTCCACGCCATCTTCCACATGGACGAGCAAACGCCGTTCCAGTTCGAGTGGGACTGGCTGGCTCCCAGCGGCCTTTCCACCAAGGACTTTATCGCGCCGTCCGGCTTCGAGTTCCGTACCGGCAAGCAGTTCCGCATGGGAAAGAAGTACGGAGCTGTCAGCTTCGTACAGATTCTGGCCCCGGAGCTGAACGACCGTATGCTGGCGGATTTTCTCGATATGGAAAGTTCCCTTATCGTCAACCTGCACATCCAGTCGGTGGACCAGGTGAAGGCCATCAAGACGGTGAAGCGCAAGATCACCGACCTGGACCGCAGCAAGATCGAGGAACAGAAAAAAGCCGTCCGCGCCGGGTATGACATGGACATCATCCCCTCCGACCTTGCCACCTACGGGGCCGAGGCCAAGAAGCTGTTGCAGGACCTGCAAAGCCGCAACGAGCGGATGTTCCTGGTGACGTTCCTGGTGCTGAACACGGCGGACAATCCCCGCCAGCTGGGCAACAACATCTTCCAGGCCAGTTCCATCGCGCAGAAGTACAACTGCCAGCTGACCCGGCTGGACTTCCAGCAGGAGGAAGGTTTGATGAGCAGCCTGCCGCTGGGACTGAACCAGGTGGAAATCCAGCGGGGGCTGACTACCAGCTCCACCGCCATATTCGTGCCGTTCACGACCCAGGAGCTTTTTCAGAATGGAAAAGAGGCGCTGTACTACGGCATCAACGCCCTGTCCAATAACCTCATCATGGTGGACCGCAAGCTGCTGAAAAACCCCAACGGCCTGATTTTGGGCACGCCGGGCAGCGGCAAATCGTTCAGCGCCAAGCGCGAGATCGCCAACTGTTTCCTGCTGACTTCGGATGATGTCATCATCTGTGACCCGGAGGCCGAGTACGCGCCGCTGGTGGAGCGCCTGCACGGGCAGGTCATCAAAATCTCGCCCACCTCCACCAACTACATTAACCCGATGGACCTGAACCTGGACTATTCGGACGATGAAAGCCCGCTGTCCCTGAAATCCGACTTTATCCTGTCGCTGTGTGAGCTGATCGTGGGCGGGAAGGACGGGTTGCAGCCGGTGCAGAAAACCATCATCGACCGCTGTGTGCGGCTGGTGTATCAGGACTACCTCAACGACCC
>BBZO01000072.1 GCA_001304875.1 Clostridia bacterium UC5.1-2E3
GGATCGTTGAGGTAGTCCTGATACACCAGCCGCACACAGCGGTCAATGATGGTTTTCTGCACCGGCTGCAATCCGTCCTTGCCGCCCACAATCAGTTCACACAGCGACAGGATAAAGTCGGATTTCAGCGACAGCGGGCTTTCATCGTCCGAATAGTCCAGGTTCAGGTCCATCGGGTTGATGTAGTTGGTGGAGGTGGGCGAAATCTTGATGACCTGCCCGTGCAGGCGCTCCACCAGCGGCGCGTACTCGGCCTCCGGGTCGCAGATGATGACATCATCCGAAGTCAGCAGGAAGCAGTTGGCGATCTCGCGCTTGGCCGAAAAGCTCTTGCCGGAACCGGGCGTACCCAGAATCAGGCCGTTGGGGTTTTTCAGCAGCTTGCGGTCCACCATGATGAGGTTATTGGACAGGGCGTTGATGCCGTAGTACAGCGCCTCTTTTCCGTTCTGAAAAAGCTCTTGGGTGGTGAACGGCACGAAGATGGCGGTAGAGCTGGTAGTCAGCCCCCGCTGAATTTCCACCTGGTTCAGCCCCAGCGGCAGAGAGGACATCAAGCCTTCCTCCTGCTGGAAGTCCAGCCGGGTCAGCTGGCAGTTGTACTTCTGTGCGATGGAACTGGCCTGGAAGATGTTGTTGCCCAGCTGGCGGGGATTGTCGGCGGTGTTCAGCACCAGGAACGTCACCAGGAACATCCGCTCGTTGCGGCTTTGCAGGTCCTGCAACAGCTTCTTGGCCTCGGCCCCATAGGTGGCAAGGTCGGACGGATGATGTCCATGTCATACCCGGCGCGGACGGCCTTTTTCTGTTCCTCGATCTTGCTGCGGTCCAGGTCGGTGATTTTCCGCTTTACCGTCTTGATGGCCTTCACCTGATCCACCGACTGGATGTGCAGATTCACAATGAGGGAACTTTCCATATCGAGAAAGTCCGCCAGCATACGGTCATTCAGTTCCGGGGCCAGAATCTGCACGAAGCTGACGGCCCCGTACTTCTTTCCCATGCGGAACTGCTTGCCGGTGCGGAACTCAAAGCCGGACGGCGCAATAAAGTCTTTGGTGGAAAGACCGCTGGGAGCCAGCCAGTCCCACTCGAACTGGAAGGGCGCCTGCTCGTCCATGTGGAAGATGGCGTGGAGCTGGGCCAGCCGGGCTTTGCCGTCCAGGACCTCGGCGGCCACGCCCAGCCGCTTGAAGTTGTTCAGCACATCGGTCTCGATACGCTCCAGACGGGGCTTGGCGGAGCGGATGCTGTCGGCCTCAATGGAAAAGGTCAGGTACTTGGTCTTGATGAGGCCGTTGTTGCCCCGCGCCAGCTGGTTTTGCAGCATCTGCGTGTACTCCACCGGATGGGGTCAAAGTCATCTCCCTGAGCCGGGATGGTGATGCTGTTGGCGAAGGTCTCCTGGGACGCTGCCAGGTTCAAAAAGGACAGCTGGAAACGGATGGAGCTGTCAAAATAGTTGAGGAAATCGCACCAGCCTTCAAAGATGGCGGTCTTGTCCTCGTTCTGGCTGAGCTGGTAGTTGATGTCCTGGAACTGGATGGTCTTGGTGTAGCGGCCATCCGCCAGCTTGCAGATGCCGTCCGGCCACATCCGCTCATAGGGGATGCTGTCCTGGGCGGACCGCTCCTTTTTGCCCGTGCGGTTGGCGCGGGCAATCGCTGCCTCGATTTGTTTG
>BBZO01000073.1 GCA_001304875.1 Clostridia bacterium UC5.1-2E3
CCTAAATTATTCACGGAACAGTATCTGAATTGATAACAATACCATGAATCTGAAAATTGATCCATGCAGCCATAACATCACTCAATTAACCCGTCAAAAGTATAAAATCCCTGTGGCAGAGTTCAGAGCAGTTGTTAAGCTGTCAATGTTCGTTAATAGTTGCTATTCCAGCTGTACATTCAGCTTGCCGATATTTGAAAGTGTCTCATAGAATTCATTCTTATAGGGGCAACTGCTGCACAGTTTGAATGTGATATATCTTGCTGAATGAACTACTTTTGCAGCAATCTTCAGCAATTTTAAACGGACGGTATCAATGCGTTGCTTTCGCATATTTGCTGATAACACCAATCTTCTAAACCAATTAAATATGTTATACGCAAGAGCATGTACCTGCAGTCTATTGGCATTTACCATTCTGGTATGACTGCTTACGGATGCAAAATCAAAACCGGATTTGCTTTCTTTAATGAAGTTTTCCATCAGCCCTCGCTTGCAGTAAAATTTGATGAGATACTCTGGTGAGGAATCCATGTTTGTGACAACAAATGTGTACATGTAAACCATTTGGTTTTCCGGCTTTTCAACCTTGCATACCACACGCCTTTCATAAGGCCATGAACTCGCTCTATACATGAATTCGCCATAGGCTACTGCATAATCGACTTTATTATTTTTGGTGATCTCATCAAGCTCATCCACAAGATAGGATGCTTTTTGCGGAGAATGCCATTCTCCTTCAGCCGGATCACATAGCTTGTGCCGTTTTCCTCACACTGCTTATAAAGATCAGGTGTAGCGAAACCGCTGTCACCACGAAGCAGAATACGGATCGCCGGATAATCATTCAGGTATTCATCAAGTATCGGCTGCAGGAAGTCAACCACTCCGGTACAGGAATACTCGGTTCCATCACGAAGCTGGATTTTTACCAGATCTCCGGTCATTCCATCATAACAGACAAGTGGATGGTATCCATTGCTTTGATAATGAAAGTTAAAGGCTCTGCCTTCCTGTTTGCCGTATGCATCAAGAAGAGTGGAATCCAGATCCAGAATAACAGCCTGTGGCATCTGAATACGATAAACTCTCTTTCGGAGTATTCTGCCAATCATAAGTAACTGATTTAAGGTATCTTCATCCATACGGTTAAAGAATCTTGATAGTGTAGGCTGTGATGCAAGGGTGTCTTTTTCAAGTACAGACTTGAATACAGGATCATTTGTAAGTTCATCGGAAGTATCATCTTCGAAGTAGCCTGCAATGATCATATATATCATCTGGAGCAGGTTTTTCTGATCTGTATGATATCTGAATAATGCAGAATCGTTGGTCTTGAAAACTTTGCCTAAAAGATTATCAATACCAAGTTTGCTTACGAATTCTTTGATGAGAAGCAATCCTGCATCGGAGGATAAATCTCCTCCATCAAAATTTATTTTAATTTGTCTATTGCTTTCTAGTGATAAGGTGTTTACAATACTCATAAAGGGCTCCTTTGTTGGTATTTATTTTGATTAGACACCTTAATTTTACCACAAATGGATGCTCTTTTTTCATTCACTTGATAGGTGAAAAGCAATATTCAGTTAAAATACAGTAACTATGTGGCTTTCAGCCACATTCGTGGCAAAGTCGTGAATAATTCAGGT
>BBZO01000074.1 GCA_001304875.1 Clostridia bacterium UC5.1-2E3
ATGAAGTAAACGAATTGTCAGTTGACATGAAAAAGACTGCTCTAAAAAGTGATATGACTTCAGACTTCTCTCCCTTATCGTACAACTGGCTTTTCATTTTTTCAAGACTATATGCTTCCTATCTGTTCACGTATGGCCAGTATCTTCCGCACCGTTGAATTTTCCGCCAGTGTCGCATGCAGACGTTCCGCCGCGCGGAGCGCTTCCTTCTGGCCTGCTGTGTATTTCTTCCTTAAGGGAACCTCAATCACAGCTTCTGTCCCCGTCTCCAGGCACTGTTCCAGTTTCCGTTCCCTCCGGTAATTGACCAGATCGATCACTTTCTCTCTCCCGTAGTTCCGGATATAGCATCTCAGTCTGCACATACGGTCGCAGCCGGTTTCGCTCCACCCCATCGGACGGGAACTCATCCTCTCTGAATATACAGCGCTCACATGACCCTCTGCACTGCACCCCGGCACATGCTTATCGTGGAAGGCGCGCTGGATAGCCTCCCAGTTCGTGGTAAAATAACGTCTTCCTTCCTCCACTGCGCGCCCGCTTCCCTCATACTTCCCGATCCGCTCCAGCAGTCTTTTTACTTCCTCCAGGTCTTTCCTGTAAATATTTCTGTAAAACTCCCCTTTAACAGCAGTTTCCTCTTCCCCCGTATACCGCGCCATGCGGTTAATATATCTCATCAGATGGAACCGGTCTGCCACAAGCCTGCTTTTGTCTACATGGCTGACAGCTGCGCGGATCCATCCGCCTCCGTCGCTGCTGATATAGACGCATTTCAGCTCATCCTGGTCATAATGGTTTTTTATATATCTGTCAACAGATTCCCAGAGGGCTGCATTCTGGTCGGAGCCTGCATAAAGGCCCCCGAAATAAAATGGTGCTGCCAGCCTTCTCCTGCCCTTACATATTTCTTCTTTTCCCTCAAACAGATACACCAGCTTACCCGTAAAACAGCCCTGCTCTTTCCCCTCCGTCTGCCGGTGGATATGATCCTCATCCGCTTCGATATAAAGAAACTCACAGCATTTCTTTTCTTCCGGTGTCTCCTCCATTTCCGGTATGTCTTCCTCAATGGCATGTACCTTATTCATCACTGCGGTCTTTGTAATGGCCTGCCCGTTGGTACGGATGGAATCCGCTGCATGCTGGTAGGAATAGGCTTCTGCCTCATTAAGCACTTTTGCCTCTGCCCTGGCAGTAAACCGTTCCCTGTCCGGAAGACGGATCATCTCATCCAGAAGGCAGTGGGTCTTCCCATCCCGGCCCTTATACAGGGTATGGCTGAATGTGATATCCCCCACGGTTGAGATCAGTGTCCGCTGGCGGCATCTCTGGACTGTATACTCCTTTTTCCGGCTCCCGCTCTCACGGATCAGCCGGTCCGCATTTGTCAGTGACAGGCCGATAAAATCAGCCGCCATCCGGTTGCTGAGATCACTGACCGCTTCTTCAAAATCAGAAAAGGCATCCAGGTGTTCCAGAAATTTCTCCTCTGCGAGTAATAACCCGCTGACATAGTCCTCGATTAATGCTATAATATCCATGAGTATTGGTACTCCTTTCGGTTTTGTTTTTTTCGTCGAAATCATTATACCTCAAGGAACCAATACTCTTTTCATTTTTTTATTAACTGACTATTTCTTTACTCCAAC
>BBZO01000075.1 GCA_001304875.1 Clostridia bacterium UC5.1-2E3
CAAAGCTTGAGAAAGTGCTTGACTTAAATTTTTTAATTGTTTACTCTTGATTCAGAAGCTGTCGGCAGCTCTTTATTTACAGATTATGATTAAAAAATAAGGAGCGACTAAATATGTATTATGCACATCTTAGGGGAACACACCGGGAAGCCGGTTTCCGGTGGGGTTCTCTGCTGTTAAAGCACAAAAATATTTTAACCGGTCATATCCCGTTTGACATCACGGCAGAGCGCATGGAGTACGCCATGGCCTGTGAGCCCGTTTACCGCCGGTATTACCCGGAGATCCTGGAGGAGATCCAGGGCCTCTCCGAGGGACAGCAGTGCGACGGACAGATCCTTAAGACCGTTCTTTTCAGCATGTACGCGATCCCGCCGTTTTCCTGCTGTTCCTGTTTCGCGGTTTCTGACGGGGAAAACGCTCTCCTGGGACGCAACAGCGATTTTCTGACGGAGCTGGAAAAGCTCAATATGAACGTCATCTACCGCCTGTCAGACGGCGCATACGCGTTCACGGGCAATACCACGGCCTTTGTGGAGATGGAGGACGGCGTCAACGAGCACGGCCTGGCGGCCGGCCTCACAACCGTGGCCCCATTTGTGCGCCGGCCCGGCTTCAACGCAGGACTCCTCCTGCGGTATCTGCTGGAAAAATGCCGGTCGGTCCCCGAGGCCGTTGCCGCCTTAAATAGCATCCCCCATTGCCTCCCCGCTGACCCTCACCATGGCCGATGCCTCCGGCTCCATCGCCGTCGCCGAGTGCCTCCCCGGCCGCGTGGAGATCGCCCACACCATGAGAGGGACGCCGCAGAACAACCAAACCTCTTTCGTCTGCGCCACCAACAAATTCCACCTCCCGCCCATGACCTCCCTTCAACCTTCCAGACATAGACGACTGGAACGCAGAAGAACGCTACCAGACCATGTTACGCACGCTGCGCGAAAGGAAGGCATCTGCCGATTCAAGCAAAAGAGAAAACAGTACAGACCAGAACCTGCACTTCGCCCAGAACCTTCTGTCCGGCCAAAACGGCTTCATCTGCCAATACGACCGCGCCACAGGCAAAGACACCGTCTGGTCCGTCATCTACGACTTAAAAACCCCGCGTATATTCCGCGCAGAAGGAAACCCTTCCCGCCGAAAACACCGCGAAGACAACCGCTTTTTCAAATAACGAGGAACATTCTTAAGAGAATAAACCAGAGTGCTCTTACAAATATTCACACATCCCAGCTCTCGCGAAGCAGGAGAAGGCCCAGGGGATCTGATAGCGACTAGAGGACCGATGGGAACCGCTAAACCGGACGGGGCGGGGAAAAGCCGGGTTGCGATCGGCGTACAACGCCGGATCGCAAAGGACACCCAAGAGCAAAAATTTATCAAAAATTTTGCTCGCATGTGTCCGGTCCCGGTTTTTCC
>BBZO01000076.1 GCA_001304875.1 Clostridia bacterium UC5.1-2E3
GCAGAATGTCAAAGACCTTTTGAGCAGCCGCGAGGTGGAGAACATCTTTGAAAACTCCGACTTCGTGTATATGCTCAACCAGGCGGGCGGTGACCGGCAGATTTTGGCCCGGCAGCTGGGCATTTCCCCGCACCAGCTGTCCTATGTGACCCACTCCGGCGAGGGTGAGGGGCTGCTGTTCTACGGCTCCACCATCCTGCCCTTTGTGGACCACTTTCCCAAGAATACCGAACTGTATCGCATTATGACGACCAAACCCCAGGAAATGAAGGAGGCTGATGGACGATGAAACCCGAAATTCTGCATAACGACCACATGATGTTTCTGGACCGGGCGCTGGAAACCCAGCGCACCGCGCTCCTGACGGCGATGGCGGACGCTGTTTCCGAGTGCCGCACGGCGGCGGACCAGGCCGCTGAACTGACCGAGACCGGCGAGACCGGCCTGCTGCGGCTGGTGGAGATTCTGTGCGCCGCCAAGGTCCAGCGCGGGCAGGCCGGTGAGATTGTGCTGGAGGGCACCGAGGTCCAGATTTTGGCCGACGTGGTGGCCCAGCTCTATGCCTGCCTGACCGAGTGCCGCTTCGTGGGTCCGCTGGGGCTGGCGGCCTATGCGGAGCTTTCCAGCATGGCGGCCTCCCTCATGCTGGGGGAATGGTTTGATTAAGGAACCGCGCCTGCGCTTTACGGAGGAAGAACGGGCGGACCCGGCGCTGGAAAAGCCCATCCGCAAGGCAGAGAAGGCCGCCGCCAAAGCGGACAAGGCGCAGGCAAAAATCCCGAAAAAGCAGGTCAAACGGGCCGAGGTGGACCCCAAGACCGGCAAGGTCACGACCAAGCTGGTGCTGGAGGATAAGCCCCGGCCGCCCTCCAAACTGTCCCATACGGTGCGGGACGCGCCGGGCAACGCGGTGGCGGGCAAGCTCCATCAGGAGATCCGCAAGACCGAGGACGATAACGTGGGCGTGGAAAGCGCCCACAAGTCTGAGGAAGCCGTGGAGACCGGCGTGCATCTGGCGAGGGAGGGCTACCGCAGCCACAAGCTGAAACCTTACCGCAAGGCCGCTCAGGCCGAGCGGAAGCTGGAAAAGGCCAACATTGAGGCGCTGTTTC
>BBZO01000077.1 GCA_001304875.1 Clostridia bacterium UC5.1-2E3
CCAGAACGTGAAGGACCTGCTTTCTTCCCGCGAGGTGGAGAACATCTTTGAAAACTCCGACTTCGTGTATATGCTCAACCAGGCGGGCGGTGACCGGCAGATTTGGCCCGGCAGCTGGGTATTTCCCCGCACCAGCTGTCCTATGTGACCCACTCCGGCGAGGGCGAGGGGCTGCTGTTCTACGGCTCCACCATCCTGCCCTTTGTGGACCACTTCCCCAAGAATACCGAACTGTATCGCATTATGACGACCAAACCCCAGGAAATGAAGGAGGCTGATGGACGATGAAACCCGAAATTCTGCATAACGACCACATGATGTTTCTGGACCGGGCGCTGGAAACCCAGCGCACCGCGCTGCTGACGGCGATGGCGGACGCCGTTTCCGAGTGCCGCACGGCGGCGGACCAGGCCGCTGAACTGACTGAAACCGGCGAAATTGGCCTGCTGCGGCTGGTGGAGATTCTGTGCGCCGCCAAGGTCCAGCGCGGGCAGGCCGGAGGTGCCGTGCTGGAGGGCACCGAGGTCCAGATTTTGGCCGACGTGGTGGCCCAGCTCTACGCCTGCCTGACCGAGTGCCGCTTTGTGGGTCCGCTGGGGCTGGCGGCCTATGCGGAGCTTTCCAGCATGGCGGCCTCCCTCATGCTGGGGGAATGGTTTGATTAAGGAACCGCGCCTGCGCTTTACGGAGGAAGAACGGGCGGACCCGGCGCTGGAGAAGCCCATCCGCAAGGCGGAAAAGGCCGCCGCCAAAGCGGATAAGGCGCAGGCAAAAATTCCGAAAAAGCAGGTCAAGCGGGCCGAGGTGGACCCCAAGACCGGCAAGGTCACGACCAAGCTGGTGCTGGAGGATAAGCCCCGGCCGCCCTCCAAACTGTCCCATACGGTGCGGGACGCGCCGGGCAACGCGGTGGCGGGTAAGCTCCATCAGGAGATCCGCAAGACCGAGGACGATAACGTGGGCGTGGAGAGCGCCCACAAGTCCGAGGAAGCCGTAGAGACCGGCGTGCATCTGGTCCGGGAGGGCTACCGCAGCCACAAACTGAAACCTTACCGCAAGGCCGCCCAGGCCGAGCGGAAGCTGGAAAAGGCCAACATCGAGGCGCTGTTCC
>BBZO01000078.1 GCA_001304875.1 Clostridia bacterium UC5.1-2E3
TCAGAACCTCTCCAACTCCATCATGGTGCCGATTGCAGGCGTGATCCTGGCCATCGTGATGACGCTGGAGCTGATCCAGATGATTACCGACCGCAACAACCTGCATGACGTGGACACCTGGATGATCTTCAAATGGGTGTTCAAGTCCGCCGCCGCGATTTTGCTCGTCACCAACACCTGGAACCTCGTCATGGCCGTGTTCGATATGGCCCAAAGCGTGGTGGCCCAGGCGTCCGGCATCATCGGTTCGGACGCTTCCATCGACATCTCCGCTGTTATGACCGATATGGAGTCCCGACTGATGGATATGGACCTGGGGCCGTTGTTCGGCCTGTGGTTCCAGTCGCTCTTTATCGGCATTACCATGTGGGCGCTGTATATCTGCATTTTCATCGTGATTTATGGCCGTATGATCGAAATTTACCTTGTCACGTCGGTGGCCCCCATCCCAATGGCGACCATGATGGGCAAGGAATGGGGCGGCATGGGCCAGAACTACTTGCGCAGCCTGCTGGCCCTGGGCTTCCAGGCGTTTTTGATTATCGTCTGTGTGGCGATCTACGCCGTACTGGTGCAGAACATCGCCACCGAGGAGGACATCATCATGGCGATTTGGAGCTGCGTGGGCTATACCGTGCTGCTGTGCTTCACACTGTTCAAAACCGGCAGTCTCGCGAAAGCAGTGTTTCAGGCGCACTGAGCCAGGAAGGAGGAAACGCAAAATGGCTTATGTACCTGTACCCAAAGACCTGACGAAAGTCAAAACCAAGGTCGCGTTCAACTTAACCAAGAGGCAGCTTGTCTGCTTCGGCTGCGGGGTGCTCATCGGCGTGCCGCTTTTCTTTTTGCTCCGGGGGCCTGCTGGCAACAGCGTGGCGGCCATGTGCATGATGCTCGTCATGCTGCCCTTCTT
>BBZO01000079.1 GCA_001304875.1 Clostridia bacterium UC5.1-2E3
CCAGAACCTTTCCAACTCCATCATGGTGCCGATTGCTGGCGTGATCCTGGCCATCGTGATGACGCTGGAGCTGATCCAGATGATTACCGACCGCAACAACCTGCATGATGTGGACACCTGGATGATCTTCAAATGGGTGTTCAAGTCCGCCGCCGCGATTTTGCTCGTCACCAACACCTGGAACCTCGTCATGGCCGTGTTCGATATGGCCCAAAGCGTGGTGGCCCAGGCGTCCGGCATCATCGGCTCGGACGCTTCCATCGACATCTCCGCTGTTATGACCGATATGGAGTCCCGGCTGATGGATATGGACCTGGGGCCGCTGTTCGGCCTGTGGTTCCAGTCGCTTTTTATCGGCATTACCATGTGGGCGCTGTATATCTGCATTTTCATCGTCATTTATGGCCGTATGATCGAAATTTACCTTGTCACGTCGGTGGCCCCCATCCCGATGGCGACCATGATGGGCAAGGAATGGGGCGGCATGGGCCAGAACTACCTGCGCAGCCTGCTGGCCCTGGGCTTCCAGGCGTTTTTGATTATCGTCTGCGTGGCGATCTACGCCGTGCTGGTGCAGAACATCGCCACCGAGGAGGACATCATCATGCAATCTGGAGCTGCGTGGGCTACACCGTGCTGCTTTGCTTTACGCTGTTCAAGACCGGCAGCCTGTCCAAAGCCGTATTCAACGCACATTGACCCGGAGGGAGGGAATTTACCAATGGCTTATGTACCCGTACCCAAAGACCTGACGAAAGTCAAAACCAAGGTCGCGTTCAACTTAACCAAGAGGCAGCTTGTCTGCTTCGGCTGCGGGGCGCTCATCGGCGTGCCGCTTTTCTTTTTGCTCCGGGGGCCTGCTGGCAACAGCGTGGCGGCCATGTGCATGATGCTCGTCATGCTGCCCTTTTT
>BBZO01000080.1 GCA_001304875.1 Clostridia bacterium UC5.1-2E3
GTAAGCATTATATTTCTAAATTCTTTTGGCAGTTTGCCAGTCTCTATTCTTGCCGCGCAGGCATTTCAAAGAAACGTCTTAGAAATTTTCAATGCTGAAACTCCAGAAAAAACAGCAGAGGGGATTTTTTAGCGTTTCAGAAAACATTTGAAGGATCCTCTCTCCCACCACAGAAAGGGACATGACAAATGGAAAAAATGCGGGAAATCTACAGCTCCGGGCTGCCGCAGCCAGTGCGCACCTACAAGGACCGGCTGTTCCGGATGATTTTCAGGGACAAGGCGGAATTTCTGACTCTCTACAACGCGTTAAACGGCACTTCCTACGACGACCCGGAGGCATTAAAGATCACCACGCTGGAGCACGCGGTCTACATCGGCATGAAGAACGACCTCTCATTTCTTCTGGACATGCATTTGCCCCTGTATGAGCACCAGTCCAGCCATAACCCGAACATGCCGCTCCGGGATCTGCTCTACGTGGCCAGCATCTATTCCCGGCTGACGCAGGACGCCAACCTGTACGGGACAAAGCTCATAAAGCTCCCGACGCCGCAGTTTGCCGTCTTCTACAACGGAACCGCGCCGATGCCGGAGCGGTCGGTCGTGAGGTTGTCCGACGCCTTTGAACATCCCACCGA